>CAVWCE010000022.1:0-37387 GCA_963753275.1 uncultured Alphaproteobacteria bacterium | reverse complement strand
CGGGCCGGATCGATCCGGCAGCGCGACCACGTTGTCGGCCGCGCCGTTGCTGCTCGGACGGGCCGGCCCGAAGCCGCCGGAGCGCCGCCGCTCCTGGCCGGTTCGCCGGCCCAGCACGCTGCGCAGGCGCAGTGCGATGAACGCCGCAACCATGGCGAAGAACAGGATATCGATGTAGGCAAAGCCCTCAGACATTCCGGCTCCATCGACGCCCGGGTTGCAGCGGCGGGCGATTTCGCGGATGGTGCCCGCAGGAGCAGCTGGCGCAAGCTAAGGACGAGGTGCTAAACAATCATATAATGCGGAGATCCGAAAGACAAACCGCGAGCCGGCTTCGGCTCGCGCCCTTTTTGTTGCTGGCGTTCATCCTCGTGCCGCTGGCGGAGATCGCGCTGCTGATCCAGGTCGGCGGCCTCATCGGGGTCATGCCGACCCTTGCGCTGCTCGTGCTCACCGCGATCGCCGGGACCTGGATGCTGCGGCACCAGGGTTTCAGCGTCCTGAGGCGTGCGCAACGCCAGCTCGAGCAGGGCGCGATGCCGGTCGCCGAGGTGTTCGAGGGCCTCTGCCTGCTGGTCGCGGGCGCCCTGCTGCTGACCCCGGGCTTCATCACCGACACCCTTGGCGCCCTGCTGCTGGTGCCGAAGCTGCGTGCGCTGATCTACCGGCAGGTCGCCGATCACCTCGAGCGCCACGTGGTGCGTGCGCCCGCAGGGCCGCGGCGCCGCGCCCGAGCCCGAGCCGCCGATCCTGGACGTCGAGTTCGAGGAGATCGATCCGGACGAGGCACCGCCGCCGCGCGGCGGTTGGGGACGCGACCGGTGATCCTGGTGCGGCACGCCGAATCGGAGTGGAACCGGCACTACTCGCGGACCCGGATCGATCCCGGCATCCCCGACCCGGCGCTCACCGAGGCCGGACGTGATCAGGCCGGGAAGCTCGCCGGCCAGCTCGCCGCCGCGGGCATCGGCCGGCTCGTCGCCAGCCCCTACCGGCGCACCCTCGAGACCGCGACGATCGTCGCGCAGGCGCTCGATCTGCCGATCACCGTCGAGCCCTTGGTGCGCGAGCGCTGCGTGTTCTCCTGCGATCTCGGCACGCCGAAGAGCCGGCTGGTCGGGCTCTGGCCGGCGCTCGAGTTCGGCCATCTCGAGGAGCTGTGGTGGGGCACCCCGGCCGAGACCGAGGCGAGCCTCGGCCAACGCTGCGCCGCGTTCCGCGCCCGGACCGACGAGCTCGCCGACCGTCACCGGGTGGCGGTCATCACCCATTGGGGGTTCATCCGGGCGCTCACCGGCCAGGAGGTCACCAACGCCACCCTGGTGCGGCTCGACTGAGCCCGGCCGCGCGCCGGCCGAGTCGCCGTCCTTCGAACCTCACCGTCCTCAGAACCTCAAGGAACCGAGCATCATGGCCGAGACCGCACAGCCGCCGCAGGGCGGCGCCGCGAGCGCTACCAACCCGCCGCGGCTGATGATCCAGACCCAGTACGTCAAGGATCTGTCGTTCGAGAACCCGCGCGCGCCGGCGAGCCTCGAGCCCGGCCAGGGGCGGCCCGAGATCCAGGTCCAGGTCGACGTCCGGGCCACCGCGCTCGGCAGCGAGCGCTACGAGGTGGTGCTGCAGCTGCACGTCGACGCCAAGTCGGGCGGCGAGACCGGGTTCGTGATGGAGCTGGTCTATGGCGGTCTGTTCGGGCTGGTCAACATCCCGCCGGACAGCCTGCAGGCGCTGCTGCTGATCGAATGCCCGCGCCTCCTGTTCCCGTTCGCGCGCCGGATCATCGCCGACACCACGCGCGACGGCGGCTTTCCCCCGCTGATGCTCGACCCGATCGACTTCGCCAGCCTCTACCGCCGGCGCCAGCAACAGGCGGAGGCCCAGGCCCAGTCCCAAGGCGGCGGCGAGCCGGTGGCCAACCCGATCGTCGGCAACGGCCAGAACAGCTGACCGCGCAGCCTACTCGGCGCGCGCCACCCGCAAGGGCGCGGCGGGCGGCTGCCCGACGCCGAGCGCCGGCAGGACCTCCTCGATCGCATCGACCATGCGGTAGAGCGTGCGCGCGCTCGGATCGGCGAACTTCTGCTCGACCACGCGGTCGACGAGCGCGATCAGCGGGTCCCAATAGCCGCCGAGATTGACCACCACGATCGGCTTGGCGTGGTAGCCGAGCTGGCGCAGCGTCACCACCTCGAGCAGCTCGTCGAGCGTGCCGAGCCCGCCGGGCATGACGACGAAGGCATCGGCGCGGTCGATCATCTGCTGCTTGCGCTCGAACATGTCCTGGGTGACGACCAGCTCGGTGATCGCCCGGTGGCCGACCTCGCGCTCGAGCAGACGGGTCGGGATCAGGCCGGTGACCTCGCCGCCGGCCGCGATCGCGGCATCGGCCACCGCCCCCATCAGACCGACGTGGCCGCCGCCGTAGATCAGCCGGATCTGCGCGCTGCCCGCGAGCTCGCCAAAGCGCGTCGCCGCGGCGCGAAACCGCGGGTCAGCCCCGTAGCGCGAGCCACAGAAGACGCAGATGCTGATCGCCATTCAGGGTCTCCAACGAGCAGGCGCGCCACTCTACTCTGCGGCCTCCGGTGCGCGGGTTCAAGGCCACAACCTCCGTGGCGCGGCGGAGGGGCATCGCCGCTGGCTCCGGGCAGCGCCCCCGCGGCGGTCCGCGGGCCGGCTCCGGGCGGCGTCCCGGCGCATTGCGCTAATTCTTTGCAATCGGCAACCGATTCGACCTATCTTGCGGCATCAAGGTTAACTGAATGTTCACGGCAATGATTCGTCGTCCTTCGGTCTGGCTGCTCGGTCTCCTGGCGCTGTCCGGCGTGGGTTGGCTGGTCTACGAGCGCGCGGATGCGCCCGAGCCGGTCGCGCGCTCCGCCGGGCCGCAGCCGGAGATCGAGGAGGCCGCGCCGCGGCCCGCCGCTCCGAGCGACACCGCCGCGCTCGGCCCGCCCGCGACCGCCGTGCCGGGCGCCACCGGCGACGCCCCGGCTGCTGCGCTCCCGGCGCCCGGTACCGGGACCCCGGCCCCGAGCGCGCCAGAGCCCGACCCGAGCGCCCGCCCGACGGCCGAGGGCCCCGGCGCGAGCGGCGATCTTGCGAGCCCGCCAGGTGCTCCGGCCGGCGCCACAGGCGGACCCCCTGCCCCGCCCGACCCGGCGGCCGGCGGCGAATCCGCGGTGAGCGCGGCGCCGGCGCTGGCGCCGAAGGCCGAGGCGAGCGCGCCGACCGCACCCGAGGCCGCGGCGGCGAGCGGGCAGGCCGCGCCGAGTGCCCCGGCCGTCGACCCGGCGCCGCCGCCGCGCGCGCCGCGCGACGGCGACTGGGCGCGCCTGCGCGGGCTGGCACCGGGCGCGGGCGCGCCGCCCGCTGCCGAGCCGCGCGACCAGCCTGATCCGCCGTCGGACGCGGCGGCCAGTGCGGCGCGCATCGAGGCGGCGCCCGCCCCCACTGCCGCTCCCCGCGAGGAGTCCGCACCCGCTCGCGCCGCCGCTCTCGAGGACGAGCCTGCACCCGCCGGCCCGGCCACGCTTCCCGATGAGACCGCGTCCGCCGGGGCGCCGCCGGCCCCAACCGGTGCTCCGAGCGAGGGTACCGCGCCGCGGACCCGATACTCCCGCCATCGAGTCCGGCGCGCCCCCGTCAGCCCCGGCTGCCGGCGCGACGAGCCGCCGAGCGGCCGGCCGCCGTGCCGCGCGTGCTCGCGTCGATCCGGCGGACGCTCGCGGCGCTGCTCGGTGGCTCGCCCGACCCGACCGATCCCACCCTGCCGGGCGCGGTCGTGATCGATCGGTCGCCCGACGGCTCGGGCAGCGAGCCGGCAGAGGACGCGGCGGCCAGCGCAGCGCCGGCGCAGGACGTGGCTGCCGGCATGCCCGAGGTCGTGCGGCCGAGCTTCGACATCGTCCGCGTCGAGCGCGACGGGCGGGCCGTGGTCGCCGGCCGCGCCGCGCCCGGCGCCGAGGTCGAGCTGCGCGCCGGCGACCGGGTCCTCGACCGGGTGCGCGCCAGCGCGCGGGGCGAATGGGTCGCGATCCCGCCCGAGCCGCTCGCGGCCGGCGGGCAGGAGCTGACCGTGGCGGCGCGCAGCGCGGGATCGCCCGAGATCGAGGCGGATCAGGTCGCGGTCGTCGCGGTGCCCGAGCCTGCCCCGCCGGAACCCGCGGCCGGCCCCGAAGCGGCCGGCGAGGCGGTCGCGATGCTGCTGCCGCGCGATGGCCGCGGCAGCGGCCGCATCCTCCAGGCGCCGGGCCGGATCAGCGGCGACGGCGAGCTCGCGCTGCTGGTGCTCGACTACGACGATGCCGGGCGGATCCGGCTGACCGGCGAGGCGCCGCCGGGGGCGCCGGTGCGGATCTACGTCGATAATCAGCCCTCGTCGGAGGTGGTGGTCGAGCCGAGCGGGCGCTGGAGCGCGACCCTCGAGCACCGGCTGGCGCCCGGCGACTACATGCTGCGCCTCGATCAGCTCGGCGGCGAGGGCCGCCCGGTGGCCCGGCTCGAGACCCCGTTCACCCGGGTCAGCCAGCCGCCGGTGGCCGGCGCGGCGGAGATCGACTACGTCGTCGTGCAGCCGGGCAACTCGCTGTGGCGCATCGCGCGGCGCCTGTTCGGCGCCGGCTTCAAGTACGTCCACATCTACGACGCCAACCAGGCGCAGATCCGCGATCCGGACCTGATCTATCCGGGTCAGGTGTTCGAGGTCCCGGCGGCGGCCGGGGCAGCCGGCTGACCGGCAAGCCGCCGCGCCTGGCGCCGGCTCCCGGCTCAGACCGCCTGGCGCTGCGCCGGCTCCCGGGTCAGCGCGTCGAAGTCGCCGATCAGCTGGCGGGTGATCGCGCCGACCTGGAACTGATGCTCGTCGATCTCGCGCACCGGCGTCACCTCGACCGCCGTGCCGGTGAGGAACACCTCCTGCGCGCTGGCGAGCTCGTCCGGCGCGATGTGGCGCTCGACCACCTCGATGCCGCGGTCCTTCGCCAGCCCGATCACGGTCTGCCGGGTGATGCCGTCGAGGAAGCAGTCGGGCAGCGGCGTGTGGAGCTTGCCGTCGATCACCAGGAACAGGTTGGCGCCGGTGCCTTCGGCAAGGAAGCCGCGGTAGTCGAGCATCAGGGCGTCGTCGTAGCCCTTGGCCTCGGCCTCGTGCTTGGAGAGCGTGCAGATCATGTACAGGCCGGCGGCCTTGCTCGCGGTCGGCGCGGTGTTCGGCGCCGGGCGCGCATAGCGCCCGCGGGTCATCCGGATGCCCCTGAGCCGGGCCTCCGGGGTGAAGTAGGCCGGCCAGGTCCAGGCGGCGATCGCGACGTGGATCCGGCAGTGCTGAGCCGAGACGCCCATCATCTCGGCGCCGCGCCAGGCGAGCGGACGGACGTAGCCGTCGGCGATGCCGTTGGCGGCGACCACCTGCCGGCAGGCCTGATCGATCGTGCGCAGGTCGTAGGGCAGCGCGAAGCCCATCACCTCGGCGGAGTTGGCCAGGCGCGCCGTGTGCTGCGCGAGCTTGAAGATCCGGCCGTCGTAGACCCGCTCGCCCTCGAACACGCAGCTGGCGTAGTGCAGGGCATGGGTCAGCACGTGGACCTTGACGTCCCGCCACGGCGCCAGCGCGCCGTCCATCCAGATGAAGCCGTCACGGTCATCATACGGGACGAGGGACATGAGACGCTGCCTTTCCCCGTTTGCTGTGGTAAGAGACAGCGCCTAGCATCGAGCGCCCATGAGTGTCAACGTGACCGACCCGAAGGCCGCCCGTAGGCTGCCGTTCGCTGCGCCCAATCCGCTGTTCCTGCGCGACGAGGAGCTGACCCGCGGGATCGAGCTCCTCGAGCAGGCCCACCAGGCGCTGATCGCCGAGCCCGAACGGGCGCTGACCGGTCTCGCCCTCGGCCGCAACCACTGGCGCGTCCTGCATGCGATCGGGCGCCACCCCGGCATCACGATGGTCGAGCTGCAGGGCTCGGTGCCGTTGACCAAGCAGAGCCTCTCGCGGCTGCTCAAGGAGCTGGTGGCCAAGGGTCTGATCACCCGGCGGCCCAGTCAGCGCGATCGCCGGCAGCGCCTGCTCGAGCTGACGGCGGCGGGCCGCGACCTGGACGAGCAGCTGAACGGGCGCCTGCGCCGGCAGCTGGCGAGCGCCTACCGGGCGGCCGGCGCCGATGCGGTCGCCGGCTACCACAAGGTGCTGCACGGTCTGCTCGACGAGCGCCGCCGCCAGCGACGGAGACCGAAGTAGCATGACGACGATCGCGGGCGCCCAACGGCGAGGCCCGGCACATCCTGGTGGTCGACGACGACGCCCGCCTGCGTCGCCTGCTGCAGCGCTACCTGGCCGAGCACGGCTACCACGTCACCACCGCGGCCGACGCGGCCGAGGCCAAGGCGACGCTCAAGAGCTTCGCCTTCGACCTGATGGTGCTCGACGTCATGATGCCGGGCCAGGACGGCGTCAGCCTGACCACCGAGCTGCGCAAGGTGATCGAGCTGCCGATCCTGCTGCTGACCGCGCTCGGCGAGACCGAGGACCGGGTCAACGGGCTCGCGGCCGGCGCCGACGACTACCTGGTCAAGCCGTTCGATCCGCGCGAGCTCCTGCTGCGGATCGCGACCATCCTGCGCCGCGTCGCGCCCGCCGCGCCGAGCGGCCAGCCGCTCCGCTTCGGTCCGTTCGCGTTCGATGCCGGCTGCCAGGAGCTGCGGCGCGGCGACCAGCGGATCCACCTCACCGATGCCGAGCTGTCGCTGCTGCAGATCCTGGCCGAGCAGCCGGGGCTCGCGATCAGCCGCCGCGAGCTCGGCCAGCGCAGCCGGATCAGTGGCTCGGATCGTGCGATCGACACCCAGATCGCCAGGCTCAGGCGCAAGCTCGAGCCCGATCCGCGCCGGCCCCGATATCTGTTGACCAAGCGTGGCGAAGGATATGTTCTCCGGCCTGGCAGTTAGTCACCCCAGCGAGTCCGCGCCGACCATCGCCCGCCTGCCGCGGGTGGTGCCGCGCAGCCTGTTCAGCCGCGCGCTGCTGATCGTGATCATGCCGCTCGTCATCCTCCAGGCGGTGCTCGCCTACGTCTTCTACGAGCGCCACTGGGACTCGGTGACCCGCTGGCTCGCGGTCGGCTTCTCGGGCGAGGTCGGGCTGATGGTCGAGCTGCTCGAGGCGGCGAAGACCGAGGCCGCCAAGAGCCGGGTGCTCGACCTCGCCCGCGAGCACTTCGATTTCGCGGTCTCGCTGGAGCCCGCGGGCTCCTTGCGGCCGGCGGTCGAAACCGGCGGCCTGCTGCCGAGCGCGCTCGACCGGCGCCTTCAGGAGACCTTCCAGAGCGAGGTGCATCGGCCGTTCGTGATCGACACCCGCCCGGTCGAGCAGCCGCGGCGGATCGCCGTCTACGTCCAGCTCGAGGACGGCCTGTTGCGGGTGCTCGCACCCCGCAAGCGGGTCGACAGCACCACCACCCAGGTGTTCATCGGCTGGATGGTCGGCCTGTCGCTCCTGCTGTTGATCCTCGCGATCTACTTCATGACCCGCCAGGTGCAGCCGATCCTGCGGCTCGCCTGGGCGGCCGACAACTTCGGCAAGGGCCGCGACGTCGGCGACTTCAAGCTCGCCGGCCCGACCGAGATCCGCCAGGCGGGCGCGGCGTTCAACCTGATGCGCAAGCGCATCCTGCGCCACATCGGCCAGCGCACCGAGCTGCTGGCGGCGGTCTCGCACGATCTGCGCACGCCGCTCACCCGCATGAAGCTCGAGCTCGAGATGCTGGCGCACGGCAAGCCCCAGCCCGGCGATCTCGACGACCTGCGCAGCGACGTCGAGGAGATGGTGAACGTGGTCGACGGCTATCTGGCGTTCGCCCGCGGCGAGGGCCAGGAGAGCATCGTGCCCACCGACCTCGGCCCGCTGCTGCAGGAGATCGCGCAGCGCGCCAGCACCGGGCAGACCCGGGTCGAGATCGAGCTCGAAAGCCCGGTCACCCTGCCGCTGCGCCCGATCGCGATCCGCCGCTGCCTGACCAACCTGGTCCAGAACGCGGTGCGCTACGCCAGCTGGGTCGGCGTCCGGGTCGCCGCTCAGGGCGATCACGTGTGGATCGCGATCGACGACGACGGCCCCGGGATCCCTCCCGACCAGCGCGAGGCGGTGTTCAAGGCGTTCTACCGGCTCGACCGGTCGCGCAACCCGAGCACCGGCGGGGTCGGGCTCGGCCTCACCATCGCGCGCGACATCGTGCTCGGCCATGGCGGCGACATCGAGCTCCGGGACGCCCCGGAAGGGGGCTTGCGCGTGCTCGTGCGGCTGCCCAGCTAGCACCCCGGCCGACGCCCGGCGCCGCCGATGACGCCCGCTCCGCCGCTCCTGCAGCGCGCCGACGCGCCGCCGGTCATCCTCGCCTCGGCGAGCGCGGCGCGCGCGCGCCTGCTCCTCGCCGCGGGGGTCGCCGTCGAGCGGCGGCCGGCGGCGGTCGACGAGGACGCGGTCCGCGAGGGCTTGCAGGCCGAGCGGGCGACGCCCGCGGACGCGGCGCTGGCGCTGGCCGAGCTCAAGGCGGAGCGGATCGCGAGCG
Source organism: uncultured Alphaproteobacteria bacterium (assembly GCA_963753275.1). Classification (GTDB taxonomy): domain Bacteria; phylum Pseudomonadota; class Alphaproteobacteria; order Geminicoccales; family Geminicoccaceae; genus DATAOG01. The sequence goes on along the minus strand of CAVWCE010000022.1, from coordinate 28,820 downwards.
CCGCGCCACCGGCGGCGATCGTGCTCGGCGCCGATCAGATCCTGAGCTGCGAGGGCCGCTGGTTCGCGAAGCCCGGCGACCGCGCCGCCGCACGCGCCCAGCTCGAAGCGCTCGCCGGGCGCCGGCACGAGCTCGCGACCGCGGTCGTGGCGCTGCGCGGCGGCGCCCGGATCTGGCACCACGCGAGCGTCGCCAGGCTCTGGCTGCGGCCGTGCTCGGCCTCTTTCCTCGACGCCTACCTCGCGGCGGTCGGCGACCAGGTGAGCGCCGCGGTCGGCGCCTACCACGTCGAGGGACCCGGGGCGCAGCTGTTCGCGCGGATCGAGGGCGACCACTTCGCGATCCAGGGCCTGCCGCTGCTCGAGACCCTGGAGTTCCTGCGCGAGCAGGGGGTGCTGGCGCGATGAGCGGCGCCGTCTACCTCACCGGTCGCGCGAGGCTCGCGGGCGTCATGGGCTGGCCGGTCGGCCACTCCCTCTCGCCTCGCCTGCATGGCCACTGGCTGCGCCGGCATCGGATCGACGGCGCCTATCTGCCGCTCGCGGTGCCGCCCGACCGCCTCGAGCAGGCGCTCCGGGCGCTGCCCGCGCTCGGCTTTCGCGGCTGCAACCTGACGATACCGCATAAGGAGACGGCGCTGCCTCTGGTCGACCGCGCGAGCGCGCTCGCGCGCCGGATCGGCGCGATCAATACGGTCGTGGTCGAGCCGGACGAGACCCTGTCCGGCGACAACACCGATGGCTTCGGCTTCCTCGCCAGCCTCGCCGCGGGCTGTCCCGGCTGGCGCGCCGAGGCGGGCCCGGCGGTGCTGCTCGGCGCCGGCGGGGCGGCCCGGGCGGTGACCGTCGCCCTGCTCGATGCCGGCGCGCCCGAGGTCCGGCTCCTCAACCGGACGCCCGACCGGGCAGGCCGGCTCGCCGCCGAGCTCGATGGTCCGGTCGCCGCGGTGCCGTGGTCCGAGCGCGCCGCGGCGCTCGATGGCGCCGCCCTCCTGGTCAACACCACCACGCTTGGGATGGCCGGTCAGCCGCCGCTGGTCCTGGCCCTCGACGCCCTGCCGCGCACCGCGCTGGTCACCGACGTCGTCTACACCCCGCTGATCACGCCGCTCCTCGCGGTCGCCCGGGCGCATGGCAATCCGGTCGTCGACGGCCTCGGCATGCTGCTGCACCAGGCGCGGCCGGGCTTTCGCGCCTGGTTCGGGCCCGATCCCGCGGTCGACGAGGACCTCCGCGCGGTGGTCCTGGCGGCGACCGGCAGCTAGCGTTCGCGATGGTCGTCCTCGGCCTCACCGGCTCGATCGCGATGGGCAAGTCGACCGCGGCCCAGGGGTTCCGCGCGCTCGAGGTGCCGGTGTTCGACGCCGATGCCGCGGTCCATCGCCTGCTCGGGCCGGGCGGCGCCGCCGTCGCGTCCGTGGCCGAGGCGTTCCCCGACTGTGGCAGGGACGGCGCGATCGACCGCAAGAAGCTCGGCCGGCTGGCGTTCGGCGACGCGTCCGCGCTCGCGCGCCTGGAGGCGATCCTCCATCCGCTGGTGCGGGACGCGGAGCGGCGCTTTCTATCGCAGGCCGCGGCGGCGCGCCGGCCGCTCGTGGTGCTCGACATCCCGCTGCTGTTCGAGACCGGGGCGGAGCGCCGGGTGGATGCCGTCGCGGTGGTGAGCGCGCCCGCCTACCTGCAGCGCCAGCGTGCGCTGCGGCGCGCGGGCATGACCGGCGCGCGCCTCGCCGCGATCCGTGCGCGCCAGCTGCCCGACGCGGACAAGCGGCGCCGCGCCGACTTCGTGATCGCGACCGGGCTCGAGCGGCGCCGCGCGCTGGCGGCGATCGCCGCGGTCGTCGACGCGCTGCGCGGCCGGCCCGGCCACGCCTGGCCGCGCCGCTGGCTGGCCGCGTCCCGCGGCTAGGCTTGGCAGTTGCCGCCCGGGCGGCTACCAAGCGAGCGGACGGCGCCGGCGCGAGGAGGTCCCATGCGCGAGATCGTGCTCGACACCGAGACCACCGGGCTGGAGCCGGGCGAGGGCCATCGGGTGGTCGAGATCGGCGCGCTGGAGCTGTCCAACCACCTGCCGACCGGCCGCGTGTTCCACGCCTATATCAATCCCGAGCGCCACATGCCGGCCGACGCCCAGCTGGTCCACGGCCTGACCGCGGCGTTCCTCGCCGACCAGCCGGTGTTCGCCGAGGTGGTCGACGACTTCCTCGCCTTCCTCGACCACGACCAGGACGACTTCCCGGCGCCGGCCAGGCTCGTCATCCACAACGCGCTGTTCGACATCACCTTCCTCAACAGCGAGCTCGCGCGCCTCGGGCTGCCGCCGGTCGACCGGACCCGCGGCGTGATCGACACCATGCAGCTCGCCAAGCAGCGCTTTCCGGGCGCTCCCACCAGCCTCGACGCGCTCTGCCGGCGCTTCGACGTCGACGCCTCGGCGCGCATCCGGCACGGCGCGCTGCTCGACGCCGAACTGCTCGCCGAGGTCTACCTCGGCCTGATCGGCGGTCGCCAGCCGGACCTCGGCCTGGTGGTCGCGCGCGCCGAGCGGATCACGCTGCTGGTGCGCGAGCGCGTGCCGCGGGCCCCGCGGCCCCATGCGCCGAGCCTCGAGGAGCTCGCCGCCCATGCCGCGCTGCTCGAGCGCCTGAAGGAGCCGCTCTGGCTGGCCTGAGTGGCGAACCGCAGGCCGTCAGGACCTCTGACGAGCGACAGTTCAGATCATCCGCAACGCGCCCTGCTTCTCGCTCTGCCCGTGCGTGCTGGTCCGGCCGAGAGCGGCACCCGACCGCCGTCGATGAACGGCTCGCCCTCCTTCGCCGGCCTCCATAGGGCGCCGTCTACGCGGCCGTCCGACAAACGTCGGATTTACCCGCGCCCTGGCCAGCGCGCATAGCTGCTGTGCCGACCCTGCCTGCGCTCGGGCCGGGTGGCAGCAGCAAACAGGAGGCAGCGAGATGACGAGGACCCTGCGCGGGCTACCCGCCTGGTCACTGACCATGACCGCATTTCTCTCGGGGATTACCGCTCCGCTCGGCTCGGCCGCTCAAGGCCAGGAGATCCCGTTCGACGAAGCGGACGTGTTCGCGGAGCTCAACGACACCGATGGCGACCTCGGCTTCCACGCGCTGATCGATGGCGAAGCCTGGGACCGGCTCTGCTCGAGGCTCCGAGACGGGCGCACCATCCTGCTGGTCCGGCCGTCCCGCACGCCTGGCGCAGCAGGGCCTGACCGAGATCTTCTTCGAGAGCGACGAGCCGGATTCGACGAGCTCGCGCCGGAGGAGTTCTTCGAGCGCTTCCCGAAGGCGACTACGAGATCTCGGGCCGCACGCTCGAGGGCGACGAGCTGGAGAGCACGGCGAGCTTCAGCCATCGCCTGCCGGCGCCCGCCGGACGGCATCGAGGTGTCCGGCATCGCCATCGACCCGGAGCTGGTCGACTGCGAAGGCCCCCTGACGCTCGTCCCCACGCCGGTCACCATCAGCTGGGACCCGGTCACGCGCTCGCATCCCGAGCTCGGTCGAACCGACGAGAGGATCAGGGTCGCGAACTACCAGCTGGTGGTCGAGCGCGAGGAGCCGGAGCTGCTGGTCTACAGCGTCGACCTGCCGCCCTCGGTCACGGAGCTGGAGGTTCCCGCGGGCTTCATCGAGCTCGGCGAGGAGTTCAAGTTCGAGATCGTGGTGCGCGCCAGGAACGGCAACCAGACCGCCGTGGAAAGCTGCTTCGCGGTCGAGTAGCGCCCGCGGACCGGCGGGCGCCATGCGAGCCGCGATCAGCCCTCGTAGGTCACGCGCCAGATCCGGCCCTGGACCGAGTTGGTGATGTAGAGCGCGCCGTCCGGCGCCTGGGCGAGACCCATCGCGCGGAACTCGGCCTCGTCCGAATCCGCCAGCACCTCGGCGCCCTCGAAGCCGTCGGCGAACACCGACCAGTCGCCCGCGGGCGCGGCGCCGTCGAACGGCACGAAGACCACGTGGTAGCCGCTCTGCGGCAGGGGCGCGCGGTTCCAGGAGCCATGGAAGGCGATGAACGCGCCGCCACGCGCCGGCGCCGGGAAGCCCTCCTCGGCGGTATAGAACACCAGATCATTCGGCGCCCAGTGGCCCGGGAAGGCGAGCTGCGGCGCCTCGTGCTGGCCCTCCGGCGCCGCGGTCTCTCCGTCGCCGCCGTACTCCGGCCCCACCATCCGCTGGCCCGCCCGGTGGTCCCAGTAGGTGTAGGGCCAGCCGTAGCTCGCACCCTCGCGCACGCGGTGGAGCTCCTCGGCCGGCAGCTCGGCGCTGGCCTCCTCGGTGTAGAGCTCCGGGAACAGCTGGTGGAGCTGGTCGCGGCCGTGCATGGCGAAGTACAGCACGTCCTCGAGCGGGTTCCAGTCGAGGGCCACGACGTTGCGCGTCCCGGTGACGAAGCGCTCGCCGTCGGCGAAGCTCTGGCCGGTCTTGTCGGCATCGAAGCGCCAGATGCCGGCGTGCTCCTCGAGCAGCGGGCAGGGCTCCTGGCCGGGCGAGCCCAGCGTGCGGTCGTCCTCCTGGCAGGCGTTGGACGGCGCCCCGACGTTGACGTAGAGGTTGCCGGACATATCGAAGGTGAACGCCTTGGACGCGTGGCTACGCTGCGCAGGGAAACCCTCGACCACGGACTCCGGCCCGCTCTGCGGCACCAGCCCGTCGCCCTCGGGCAGCGGGTAGCGCAGGATCGCACGGTCGCTCGAGGCGTAGAGGAAGCCGTCCCGGATCCCGATCCCGGTGCCCGCGTGGTCGCCGAAGTACTCGACCTGGTCGGCCGCGCCGTCGCCGTCCTCATCGCGCAGCGCGGCGATGCCGCCGCCCTCGACCGGCTGCGCGCAGCGCGACGTAGACGTCGCCGTTGTCGCGCACCGCGACGTGCCGGGCGCGGCCGACGCCGTCGGCGAACACCTTGGCGTCGAAGCCCTCGGGGACGCGGATGCCGGCGTCCTGGTCGATGGGCGCGCCCTCGCCGAGCGCAAGCGGCTGCGCCTGCGCGAACGCCGCGCCGCTGCTCAAGGCGAGAGGCCCGAGCACCGCGCCCGCCAGGAACGCGCGCCGGCGCGCCCGACGCAGCTCCTCGCCCACTATCGCCCGTGTGGTTCGCCTGCTGCTCATCGGTCCTCCGCTCGCCTCCTGGGCTCCTGCAGAGAACCTTGGTCGCGGAACGCCGATGGCAAGGCAGCGCCGTCAGGCGACGAGCATGCGGCGCTCGCCCCATCAGACCACGGCGAAGCGCACCGTGCCGGCGAGCCGCTCGCCGGGTGCCAGGACCCGCACCCCGGTGCCTTCCACGCCGCGCTCGAGCAGGTTGAAGCCGTCGTTGACGTGCGAGACCGGCTCGACGCAGAAGAAGTCCCGACCCGCGGGCACATAGACCACCAGATGCCCGAACAGCGGCTCGGCGGCGATCGCGAGGGTCAGCGCGGCCTCGGGCCAGTGGATCTGCGCCGCGCCGTCCCAGCCGCCGAAGCAGTTGTCGACCTCGACGGCCGCGAGTGGCCGCGGCGCGGCGAAATCCCATTCCGGCGGCAGCGGCGCCGGCCGCGTCGGGAGCTTGCGCGCATCCGCCAGCCAGACGTGGTCGAGGCGCGCTCGCAGCGTGACCCCGGCGCTGCGGCTGAAGTAGGGGTGCAGACCGACCCCCGCGGGCATCGGAGTTCTGGCCGCCATTGGCGATCTCGATCGTCGCCTCGAGGCCGTCCTGGTCGAGCGCGAAGGTCTGGCGCGCGCGATAGTCGAGCGGCGTGCCCTCGACCCGATGGGCGAAGTCCAGCACCGCCCGGCGCGCGCGCGCTTCGCTTAACCTCCAGGCGTGCTGCCAGCCATCGCCGTGGATCGCGTGCGGCTCGAGCGGCAAGCTCAAGGGCAGCTCGTAGCTGGCGCCGCGAAAGCCGAAGCGGCCGTCGGCGATCCGGTTCGAGAACGGCACCAGCGGGAAGCTGCTGGCCTCGCGCGGATCGGCGTAGGCGAAGAACGCCCTGCCGGCCGGCCGCATCAGGTCCCGGCCGCGGTGGCGGAAGGCGCTGATCGAGCCGCCGAGCGCGGGGCAGACCTCGAGCTCGTAGGCACCGCAGCCGAGCCGCACGACCTCGTTCCGATCCGCCATCGCACAACCCCTGTGTGGCGCGCTCGCCGCGACCCTACCGGCCCCACGGTACGCCCGTCATCTCGCCCGGCGCGCGCCGGTGCCGCGGCGCCACGGCAGAACTTATTTTGATCGCGGCGGGAATAAAATATTCCTGCGCTCGTGCTCTTGGCGGGCCGCCGCGCCGGGCGCACGAGCCTGCCCGTCGGGGCGCAGCGCAGCGGGCGCCCCGCGGCCGTCGCACGGCGCTGCCATGAGGGAGCGAAGGATGTATGCGGTCTTGGGTAGCGTGTTGACCACCGGCGCGCTGCTGGCGGTCGCTCTGTTGATGCTCCTGTTCCGCAATCCGGCCGCGCCGCGCTGGACCCGGCAGGAGCTGGTCGCCGAGCTGTGCGCCGTCGTGGTCACGGCCGCGCTGGGGCTGGGGATCGCCTATCTCGCGATGACGCCCCATCAGCTCATGACCGAGGGCGTGAGGCTGATCGACGTCGCGGCGATCGCCGGATCGCTGCTGGTCCTCGTGTTCGTGTGGCGAACGCTCAGGGTGCGGGCGCGGTTGCAGGCCTATGCCGCCGCGGCATCGCCGGCCCCGGTCGTGGCGACCCCGAGCCCGCAGCCGACGCCGCCGCGCACGCCGCCGCCGCGCTCCGGCCGGCCGACCGGCAACGCGGCCTGAGATCAAGCCTGATCCCGCCGGCCGACGCGCTTCTACCCGGCCGCCGGCGCCCCTGCTCGATGCTCCTATCGCCGGGCCTCATCGTGGGGTATGCTGCAATCGAGCGCATCAGATCATCCGGTCGTCAGGCAGCCGCCAAGCACCACCGCCCCGATCGCCTGTGCGAGCGCGCAGCCATCGGAGCGCAGCCCATGTATGTCGTCTACGGGAGTGCCCTGACCGCCGGAGCCATCGTCCTGATTGCTCTGTTGACATTGCTGTTCGCCAATCCGTCCGCGCCGCGCTGGACCCAGCGCGAGCTGACCGCGCAGCTGGGGTCGGTCGTGGTCACCATAATGCTCGGCGTGGGGCTCGGCTGTCTGCTGTTCCTCGCGCCGCAGCAGATCAAAGCCGAGGGTCTCACCCTGGTCGAGGTCGCGGCGCTCGGCGGCGCGCTGGCGCTGATCGTGCTGGTCCTGCGGGCTCTGAAGGTGGGCACCCGCGTGCGCGCCTACCAGGGCAGCGGCCTCGCGATCCCGACGGTCGTACCGCCGGCCGCCTGAGGCTCAAGGCGGAGAGACTGCCTCCGGGCGGGCCCGGAGGCAGTCCGATCGTAGGAGCCGAGGCTCAGCCGCCGATGCAGCTGTCGGCGGTCTCGGGCGTGCAGACGTCGAGGCCGGTGTAGGTCGGGTCCTCGGGGTTGTTGCCGTTCTTCTTGATGTCCAAGAGGAAGTGCATCGTCTTGTAGCCCATCTCGAACGGCCGCTGACCGACCTGGCCGAGCGAGAGCCCGTCCTTCATCAGGTCCATCTGCACCGGCAAGGTGTCGGCAACCACCAGCGCCAGATCCTTGCTGTCGATCCGGTCCTTCACCTTGGTCGCGACGTTACGGTAGGCGTCCGGCACGAACTGCGGGAAGCCGCCGGTCGGCACGAAGGCGTCGAGGTCCGGGTAGCGGGCGAGGATGTCCTCCATCTGCTGGACCGAGCGCGGGAAGTCGTCGTCGGTATAGAGCGGGCAGCCGTCGACCTCGGTCCAGCCGTTCTCGCCGGTGAGCGGCTCGCCGGGCGAGGTCGTGCCGCTCATGCCGCCCAGCGTGTCGCGGATGCCCTGCATGCGCTCGTTGTGGTTGGCGGCCGCGGCACCGCCCGACTGGATGCAGATCGTCCCGCCGTCGGGCTTGATCTCCTGCACGATCTTGGCGAGGTTGACGCCGATGTCGTAGTTCTTGGTGCCGACGTAGGCGATCCGGAGGTCGGCGTTCTCGGGCAAAAGGTCGCTGTCCCAGGTCAGCACGGGAATCCCGGCCGCCTTGGCCTGGGTGAGCGCGCTCGCCAGAATCGCGGCATTCGACGGCGAGACGGCGAGACCATCGATCCCGGACTGGATCAGGTCGTTGACCATCTGCAGCTGCTCCTCGCCGCCGCCGTGCTCGCCGGGGCCGATGTAGCGGCACTCGATCTCGCCGCCGAGTTCCTCCTCGGCCTTCTTGCAGCCGTCGCGGGCCTGGTCGAAGAACGGGTTGTTCACGTTCTTCGGCACCAGCGCGAAGGTGTAGTCGGCGGCGCCCGCCGCGACCGGCGCGGCGAGCAGCGCCGCCGCCGCCGCCGATAGCATCAGACGTCTCATCGGGATTGCCCTCCCTTGGTTGGGCTCATTGCCCGGGCTGAACCGCTCAGCCCGAGGTCCTTGCGCGGATCCGCTCGAGCAGAACCGCGAAGATGATGAACAGGCCGACGAACAGGTCGTACCAATTGGCGTCGACCCCGAACATGATCAGGCTGTTGCGGATCAGGAAGATCAGCGCCGCGCCGATGAAGGCGCCGTAGACGCTGCCCTGACCGCCCATCAGGTTGGCGCCGCCGATCACGGTCGCGGCGATCACGTAGAGCTCGTAGCCCTTGCCCATGCCGTTGGAGGCCGAGCCCTGCCAGCCGGCGAGCATGACCGCCGCGATCGCCGCGGTGAGGCCCGAGAACATGTAGACCTGGAGCTTGATCCGGTCGACCGGGATGCCGGTGAGGCGCGCGGCGTTCTCGTTGCCGCCGATCGCGAAGATGTAGCGGCCCCAGGCGGTCCATTTGAGCGTGAAGCTCACGATCACGGCGAGCACCAGGAGCGTGAGGAACAGGTTGGAGATCGCCAGCGTCGCGTCGCCGAACCAGGGCAGGGTGATCTGACCGCCGCCGATCGCCTTGAAGGTCTCGCCGCCGGGCCCGAGCTGATAGATGACGCGGTTCTCCGACAGCACGATCGCGAGCGAGCGGGCGATCGAGAGCATGCCGAGGGTGACCACGAACGGCGGCAGACGGACGTAGGCGATGAGCGCGCCGTTGACCCCGCCGGCAAGCAGGCCCAGCACCAGGCCGGTGAGGCAGCCTGCCCACCAGGGATAGCCGGCCTCCAGCACGCGCGCGGCGCCGATCGCGGTCAGCGCCATGACCGAGCCGACCGAGAGGTCGATGCCGCCGGTGATGATCACCGCGGTCATGCCCATCGCCATGATGCCGATCGCCGCGAAGTTGCGCGTGATGTTGAAGAAGTTGCCGAGCGTCGCGAAGGTGGGGGTCTCATAGGCGGTCGCGATACAGATCAGCCCGACCGCGACCGTGACCCAGAACGCCTGGTTGGCGAGCGTCCGCTGAAACAGCGTACGCTCGTAGAGGCCCGTGATCTCCTCGATCGCGATGCCGGTCTGGGTCGACATGGGCGCTACCTCACGCGGCCTGGATGGCGCCGGTGATCAACCCGGTCACCTCCTCGGGCGAGCTCTCGGCGATCGGCTTCTCGGCCACCTTGCGGCCGCGCCGCAGCACGGCGATGTGGGTGCACACCGCGAACACGTCGGGCATGCGGTGGCTGATCAGCATGATCGCGATGCCCTGGTCGCGCAGGCGCCGGATCAGGTCGAGCACCTCGGCGACCTGGCGCACGCTGATCGCCGCGGTCGGCTCGTCCATCAGCACGAGCTTGGCGTCCGAGAGGCGGGTGCGCGCGATCGCCACCGCCTGGCGCTGGCCGCCCGACATCTGCTTGACGAGATCGCGCGGCCGGGTCTCGGACTTGAGCTCCCCGAACAGCTCCGCGGCGCGCGCATACATGGCCTGATAGTCGAGGATCCGAAGTGGCCCGACCTTCTTCTTGGCCTCGCGGCCGAGGAACACGTTGGCGGCCGCGGTGAGGTTGTCGCACAGCGCGAGATCCTGGTAGACCACCTCGATGCCCTCGGCGCGCGCATCGACCGGCTTGTGGAAGTTGCAGGCCTTGCCGTCGAGCTGGATCGCGCCCTCGCTGGGCGGGAAGTTGCCGGCGATGATCTTGACCAGCGTCGACTTGCCGGCGCCGTTGTCGCCCATCAGCCCGAGCACCTCGCCGGGCTCGAGACTGAGATCGACCCCCTTCAGCGCCTCGATCGCGCCGAAGTGCTTGGCGATGCCGCGCAGCTCCAGAAGCGCCATGCCGCCTCCCGATCGTCTCCCTGGGCTCACGGCTTAGCGCGGTTGGGGGCGCTCCGCAAGCGGCCGCCCGCGCACCCGAGTAGCGCCTGGCGGGGCGCCAAGGCGCGATCAAGGCCTCGCCGCCGGCTCGCTGAGCGGTGCCTGCGGATCGGACTCACCTCTGTTCGCCAGGGCTGGCCAGCGCCCGGCCGGGCGGCCATGATCGGGCCGGATCGGCAAGCCGGGGAGGCGGACCATGGCCGACGGCGAGGGCAGGATCGGCTTCATCGGGCTCGGGCTGATGGGTCAGGCGTTCACCAGCCGCCTCGTCGCCTGCGGCTACCGCGTCACCGGCTACGACGTCCGGCCGCAGCAGATCGCGGCTGCGCGGGCCCATGGGGTCGAGCCGGCGAACTCGGCCGCCGAGGTGGCCCGGGCGAGCGATCTCGTCCAGGTCTGCGTCATGACCAAGGACGACCTCGCCCAGGCGATGTTCGGCCCGGACGGGGTGGCGGCGGGGGGTGCTCCGGGCAAGCTGCTGGTCGACCATTCGACGACCGATGCCGGGGTGACCAGGGGGTTCGCCGAGCGCCTGCGGACCGACGCTGGCATGGGCTGGGTCGACGCGCCGGTCTCGGGCGGGCCGCCCGCCGCCGCGGCCGGGACGCTCGCGATCATGGCCGGCGGCACGGAGGCGGATGTGGCCAAGGCACGGCCGGTGCTGGCCGACCTCGGCAGCTGCACCCACATGGGCCCGGTCGGCGCCGGCCAGACCACCAAGATGGTCAACCAGGTCCTGGTGCTGAGCAACTACTGCATCCTCGCCGAGGCGTTGGCCCTCGCCGAGGCGGGCGGGGTCGACGCGGCGAAGATCCCGCAGGCGCTCGGCGCCGGCTACGCCGGCAGCACCATGCTGCAGAAGCTCTATCCGCGGCTGGTGGCGCGCGACTTCGCGCCCGCCGGCTACGCCTTCCAGGCGCTGAAAGACCTCGACATGGTGCACGACCTCGCCAAGGCGCTGCAGGTGCCGACCCCGATGAGCGCGCAGGCGGCGTCCCTGTTCCGGATCCTCAACGCCAAGGGCCACGGCCAGCTCGACGGCCTCGCCGTGCTCAAGCTGTACGACGCCAAGGAGCGGCTGTAATAGGGGGATCGATCGGCCCTGACAACCTGCGGCAGGATGGATCGCGCCATGTCGACTGTGCGACGGCAGCTGGAGCTGACGGCGGTTTTCCGCAAGGTGCCGGGCGGCTACATCGGTTTCGTCGAGGAGCTTCCTGGCGCCAACACGCAGGGCGCGACGCTGGCGGAGACCAGGCTCAATCTGCGCGAGGCCATTCAGCTGGTCCTCGAGGCCAATCGGGCGTTGGCCGAGCGCGAGCTTGCCGGCCAGGAGGTGATCCGGGAGCCGATCCGCGTGCCTGCCGAGTGAAGCGGCGCGATCTGCTCCGCCATCTCAAGCGACACGGCTGCGAGCTGGTCCGCGAGGGTGCCAACCACACCGTGTACGTCAACCGTCGCAGCGGCAAGGTATCGACCGTGCCCCGGCATCGCGAGATCAACGAGTTTCTGGCGCGTAGGATCTGTCGCGATCTCGATGTCCCCGGGCCCCGATGAGCGCAGCGCCAGGCAGGTGGGCCGACCGCCGGTGCAGCCCGCGGCGCTGCCGCCGCCGGCAGCGCCGCGCAAGATCATCCACGTCGACATGGACGCGTTCTACGCCTCGGTCGAGCAGCGCGACGACCCGGCGCTCCGGGGCAGGCCGGTCGCGGTCGGCGGCGGCGGCCCGCGCGGCGTGGTCATGGCGGCGAGCTACGAGGCGCGCGTCTTCGGCGTGCGCTCGGCGATGCCGGGTTTTCAGGCGCGCCGCCTTTGCCCCGAGCTGGTCTTCGTGCGCACCCGCTTCGACGCCTACCAGGCCGCGAGCCATCAGATCCGCGAGATCTTCCTCGGCTACACCGATCTCGTCGAGCCGCTCTCGCTCGACGAGGCCTATCTCGACGTCACGGCGCCGAAGTGCGGCACCCTCTCCGCGACCGCGATTGCGCGCGCGATCAAGCGCGAGATCCTCGCGGCCACGGGCCTCACCGCCTCGGCGGGCGTGTCCTTCAACAAGTTCCTGGCCAAGGTCGCCTCGGACATCGACAAGCCGGACGGCCTCACCGTGATCCGCCCGCAGGACGCCGCAAGCGTTCATCGCCAAGCTGCCGATCGAGCGCTTCTTCGGCGTCGGCCCGGTCACCGCGCGCAAGATGAAGGAGGCCGGGATCCATGACGGCGCCGACCTCTGCGCGCGCTCCGAGGCCGAGCTGGTCAACCGCTTCGGCAAGGTCGGCCGCCACTACTTCCGGATCGCGCGCGGCGAGGACGACCGCACGGTCAGCCCCGATCGCCCCTACAAGTCGATCGGCGCCGAGGAGACCTTCGCGACCGACCTCAGGGCACCCGACGCCATGCTCGACGCGCTCCGGCCGATCGCCGAGCGGGTCGCGGAGCGGATGGCCCAGGCCGATCTGTTCGGCCGCACCGTCACCCTCAAGATCAAGCACCACGACTTCACGCTCAACACCCGCCAGCACACGCTGGCCGACCCGGTGCACTCGGCCGAGGAGCTGATGGCGCTCGCGCGCTGGCTCCTGCACACCCCGGCGCCGCCCGCGCGCCCGGTCCGCCTCCTCGGCCTCACCGCCTCGAACTTCGCCCGCGCCTCGCCCGCGACCGCCCCGGTGCAGCTCACCCTCGGCATCGCGGATCTCGCGCCGCCCGCGCCGGCCCCGGTCATCCTCAAGGCCCGGAGCAGCCTTAGTTAGCTCGCGATCCGCTCCAGGCGTCCCTGTACTCTCGCTACAGGCTGTGCGCCGCCGCGCCAGGACCTTGAGCTTGGCTCGCGCGAGATCGCGGCCGAGGAGGCCGAGGCCGCAGTCGGAGGCGGCGAGCAGGCGGTGCGGGTCGATGTGGTCGAGCGCGCTTCGCAGGCGCGCACCTCCTCGACGTCCTCGACCCGGCTCTTCGCGATCGCGATCACCCCCGAGGATCACCTTAGTGCGGGAAAAGCGCTCGAGCAGGCTGAGGTCGTTCGGCCGGTGCGCGTCCTCGATCGAGACCGCATCGCCTCCTGGGGAGCCTTGGGTAGTCCTCGGCATAGCCGCAGCAGACGTGCACCACCCGCTCGGTGCCGGGCGGCACCTTGTGGAAGCAGCGCTCGAGATGCTCGAGACTGAAGGCCAGCGCGTCGGCGAGGGCCGCGCCGCGGCTGCGCGGTTCCCGATAAAAGTCGTCGGCGACGCTGTCGCCGATCGTGAGCGGCCCCGGCACGGTGATCTTGACCGGCTTCCTGGTGGCGCTCTGGGCGATCTGCCAGTCGCGCACCAGGGACGGCTGGGGCAGCCGGCATGCTGCTGCTGCGCAGGCTGAGGCGCCGGCGAGCGAGGTCATAGGTCTCGGCGGCCCGCTCGCCCCAGGGCTGTGCGGGGCCGCCGTCAGCCGGCGAGGTTTGCTGTCTGGAAAGCCAGGGGTGAGCCCAGCCGCACGCTCTCGATCCGGGCCGCTGCTCCGCCCTGCTCGGCCGCCAGCCAGCGGGTGACGAGCTGCGCGGTCTGCGGCCACACCAGCCAGCTCACCAGGAGGCCGCCGACCACCAGCAGGCAGCTGCCGATGCCGACCCAGCGCAGCGCGGTGCGCCGGCGTGAGCGGCGCGACCCCGCGGCCCCGGGCGGGCCGGCGGCCTCGTCGCTCGGGTCCGTATACAAGGCAAGCTGCGGCGCGCCGCGGGCGCGCGCTTCGTCCATGGCGGCGGCGAAGCGCGCGAACTGCGGGCCCTGATGCCTGGCCGCCGGCTCGTCCACCCGATGGCGTCGTCGCATGCTGCCGTACGCCTCCCGGTCGCTCGCCGTAAGGAACCTATTCTATGGGGTAACGTCGGAAAAAGCCACTTTCATCCAGCAGTGACTCAGCAGTGGCGATCTGTGATCGGCAAATGGTCGTCGTGTAGATCACAAGTGTACGCAGCCCGTGCTAGTTCAACTACCTGCGCATGGATGGCTCGCGCCGGCCCGCGCTGATGCGACCCCGCAGGCGTTCCGGCGGTCAGATGCTGGTCGCGGACTCCGGGCGGCGCGGATGGGCGAGCAGCCAGACGATCACCTCGTCCGCGTTCCGATCGGGCGGAAAGACCGGGTAGAGCACCTTCTCGATCACACCGCCGGTGATGATCAGGGTGAGCCGCCTGATCAGGGTCATGCCTGCGACCTCCAAGGTCGGCAGGTTAAGCGCGCGGGCGAAGCCGAGCCCGGCGTCGCTCAGCAGCGCGAACGGCAGGCTGAGGCGCGCCGCGATCTCCGCCTGGGCCTCGGGCGACTGAGTGCTGAGGCCGAACACCTCCGCGTGCAGCGCGCGGATCTTGCCGTAGTGGTCGCGGAACGCGAGCGACTGGGGCGTGCAGCCGCGCGCCCCTGCGATCTGGTCCCAGCCCGCGGGAGTCGCTACGTCCGGCTGCCCGGCGCGCGGAAAGCAGTAGAGGACGAGACGCCCCGGCAGCGCGGCGAGATCGATCGGAGCGCCGGCGGTGGAGGCGAGCGCAAGGCTCGGCAACCGCATACCGGTCAGGTGGTCGCAGGCGCCGTCGTCGACCGGCGGCGGCAGGTCGGGGGGCAGGGCCTGCGGGTCTCGGGTCATCGCGGCAGCACCGTCTCGTTGGCTGTCCTGGCCAGGCGGCTTCGATCGCGGCCGTGATCTCGGGCGCCGGGAGCAGGGCCAGGATCTACCCACATCATCGGTCTCCGCTCGATATGACGTCGCTCGGACGATGGCGCAAGAACCGGGTGGCTGGTGCACTCCGCGCCGCTTAGGCTGCCTCTTGCACGAGGCGGAAAGGAGCCGAGCGATGTCATTCTCCGTGCGACCGGTGGGCGTGGATCGGAGCACCGCCGGCGCCGCCGGCCCACCGGCCGAGCGGCTGCGCGCCGCGCTCTCATGGGTTATCCTGACCCTTGCTGCGCTGGCAAGAGCTGGCCCGACAGCGCCGCGCGCTCGCGGCGCTGAGCGATCACATGCTGAAGGACCTCGGCCTGACCCGCGCCGACGCGCTGCGCGAGGCGGGCCGGCCGTTCTGGGACGATGGAGGCGAGCGATGGCGACTCTGGCGGTGAGCGATGGCCTGCTCGAGCACGACCGGGCGGCCATGAAATCCCTCCTCGACTACCGTCGGATCGAGCGCGCGATCCGCTACCTCGACGACCATGTCGTCGACCAGCCGAGCCTCGAGGAGGTGGCGCGCGAGATCGGGCTGAGCCCGTTCCACGCCCAGCGCCTGTTCACCCGCTGGGCCGGGATCAGCCCCAAGCGCTTCCTCGGCCTGCTCACCGTCGGCCACGCCAAGGCGGCGCTGCAGGCGGGCGAGAGCGTGCTCGATGCGACCTACGAGGTCGGGCTCTCGGGGCCATCCCGCCTGCACGACCTGTTCACGACCTACGAGGCCATGACCCCCGGGGAGTACAAGGAGCAGGGCGCCCGCCTGGTGATCCGCTACGGCGTCCACGCGACGCCGTTCGGCGAGGCCCTGCTGCTCGCGACCGAGCGCGGCATCGCGGGCTTGAGCTTCCTCGACGACGGCCCGGAGGAGGCGATCGAGGAGGCGCGCGCGGCCTGGCCGTTGAGCCGCCTGGTCGAGGACCCGGACGCGACCGGCGCGCTGATCGCGCCCTTGTTCACGGGCGGCGGCGCGTCGCCGCGGCTCCTCCTCAAGGGCACCAACTTCCAGGTCAAGGTCTGGTCGGCCTTGCTGCGGGTGCCGCCCGGCCGCGTCGTGTCCTATCTCGACCTCGCGAGCGCCATCGGTCGGCCGCGGGCGGTGCGCGCGGTCGGCGCGGCGCTGGCCGGCAACCCGCTCGGCTTCCTCGTGCCCTGTCATCGCGTGATCCGGGCGACCGGCGCGCTCGGCGACTACCGCTGGGGCCGGGTGCGGCGCCGCGCGCTGCTCGCCTGGGAGGCGGCGCAGGCCGAGGCGGCGGGCGCCTGACCAGGCACCCGGCGGCCGCCCGAGGCCGTCCCGCTACTGGACGGTCTCGCCGTGGAGCTGCAGGTCGAGGCTGTCGCGCTCGACCTCCTGGCTGACGCGCAGGCCGACCGTGGCATCGATCAGCTTGAGCAGGACGAAGGAGACCACGCCGCACCAGACGATGGTGGCGAGCACCGCGATGACCTGGGTGACGACCTGGCCGACGTCGCCTTCGAGCGCACCGGTCCGGCCGCCGACCGCCTCGACCGCGAACACGCCGGTGAGGATCGCGCCGACGATGCCGCCGACGCCGTGGATGCCGAAGGCGTCGAGCGCGTCGTCGTAGCCGAGCGCGTGCTTGAGGCTGGTGGCCGACCAGTAGCAGACGATGCCCGCGACGATGCCGATGACCAGCGCGCCCTGCGGATCGACGAAGCCGGAGGCGGGCGTGATCGCGACGAGGCCAGCGACCGCCCCGGAGAGGATCCCGAGCACGCTCGGCTTGCCGAGCCGCACCCACTCGACGAACATCCAGGCTAGCGCGGCGGCCGCGGTCGCGATCTGGGTCACCGCGATCGCCATGCCGGCGGTCGCGTTGGCGGCGAGCGCCGAGCCGGCGTTGAAGCCGAACCAGCCGACCCAGAGCAGGGACGCGCCGATCACGCTCAAGGTCAGATTGTGCGGCGCCATGTTCTCGGCGCCGTAGCCCAGGCGCTTGCCGAGCACGCATGCGGCGACCAGGCCTGCGATGCCGCAGTTGATGTGGACCACCGTGCCGCCGGCGAAGTCGAGGGCGCCGAGCGCCCCGATCCAGCCGCCAGCACCCCACACCCAGTGCGCGATCGGCGCGTAGACGACGATCCCCCAGAGCCCCGTGAACCAGAGCATCGCCGAGAACCTCATCCGGTCGGCGAAGGCGCCGCTGATCAGCGCCGGGGTGATGATCGCGAAGGTCATCTGGAACGTCATGAAGACGCTCTCGGGGATCGTGCCGGTCAGCGAGTCGACGCCCATGCCGCGCAGGAACAGCCGCTCCAGGCCGCCGAGATAGGGCCCTTCGCCGCCGAACGCCAGGCTGTAGCCGAGCGCCATCCAGACCAGGGTCGCGAGGCAGCAGGTGGCGAAGACCTGCATGCTCATCGCGAGCACGTTCTTCTTGCGCACCATGCCGCCGTAGAACATCGCGAGGCCGGGGATGGTCATCATCAGGACCAGCGCGGTCGCGGTCAGCATCCAGGCGGTGTCGCCGGAATCCAGCACCGCCTCCTGCGCCCGGGCGCCCGAGGTCGCAAGGAGCGCCGCCGCACCGCCGAGCAGGCCGAGAACGCTGCCACGCCGAGCGCAGCGCCGCCGCCTCATCCCGTCCGCAACCGGTGCCTGAAGCATCGCCACCCGTTCCCTTCCCTCTTGAGACGCCGGCGGCCAGCATGGCCGCGCGCGGCCGTGCTGGCCCGCCTGCCCGCTCTCGGTGTTCAATTTCCGTGCCAGCGCGCCGTCCGCGATCGGCGGGCGCGCAAGGTGCCTGCCGCTGCTCATTACGTGGGCAATCGCGGCGCGCGACTGCCGCCATCCTGAACAGCGCAGGCGCCGCGATGGCGCGCGGCGGGCGCGGCAAAGGCGGCCGCGACGGGTCGGTGCACGGCGCACCGGACCAAAAAGAAGGGCTCCTCGCGGAGCCCTTCGGAGGGGTCGATGGTTGCGGCGGGCTAGGCCTTGAGCTGGTCGCCCAGCGGCAGGTCGCGCAGCCGCTTGCCGGTGGCGTTGAAGATCGCGTTGTAGAGCGCCGGCGCGAACGGCGGCACGCCGGGCTCGCCGACGCCCGTCGCGTGCACCTCGAACGGATGCTCGACGATGTGGGTCACCACGACCTCGGGGAAGTTATCGATCCGCACCACGTCGTAGTCGTGGTAGTTGCTCTGCTCGCGCGCGGCCATCCTTGAAGGTCACCGCGCTGTTCAGCGCGAGCGTCATGCCCATCACCGCGGCGCCCTCGATCTGCGAGCGGATCCGCTCCGGGTTGGCCGCGAAGCCGCAGTCGATCGCGGTGTGGACCTCCGGCACCCGGATGGTGCCGTCGTCGTTCACCTTCACGTGCACGACCGAGGCCACATAGGTCACGAAGCTGCGGTGTACGGCGATGCCGAGCCCCTCGCCCTTGGGCAGTTGCTTGCCCCAGCCGGCCTGCTCGGCGGCGATGTTGACCACGTTCTTGAGGCGCGCGGTGTCGATCGGGAACTCGTCGTACGGCTCGCCGTAGTTCCAGTGGTCCTCCGGGTAGCCCGACGCCTTGGGGTCGATGATCCGATCCGGCCCGATCAGCTCGAGCAGGAAGTCCTTCTGGTCCTTGCCAAGCTCGTTCGCGAGCTCCGCCGCGAAGGACTGGACGGCGAACGCGCGCGGGATGTTCGACACCGAGCGGAACCACCCGATCCGGGTGTGCGCCATCGCCTGGCCGTTCTCACACGAGATGTTGGCGATGTCGAACGGCATGTCGACGAAGCCCATGCCGTACTCGATGAAGAACTGGTGGCCGGTATCCTCGGCGAAGGTCGAGATGATCGAGGGCGCGACGCTGCGATGGCGCCAGCCCACGACCTTGTTGCTGGCATCCAGCGCCGCCTCGATCCGCTCGACCGAGGTGGTGTGGTAGAAGCTGTGCTGGATGTCGTCCTCGCGGGTCCACTGCACCAGCACCGGAGCGCCGATCTCGCGCGAGAGGAGTGCCGCCTCGAGCACGAAGTCGCACTTCGACTTGCGTCCGAAGCCGCCGCCGAGCAGCGTGACGTTGACGGTCACGTTCTCGATCGGCACGCCGAGCTTCTCGGCCACGTCCTGGCGCGTGCCGTAAGGGCTCTGGACCGGCGCCCAGACCTCCACCTTGCCGTCCGCGACGTTGACGAGCGCGACCGGCGGCTCCATCGCGATGTGCGCCATGTGCGGCTGATAGTACTCGGCGCTCACCACCTTGGCCGCGCCCTGGAACGCCGCCTCCGGCATCGCCCTGCTTGCGGATGACCTTGCCGGGCTTGGCCGCGGTCGCCGACATCTCCTTGCGGTACTGCTCGGTGTCGTAGGAGCCGTGCGGGCCGTCCTCCCACTCGATCTTGAGCGCGTCGCGGCCCTGGATCGCGGCCCAGGTGTTGTCGGCGATCACCGCGACGCCGCCGAGCGGCGCGAACTTGGCCGGCGGCATGCTGCCCTCGATCTGCACGATCCGCTCGACGCCCTGGACCGCCTTCGCGGCGCTGTCGTCGACCGACTTGACCTTGCCGCCGACCACCGGCGGCCGCGCGACCGCGGCGTACTTCATGCCGGGCAGCTGGACGTCGGCGCCATAGACCGCCTTGCCGGTGGTGATGTCGTGCAGGTCGTACATCGGCACCGTGCCGGTGCCGATGTAGCGGAACTGGCTCTCCTCCTTGAACGGGAACGGCTCGGCGGTCGGGTTGGAGTACCGCTCCGCCGGGACCTCCATCTCCATCACGGCCTGGGCGAGGTCGCCGTAGCCGAGCTTGCGGCCCGACGCCTGGTGCAGGACCTCGTGGTTGACCGCCTTGACCTCCTTGGGGTCGACGTCCCACTGGTTGGCCGCGGCGCGCTCCAGCATCTCGCGCAACGCGGCGCCGATCACCCGCATCGACTGGATGTGGTGGCGCATGCTGCGCGAGCCGTCGGTGTCCTGGTTGCCGTACTTGACCTCGTCGCCCGGCGCCTGGACGATCTTCACCCGCGCCCAGTCGGCCTCCATCTCGTCGGCGATCACCATCGGCAGGCTGGTGCGCGAGCCGGTACCCATCTCCGAGCGATGCGCGACGATGGTCACCGTGCCGTCCGGCGCGATCGAGACGAACACGTGCGGGTTGGTGACGACGCCGTTCGGCATGTCGAGCCCGCCGTGCGGGTAGGTCTCGAACGCCTTGGCGGTATTGAACGGCAGGATGGCCGCGGCGATCACCGCGCCGCCGCCCCACGCCGTGCCCTTGAGGAAGGAGCGCCGGCTGACGTTCGCGAACACCACGCGCTCGCCGACTGCCCTGGCGGTCGGCGCGATCTGCTGGTTCAGATAGTGCAACATGGCATCACGCTCCCGTGGCAGCCTGGCGGACCGCGGCGACGATCCGCTCGTAGCATCCGCACCGGCAGACGTTGCCGGCCATCGCCTCGTGGATCTCGGCGTCCGAGGGCGCCTTCTTCTCGGCGAGCAGGCTCGCGGCCTGCATGATCTGGCCGGTCTGGCAGAAGCCGCACTGCGGCACGTTGATCTCGCGCCAGGCGACCTGGACGGGATGGTTGCCGTCGGCGCTCAGGCCCTCGATCGTGGTGACCTCAGCACCTTCGGCATCGCCCACCGCGGTGACGCAGGCGCGCACCGCGGTGCCGTCGACGTGCACCGTGCAGGCGCCGCACAGCGCCGCGCCGCAGCCGTACTTGGTGCCGGGCAGCCCGAGCTGGTCGCGGACGTACCAGAGCAGGGGCATGTTCGGGTCGCCGTCGAATTCCTGGTCGACCCCGTTGACCTTGAGCTTGATCATGGTTGTCGATGTCCTCCCTGTGCACAGACCGGTTCACCCGTGCGCGCCGGGCGAGAGCGCGCATCCTAGGCCCGAAGCCGGCCCGGCACTAGATGCAAAAATCTGCCCATCCGGCGAAAACCGGCGGCGCTCGCGGAAGCGCCGGTTTCCGTCGCGCCGCTGTCGCGCGGCACGGGGGGCGGGCGCCAGGGATCGTCGTCGTCGGCCTCCAGCGCGCCCGCCGCGAGCGCCGCCTCCATCAGTGCGAGGCTGAGCTCGAGCAGCTGTGCCAGATAGACCTCGGGTGCGGTGTCGGCCCGCGCCGCCCTGCGCCGCACCGCCGCTTCGAGGTCGCCGTCGATCTGCAGCATCGTGCTCACCCCCCACGCTCGGCACCCCCGCGCCGGAAAGCCCAGCCCGGCTTCCCGGTCACCTCTGAGGAACCGGTTCGGCCAATCGATGTTGTTCCCGGCAGAGATCGATCATGGAGACGCGAAATGCCAGCCAAATCGAAGTCACAGCAAAAGGCGGCGGGCGCGGCGCTGGCCGCCAAGCGTGGCGATCAGAAGGTCAGCGACCTCAAGGGGCCGGCGAAGTCGATGCACGGCTCGATGAGCGAGAAGCAGCTCGAGGACATGGCGTCGACCAAGCGCAAGGGCAAGCCGGAGCACGCCTCGAAGAAGAAGTGAGCGCCGCGGGCGGTTGCTGCCGTCTCGCGTCCGGGTGCTGCGCCTCAGGTCGGGCTGTCGCCGGCGGGCCCGACCGTCGCGATGCGCAGGAACTGCTCCACCTCGTCGGGTCCGCTCGGCCGCGGGGCGCGGGTCTTGCGGCCGGGCGGCGCGACCCAGGTGTACCAGAAGGCGACCCATCCGAGCGCGGCGGAGACCGCGTCGCCGAGGTCCAAGAGCGCGTGCAGCAGCTCCATCGCCCGTCTTCCTGGCCCAGCGGCCGCTGAACGCGGCGGCCCATCCAGCTTCAATGATCCTGCAAGGATAGCCCCTCCGACGTCGTTCCGAAATTACAAAGTAAGCCTGCAATGGCGTTGCGCTGGATTGTCATTTTCACGACTACGTTCGCGCATAAGGCGAGTTCACCGAACGCCACCGCATCAAGATGACGTTCGCCGCTGGCAAGGCGGCAAGCGAACTGCCGACGCCACGCCGATCTATTGTGGTGAGCTCGCGGATGCCTAGGCCCGAGGCTCATCAGACTTGGCGCGTGCTGCTGGCCGCGGGCGAGCTGATTGGCCCGGCTGCTTTCAACGCAGGACTCTGTAGTCGGCTCCCCGTTGCTCGCCGCCACGCCCTGCAGCCAGCGGTCGAGGCCGGTAACCCAGCGCTCGACCTTGCGAGGATAGCGCGCGGCCAAGTCGTTCTCCTCGTCTGGATCTTCGTTGAGTCATAAAGCTCAAACCGCTTGCCGCGATTGCGGCTGAAGAGCTTCAAATGGTTGCTGACGACCGCCAGCTGTTCGCCCGATCGGAAATAGATCGGTTTCGGCCGCCTTGCGCTTTCCGCGCGCAGCAACCCGAGGATGTCGATGCCGTCCAGCGGCCGCGGTTGACGCCGCGGCCGGTGCCCCAGTGCCGCAAGGATCGTCGGATAGCAATCGCTGGTCACGCAGGGCGCTTCGATCCGTTTCGGCTCCGGCACGCCGGCGGGCCAGACCAGAAGTCCAGGCACCCGGATTCCGCCTTCGTAGAGGCTCGCTTTCTTCGAGCGGAGGCCTCCTGACGAGCCCTTGGCTCTGCTGCGCAACTCCTCCGGCAGATTCCCGTGACCGCGCGCCGGACCGTTGTCGGAGCAGAACCACAGCATGGTGCTCGCGGCAACCCCGAGATCTTGCAGCGCCCGCCGCAATCTGCCGATCTGCTCGTCCATCGCGGTCAGAACGCCAAAATAGTGCTGCTCGTCCGGCCCCTGGTCGGGGTAGAGCGCGCGGTACTGTGCTCCCGCGACCACAGGGTTGT
The DNA here is from genome assembly GCA_963753275.1 of uncultured Alphaproteobacteria bacterium. GTDB lineage: Bacteria > Pseudomonadota > Alphaproteobacteria > Geminicoccales > Geminicoccaceae > DATAOG01. The sequence goes on along the minus strand of CAVWCE010000022.1, from coordinate 6,158 downwards.
GCGGCGCATGAAACCAGATCACTGCGAGGAAAGGTTGGCTCCGCTGGATGGCTTCATGCACGAACGCAAGCGCATGGTCCATGATGATTCGGCTGTCATCACCTTCCAAACCAGAGGCGATGAAACGGTCGGGACCTAGCCAGTACCGGGTTCCGAAGAACTCGCCAGTAAGGGATCCTCGAACGGATCCCAGGTCGGCACACTGGCTTGGGTGGTGAAGCATGTATCGAAGCCATGGAGCCACGGAGGCGAGTATTCCTGGTGATGGAAAGAGCTGCCCTCGTACTTCGACTGAGTGCCCCGAGATGCCACTTCCCGAAGTGGCCGGTGACGTAGCCCAGCTCTCGCAGGGCCTCGGCCAGCGTGAGCTCCTCGAGAGGCAGCTGTCCCTCGTTCGCGAAATCGAACCCGTAGCGACAGGCATTTCGTCCGGTGAGACAGCTCCCACGGGTCGGGGCGCACCATGGTCCGGCGGCATAGAAGCGATCGAAGCGGATACCCTCTTCGGCCATGGCATCGAGGTTGGGCGTGCGCAGCACCGGGTGACCGTTGTAGCCGACATCGCCCCAGCCCTGGTCGTCGGACATGCACAGGACCACGTTGGGCAGGGCTTTCGGCGCAGCCGAACCGAACAAAGGCAGCGGCGCGGCGGCGGCCACAAGGCCGGTCATGAACCGGCGGCGGGTGAGGTCGGTCATTGGTCTGTGACAACCAGGTTGGATGGCATTCTCCTAACCTTCGGACTTGGTATGCCGCCAGGGCAACGCCACGCATGAGGTCGAAGATCTGCTTACCCGTCTGCGATAGGATCGCCGGGCGGCCCTCCTTCCTCCTCGCGTCAGTCCGGCAGGAACTTGGGATCGAGGGTCTGCTCCAGAGTGTAGGGGCTGGACTTGGGAAAGCTGCGGAGCGGCAGCCCGGTCTCGGCGCTCGCCCGCTCGCGGGCGTCGGCGTAGGCGCGCGCGAACACCTCGGCCGCGTGCGGGCGGAGGCTCGGGCTCTCCTCGAAGTCGTCGCGCAGACGCTGCCGGTGCTCGACGATCGAGCCGCGCCAGCTGCTGGAGCGCTGCTCGGGCTGGAACTCGTGCTTGAGGAGATGGGTCAGCAGAACGACGAGGTTGTTCTTGATCGCCTTCTTGTCCCGCCGCGCCATTGCCTCGATCTCTTCGACCAGATTGGCGAGATCGAGCTCGTCGAACCGGCGCTCGCGCAACAGCTCCGCCTGCTGCTCGAGCCAGAGACAGAAATCGCGCTCGTAGAGCGACTGCCGGTCCTCGGCCAAGGCTTCGCGCGCGTGCCACGTCTGTCTCTGCCGCTTCGACGGCCCTACATCACCGCGCCGATCTGCCAGGGCGTGAACTCGTGGTTGCCGAGGCCCAGGGTCTCGGACTTGGTGCGGCGGCCGGAGGCGACCTCGAGGATCAGGTCGAAGATCTGCTGCCCCATCTGCTCGAGCGTGACCTCGCCATCCAGGATGATGCCGCAGTTGACGTCCATGTCCTCTTCCATGCGGCGGTACATCTCGGTGTTGGTGGCGAGCTTGATCGACGGCGCGGGCTTGAAGCCGAAGCAGCTGCCGCGGCCGGTCGTGAAGCAGATGACGTTCCCGCCGGAGGCGACCTGGCCGGTCGCCGAGCAGGGTCGTAGCCCGGGCTGTCCATGAACACGAAGCCGCGCGCGCTGATCGGCTCGGCGTATTTGTAGACCCCGGCGAGGTTGGTCGTGCCGCCCTTGGCGGCGGCGCCGAGCGACTTCTCGAGGATCGTGGTGAGCCCGCCCGCCTTGTTGCCGGGCGAGGGGTTGTTGTTCATCTCGCCGCCGTTGCGGGCGCAGTAGTCCTCCCACCACTTGATCCGCTCGATCAGCTTTTCTCCGACTTCTCTGGAAACTGCGCGGCGCGTGAGCAGATGCTCGGCGCCGTAGATCTCGGGCGTCTCCGACAGGATCGCGGTGCCGCCGTGGCGCACCAGGAGATCGGCGCAGGCGCCGAGCGCCGGGTTCGCGGTCATGCCGGAATAGGCGTCCGAGCCGCCGCACTGCAGCGCGAGCGAGATCTCCGAGGCCGCGATCCGGCTGGCGCCGCGCCTCGTTGGCGTGCGGCAGCATCTCGCGGATCATCGCCTGGGCGCGCTCGACCGTCTTGCGGGTGCCGCCCAGGCCCTGCATCGTCATGGTGCGGAAATGCGGCCCGCGCTGGATCTGATAGGCGTCGAGCAGAAAGTCGATCTGGTTGACCTCGCAGCCGAGGCCGACCATCAGCACGCCGGCGAAGTTGGGATGGCGGGCGTAGCCCCAGAGCGTGCGCTGCAAGGTGGCGAAGCCCTCGCCGCGATCGGCCATGCCGCAGCCGGTGCCGTGGGTCAGCGCGACGATGCCGTCGACATTGCCATAGGCCGCGAGCTCGTCTCTCGGAAAGGTCTCGGCGATGTGGTGGCAGACCGTGGCCGAGCAGTTGACGGTCGAGAGCACGCCGATGAAGTTGCGCGTGCCCGCCCGGCCGCTCGCGCGCAGAAAGCCCTGGAAGCTCGCCCGCTGGTCCTCCGCGACGAAGGCGACGGGCTTCGCATCCGCGCCGAAGGCGTAGTCGCGGGCGAAGTCCTGCATCTCGACGTTCTGGGTGTGGACGTGCTCGCCGGGCGCGATGTCGGCGCTGGCGAAGCCGATGATCTGGTCGTACTTGCGCACCGGCTCGCCCTTGGCGATCGGCCGGGTCGCGACCTTGTGGCCGGCCGGGATCGGCGCGCTGCAGGCGATGTCCTCGCCGGCGACCGCGGTGTTCGGCAAGAGATCGATCCGCGCCGTGACGACGTTGTCGTTCGGGTGCAGGCGGACGGTCAGGGTCTGGTGCTCGGTCATGGTTGTTTCTTTCGGGTCCCTCGTGGGGCGGGCAGCTCTTCGGCCGGCAGCTTTCGCTCGAAGATCTGCTCGACCGAATAGGGCAACGTCTGCGGGAAAACAGTCTCGCTCAGGCCGGTCTCGATCGCTGCGCGCTCGACCGCCTCCGGATAGACTTCGCGCGCAGCCTCGGCTCGAGCGACGGCTCTCAAGGACGGGCTGTCTCGCAGTAGATCGTCGGACTCGCCCGCGTTGCTCGGCCACGCTCGAGCGCCATCGGTTGGACCGCTGGTCTGGCTGATGATCCCACTTAAGAGATGGAGGATCAGCACCTCGAGCCGGTTTTCGAGCTGCCGGCGCTGGCTCTCTCATCAGGCCTTCGAGCTCCTCCGCCACGTTCTCGACGTCCAGCGCACGCAGCCGGCCGGCGCGCAGGTGCGCCACCTGCTCGGCGAGCCAGGCGACGTAGTCGGTGTCGTAGAGCGAGGGCTTGTCGAGCGCTTTCGCCATGGAAAGGTTGCCTCCTCCCGCCCAAGATGATGCGTGCCGCGAACCTGCGCAAGCGCGCGGGACAGGGCGCCTCACCCGTAGATCTGCGCCAGCTCCAGGCTCAGGCCCGGCGGGTCGAGGGCGAGCGCGCCGGCAGTGACGACCCGGGTCGCGATGCTGCCGTCGTCGCCGCGCCGGTGGTGGATCACCGTCGGCCGCTCGGTCCGGACCAGGAGGTAGTGGCGCAGGCTCGGCAAACGGAAATAGTCGGCGAGCTTGGCGCCGGCGTCGTGCGCCTTGGTGGTCGGCGAGAGCACCTCGACCACGATCACCGGCGCCGGCACGATGAGCGCGTCATCGGCGAGAGGCTCATCGCAGTGCACGAGCGCGTCGGGCTCGTAGGCGGTATGCCCGTCGATCTTGACCGTCATGCCGTCCGGCAGCGCCTCACAAGACAGACCGGATGACCTGATGCCGTCGCGGAGCGCCAGCCAGACCTCTGCCTTGAGCCGGGCATGAGCCGCCCGCTCCGGCGCCATGGCCACGACCTCGCCGGCAACCAGCTCGTAGCGCGCGCCCTGCGGCCCGTCCTCGAGCCAGGTCAGGAACTGCTCGACCGTCATGCGCGGCGCTGAGGAGATCGCCTTCGCCATGGTCCGGAATTTAGCGGCGCCAAGCCGTGGCGTCGAGCGCGCTCAGCGCTGGCGGGCCCAGGCCTGCTCGGTCTCGGCGACCAGGGTCTCGAGCAGCTCGGCCGCGGCCAGCTCGCGCGCGAGCGGCGCGCCCTGGCCAGCGTAGAGCGCCATGAAGTCGGCCGAGCCGCGCGCGGCGGCGGCCTGGGCGAGCGGCGCCGAGAGGGCACGTTGCAGCGGGAACGCCAGCGCGTCGTCCTCGGCGTCCGCCATCTCCAGAGCGTAGCGGTTGGCGAGCACGCGCGCGGGCCTGCCGGTGAACGCCCGCGTGACCCGGGTGCCGCCCTCGCCGCTGCTCTTGAGCGCCGCGCGGTGCAGCGGGCTGACCGCGGCCTCCGGGCAGCCGAGGAAGGCGGTGCCGAGCTGCACGCCGGCGGCGCCCAGCATCAGCGCCGCGGCGATGCCGCGCCCGTCCATGATGCCGCCCGCCGCGATCACCGGGCAGGCGACCGCGTCGACGACCTGCGGCACCAGGGCCATGGTCCCGATCCGCGCCGCCTCGAGCGGGCTCTGGAAGGTGCCGCGGTGGCCGCCGGCCTCGTAGCCCTGGGCGATCACCGCCGCCACGCCCTGCGTCCGCGAGCCAGCGCGCCTCCTCGACCGTGGTCGCCGAGCTCAGCACCTGGATGCCGGCCTGCCGCAGGGCGGCCATCTGCGCCGCCGCCGGCAGGCCGTAGTGGAAGCTCACCACCGCCGGCCGCTCCTCCAGCACGACCTCCAGCGCGGCCTCGGAGAATGGCGGCGGCAGGACCAAGGGCCCCTCCGGCAGCGCGACGCCGAGCTCCTCGTAGTAGGGCCGCAGCCGGGCCGCCATGCGCGCGCGGCGCGCGGCATCCGCGGCGGGCGGCGCGTGGACGAAGAAGTTGGCGTTGCACGGCCGGTTGGTCGCGGCGCGCAGCTCGCGCAGGCCGGCGCGCAGCGGCTCCGGCTCGAGCATCGCCGAGCCCAGCGAGCCGAGCCCGCCGGCGTTGGACACCGCGGCCGCGAGCCCCGGCGTGCTGAAGCCCGCCATCGGCGCCTGGACGATCGGATGCGCGATGCCGAGGAGATCGGTCAGCGCGCGCGGCCAGCCTGCCATGCGCTAGCTCTTGGTCGCCCCCGCGGTCAGCCCCGAGACCATGTACTTGCGCACGGCGTAGTAGAGCGCGGCCGGCGGCAGGGAGTAGATGATCGCGGTGGCCATCAGGAGGGTCCAGGGGGCGTCGTCGGTCACGAGGAAATAGCCCATCGCCACCGGGATCGTGTGCTGCTTCTCGGTCGAGAGCAGCAGGAAGGCGTAGAGGTACTCGTTCCAGGCGAGCAGGAGCGCATAGGTGCCGATCGCGATCAGCGCCGGGCGCAGGAGCGGGATGTAGACCAGGTAGAAGATCTGGATGGGCGTTGCACCATCGACCTTGGCCGCCTCGTCGAGCTCGAAGGGCACGCTCTCGCTGTACTGGCGCAGCACCCAGATGGCGTAGGGGATGGCGAAGGTCGACATCGCGAAAACCAGCGCCCAGAGCGTGTTGAGGAGCCCGTAGTCGGCCATGACGACGTAGAACGGAATCGCGACGAAGGCGGCCGGGATCAGGTAGGTGAGCAGCGCCGTGTTGGAGATCACGTGGCCGTAGCGCAGCTTGAGGCGGCCGATGGCGAAGCTTGCGAGACTCGCCACGACCAGCACCATGACCATGGTCGCGACCGCCACGAAGATGCTGTTCCAGAGCTGCCGCCAGAAGTCCTGCAGGAAGAAGTGATCCTCGGCAAAGACGATGCGATAGTTCTCCAGCGTCGGGTTGTCCGGCCAGAAGCGCGCGGCGAAGGAGTCGGAGAGTGGGGTGAGCGAAAGCATCACCATGTGGTAGAGCGGCAAGAGCGTCCAGATCAGGATGATGACCCCGAAGAGCACGGAGCCCAGTTCCGAGAGCGCGCGCCGGCCGGCGTAGAAGCCGCCGCTGCGGATCGTCGACGAGCGGGCGCTGGTGGCGTCGCCGTGGATGGCAGGGGAGCGGGCGATCATGTCCCGACCCTCCGTCCGAGCCGCCGCACCAGCAGGATGACCAGCGGGACCAGGACCGGCAGCGCCGTCATCACCGTCGCCACGCCGGTGCCCAGCTGCTGCAGGTTGAAGGCGTAGCGTATGCCGAGCGTAGCCAGCACGTG
>CAVWCE010000021.1:0-36375 GCA_963753275.1 uncultured Alphaproteobacteria bacterium | reverse complement strand
GCAGCGGGCGAGCGTTGCGTGGCGCGCGTGAGCGGCTTTTGCGGGGTCATGCCCCAGCGCTTGAGGTAGAGTTGGACGGTCGACAGGCCGAGGCGCTGGCCGAAGCGCCGCTCGATCAGCTCACGCACCGCCCGTGACGTCCACAGCGCGAACGGCAGCTTCAGCTGGTCCGGCGTCTTCTCGGCGATCCAGCGGCGGAGCTGTCGGGCCTGATCGGCGGTGAGCGCTCCCTGGCCCTTGCGCCCGGACACCCGACGCCCATCGAGGAGGCCGGCCTCGCCCTGTTGCCGGTAGCGCTTGAGCCAGATGTTGACCGTCTGCCGCTGCACGCCGACCGCTCCGGCCGCCGCCGCCTGGCTCATGCCGTTCTGCTCGACCAGCACGATGGCGCGATGCTGAGCGCCTCCTGCGCCGCCCGGCCGATGCTGCGAAAATCATGTGCGTCCATCCAGCATGGCTAGCGATCAGCCAACCGATTTGTCAGGTATTATAATGGGAGATTAGTAGACAGCCAGATTTCATTTCGCTTTGCTTGCCTGCGACTGCCGGGACCACCCCGGCATTTACAGAGGGCAAGTCAAAATGGAAGAGAACGACGACCTGCTGGTGGGGCGGTCGAGATCGCCCGCAACGGTTTCGGGGAGCAAGATCACCGACAAACAGGTCTACAGGCTCGCCGAGGAGCGTGATCCGGCGTGGCCGATCTTCAGGTTGAGGGGAAGCTGGCGGCCCGCCGGTCGGTGTTGCTGGCCGAGATCGCGAGGCGGGAGGCGCTGGCTTCCGGGGGGCCGAAATGAGTACGCCCGCGCGGGGGCGCGGGCGCGCTCAGGAAGTCAGCGGTCCTGAGATTAGCCCGACCTACCATCCCAGAGTGCCGCGCCCTGGCCGACGCCCGGGCGCGCCTTCTCGAGGTGATCCGCCAGGAAGCCGGCGCCGAGGCCAGAGATCACGATCATGGCGGCAGACTCTCGCGTTGCGGCACCTGCTTTGGCGGGAGACCGGCCATGAGCAAGCGGTCGAAACGCGAACCGACCGGGGCCAATGTGCGCGCGGCGCTCGTAGAGCTCGGCTACGACCCGGACGCGGCGGACTGGCCATCGACGCCGGCCAGATGGAGCCTGCCCGGCCCGGCGTGGGCGGTGACCGAGGCGATCACCCGGCAGCTCGGCTGGTCGCCGCGCCTGAAGGAGCCGCGTTACTGGGTCGCCTGGCGTCTGGCGCGACCCGACGCAGGCCGTCCGGTTGCACCACGCGGAGGGCCGGCCATGAGCGCCGTCGTCAACGGGCATCTGCGCGCCCGGATCGAGGCCGAGGCGAGGCAAGGGCGGGTCCCCCCTCGCCGACGGCGCAGCGGTACGAGCTGAAGCCCGCGAAAAGAGCCCGCCGGGGCATAGGCGCCCCGGCGGCTTGTACCCACAATGTCTGGGCGTTTGAGCGCCCGGCGATCATCCGAGGAAAACACATGCGCAAGCGTGATGTAGACCATCAGCTTACAAACGCCAACAGCGAAACCCTCCCGGACACCCCCGGCAACAGGTCCGGCGCCAATAAGTATGCTCGCCACCTTGCCGCCGCCGCCCGCCACGCCCCCGGTGAGGTCGAGGTGGTATGCCGGGTGGATAGTCCCGGCAGAAAAAATTACATCCGGACACCAAGGGATAAAGGTCTATACCCCATTCTCCCGCTCCTAATCGATGATCACGCAGGGAAGAAGACCCGCTACCTCTTGGATCCAGACCTGATGGGTTTGGAAGAGGTTCAGGATCATTTCTCAAGCAAACTGCTGGCGCCATACGTCACCACGTTCCCAACGATTTCGGCATATGGCCAGTCAGCATCGAGCACAGCGACAACATGTATATCCAAGTGGCGCTGCAAGCTATCGAACGCGCCAAGGATGAATGGATCGCTGCCATTCCGGTAAAAGACGGCGGCCGTTACAAGCTGAAACCTTGCGCGATCGATCATGGCGAGCCGAGGTTTCCCGTGTCGACCGTCGATGCGTGGATCGACCTCGCGTTCCCAGCAACCCGCCAGATCAACAGCTCCTGATTACCCCGGGCTCTGAAACCACTTCGGGAGGGGCGATGACAAGGTGCTCGACCGTCTTCTTTTGGGTCCACGACCAGCCCATCGGCGCCTGCCAGCGGTAGTCCGCTCTACAGCCCACAACGGTCGAAACGCCGCCGAGCCCAGCCGGCCCCCTATCACAACGCCTCACGCCTTCAGGTGCAGGCGGTCAGCCCCGAGCACCCCTCATACCGTGGCAGCGCCAACCCGGAGCTCCCGGGCAAACTCGATTGCCGTCGGCTCGCAAGCTGCCTCCTGAGGCGGGGTGTCTTCAGAAATGCCCACAGCGCTCTAAGAAAGGGGCGACATGCATTTCCGCTACTCGGGTGGCGCCTATGTACTTCTCGCTCGCTGGCGAGTTTCCTGGGCCGAGCGAGGGTACATTCTCTGACAATTTGGATCTCCAGTAGATCTGAAATCGTCGCGCAGTTCGGTCGACCCACCATCCTTGATTGGAACCAGGGGACACTCTAGCGTGACTGGGCGGATCTGAGTGATGGACCCTTCAGTCTAGCTGGTGGCCAGCCTTGAGGTGCTCGGATTCTCTGCCAGCATCGCCCGGACAAGTTCTGTGCCCGGTGATCGAAGCGACCTCCTTGATCACGTCCAGCCCGCGCTCGAATAGGCGGGAGTAGCCTTGCCTCCGCCATAAGCAAGTGGATGGGGTCGCGGCTGCAAAGCAGAAAGTCAGGGCTATACATGCGGGGGACTTTCCTCATCTTCTTATGCTCCGTTCCCTTCGCTCGGAAACTTCCGGAGGCGATGAGACGATGATTTACGAGTTGGGCCAGTGCCATCCAGCTAACCCAGCTTCGCCGCAAGCGTGTTCGCGCGAAGGTGGGTGTACCTGAACAACTGGCTGTAGGTCCTGTGGCCGGACATCCCCATGACCTCCTCGGTGGTCAATCCCTTCTCGAACAGCCTGCTGACCGCCTCATGGCGGAGGTCGTGAAAGGTCAGGTCCGTGACCCCGGCCCCATCCCTGGCCGTCCGCCAGCGGTGGTCGAGCGCCATCTTCGTCAGGGGAAGACCCGTCCGGTGAGGCTGCGTGGCATCTCAGCCAGGACCGCCCTCGCCCGCGAGCTGAGCGCGACGACCCGGGGCCGGCCGTTCTTCGAGGTCCTCACCAGTACCCTGTCCGCCATCACCTCGTCCCAGCGGAGCGCCAGCAGCTCGCCCTGACGCATGGCGGTCTCGATCGCCAGCACGATCGCGGCGCGTGTCCAGGGGCACCCTACGGCCTCTAGAAGTGCATCCTCCTCGCCCTCGACCAGGCGCCTGTCCCGACCTGGACGATGGCTCGGCATCCTCACGCCTCTGACGGGGTTCCTCAGCTCCTCCATGCCCCGACTCGGACGCCGCGGTCCTCAGACCTGTGAGACGATCGTGAGGGCGCTTCTGATCGTGGTAGGGGCGAAGCCCCGCTCGATCATCCTGGAGCGCCAGCCCGCAATGTCGGTGCTGCGGATGCTCGCGAGCGTCCTCGACGCCAGGGGGTCCCGCAGCCACTGCGAAATCCGTATCCGCTCCTGAGCGGTCCCGCGCTTGGTGGGAGTGACCTCGTCGCGGTACCGCTCCAGGGCCTCGCCGAGGGTGGTTCGTCTGGCCTCTCCGAGGTCGACCAGCTCGCCGGTGATGATCTTGCCCTCGACCTCGCTCGCCCAGTCTCGAGCCTCCCGGCGGGTGTCGAAGGTCCGGTTCAGCGTCCTGTGACCCTTGCGCCGGATCATCACCCGGTGCTTGCCTGAGGGTCGCTTCTCGATCGTCGCCATGGGTTCCTCTCTCATGTCGAGGAACCGGTCGTGTACCTGGGTGTCCCTAGCGGTTCGTTAACGATGGTAAATCAAGCCTTAGTGGCGATGCACCGGTTTTCAAGACCGGTGCCTTCAACCGCTCGGCCACCCATCCGCGCGCGGATGCCATCGATGTAACTTCGACGCCGGCGGGCCGCAACCGCGTCCGGCGCCATTGCCCAACGCTCCGGACAAGGCGCTGATCGTGGAAGGCGGCGCCTTCGATGTTGGGTCGCTCCGGACCCGGCGAAGCTGGCCGGCGCCTGGACGCTCGGCGGCGGCTCTGGCGGGGTTGACCGAGTACGTCCTCGGCGAGCGACGGTGAGCAACGTCCTCGGCGGCGCCACGGTGAGCACCGAAGCGGACGTCGCGGTTGCGGTCGCATGAGCCGCCGGCGCGTCACTCGCCGAGCAGATGGAGCGTGATCCGGCGCTCGCGGCCGCGCGTCCGGTGCTCGAACAGGAAGATCCCCTGCCAGCGGCCGAGATCGGCGCGGCCGGCGACGACCGGGATCGAGAGCTGGGTCGCGGTCAGTGCCGTGCGGATGTGCGCCGGCATGTCGTCCGGGCCTTCCTCGTCGTGGCTGTAGAGGCTCCGCTCCTCGCTCACCAGGCGGCGGAAGAAGGCGTTCAGGTCGTCCTGCACGCGCGGGTCGGCGTTCTCCTGGATCAGGAGCGAGGCCGAGGTGTGGTGGACGAAGAGCGTGAGCAGCCCCTGCCCGATCCCCTGCCCCGCGACCCAGGCGCGGACCGCCGCGGTGATCTCGTAGAGCCGCTGCCCGTCGGTCGCGACGGTCAGCTGATGGAACGCCTGGCGCATCGGGCACTCCCAACTAGGCCTACTCGGCGAGCAGGCGACGCAGCGAGCGCCCGAGGTAGGCGGGCTCGAGCGGCTCGGCCGGATCGAGCAGGGCCGTGCCCGGGAACGGCTCCTGGGGACCGGCGTCGGGCTCGATCCGGTAGCGCCGCAGGCGGCCCTGGCCGCAGGTTCAGGCGCTCGATCGCCGCGATCAGGCCGTCCTCGGCGACCGCCCGCTCGACCTCCTCGAGCGGCCGGACCAGGTGCTCGGCCAGCAGGCGGTCGCGGACCGCGGCGATGTCGTTCCTGGTCCGCTGGTCGGCGGCCTCGATCGCCAGGTCGCACTCGCTGTCGAGCCCGAGCGAGCGGTTGTTGAGGTTGGACGAGCCGATCCGCAGGAAGACGTCGTCGACGATCAGCAGCTTGGCGTGCAGGTTGACCTCGCGCGGGGGCTCGGCCGGCTCGCCGAGCCAGTAGGCGCGCAGCCGGCCGTGGCGGTCGGCCGCCGCCAGCCGGCGCAGCAGGCGGTCACGGTTGCTGCCCATGGCGAAGCGCTCGAGCCAGCCGATCGCCTGGCGCCAGACGAGGATCACGACCTCCGGCCCGTCCGGCCGCTCCAGCAGCAGCGCCAGCCGGTCGGCGACGCTGGACGCGGCGAGGTACTGGGTCTCGATGTAGACCGCGCGGCGGGCGGCGGCGAGCGCGGCGACGTTGAGGGCGGCGACCTCCTGGACGGCGGCGCGGCCCGCGGCCGCCGGTCGGGTGCGCGCGATCCCGACCGGCACCTTGGCGAAGGCGGGCACGAGCGGGTCCGGCCAGAGCTCGCGCTGCCCGTCGCAGGGTGCCAGGTCCTCGCCGGTCGCCTCGGCCCAGCGCCTGCGCATCAGCTCGGCCACTCCGCGCGCCGCCTCGCCGTCGACCAGGAGCTGCAGGTCGTGGACCGGATCGTAGGTCGCGCCGCCCGGGCCGCGGCGCGCGTCGGGCTCGAACGCGTGCCGTTGCGTGTCCCAGCGCTCGACCGTCAGGTCGATGCCGCCGACGAAGGCGAGCGCGTCGTCGATGCAGACGATCTTCTCGTGCTGGGCGCCGCCGACCGGATGCCGGTTGTCGAAGCAGAAGCCGATCCGGGGATGCTTCTGCCAGCCGGTCGCGAGCAGCTGATCGACGGCCCGGCTCGGTCCGAACACGATCGAGATGTCCCAGATCAGGAGGTGGACGTGGAGCCCCGGACGCTCCTCGACCAGCGCGCGCAGCAGCCGGCGCAGCTCGGTCGCGGGATCGCTCGGGTCGAGCCGGATCCGCGGATCGAAGTCCCAGCCGACGATCAGGATCCGGGAACGCGCCTCGCGCAACGCCCGCAGCAGGGCCGCGAAATAGTCCGCGCCGTCGATCAGCACCGCCACCCGTCCGGCGGGCGCGATCCGCCAGCAGGTGACCCCTTCCTCGAGGATCGGCGGGCGCGGCTCGCTCACCGCACCGCTCCGGTCGGCGGGCCGCGGCGCGCGCGCGGAACGCGACCGACCTGCAACCGTCTGCTACAGTGGACCGCAGCGCCGCGCGCGGCGTCGGCCCGCCGGGCGGCGCGAGCGATCATCGGGATACCCCATCGCATGAGCCATGAGTAGCGCGTCTTCCTCCCGGCTTAAACGTCTTCATCCCTGGATCGGACTTGCGGTCTTCGCCGTGGCAGGCTTCCTGGTCTGGCGCGCGCTACGCCAGTACAGCCTCGAGGAGGTGCTGGCGGCGCTGCGCGCGATCTCGCTGCGCCATCTGGCGCTCGGCGCGGTGTTCACCGCCGGCAGCTTCCTCTGCCTCACCGGCTCCGACACGCTGGCGGTGCGCTACGCCGGGCGCGACCTGCCCTACCGCAAGATCGCGCTGACCTCGTTCATCAGCCTGTCGATCGGGCACACGCTGGGCTTCGCCGCGTTCAGCAGCGGCGCGGTGCGCTACCGCTTCTACGCCGCCTGGGGGCTGTCGGCGGGCGACGTCGGCCGGATCATCGTGTTCTGCGGCTTCACCGTCCTGGTCGGGCTCTGCACCTTGGGCGGGATCTCGGCCCTGATCCGGCCGGTTCTGATCGGCGAGCTGTTCGGGCTCGGCCGCGGCGCCATGACCGCCATCGGGAGCGCGCTTCTGCTGGTGGTCCTGGGCTACCTCGCCCTTGCCGCGTGGGTCCACCGGCCGATCCACATCCGCAACTTCGAGCTGCCGGTGCCGCCGCTCAGGCTGGCGCTCGGCCAAGTCGCGGTCGGCACCACCGACTTCCTGCTGGTCTCGGCGGTGCTGCACCAGATGCTCTCGGCGCTGATCGAGATCGACTTCTTTCCGGTCGCGATGGGCTACGTCGCCGCCAACAGCGCCGCGATCCTCTCCCACGTGCCGGGCGGGCTCGGCGTGATCGAGGCCGTCGTGCTCTCGCTCGTGCCCGGCGCCCAGGTGGTCGGCGCGCTGGTCGCCTTCCGCGTGGTCTACTACCTGATCCCGTTCATGATCGGCGGCCTGCTGCTCGGCGTCTGCGAGCTCCTGCGCCGCCAGCGGCGCGCCGCCGCCGGGCCCCAGCCCTCGCGCTGAGCCTGAGCGCCGCGGCCGCCCTGCCGGGCCGCGAGCGAGCGCTTGTCAAACCCGGCCGGCGGGTTCAGGTTCGGCGCGCCATGCAGCCGCGTCCCCATGACCGGCCGGCGCCCGCCGCCGAGCCGTTCGTCCTCACCGCCCCGGAGGCGGCGGCGGAGACCCTCTCCGGCCTCGTCGAGCGGGTGGTGTTCCACAATCCCGACAGCGGCTTCTGCGTGCTCCGGATCAAGCTCCCGGACCAGCGCGAGCCGGCGACCGTGGTCGGCGCATGCCCGACGGTGGCGCCCGGCGAGGTGGTCCGCGCCGACGGCCGCTGGCAGACCGATCCGAGCTTCGGCCTCCAGTTCCGCGCGCAGACCCTGAGCGTCGTGCCGCCGAGCACGCTCGAAGGCATCGAGGCCTACCTCGGCTCGGGCATGATCAAGGGCATCGGCCGGGCGCTGGCCGGCAAGCTGGTCAAGGCCTTCGGCGACCAGGTGTTCGAGGTCATCGAGCGCCGCCCGGACCGGCTGCGCGAGGTGCAGGGCATCGGCCGCGGCCTTGCCGAGCGGATCACCGCCGCCTGGCGCGAGCAGCGCGCGGTGCGCGACATCATGCTGTTCCTGCACTCGCACGGCCTCAGCCCCTTGCGCGCCGCGCGCATCTTCGAGGCCTATGGCGCGCGCGCGATCCAGCTGGTCAGGGCCAACCCCTATCGTCTCGCGCAGGAGATCCGCGGCATCGGCTTCGCCTCGGCCGACGAGCTCGCCGAGCGCCTCGGGATCCCCCGCGATTCGCCGTTCCGCCTGCGCGCCGGCGTGAGCTTCCTGCTCGAGGAGGCGCAGGGCCAGGGCCAGGCGCGCGCTGCCGCGGGCCGAGGCCAGCGCCGCCGCGGCCGCGCTGCTCGGCGTCGATCCGGCGGCGATCGAGGGCGCGATCGAGAAGGACCTCGGCGCCGGCGCGCTGATCGAGGACACGGTCGAGGGCACGCCCTGCCTGTTCCTGCCCGCGATCCATCAGGCCGAGCGCGCGATCGCGAGCAGCCTGCGCCGCCTCGCCGTCGGCCGCCCGCCCTGGACGATCGCCGATCCCGAGGCGCGGGTCGCGGCGGTCGAGCAGGCGCTCGCGCTGCGGCTCGCCGCGGACCAGCGCGCGGCGCTCGCGATGGCGCTGACCAGCAAGCTCCTGGTCATCACCGGCGGCCCCGGCACCGGCAAGACCACGCTCGTCGAGGCGATCCTCGAGGGCCTCGAGGAGCAGGCGCTCGAGGTCCAGCTCGCGGCGCCGACCGGGCGCGCCGCGCGGCGCCTCGGCGAGAGCACCGGGCGCGATGCCAAGACGCTGCACCGCCTGCTCGAGGCCGAGCCGGGACGCGGCTTCCGGCGCGGCGCCGAGCGCCCGCTGACCTGCGGCCTGCTGGTGGTCGACGAGATGTCGATGGTCGACGTGCCGCTGATGCAGGCGCTGCTCGCGGCGCTGCCGGAGAGCGCCGCGCTGATCCTGGTCGGCGACGTCGACCAGCTGCCCTCGATCGGGCCCGGCCAGGTGCTGGCCGACCTGATCGCGTCGGCGCGGCTGCCGGTGGTGCGGCTCGAGCAGATCTTCCGCCAGGCCGCCGAGAGCCGGATCGTGCGCAACGCGCATCGCATCAATCGCGGCCTGATGCCGGAGCTGACCCGCTCGGCCGACGAGCTGTCCGACTTCTACGCGATCAAGGCGAGGGATCCCTCCGAGGGCGCGCGGCTCGTGCTGGAGCTGGTGGCGGAGCGCATCCCGGGCCGCTTCGGCGTCGATCCGGTCGCCGACGTCCAGGTGCTCTGCCCGACCAACCGCGGCGAGCTCGGCGCGCGCCACCTGGACGAGACCCTGCAGGCGGCGCTCAACCCCGACGCCGCCGACCGGGTCGAGCGCCGCGGCGTGACCTTCGCGCTCGGCGACAAGGTGATGCAGCTCGAGAACGACTACGAGCGCGAGGTCTACAACGGCGACCTCGGCCGGGTCAGCGCGATCGACCATGGCCAGGGCCAGCTGCTGGTGACGATCGACGGCCGGCCGCTCGCCTACGGCTTCGGCGAGCTCGAGCGGCTGATGCCGGCCTACGCGATCACCGTGCACAAGGCGCAGGGCTCGGAGTACCCGGTGATCGTCCTGCCGCTCGCGCGCCAGCACGGCCGCATGCTGCGGCGCAACCTGGTCTACACCGCGGTCACCCGCGCGAGGCGCCTGGTGGTCCTGGTGGTCGAGGGCGACGCGCTCGAGCTCGCGATCGCCGGCCGCCCCGAGCCGCGGCGCTGGTCGAAGCTCTGCGAGCTGCTGCGCGATTGAGGCAGCGGCTCGGCCTTTCCCGGGTACCGCTGTCGTCTTGCACCAGCGGGCCCGACGCAGCGAGCCCGACCGGCCAACTCGTCGCTCACTCCTTGGCGAGGAAAAATCGCGCTCCTTGCTCAGCGGTGAGCTGACGCGGCAGCCGGCGCTTCGCTTCGGCGATCAGTTCCTCGACCGAGAGAGCCGCGAGCCTGGTCACGCTCGCGGCGTCCCAGAGGCGCGCGGTCCGGTCGTCGGAGGCGGTGACGATCAGCGCGCCATCGGGACTGAACTCGGCAGAGCTGGTCCAGTCCTCATGGCCGCGCAGGATCGCGAGCTCGGCCCCGCTCGCGGCTTCCCATACCCGGGTGGTGTGATCCGAGGACGTGGTGACGATGTGGACGCCATCGGGGCTGAACGCCGACGAACGGACCTCGCCCTCGTGGCCCCGCAGAACCGCAAGCGCGGCGCCGCTCGCAGCGTCCCAGACCCGGGCGGTGGCATCGCGGGATGCGGTGGCGATGCGAGCGCCGTCCGGGCTGAAGGTGGCGGACCGTACCACGCCCTCATGGCCCCGCAGGACGGCGAGCTCCGCGCCGCTCACCGCATCCCAAAGCCGCGCCGTATGATCCGAGGAGGCGGTGAGGATGCGGGTGCCGTCGGGGCTGAAGGCGGCGGACCAGACCTCGCCTTCATGGCCGCGCAGGATGGCAAGCTCGTTCCCGGTATCAGCGTGCCAAAGCCGGGCGGTGTGATCCGAGGAGGCGGTAACGATGCGGGCGCCATCGGGGCTGAACACGGGCGATCTGACCTCGCCGTCATGACCTCGAAGGACAGCGAGCTTCGCGCCGCTCGCAACCTGCCAGACGCGCGCCGTGCGATCGAAGGAAGCGGTAACGACGCGGGCGCTATCGGGGCTGAACGCTGCCCCCCAGACCCCGTCCTCATGGCCGCTCAACACGACCAGCTCGGCCGCGCTCGCCACGTCCCAGACCCGGGCGGTGCGATCCATCGATGCGGTGACGACGCGGTCGCCTGCGGGGCTGAACGCAGCGGAAAAGACCCAGTGCTCATGCCCGCGCAGAGCGGCGAGCTCGGCCCCGCTCGAGACGGTCCAGAACCGGGCCGTGCGATCGCTCGACGCGGTGACGATGCGGTCGCCATCGGGACTGAACGCTGCGGACCAGACCTCGCCGTCATGGCCGCGCAGGGTCGCGATCTCGGCCCCGCTCGAAGCGCCCCACAGCCGGGCGGTGAAGTCGGTGGATGCGGTGACGATGCGGTCGCCATCGGGGCTGAACGCAGCGGACCAGACCTCTCCCTCATGGCCGCGCAGCACGGCGAGCTCGGCCCCGCTCGAGACGTCCCAGAGCCGGACGGTGAAGTCCCGGGACGCGGTGACGATGCGGCCGCCATCGGGGCTGAAGGCGGCGGACCAGACCTCGCCCCCATGGCCGCGCAGGACGGCGAGCTCGGTCCCGCTCGACGCCTCCCAGATACGAGCCGTGGCATCCCTGGACGCGGTCACGATGCGGGCGCTGTCGGGGCTGAACGCCGCGGACCAGACCTCGCGCTCATGGCCCCGCAGAACCGCAAGCTCCGCGCCGCCCGCCACGTCCCATACGCGCGCCGTCATATCGTCGGACGCGGTGACGACGCGGGCGCCATCCGGGCTGAACGCGGCTGATCGGACCGCGATCTCGTGGCCGCGCAGAACCGCGAGCTCGGCCCCGCCCGCCGCATCCCAGAGGCGGGCCGTGCCGTCTGCGGACGCGGTGACGATCCGATGGCCGTCGGGGTCGAACGCGGCCGACCAGACCTCACCCCCATGGCCGCGCAGGACGGCTAGATCGCCGCCGCCCGCCGCGTGCCACAGGCGGGCCGTGGCATCCTCGGAAGCGGTCACGATGAGGGCGCCATCGGGGCTGAACACGGCGGACCGAATCGCGCCGCCATGGCCGCGCAGAACCGCACGCTCCTGCTGCTCCTGCATCGCGGCCACCAACGCGCGGGTCGCCTCGCCCTCGATCGGACGATCCGATGGCCCGAAGGCCTGCGGCAGACCCTTCAAGGCCAGCAACATGCCGGTGACCGCATCACCCCGCCTGGTTTCCTGGCGAGAGAGAAGGGCAAGCAGCTGGCTTTCCTTGATCTGCGCCCTCCTGGTCTCCTCCTGTGCCCGGTACGTCTCGGCCACGGCGTTCTGTTCAGCCGCGCGCGCCTTGCTCTCGTTCTCTTCGGCCGCGCGCTGCGCGCCGACGGCGGCCTCCCGCTGCTGGGTGGCGACGCGCGCATGCTCTTCGGCAAGCGCCTGCTGCTTCTCCGCCTCGACGCTGCGATCGTAGCCCCACCAGCCGAAACCGGCCGCGATCAGAGCAACCAGGATGAGCGCCGCGGCGGCCACGCGCGTGCGCCGGGCGAGACGTCGGGCGGCTTCGGCCTTGAGCCGCTGCCGTTCGATCTCGTCGCGGTGACGCTCGGTCTCCTGCTCCCGTCGTACGCGCTCCCGTTCCAGCGCCTCCTGCTCCTGCCGTGCCCGGCTGGCCCCGATGTACTGCAGATCCTCCGTCGCGATGATCTCGTCGCCACGCGTCTCGAGCCAGTCCAGGGCGACGGCGAGCGGAGTCTCGCGCAGCAGGAAGCCGTCAGCGCGCCCATAGCGCTCCCACTCCTTGCGGGCGTCGGTCAGGCGCAGCCGCCAGACCAGGAACTCGCGATCCGCGTCGACCCATTGGCGAAGGCGACGCCACTCGCGGATCAGCGCCTCGTGGACCACCTCGGCGATGTCCTCGCCGCTGCCCTCATCGCGCTGGGTCACCACCAGACGGGCGTCGGCGAGGCGGGTCACCGTCGCCCAGCGTTGCTCGTCGATCTCCGCACGGCTGGCGATCCGGCGCGTGTCCTCGGTGCCCTGGCCAGGCCGCACGAGCTGGAGGAACACCTGACGGGCGAGCTGCTGGTCGGATTCGTCGAGCGTGCAGTAGATCCGCTCGGCATAGGCGGCGATCGCCTCGGCGACTCCGCCGATGTCCTGATAGCCAAGATGGGAGAGGCGGCCGTTGCGCTGCTGCGCCCACAGCTCCGTGAGCGCGAACTCGAGCAGCGGCAGACCGCCCGGCTGGCTCTGAACGTCGGTCAGGATGCGGTCGACCAGCCCCATCTCGAAGCGCACGCCTAGCTTGCGCGCGGGATTCTCGATGGCCGCGCGCAGCTCCTCCCGACTCATCGGACCCAGCTTGACGTCGCCGCCGCGCAGCGCCTCGGCGAAGGCACGTGACTCGAGCGCCTGGCCGAGGAAATCGGCGCGCAGCGTAAGCAGGACCACGATCCGCGCGCTGCCGGTCCCCTCCACGTCCCGCCCGACCCCGAGCAGCGCTTCGATGAAGCGATCCCGCCGCTCGAGGTCCTGGCAGACCGTGTAGATCTGCTCGAACTGGTCGCCGATGATCAGCGTCCTATGCTCGGGCGCGCGCGCAACGATCCTGGCGACGACGTCGGCAAGCGTGGCTCTGTCATGCTCGAGGCTCACGAGGTGATGCTCGACGTCCCGCTCGCCGGGCATCGGGCCGTCGGTCCGGTCGATGCGACGCGGTCAGCGACTTCAAGAAGGCGCGGCAGGGATCCTCGTCCGGTCGGAACGAGGTGACGAGCCAGTCTCCCTGGGCGCGCAGGCGCGGCACCAGCCCGGCGAAGACCACCGACGATTTGCCGCTGCCCGACGGGCCGAGCAGGGTGACGAAGCTGCGCTGCTGCACGGCCTGCTCGAGTTCGGCCGCGCTCTGATCCCGACCGAAGAAGAACGACGCGTCCTCCTCCCGGAACGGGAACAGACCGCGATACGGGCTGGGCGGGATCGGGGCCGGCTCAGGGGCATCGCCGACCGGGGCCGGATCGAGCGTTCCGCCGGCGCCGCCGGGCGGCGCCTCGAACAGGATCCGATAGACCGTGATCGGCTCGCTGACGTTCTTGATCAGGCGCTCGCCCAGATAGGCAGTGCGAAATCGTGGATCGGATTTGACCTGTTCGTAGACCGAGTGCGCGACGAAGATCCGTCGGGATCGGCAACGCTTTCCAGCCGGACCGCGATGATCACGCCATGGCCGTGGACCTCGTCCTGATCGACCATGACCTCGCCGAAGTTGATCCCGATCCGGAACGCGATACGGCGGGCGGGCGCCACGCGCTGGTCGCGACTCGCCATCGCCTGCTGGATCTCGACCGCGCTCGCCACGGCGGCCGGCGCGTCGGCGAACTCGACGAGGGCGCCGTCCCCGATCAGCCGGACAACGCGGCCACCATGACGAAAGACGGTGGGTTCGAACAGCTCGGTGAGGAGGGTCTTGATACGGGCGTGGGTCTTGACCTCGTCGTCCGCCATCAGACGGCCGTAATCGACCACGTCCGCAGCGAGAATTGCGGCGCGCCGACGGCCGATCGAGCGCGCCTCGAGATGATGCCGGTCAGTCATGCCGCCACCCTGTGCTGCCCGACTTGCGACAGCTGATTGTTGCTCCGAGCATGCTCTTTGTCGTTCAGGTTGTCATCCCTCAAACGGCGCCTCGCGCCGACGTCCCTCGACCGCAGGAGCCCGCGTGACGCAGCGCGCCACCTGTGGTACCGCGTCCCTGACCGCCTCGCCGCGGACCGTCGCGC
Source organism: uncultured Alphaproteobacteria bacterium (assembly GCA_963753275.1). GTDB lineage: Bacteria > Pseudomonadota > Alphaproteobacteria > Geminicoccales > Geminicoccaceae > DATAOG01. The sequence goes on along the minus strand of CAVWCE010000021.1, from coordinate 22,204 downwards.
CCGGGAGCCCGCCATGAGCGACCGCGACCTCGAGCACCGCCTTCTGATCGCCTGCGCGGTCGCCCGCGAGGCCGGCCACCTCGCCGCCGACTACTTCGCCCGGCGCGAGCAGCTCGAGGTCGAGCACAAGGGCGTGCAGGATCTGGTCAGCGTCGCCGACCGCGAGGTCGAGGAGCTGATCCGCACCCGGCTCGCCACCGCGTTCCCAGGGGACGGCCTGCTGGGCGAGGAAGGCGGCGGCGACGGCCTGGCGGGCGACGTCGAGGGCGCGCCCGGCGCCGCGGCGGGAGCGGGCAGCGGCGGGCTGTGGGTGATCGATCCGATCGATGGCACCGCGAACTTCCTGCGCGGCATGCCGTACTGGTCGGTGGCGCTGGCCTATCTCGTCGACGGCCGGGCCGAGGTCGCGGTCACCTACGATCCGGTCCACGACGAGCTGTTCTGGGCGCGGCGCGGCACCGGCGCCTATCGCGACGAGCGCGCGATCCGGGCCTCGGACCGGGCCGACCCGAAGCAGGCGGTGATCGGCTCGACCTTCACCTTCAAGATGGCGATCGAGGACTACGTGCGGCTGGTCGAGGGCATCCTCGGCGCCGGCGCCGACCATCGCCGGATGGGCTCGACCGCGCTGATGATGTGCCACGTGGCCGACGGCCGCCTCGATGGCTGCGCGACCCTCTGGTGCAACTCCTGGGACGTGATCGGCGGCCTGCTCCTGGTCCAGGAGGCGGGCGGCGCCGCCAGCGACTTCCTCGCCGGCGCGAGCCTGACCGAGCCCAACCGCGCCTTCGGCTGCGCGCCCGGCCTGACCGCGACGGTCGAGGCGCTGACCGGGATCAAGGCCCGCGCCTGACCGGGCGCGCCCGCGCTCCCTACAGGCCGCCGACCACGCGGCGCTCGAGCCGGGCGATCAGCTGGTCGAGCTCGGCGCGGTCGATCGCATCGAGCCGGGCGCCAGGCGGCCGCAGCGCCGGGCAGGCGAGCACGCCGCGGCGGTGCAGGATCTCCTTGCGGATCGCGAGGCCGACGCCCGGCTGCTGCTCGTAGCGGATCAGCGGCAGATAGGCGTCGTAGAGGTCGAAGGCGGCCTCCTCGCGCCCGGCGGCGAAGCGCTCGTAGACCTCGACCAGGACCTCCGGATAGGCGAAGCCGGTCATCGCGCCGTCGGCGCCGCGGCCGAGCTCGAGCGGGTAGTAGAGCCCGCCGTTGCCGACCAGCACCGCGATCCGCCGGCGGCCGTCGCGCGCGGCCCCGGCGCGCAGGCGCGTGAGCTTGCCGAGCCCCGGGCAGTCCTCGTGCTTCAGGACCTTGATCTGCGGCAGGTCGTCGATCAGCCGGTTGAGCACGGCGACCGAGAGATGCACGCCGGTCGCCTGGGGATAGTCCTGCAGCACCAAGGGCACGTCCTCGCCGATCGCGCGGCAGAGCTGGTGCACGTAGCCCTCGACCTGCTCGTCGGTGACGAGGCCCGAGGGCGGTGCCACCATGACCGCGGCGGCGCCGAGCGACATCGCGTCGCTGGTCAGCGCGGCGAGCGTGGCGAGCCCCGGGCTGCTCACGCCGACCACCACCGGCACCTCGCCCGCGACCTGGCGCAGCGAGGCCTGGATCACGAGGCGCGCCTCGTCGTAGGTGAGCTTCTGCGCCTCGCCCATCATGCCGAGCAGCGTGATGCCGTGCACGCCGGCGTCGATGTAGAAGCCGATCAGCCGCTCCAGGCTCTTGAGGTCGAGGGTGCCGTTGTCGGCGAACGGCGTCGCCGCGATGATGAACACCCCCCTGGCGCTCTCGTCGAGCAGATGTCCGGCCATGGCTGCCTCTCACCCGGAGTCGGATCCCCAGCATCCGAGCATCGGTCGGCACGGTCCGCAAGCCAAGCCCCGAGTTGCGTCGGTAACTAAACCAATCGTTTATTTCTACTATGCACTAATCTACTAACTGGCTAGCACCGCGCGACCGGCATCAACTTGTAAGTTGACGAGCCTGGCGATCCTCTGCAATCGGTGAGCAAACGCGGCACCCTCAAGCCGTCTTTCGGAACGACCGGGCTGCACCGTCGGAGACCTTAATCCGCCTGCCGGGCTGCCCGCCCGCCAGGCCAGCGTCAACGCTCGCCGCCGGAGCCCGAGCCGCATGCATCAGGATCCCCGTTGGCAACGCCGCCGGCCGATGCGGCCCGGGCTGTTCGCCGCGCGCCAGGTCTACGTCCGCAGCGGCCCGAGCAGCCGCTACGTCAGCCTGTCGCGCCCGCTCCAGATCTCGGTCGCCGGCGCCATGGCGCTCGGCCTGCTGTGGCTCGGCCTCGCCTCCTACGCCGCGATCGCCAAGCATCTCGAGACGCTCGAGCAGGGCCGCGAGCTGGCGCGGCTCGAGAGCCTCGCCAGGTCCCTGCAGAGCACGGTCGAGGAGGTGCGCGAGTCCGAGGAGATCGCGAACGACGGGTCGACGGCGGCCGAGCTGATGGCCAAGCTCGAGGCCGCCGAGGCCGGCCGCGCGCGCGCCCTGACCCTGGCCGATGCGGCGGCCGCCGAGGCCGCCGAGCTGCGCCGCGAGGTCGAGCTGGCGCACGAGCGGATCGGCGAGCTCGCGAAGGCTCTGGCCCAGGCCACGGCCGATCGTGAGCCGATCCTCGATCGCATCGCGAGCCTCGCGGTCGCGGCCAATGGCAGGGCGGATGGGCTCGAGATCGCCGGGCCCGGTTTCGAGCCGCAGGCCTGCCTGCCGCCCTGAGGCTCGCTCGGGAGCCGCTAGCCGGCCGCGGCGCTCGCCGGCGCGCCGTGCAGGCAGGCGGTCGCGAGCTGGTGGATGCGCTTGATCATGGCGTGCAGCCCGTTGGCCCGGGTCGGGCTGAGGTGCGCGCCGAGCCCGATCTGCTCGAACACCGCGGGCGGGTTGGCGAGGATCTCCTGCGGCTTGCGGTTGGCGTACAGCCGCAGCAGGAGCGCGATCAGGCCCTTGACGATGAAGGCGTCGGAGTCCGCGCGGATCCGCATGTGGCCGGTCTCGCGGTCGAGCTCGGCGACCAGCCAGACCTGCGACTGGCAGCCCTTGACCTTGTTGTGCTCGGCGTAGTCCGCCTCGGCCAACGGCTCGAGCCGCTTGCCGAGGTCGAGCACGTACTCGATCCTCTCGCGCCAGTCGTCGAACAGCTCGAAGTCCTCGGCGATCAGCGCCTGCTCCTCGGCGATCGTCGGCGCCTGCTCCATGACTGATCCTGCCGGTTCGTGGTCCGCCTTCGGATCATATGGCCGCCCGCGCTGCGACTTCAACGACGGCGCGGTCGCCGCAACCGGCGCCGGCCAACTCCGATGGCGCAACAGGTGCGAATCGCGTCGCTACGCGCTCGATGCCAATTCGGATCAGTAACGGGCAGACGAATAAAGCTCCGCCGTTGATTGATCCAGCACGGTTACTTGCAACGTAAGAGCCGGCAAGAGAGACGAGGTCAGCAGAGATCCTGCAAGACGGCTCTCTTGCATTGCCCGAACTTGCAACTCGTGGGAGTGGATCACATGGCGAATATGGCTCAGCTTCTCAAGGGCGCGGCGGTCGCGCTGCCCCTGGCGCTCGGCGGCGTCGCGGCGCAGGCCGCCGACATCGTCGACACCGCGGCCGGCGCCGGCTCGTTCGATACCCTGGTCGCCGCCGTGCAGGCCGCCGACCTGGTCGAGGTGCTCAAGGGCGAGGGCCCGTTCACGGTGTTCGCGCCGACCGACGAGGCGTTCGCCAAGCTGCCGGACGGCACGGTCGAGAGCCTGCTCAAGCCCGAGAACAAGGAGCAGCTGGTTGCGCTCTTGACCTACCACGTGGTCCCCGGCAAGGCCATGTCGGGCGATCTCGCCGGCAAGGAGATCGAGGCGACCACGGTGCAGGGCTCGCCGGTCGCGATCGACGCCACCGGCGATGGCGTCACGGTGGGCGACGCCAAGGTCGTCCAGGCCGACATCGAGGCCGACAACGGCGTGATCCACGTGATCGACGCCGTGATCATGCCGCAGATGTAGGCCAGCCGCGGCGGCTTTCGGGAGGTCCTGGCGGCAACGCCAGGGCCCTCTCGCGTTCGACCCGGAGCCGGCATCGCCCGGCTCCGGACTACGACGCCCCGCGCTCCTGCGCGACCAGCCGGTCGACCGCGTCGAGGTACGATCCCATGTCGAACTTGCGCTCGAGGCCTCTCGCGTTCATGTAGCGCACCTTGCCGAACACCGCGCGCTCCGGCCACGGCCGGTCGTGCAGGCCGAAGCTCCAGGCGACGTTGGCGTAGGAATTGGCGTCGCGCCCATCGAGGAAGTACGTGTTGTTGAGGTGGAGCGTGGTCGCGAACGCGTCCTCCGGCGTCGTCGACCACTCGAGGATCTTCTTCGCCCAGTACATGCGCATGGTGTTGTGCATGTAGCCGGTGTGCGCCATCTCGGACATCGCCGCGTTCCAGTAGGGATCGTGGGTCCCGGCGGCCTCGAGCCGGCCGCGTGCGTAGGTATGCTCGCGCCGGTCGTCCCGGTGCGCGCCCAGCGTGGCCTTGGCCCAGTCCGGCAGGGCGTCGTAGCGATCGTAGCTCTCGTTGTGCTCGACGAAGTTCATCGACAGCTCGCGACGGACGATCAGCTCCTCGAGGTAGGAGGCGCGGTCGCGCTCGCCCCCGACCCGGCCGCGCGCACCCGGAGCGCGATCTCGACCGGCGAGATCTGGCCGAAGTGCAGATAGGGGCTGAGCTGGGAGCAGCGGTAGGCGCCGGGCTCGCTCCGGCCCAGGGCATAGCCGTCGAGGCCGCCGCCGAGGAAGTCGTCGAGGCGCTCGCGCGCCGCGCCGGTGCCGCCCCGAAAGCGGCGCACCGGGGCGACGCTCGCATCGAGATCGAGCCGGTCGAGCGCCTCGTCGACATCCGAGAGATCCACCTCGGAGCGGAGCTCGAGCGGCTCGGCGCCGCGCACGACCTTGGCCTCGTCCTGCCCGCTGAGGTAGGCGTCCCACACCCGGTGGAGCTTCGGCCGCAGCGTGCGCGCCCCGACCTCCTGCCTGCTCGAGACCTCCTCGACCGGCACCACCACGTCGCCCTCGACCTGCAGGACCTGGCACGGCGCCGCCCGCGCGACCGCCATGCGCCATTGCCTCTGATGGCGCAGATAGCCGCGATCGCAGACCAGGAGCGCGGCGCGCGCGGCGAGATCGAGCGCGACCGCGGCGGGATCGCCGCGCCGGATCGACGAAGCCGATGCCGCGCCCGCGCAGGCTCTGCTCGACCTCCTGCAGGCCCTGCAGCATGAACGCGTAGTGGCGCCGGTTGGCCTCCGGATAGGCGTCCGTCAGGCCGAACCCGACCACGACCGGCAGCCCGCGCTGGTTGGCGGCTTCGATCGCGCACTCCAGCGCCGGATTGAAGCTGGCGCGCTGCGACTGCTGCATCCAGTACAGCACGTAGTCGCCCGCGGCCGGGGGGCGCTCGTTCAGCAACCGGATCCGCGCCTGCTGGATCATGCCATGTCTCCCGGCAGAGCCGCTCCGCCGACCGGTCCTCGTTACGACGGTTCCGGGACGGGTCGGATCAGCGGCGCGGCCGGCGGCCGGGGCCGCGCGGCGGCCCGGCATCGCGCGGCTCGCAGGCGATGCTGCGCGAGCGCGTGGACCCGGCCGTCGCCGAGCAGGATCGCGCGGAAGCCGCCCGCGAACAGCGCGGCGATCGCCGGATCGAACACATCCAGCCCGCCGGCGTAGCTGCCGAAGGCCGGCAGCACCAGGCGCCGGTCGTCGGCGACGAAGCAGCGCCGCGACAGCCGCCGGCCGCGCACGGTGAGGCTCGCCGAGGGGTGCAGGTGACCCGCGACCTCGCCCGGCTCGGCCTCGGGCTCGGGCAGGTGGCGGAAGGTGATGCCGGCGATCCGCACCGCGGCCTCGGTCTGCCCGCCCAAGCCCTCGGGCGGCCCCGGGTCGTGGTTGCCGGCGAGCCACAGCCACTCGTGCGCCGTGGTGAGGCGCTCGAGGCGGGCGCGGTCCTCGGCGCTCAGCCGGCCGGCCGCCGCGCCGTCGTGGAAGCCGTCGCCGAGGCTGATCACGCGCCGCGAGCGCCAGCGCGCCAGCACGGCCTCGAGCCGGGCGAGCGTGGTCCGGGTGTCGTAGGGCGGCAGCAGGCGGCCGCGGCGGGCGAGCGCGGAGCCCTTCTCGAGATGCAGGTCGGCGACCACCAGCAGGTCCTGCTCCGGCCAGACGAGCGCGCCCGACGGGTCGGCGACGAAGACCGCGCCGGCGGCCCGCAGCCAGGCGATCCTCACGGCCGGACCGGGCGCGCGCCGAGACTTGCTCGGAGGTGGTGTGGATCGGTAGAGTGCACGGCAATCAATCAGGGGGACCACGATGGGCAAGATGGAGCACGACTCCAGATTTCCGCCAGCTCGTCCGCCGAGATCAAGGCCCAATCGCCAAGCCTCTCGCGGCGCTCGCTGCTGCAGGCCGGCACCGCCGCGGCGGCGACGGCGGCGCTCGGGCTTCCCGTTCATCCGCGATGCCAGGGCGGCGACCTTGGAGCTGCGCTGGCTCGGCTGGGAGCACTACAACGTCAAGGGGCTGACCGCGGCCTTCGAGAAGGAGCACGGCGTCAAGGTCTCGGCCGGCTTCTTCGACGGCAACTCCGAGGCCTACAACAAGCTGCGCGCGGGCGGGACCCAGGACTTCGACCTGGTGATGGCGGACGGCTTCTGGCCCCGCCTCTACGCCAAGCAGGGCCTGGCCCAGCCGGTCGACTACGGCAAGCTCGCCAATCTCGAGCACGTGTTCCCCGAGTTTCAGCCGCCCAACTACATGCTGCTGCAGGCGGAGGACGGCACGGCGATGATCGCCGCGCCCAACTGCTGGGGCGGCTACGGCTTCACCATCAACACCGACCAGGTCGCGCCGGAGGACCAGGAGACCGTCGGGCTGCTGTTCGACGAGGCCTACCAGGGCCACCTCTCGACCAGCGCCCGGTTCGAGGAGAACATCGCGCTCGCCGGCATCCTCGCGGCGCACGAGATGGGCACGATCGACGCGCGCGCGCCCGGACGGCAAGCCGTTCAACCCCTACGTCCTGACCGACGAGGAGCTGGCGCGCTGCAAGGAGCTGCTGATCCGGCAGAAGGGCCTGCTGGTGACCCGCTGGAACGACGAGGACACGCTCGAGCGCCTGTTGCGCGCGGGCGTGGTCTGGGCCTCGCCCGAGTGGTCCGGGATCTACCGCCGGATCCATTTCGACAAGCTCGACGGCAAGACCGACCTCAACATGCGCCACGTGCTGCAGGCCCAAGGAGGGCGGGCTCGGCTGGGTCGACACCTGGGCGATCACCTCGGGCGTGACCGACAGCGAGAAGCTCGAGCTCGCGCACAAGTGGATCGACTTCCGCCTCGCGAAGGAGAGCATGGTCACGGTCGCGGTCGAGATCGGCTGGGCGCCCACGGTCGACGTGCGCGAGCTGATCCCGGAGCGCTACGTCGAGACCCTGTTCCTCAACGAGACCAGCGCGATCAACGGCCTCTACCAGTTCGACGCGCCGTCCTCGCCGGAGAAGTGGGAGCGGATCTGGTCCGAGGTCGAGGCGGCCTGACCGGCGCGGCACGGCCGAGCGAGCGGAAGGCGATCGGCCGCGGCCGGCCGGGCCCGGCGCGGTGAGCCCGGTCCTCGAGACGCGCGCGGTCGCCAAGCGCTTCGGCCGGGTCGAGGCGGTGCGCGCGCTCGACCTCGCGGTCGAGCAGGCGGAGTTCTTCGCCCTGCTCGGCCCTTCGGGCTCCGGCAAGACCACGATGCTGCGGATCATCGCCGGGCTCGAGGTCCCGGATCGCCGGCCGGGTCCTGATCAACGGCCAGGACGTCACGCAGCAGCCGCCCTACGCCCGCAAGCTCGGCATGGTGTTCCAGGACTTCCTCTTGTTTCCGCACCGCACCGTCGCCGAGAACGTGGTCTTCCCGCTGCGCATGCAGGGGCGGAGCCGGACCGAGCAGGCGCCAGCAGCTCGACTGGGTGCTCGACCTGGTCCGTCTCAAGGGCCTGGAGGAGCGCTTTCCGCACCAGCTCTCGGGCGGCCAGAAGCAGCGCGTCGCGCTCGCGCGCGGCCTGGTCGCGCGGCCTTCGCTCTTGCTGCTCGACGAGCCGCTGGCCAATCTCGACCGCGAGCTCCGGCGCGAGATGGAGATCGAGGTCCGGCGCTACCAGCAGGATCTCGGCATCCCGTTCATCTACGTCACCCACAACCAGGAGGAGGCGCTGACGCTCTCCGATCGCATCGCGGTGATGCACGACGGCCGGCTCGAGCAGGTCGGGCCCAAGCTCGAGGTCTACCACGAGCCCGCCACGCGCTTCGTCGCCGCCTTCGTCGGCGCGCCGAACCGCCTGCGCGCCCGCATCGTCGAGCAGAACGAGCACTATGCGAGGATCAGCTGGGGCGGGCACGACCTGATCAGCCGCGCGGTGCGCGACCTGCGCCCGGGCGAGCTGGTCGATCTGTTCGTCAAGCCCGAGCGGATCCGGATCGCGGCCGGCGGCGCCGGTCCCGGCGCCGAGCTGATCAACCACCTCGAAGGCCGGCTGCGCGACGTGATCTTCAAGGGGCCCTATCTCGATTGTCTGGTGGAGCTCGGCGGCGGCCAGGAGCTCACCGTGAGCGCGCCGCCGGACACCCCGGGCCTCGTGCGCGGCGCCGCGGTCGGCATCGGCTGGAGCGCGGAAGCCGCCGCCGCCTTCCCGGCCGCCGGCGCATGAGACGCAGCGGCCGCCTGCGCTTCGACGCGCCTTTGCGCCTGCTCGCGCTCGCCCTGCCGGGCGCGCTGTTCGTGCTGATCTTCCTGCTCCTGCCGCTGCTCTCGATCGTGGTCTTCAGCTTCTGGCGGACCGAGAGCTACGTCATGATCGCGGACTGGAACCTCGACAACTACCGGACGATCCTCGGCGAGAGCACCTATCTCACCTTCCTTCTGCGCTCGGTCGCGATGGCGCTCGCTGGTGGCGCTCGTCTGCCTGATCTACGCCTGGCCCTGCGCCTACCTGATCGCCAGGCACGGCGGGCGCTATCGCCTGCTCCTGGTGCTGCTGACCGCCGCCCCGTTCCTGACCGGCATCCTGCTGCGGATCACCGCGATGCAGCAGATCCTGGGGCCGATCGGGCTCGTCAACATGGCGCTGCCGAGCTTCGGCCTCGCCCCGGTCCAGGCATTGATGTACACCAATCTCGCGAGCGCGATCGGCCTGATCTACTTGTGGATTCCGTTCATGCTGGTCGCGGTTTACCTGTCGCTCCTCAACTTCAACTTCGAGCTGCTCGAGGTCGCCAAGGTGTGCGGGGCGAGGCCCTGGCGGGCGTTCTGGGCGATCACCTGGCCGCTCAACTGGATGGGGACCGCGATCGGCATCGTGCTGGTGGTCGTGCCGACGCTCGCCGCGACCGTGACCCCGCGCTTCCTCGGCGGGCCCAACGGCGCGCTCTACGGCAACATCCTCGAGCACCAGTTCGGCGCCACCGGCACCTGGGCGCTGGGCTCCGCGATGGGCGTGGTGCTGTTCCTGGTCTCGCTCGCGCTGATCGGGCTGATCTGGCAGACCGATCAACCTGCGGCGCGTCGGCTTCACCGGCGGGCTGGCCGACTGAGATGGCGGCGGTCGGGCCCTGGCGGCCGGAGCGGTGATCCTGGCGCAGGCGCTGCTCCTGGCGCTGCTCTACGTTTTCCTTTATTTTCCCATCGCCTACATCGCGTATCTCTCGTTGATGGAGAACAGCGTCTGGCCGTTTCCGCCGATCTGGACGCTGGAGTGGTACCGGCGCCTCCAGATCATGAGCGACGTCCACACGGGCCTGCTCAACAGCCTCCTGATCGGGCTCGGCACCGGGACGCTGGCGGCGCTGCTCGCGACCGCGGGCGCTCTCGGCATCCTGCGCTACCCGGTGCGCCGCCGCGGCCTGCTGGTCGCCTTCTACATAGCGCCGTTGTTCGTCGCCGAGCTCTGATCGGCATCTCGACGCTGATGTTCAATCGCAACGTGCTCGGGCTGCCCGGCAACATCCCCTCGGCGATCCTCGCCAACGCGACCTACGGCCTGTCCTTCGCGTTCCTGGTGATCCTCGCCCAGCTGGTGCGCTACGACTGGCGCCTCGACGAGGCGGCGATGGTGTTCGGCGCAAGGCCCATGCGCACCTTCTGGGAGGTCACCCTGCCCAGCATCTGGCCCGCGGTGCTCGGCGCTTTCCTCGTGAGCTTCATCCTCGGCTTCAACAATTTCGAGGTCTCGTTCTACAACCTGGGCGCCGTGCCGACCTTGCCGACCGTCGCCTGGGGCACGCTGCGCCACGGCATCGAGCCCGAGCTCTACGCGCTCGCGACGCTCGTCAACCTCGCCGTCTTCGCCCTGCTGCTCGTGCTCTACCTCCTGCTGCGCACCGGCCTGCTGCGCCTCGGCGTGCCGGAGGACTGAGCGCCTACCAGCAGACCGGTACGCCATAGTCGCGAAACACGGCGTCGACCGTCACCACGGTGAGCCCGTCTGCCATGGCTTGAGCGATGATCAGCCGGTCCCAGGGATCGCGATGCGGACCGGGCAGCTGCCCGGCGGCGAGCGCATGAGCGAAGGTCAGCGGATGGATCGAGATGCGGCCCTTGCGCAAGACCTGCGTCAGGATGCCGGTGAGCCTGCCGGGCAGCCGGCCCAGCCGCTCCTTGTTGGCGATCTCGTAGCCGCTGACACGCTGTGGCGAGCACCGCGTTCCGCGGATCGGCAATCGCGATGCGCGCTGCTTGCGACAGCTTGGGGCTGTCGACGAGCCACCAGATCAGAGCGTGAGTGTCGAGCAGCAGCCTCATTTCGACCGCGGCAGGCTGATCCCGTACTCGTCGGTATCAGCCCCTTCGGCCGCCCGCAGATCCTCCTCGTCCATCGGCTCGAGGAACAGGTCGTCCGGGATCTGCCAATGCTTCAGGAGACCGGGCTGGCGCGGTGTCTGCTCCTCGAGCGGCATCAGCCGGGCGACCGGCCGCCCCGCCCGGCTCAGCACGATCTCCTCGCCGGCTGCCGCCCGGTCGACCAGCGCGGACAGCTTCGCCTTGGCCTCGGCGATGTTGACGGTCTCGGTCATCGAAGCCTCACTTGGTCGTCTCGATTGACCAGCTCAGACATAAGCTTGTCGGGCCTCCACCGCAAGCGGCGTGGGCGGCTCTGCGCGGCGAAGCCGTCAGACCGTGCAGGTCGCGGGCGATCGGGTCGCCGATGCGGAAGTCCCAGAAGCGCGCCACGAAGCCCGCGCGCTCGGGCGAGCAGCACATCGGGCCGACCAGGGCCGGCGCCTCGCCGGTCGGCAGGTAGGCGAGGCGCAGCATGGCGTAGCGCTCCGCGCCGGCGGGCGACCACTCGACCCGCACCGCCGTGCCGTGGCGGCTGAGCCGCAGCCGGACCGGGTCCGGCGCCTCGAACGCCGGCACGGTCGACCAGTCCGAGCGCTCGCGGGTGACCACCACGCTCACAGGTGCGGCGCCCGCCGACGAACTCGACCCCGGCCTTGATCCAATGGCGCTCGCCCACCCGCAGCATCAGGCCGGCCTGGTCGTAGAGCTCGCGGTAGTCGCCCGAGACCGTCGCCTCGGCGGTGAAGTCGCCGCTCACCCGGGCGAAGCGCAGATGGCCGTCGTCGCGCACGAAGCCGTAGTGGGTCTCGCGCCAGAAGTCGGTCCGCGCGCCGGTGGTCACGGTCAGCACGCCCCCCTGCTCCCGCCACGCCGGCGGCTCGTTCAGCCACTCCATGCTCCCCTCCCCGCGCCCGCCGATCTCCGCAGCCTTAGCGGCGGCGGCCGGGCAAGGAAAGCCAGGAATGTGGTCCACTGCCACGGCCCAATGCAAGATGGGGGCGCTTGACCTGATGGTCGAGCTTGCGCTCGGATGGGGGGGCCAAGGAGCGTCGGTGCGCCCGGCTTCTGAGGGGAGCGGCATGAGCACGATCGGCTGGCGGGCCATTCCGACCGTGGGGTGGTGGCCCCGGGCTGGCAGCCGCCGTTCGGTCTGCTGGCGATGGTCGGGGCCTCGATCTCGCTGGTCTTCTGCTACGGGCAGGTGCTGATCGCTCTGGTCATGCCGCCATGTGCCGGGACGGCATCGCCAACATCGAGGCTTTGCGCGACATCTTCGTGGTTAACGAACGCGCTATGTTCGAATGGATCGTGTCGCGCGGCAGCATGCAGGAGGCGCACAATAAAGGCGATCCCGGTCACATGCAGTGGTTCTGGGACATCGCCGAGAATCATTCCGAGATCTGCCTGGAAGGTGACGGTCCGACGGCCGAAAGTGAGGTCCTTGCCGCGCGACCTGACGAGCCCAAGTTCGGTTACCTGAGCGAGAAGGACCGACTGCTCCTGCGGCATGCGATCATCCTCCGCTGCGAAGCGTTCCTGACGGTGGAGCGCCGCCTCCCGCGCAACGCGGCGACATTGAACGAGAGGTCGGTATCCGCATCCTCACACCGATGGCACATTGGCAATTACTACAGCTTATGCGGCGCTGTGGCATATTCGAGTTCTGTAGGTTAAGATATGGCGACACCCCAAATCTTTATTAGCTACAGTCATCAAGATGCGCTTTGAAAGCACCGACTACTAAGCCATCTTAGGGTACTCGAACGGCAAGGTACCGTTAGTATCTGGAATACCGGCGCTCTGGCAGTCGGCACCGATTGGGAAGTCGGCACCGATTAGGGCAAAAGATATTGAAAAAGCCGTTCACAAATCCGACATCGCAGTAATGCTTATCTCTCCTTCCTTTTTGGCATCTGATTTTGCGGTGTCCAAGGAGCTACCTGCACTTATCGAACGTCGTCACAAAGAGAGTCTCCCAGTAATACCCATCTTAGTGCGGCCGAGCATGTGGTCGGCGGTGCCGGAGATCGCAGAACTCCAGTTTGGAAATGACCCGTCTAAGCCTCTTTCGCTAGCTCCAGAAGAGGAGGTCGAAAGGGCATTCGCCGGGATAGCTCAGCCGATAGCAGATCTTGCAGAGGCTATAGGCGAGCGGTCAGCTGCAGCTGCACCCCGCCTCCAGGGTCCGCGATCAAGCCGTGGAAAAGCGCAGCCAAGCGGGCCACCTACGGGAAGTAAAGGACATCTGTTCGTGTCGCACAGCAAGGAGGATGGCGATTTCGCTGAGCTTCTAAAGCTAAAGCTCGTAGGAGAGGGGCATGAGGCGTGGATAGACATTGATCGTCTTGATCCGGAACTTGATTGGCGCGTGGAAATAGATCAGGCGATAAAGAATGCAGCGGCTGTGATCGCTATCATGTCCCCTGAAGCTCGCGACTTAGAGTATTTTTTTTTTTTTAAAAAAAAAAAATAACTCAGAGTACGTTACGTATGAATGGGCCTTCGCATGGGGTCACGGGACCAAGGTTTTACCAATCATGCTGCGCCAGACCACGTTACATCCACGATTGGCGACCTTACAGTACTTAGATTTTACTAACCGGATTGCTCGGCCTTGGGGTCGGCTTTTCAAAACGCTCCATCAGCCGAGTCGTCCGGCAAAGGGGGCGCGAAGACTGAATATCCGCTCCAGACCCGCTTGGCGGTCACATGCACTCTGGCTTCACAGCACCTCGCGATTGACCACCATCGACGCATCGAGCTTGCCGTCGAGGCCGGCCAGCGCGTTGCGGGCGGTGGAGATCGTCGTGCGGATCGCGGCTTCCTTGCTGAGGCCGGCGTTGTGGGGGCTGAGGATCACGTTCTCGGGGGCGAAGAGAGGGTGGTCCAAGGGCGGGGGCTCCCGGTCGGAGACATCGAGGCTGGCTCGCCGGCGGGTTTTCCCGTGCTCAGGGCTTCGTCGCGGGTGGGCTCGTCATGCCGCTGCGGCGGTGATGACATAGGCGTGAGGGCTGATGGGGTCACGTCTCCGAGCATGCTACCAGCATCCTGGCCGCGGTGGTATCCTCTGGCGAGGAGGTTCGTGATGCGAAGAGCACCTCGGTCACCCTCGACGAGCGCCTCGTCGGGTTCATCGACCGGCAGATCGCGGAAGGCCGCTACGGCTCGGCGAGCGAGGTCGTGCGGCGGCGCTGGAGTTCCTGGAGGAGCACGAGGCGCTCGAGGCGCTGCGCGGCGCGCTGATCTGAGGGCGAGCAGAGCGGCCCCTCGGAGGCTTTCGATTTCGAGGCTTTCATCGAGCCAGGCGGTCCGCCGATCGATAGTGGCCGACGTCCCTCGCCGCGGGCGCAGGCCGATCTCGGCGAGATCGGACCATACGCGCAGCCGGTGGGTAGCGACTCTACGGCCTGTCGGCGCGCATCTGCGCCAGATCCAAGCTGCGATCGAGCTGCTCTCGATCAGGCCGCGCGCTGGGCGGTCCGGCCGGCGCGATCGAGAGGCTATCGAAAGACCCCGGCTCGGCGCTCCGTGACTCCTACCGAGGTCGCCACCGGCATCGTCGTCGCTCTCGCGATCCTCACAGCGGGATGGACGCGCCGGCATCGAGCCACCGTACGCCACTCCTGCGCGGTCCCGTAGAGCGGGCAGAACTGTATTTGCGCGCCTTTACAGGACCTCGCGGTTGACCACCATCGATGGGTCCAGCTTGCCGTCGAGGCCGGCGAGCGCGTTGCGGGCGGTCGAGATCGCCATGCGGATCGCGGCTTCCTTGCTGAGGCCGGCGTTGTGGGGGCTGAGGACCACGTTGTGAAGGTGAGGAGCGGGTGGTCCGTGGGCGGCGGCTCCTGGTCGAAGACGTCGAGGCCGGCTCCGGCGATGCTTCCCGAAGTCAGGGCGGCGTAGAGGGCCGGCTCGTCGACGATGCCGCCGCGGGCGGCGTTGATGACGAAGGCGTGGGGTGGCAGGGCGGCGAGCTCTTCGGACCCGATCAGGCCGCGGCTCTCGGGGCCGAGCGGCAGGTGGACGGTGAGGACGTCGGTCTCGGGCAGCGCGGCCTCCCAGTCGGGGATCGAGCGGTAGTCGCCCGCGGCCTCGATCACGTTCGCCTGGACGTAGGGGTCGTGGACCATGACGGCCATGCCGAAGGCGGCGCAGCGTTTGGCGACCTCGCGGCCGATCCGGCCGAAGCCCAGGACCAGGACGCGGCGGCCGAGCAGGTCGACCGGGCCTAAGTCGTTGCGCTCGGCCCAGCGGCCCTCGCGGGTCGCGCGGTCGTAGCGCAGGCCGCCCTTGGCGAGGGCCAGCATCAGGAAGAGGGTGTGCTCGGCGACCGCGGTGGCGTTCGCGTCGGCGGCGATCGCGAGCGGGATGCGGCGGCGGGTGAGCGCGCCGACGTCGATGTTGTCGTAGCCGACGCCGTGGCGCGAGACGACCTTCAGGCGCTCCGCCCGGTCCAGCACGTGGCCGGGCAGCGGCGAGGTGCGGATCGTCACGCCGTCGGCGTCCCTGATCTTTTCCGTGACCTCGGCCTCGTCGGAGCCGTCCACGACCTCGGTCAGGACGTCCGGGCGGGCCTCGAACAGCTTCATGCCGTCGTCGTGGAAGCGGCCGATGATCAGGACCTTAGGCATGTTGGTTTCCTCCCGACATGAACTCGTATCGCGCCGTGGTCAGACCGTCGCCGGTGCGCACGAAGCGGCGCAGCAGGTCGCAGAACTCCTGGGTCGCGGTGAACAGCGGCACGTGGCCGTAGCCCTTGAACGGGTAGAGCCGGGCGCCCGGGATGTGCGCGGCCAGGTACTCCGCGGCCGCGAACGGCACCTGGCGGTCCTCGGTGCCGTGGGCGATCAGCGTCGGCACAGCGACCCTTGGCAGGAGCGGCCGGATGTCCATCGCGGGGTCGCGGTCGTAGAAGCTGAGCAGCGTCTCGCGCGGCATCTCGCGCCAGCGGCTGAGCCGGCTCGCGGCGAGGTCGGCGACGTCGGGCTCGGAGAACACCCGGGCGATGTGGTAGCGCGTCAGGCCGTCGAAGTCCTCCCTGGCGAGGAACGCGGCGGTGGCATCGAGGTAGTCGAGGCGTTGCGCCGGGCTGTCGCGGGTGCCGAGGTCGGTCGGCGCGCCGATCAGGACCAGCCGGCGCACGAGCTCCGGGTGGCGGTCGGCGAGGCGCACCAGGAGATTGCTGCCGCGCGAGATGCCGATGCCGGTGACGGCGCCGATCCCGGCCTGCTCGATCACCGCGCGCACGTCCTGCGCGTGCTGGTCGAGACCGTAGGGGCGCCGCAAGGGGTCGGAGGCGCCGGTGCCGCGCGGGTCGATGGTGAGGATGCGGAACTCCTGGCACAGCCGCTCGACGATCGGCTGGAACACCTCCAGGCCATAGACGACCGGGTTGACGAACAGGAGCGTCTCGTCGCCGGCGCCGTGCAGGTAGTAGGCGATCCGGGCGCCGTCGCGGAGCGCGACGCCGGGTCGGTGCCGCTTGCGCTCGACGCGCTGGCGGAGCGCCGCCTCGGCGATCAGCGCGCTCGCGGCCTCGTAGCTCCGGTTGGCGGCCTCGAGGTCGCCGATCAGGCTGTGCAGGTCGCCCTCGAGCTCGAGCGCGGCGGCGTGCGCCGGCGCCAGCGCCGGATCGCGGGCCGCGAGATCGCAGGCCCTGCGGGCGAGACCGGCGGCGAGCGGGTAGGTGTAGCGCTGCTTCGCCTTGTCCGCCGCGCGCAGGACGTAGTCGGCGGCCTTGGCCCACACGCCGCCCTGCTCGTAGTGGTGGGCGAGCGCTTCGACCGCCTCGTCGAGGTGCTCGGCGTGGAGCGCCTCCAGCGTCGCGGCGACGCGCGCGTGGAGCGCGCGGCGGCCCTCATGCAGCAGGCCGTCGTAGGCGACCCGCCGGGTGAGCCCATGCCTGAAGGCGTAGGCGATGTCCGGGAACAGCCGCGCCTCGTACAGGAGCTCGCGCGCGCGCAGCTCGGCGAGCGCGCCGTGGAGCTCGTCGGCGGCGAGATCGGACACGGCCTCGAGGAGGCCGAGCGGCACGTCCTCGCCGACGACCGCGGCGAGCTGCAGCGTGGTCTTCTCGGCCGCGCCGAGCCGGTCGATGCGCGCCGCGATGATCGCGGCGACGCTCGCCGGGACCTCGAGCCCGCCGGGCTCGCGGGCGAGGCGGTAGGCGCCGCGGGCGCCCGCCAGCACGCCCGCATCCGCGAGGTTGCGCACGCTCTCCTCGAGGAACAGGGGATTGCCCTCGCTGGCCTCGAGCAGGCGCCGCCTGAGGTCGGCGAGCTCCGGGGCATCGCCGAGGAGGCCGGACAGGAGCTGCTCGGCGCCCGCCGCCGCGAGCGGGTCGATGCGCAGCTGGGTGTAGTGCGCCCGGCTGCCCCAGCCGTGGCGATACTCCGGGCGGTAGTTGACCAGCAGCAGGATGCGGCAGGTGGGCAGGCTCTCCACGAGGCCATCGAGCAGCGCCTGGGTCTCGCCGTCGATCCAGTGCAGGTCCTCGAAGACCAGGGCGAGCGGCTGGCGCGCGCTTTCACGGACGAGCAGCGCCTTGAGGCCGTCGAGCGTGCGGCGCCGCCGCTGCGGCGGGTCCAGCGCGTGCCAGGCGGCGTCCGCGACCGGCAGGTCGAGGAGCGCCAGCACCGCCGGCAGCACCGGCCGCAGCGCCTCGTCCAGCATCAGGACCCTGCCCAGCACCTGCTCGGCGCTGCGCCGCGGGTCGTCGCCCGGCGCGATCGCGAAGTAGCCCTTGAGCAGGTCGACCACCGGCGCCCAGGAGCTGGCACTGCCCGACGACACCGAGGTGCTCTCCAGCACCAGCCATGGGCGCATCCGGGTGCTGAGCGCGAACTCGTAGAGCAGTCGCGACTTGCCGACCCCCGGGTCGCCGATCAGGGCGACGATCTGGCCCTGCCCGGCGGCGGCCAGCGCGTGCGCCCGCTCGAGCGCGGCGAGCTCGTCCTGCGCGGCCGACGAAGGGCGTGAGGCCGCGGCCGGCCGAGGCCTGTAGCCGCGTGCGCGCGGCGCCGACGCCCACGAGATCGAACGCCTCGATCGGCTGCGAGAGGCCCTTCACCGGCACCGGCCCGAGCGCCCGCAGCTCGACGAAGCCCTCGGCGAGCCGGGCGGTCGCCGCGGTCAGCCGGACCGTCCCCGGGCTCGCCAGCTGCTCCATCCGGCTCGCGAGATGGACCGTCGGACCGATCGCGTCGTAGTCCATGCTGAGGTCGTTGCCGATCGTGCGGACCAGGACCTCGCCCGAGTGCAGACCGACCCGCGCGCTGACCTCGACGCCGTGGGCGCCGCGCAGCTCGGCGGCCTGGACCTGCATCGCGCGCTGGATCGCCAGCGCCGCGTAGCAGGCGCGCACGGCATGGTCCTCGTGCGCGATCGGCGCGCCGAACAGCGCCATGATGCCGTCGCCCAGGACCCGGTTGACCGTGCCCTCGTAGCGGTGCACGCGCGTCCATCATCACGCCGAGCGCGGCATCCAGGATCCGCCGGGCGTCCTCCGGGTCGGCGTGCTCGATCAGCGCGAGCGAGCCCTTGACGTCGGCGAACAGCACGGTGACCTGCTTGCGCTCGCCCTCGAGCGCCGCGCGCGAGCGCAGGACGCGCTCGGCCAGATGCCTGGGCATGCGGGGCTCGAGCGATGACGCGGGCTCGGCGCTCGCCGGCCGCAGCCAGATCGGCGATCGCGGCGAGCAGCTTCTTGCGGTGGCCGAGCGAGGCGACGCCGAGCTCCTTCAGATCGTCGGCCGGTGAGCGTGCGCAGGACCTCGGCGTCGACGTCGTTCGACGCGAACGCTTCGGCATATTGGCCGAGGCCGTGGTCCTCCAGCCAGGCGCGGACGTCCACCGGTGCTCTCTCGTGCCCTAGCGATGCGCGCGCGAATTCCATCCTAGCGAAATCCGCGCGCCATTTGCGCGGGGACTCATCGGGACTTTCCGCTGGAAGATTGCGTCGACAGCGATCGGGCGGCGATGCCGGGGATCTGCCGGCGGCGCGCTTGGAGGGCGATCATGTCCGATCTGGCCGCGTGGCTGCAGGCCCGGGGCTTCGGCCAGTATGCCGAGCTGTTCGCCGGCAACGCGATCGACCGCGAGGCGCTGGTCGAGCTGAGCGACGATCACCTGAAGGAGCTCGGCCTGCCGCTCGGCCATCGGGTCAAGCTGCTCAAGGCGATCCGGGCGCTGAGAGAGCCCGAGGCCGCCTCGGTTGCCGACCGGCACGCGAAGCCCGCTCCGCGCACCCCCGAAGCGGAGCGGCGGCAGCTGACCGTGCTGTTCTGCGACCTGGTCGGCTCGACCGAGCTTTCGGCGCGGCTCGATCCCGAGGACATGGGCGCGGTGATGCGGGCCTATCATGGGGCCTGCGCCGAGGTGGTCGAGCGCTGGGGCGGCCATGTCGCCAAGTACATGGGCGACGGGGTGCTCGCCTATTTCGGCTGGCCGCAGGCGCACGAGGACGACGCCGAGCGGGCGGTGCGCGCCGGGCTGCAGCTGGTCGAAGCGCTGGCCGGCCTGGCGACGCCGGCGGGCGCGCCGCTCGCCGCCCGCGTCGGGATCGCGACCGGCCTCGTCATGGTCGGCGAGCTGATCGGTCAGGGAGCCTCGCAAGAGCAGACGGTGGTCGGCGAGACGCCCAACCTCGCGGCACGGCTGCAGGCGCTGGCGGCGCCGGGCAGCGTCGTGATCAGCCAGGCGGCCCGCCGCCTGGTCGGCGGACTGTTCGAGCTCACCGACCTCGGCCCGCGGCGGCTCAAAGGCTTCGCCGAGCCGCTGGCGATCTGGCGGGTCGAAGGCGAGGGCCGCGCCGAAGGCCGCTTCGAGGCGCTGCACGGCGAGCATCTCACGCCCCTGGTCGGGCGCGAGCACGAGCTGGGGATCCTGCTGCGAGCGCTGGGCCTGGGCCAGGGACGGCGACGGCCAGGTGGTGCTGCTCGTCGGGCGAGCCGGGGATCGGCAAGTCGCGGATCGTCGCGGACCCTGCGCGAGCGCCTCGGCGACGAGCCGCATACGCCGCTCAGCCACTACTGCTCGCCGCACCACACCAACAGCGCGCTCTATCCCGTGATCGACCTCCTGGAGCGGGCCGCGCGGCTCGACCGCCAGGAGCCGCCGGACGCGCAGCTGGCGAGGCTCGAGACCGTGCTCGGCCGCGCGAGCGAGCGAGCGGACGAAGCGCTGCCGCTGCTCGCCGCCCTGCTCGGGGTGCCGACCGGTGAGCGCTACCCGGCGCTGGCGCTCACGCCGGAGGTGCAGAAGCGGCGGACGTTGCAGGCACTTGTCGACCAGCTCGCGGGCCTCGCGGCCCAGCAGCCGGTGCTCGCGCTGTACGAGGACGCGCACTGGATCGACCCGTCGACCCTCGAGCTCCTGGGCATGGTGATCGAGCGGATCCGGCAGCTGCCGGTCCTGGCGCTGATCACCTTTCGCCCCGAGTTCCAGCCGCCCTGGACCGGCCAGGCGCACGTGACTTCGCTGACGATGAGCCGTCTGGGCCGGCGCCAGGGGGCGGATCTGGTCGCGCGGGTCACCGGCGACAAGCCGCTGCCGCCGGCGATCGTCGAGCAGATCGTGGCGCGCACCGACGGCGTGCCGCTGTTCGTCGAGGAGCTGACCAAGACCGTGCTGGAATCCGGCCTGCTGACCGATGCCGGGGACCGCTACGAGCTGTCCGGCGCGCTGCCGCCGCTCGCCATTCCGACCACGTTGCACGACTCGCTGATGGCCCGGCTCGACCGCCTGGCACCGGTCAAGGAGGTCGCGCAGATCGGGGCGGTGATCGGCCGCGAGTTCAGCCATGAGCTGCTCGCGGCGGTGGCGCCGATCTCCATGCAACCTGCTGGGCGACGCCCTGGAGCAGCTGGTCGGCTCCGAGCTGGTGTTCCGCCGCGGCACCCCGCCCGAGGCGACCTACAGCTTCAAGCACGCGCTGGTCCAGGACGCGGCCTATCAGTCCCTGCTCAAGAGCCGGCGCCAGCAGCTGCACGCCGGATCGCGGACGTGCTCGAGGAGCGACTTCCCGAGCCGGCGAGGACGCGGCCGGAGCTGCTCGCCCACCACTCTGCCGAGGCCGGACTGGTCGATCAGGCGGTTCAGTATTGGGAGAAGGCCGCTCGTCAGTCGGCGGAGCGTTCCGCGATGGCGGAAGCGGTCACGCAGTCGCGCCACGGGCTGGACCTTCCTGCAACGCCTGCCGGACGACGCCGGGCGCGTCGCGCAAGGAGCTCGAGCTGCAGGCACGCTTGCGGCAGCCCTCGTCGCCACGGTCGGGAACGCGGCCGTGGAGACCGGGCCAGGCCTACGCCCGCGCCCGGACACTGTGCGAGCAGCTCGGCGACACGACGACCCTGGTGCCGGTCCTCAGCGGCCTCAGCACCTACCATCAGACGCGCAGCGACTTCCCAGCGCTGCGTTCAGACAGAAGTTGGATCTGCTGCGCCTCGGCGAGCAGTTGGGCGACCGGGCGAGCGGAGGTCGTCGGCAACCGTTCCATGGCTCTCTGCCTCGTATCACCTAGGCGAGCTCCGCTCCGCTCGGGAGCACTGCGAGCGCGTGCTGAGCCTCTACGTTCCCGGGCCCCACCATCCGCTCACCTCGATCGCCGCGTTCGACATGCGAGCCGCTGCGCTTTCCTACCTGTCGCTGTCCCTCCTGATCCTCGGCTATCCCCAGCAGGCGCGGCAGTGGAACGAGCAGGCGCTGATCTGGAGCCGAAGCCTGCGCCATCCCACACAACCTGGCGTTCTCGTTGAACTATGCCGCCTTCTTTCACCTGCTCGGGCGGGCTGGGCCGGCTGCCGCGGACGTCATCGACGAGCTGAGCTCGCTTGCCGCCGAGCAGCGGTTCCCGTCTGGCGGGCGGGGGCGGACATCATGCGCGGGTCTCTGCTTGCGGCGCGCGGTGAGGCCGCTGCGGGCCTGTCACTGGCGCGCAGGGGCCTGGCTGAGCGGCAGGCCACGGGATCGAGCTGGCATCAGACGTACTTCCTCGGTCTGCTCGCCGGGATTGCTCAAGCCGCGGGAAAATCCGAGCGCCTCGCTCAATCTGCTGAAAACGGCGCTGGCGATAGCGGAGCGGACCGGCGAGCGCTGGTTCGAGGCCGAGCTGCATCGGCTGACTTCGGAGAGCCTCGCAGCCAGGGCGATGTTGAGGCAGCCGAAGCCTGCTTTCGGCGCGCGATCGCCGTGGCGCAGGAGCAGCAAGCCCCGGCTGTGGGAGCTGCGCGCGGCAACCGGTCTCGCGCGGCTCTGGGCAGAGCAAGGCAAGCGCCCTCCAGGCCCGTGACCTCCTCGCCCCGATCTACGGCTGGTTCAGCGAGGGTTTCGAGACCGCCGATCTCGAGGACGCCC
>CAVWCE010000020.1:0-16366 GCA_963753275.1 uncultured Alphaproteobacteria bacterium | reverse complement strand
CACCAGCGCTTGATCGGGTCGTCGCGCACCGGGAGCGTGGCGTCGGCGATCCGGACCTCGTCGGCGAAGTACTTGAGCACCGAGCGGATCGGGTTCGGCGCGGCCTGGCCGAGGCCGCAGATCGAGGCATCCGCCATCGCCCGGCAGAGCTCCTCGAGCAGCGCCTCGTCCCAGACCTCGCGCGCCATCAGCTTGACCGCCTTCTCGCAGCCGACCCGGCAGGGCGTGCACTGGCCGCAGCTCTCGTCCTCGAAGAAGCGCAAGAGGTTGAGCGCCGCCGCCTTGACGTCGTCCTGATCGGACAGGACCACCACCGCGTGCGAGCCGACGAAGCAGCCGTGCTGCTCGAGCTTGCCGAAGTCGAGCGGAATGTCGGCCATGCTGGCCGGCAGGATGCCCCCCGAGGCGCCGCCCGGCAGGTAGGCCTTGAACGCGTGGCCGTCGGCCATGCCACCGCAGAACTCCTCGATCAGCTCGGCCGCGGTGATCCCGGCCGGGGCGAGCTTGACCCCCGGCTCCCTCACCCGGCCCGAGACCGAATAGGAGCGCAAACCCTTCGAGCCGTGGCGGCCCTGGCGCGCGAACCACTCCGGGCCCTTCTCGACGATGTCGCGAATCCAGAACAGGGTCTCGACGTTGTTGATCAGCGTCGGCCGGCCGAACAGGCCGACCTGGGCGGCGTACGGCGGGCGGTGGCGCGGATAGCCGCGCTTGCCCTCGATGCTCTCGAGCATCGAGGACTCCTCGCCGCAGATGTAGGCGCCCGCGCCCCGGCGCAGCACCAGGTAGCCCGGCGCGGCGACCCCGGCCGCCTCGAGCCTTTCGATCTCGCGCAGCAGGACCTCCCGGATCCCCGGGTACTCGTCGCGCAGATAGATGTAGGCCGCCTCGGCCTCGATCGCCCAGGCCGCGATCAGCACGCCCTCGAGGAAGCGGTGGGGGTCGCGCTCGAGATAGTGCCGGTCCTTGAAGGTGCCGGGCTCGCCCTCGTCGGCGTTGACCGCGAGATAGCGCGGCCGCGGCTCCTTGCGGACGAACTCCCACTTGCGCCCGGTCGGGAACCCGGCGCCGCCCAGGCCGCGCAAGCCGGCCTCGCCGAGCGCCGCGACCAGCGCTTCGAAGCCGTGCTGGCCGTCGCGGCAGGCCCGCAGCAGCCCGTAGCCGCCCTCGGCCACGTAGCGCTCGAAGCCGACCCCGTCGGGGAGGTCGGCATGCGTGTGCCCCGCCCGCACCGCCTGCGCCACCCGGTCCGGGGTCGCGTGGCCGACGTAGTGGTGGCCGACCTCGGCGACCGGCGCGGTGTCGCACTGGCCCATGCAGGGCGCGCGGACGACCCGGACCTGCGCCGGGTCGACCCGGTCCTGCAGCGCCGCCATCAGCTGCCGAGCGCCCAGCATCTCGCAGGTCAGGCTGTCGCATACCCGGATGGTGAGCGGCGGCGGCGGCGGCGCGTTCTCCTTGACCACGTCGAAGTGAGCGTAGAAGGTCGCGACCTCGTAGATCTCCGCCATCGGCAGGCGCATCTCGAGCGCGAGCGCGGCGAGATGGGCGGCCGAGAGGTGGCCGAAGCGCTCCTGCAGCAGATGGAGGTGCTCGATCAACAGGTCGCGACGGCGCGGCCGGTCGCCGAGCAGCGCCTGCACCTCCTCGAGCGCGCCGCGACGTCGATCTGGCGCCCCTTGGGGCGCGGCGCGCCGAGCCGCTGACCCTTGCCCGGGTGACGGTGCTTGCGGATCTCGCCCGTGGTCTCGCTCATGAGCAACTCTCGGGGCTCGCGTTCCTGCTGGCAGCCGCACGCGAACCCGGTTCCTGCGCCGGCCCCGTGGCCCGCCCAGGTCTGCCGAGCCCGCGGAGCCACATCCGCGACCATAGATAAGCTCGGCCGGTCAGACAACGTGAGCGCTCCGGAGTTCGCGATCGGCTCACAGCCTCTACCGCCGCTGCTGCGAACATGATAGGTTTCGAACACTGGCGGTGGCGGTCAGCCCAGCGCCGCGGGGCGGCCCTTCGGTCACGACGCACGCTACGATCGGATCCGCAGGTGAGGCTTGCTCTGCACGGCATTTCCCGAATGACCTGGCGAGCGCTGCTTTGGACCGGTTGGCTCGTGCTGGTGCTGGGCGCGCTCGCGCCGAGAGACCTGAGAGCGCTCGATCCGCTCGGGCTCGAAGCGGCGATGACCGAGGTGCAGGTGGCGCTGGAGCGCATGGCGAGCGCCCTCAACGCCGCGCCGCGGCGGGTCCAGGTCGCCATCGGCGCGGACCTGCACCTGATGGGCCGGGCCGTCACCCGCACCCTGAACCGGCTCGAAAGCGACGTGGTGCCGATCGTCGACCCGTCGCTGGTCTATGACCTCAATCTGCTCGCCGACATCGCCCAGGCGGCCACCGAAGAGCTCCGGGCGATCGGCACGACCGATGCCGCCGCTCCGGATCCGGAGCGGGTGGCGCGGACCGACCGGCTGGTCGACGCAGCGAGCGAGCGGCTGGTCGAGATCAACCTCGTGATCGACGGCTGGACCGAGCGCAGCCGCAACGCCGTCGTCGAGCTGCAGGAGGACGGCGGCGTTCTCGTGGTCCGATCGACCGATCGACTGGTCTACGACGGCGTCCGCTACACCAGCATGGCGCTGCTCCTGGTCGGCCTGCTCACCGTCGGCCTGCAGTTGCTGCGGATGAGCGAGGACCGGGTCGACTGGCTGGCGCTGTTGCGGGAAACCCCGGTTCTGTCGTCGCTGGCGGTCGTCGCGCTCACGATGTTCTTCGTCGGCTGCGCCGTGTTCAGCGCGCGCCCCGGGACGTTGGCGACGTTGTCCGCCGAGGTCCGGCAGCAGCCGCAGGAGCACCCCTGCGAGCGTCTCGCGGCGCAGCGCGAGCGCCTGGTCGCCGCGCAACAGGTCGACCATGCGAGCCTCATCGCGGCGACCAAACAGCGGATGCAGCCCGCGGCCCAGGACTGTCTCGGGTTGCCCTCCGACGCCGCGACCGCCGAAGCGGTCGAGCTGCTGGCGGCCAAGACGGTCGCCACCTGGAGCGCGCCGCGACTGGCCCAGCCGGCGTACGCGGCGGCGGCCCCCGCCGAGCCCGACGCGACCGCGGCCGATCTCGCGCTGCTGAGCCTGCCGGCCGAGGCGGCCGAACCGGCGGCTGTTGATGGCAGCGCTTCCGGCGAAGGAGCGGCCAGCGCACGAGGCTGCCGGAGATGCGCCGGCCGCCGCCACGGATCAGGACGTGGAACCCGCGCCTGCGCCGGGCGCCGATCGGGAGCAGACCGCGGCGCTTGCCACCTCCGTCGGGATCAGCACCGGTGCAACCCGCACCGAAACCACCGCCCTCGGAAGCCCTGCCGGAGGACGATTCGTCGCAATCGGTGCCCGAAATCCGGCCGGCCGCCGCCCCGGGCCCGCTGAGCCCTGCGGATGGCGCTCCGGCCGACGGCGCCGCGCTGGAGAGCGAGCTCTACGTCACCACCACGGCCGTCAACTACCGCGCCGGGCCAAGCCTCGACGCGCGCCGCCTCGGCACCTTCATCGTCGGCGCCGAGCTCGAGGTCGTCAGCGAGGACGGCGGCTGGGCGGAGGTCCGGCTGCGCGACGGCCGCGAAGTCTACGTCGCGACCCAGTTCCTCGAGCAGGCACCCTGAGCGGGCGGAGTTGCGCCAGCCGCCTGCGCAGCGCGCGCGGCCCGAAGGCCAGCCAGATCAGCATGCCCATGACCGGCAAGATCAAGGCCCAGCACCGTCCAGGTCACCTTGGCGCCGACCGGAGACGGTCGCCGTGGCGCTACGTGGATGGTCCGGCCTGCCCGAGCGGCTGTCAATCGGCGGGCGGAGCGGGCTCGAGGCGGTAGATCCGGACCGCGTTGTCGTGGAACAGGCGGCGCTGCTCGGCGGCAGCGAAGCCCTGCACGATGGTCTTGAAGCCGGTGAAGATGGTGTCGAAGTCGGCGCACAGGCCATCGACCGGAAAGTTGCTCGCGAACATGCAGCGCTCGACGCCGAAGATCCGGATCGCGTCGAGCACGATCGGCCGGTTCGCCTCGACGGTCCAGGGGCGTCCGGGCTGGCCGAGGCCCGAGATCTTGAGCGCGACGTTGGGCTCGGCGGCGAGGTTTGCCAGCGCCCTGCGCCAATGGGCGAGGCCGTCCGCGCTGCGGTCCGCCGGCAGGCCGGCATGGTTGAGGATGATCGGCGTGCCCGGGAAGTCGCGGGCGAGCGCCGCCGCCTCGCCCAGGTGCCACCAGGGCGTCTGCAGGTCGAACGACAGGCCGTGGTGCGCAAGCAGGGCGAAGCCGCGGCGCCAGGCCGGGTCGCCCATCGAGCCGGGCGCGTCTTTCTCCACGCGATCGGGACCGGGCGCGGCCTTGGGCTTGTGCCGGATGCCGCGCACCTGCGCAAACGCGGCGTGCCCGGCGAGCACCGCCTCGACCTCGGGATCGTCGAGCCGGGCGCCGGCCACGATCGCGTGCGGGAAGCCGCTCGTGGCGATGATCTCCTGCAGCCAGCGCGTCTCGCCGACCGGATCGCCCGGGTCCCACTCGGTCTCGACGTAGACCGTCTTGACCACATGGTGCCGTGAGGCGTCGCAAAGGTAATCCTCCGGCAGGTAGTTCCGCCTGAGTGCCCGGTAATCGCCGTACCGGAACGGGTTCGGCGGCTCGTCGCAGAGCCAGGGCAGATAATTGCGCTCCAGATCCCAGAAATGCTGGTGCGCGTCGACGATCGGCAGCTCGGTCATGGCCTTGTCTCTGAACGTCGGTGAAACTTGTCCTACATTTCCGGCGCAATGTCTTACATGAGGTCGCCATGCGCTACAGCATCGGCCTGCGCGAGGCCAACCATCACCTCGCCAAGCATATCAAGGCGGTCGAGGAAGGCCACGAGGTGATCATCACGCGGCGCGGTCAGCCGGTCGCCCGGCTCACCCGCGACCTCGGCACGGACCGGACCAAGGACCCGAAGTGGCAGGCAGCCTACCAGCGGATGCTGCGCCTGATGAGTGAGGGGTCGCCGCTGGAGGGCATCCGGATGACGCGCGATGAGATCTATGACCGCGAGCCCGCGTCTGACCTTTGACAGCAATATCCTGATCTATGCTGCGGATCGGGATGCTGGCTCGCGGCATGAGGCGGCTCAGGCGTTGGTTGCTCGCGCCGCCTACGCCGACTGCGTTTTGACGCTTCAGGCCTTGGCCGAGTTTTTCGCGGTCGCTACTCGCAAGAAACGCGTATCTCCGGCAAGCGCGATCGCATTCGTGGATGGCTGGCAGATGCTGTTCAGGAGCGTCGGCGCGACGTCGGAAACGTTGCGCGCTGCAATGCATGCAATGGGGGACCACAGGATCGGGTTCTGGGACGCGATGCTGTGGGCGGTCGCGCGCGAAGCCGGCTGCCGCTACCTGTTGAGCGAGAACTTTCAGGCGGGCCGAACCCTTGAGGGCGTCACCTTCGTCAACCCGTTCGCGCCGGGCGGTCTGCCGGAGGAGGTCGAGCGGGCGCTCGGTGACGGCTAGGGCAAGTCCGCGGCGGCTGTTATCCTGAGCGCGCCCTTCGAGGATGGACCCAGGCCAGCCCGCGATGCAGCGCTCACCTGCCGTGCCAGCGACCGCGTCGCCGATGATCGCCCAGTACCAGGCGCTCAAGGCGGAGCACCCGGGCTGCCTGCTGTTCTTCCGCATGGGCGACTTCTACGAGCTGTTCTTCGAGGACGCGCAGGCCGCGGCGCCGGCGCTCGACATCGCGCTCACCAAGCGCGGCCGCCACCAGGGCGACGACATCCCGATGTGCGGCGTGCCGGTCCACAGCGCCGAGAGCTATCTCGAGCGCCTGATCCGGAAAGGCTTCAAGGTCGCGATCTGCGAGCAGACCGAGGACCCGGCGATGGCGCGCAGGCGCGGCGCCAAGTCGCTCGTGCGGCGCGACGTCATCCGCGTGGTCACCCCCGGCACGCTGACCGAGGACAGCCTGCTCGACGCGCGCCAGCACAACTTCCTGGCCGCCCTCGGCCGCAGCCAGCAGGCGCTGGCACTCGCCTGGCTCGACATCTCGACCGGCGAGTTCCTGACCGGCGCGGTCGTCGACGGTACCCTTGCGGCGGAGCTCGCCCGCATCGCGCCAGGCGAGCTGCTGCTGCCCGAAGGCCTGCTCGATGCCGAAGCGCTGCGCCCGCTATGGCGCGACTTCGAGGACCGGCTGACGCCGCTGCCGGATCGCGACTTCGATTCCAACGCCGGCGAGCGGCGCCTCAAGGCAAGCTTCGGGGTCGCGGCGCTCGACGGCTTTGGCGCCTTCTCGCGCGCCGAGCTCGGCGCGAGCGGCGCGCTCATCGGCTACGTCGAGCTGACCCAGAAGGGCCGTCTGCCGCAGCTCGCCCCGCCAAGGCGGCTCGCGCCGGGCAGCCACCTGCTGATCGACGCCGCGACCCGACGCAACCTCGAGCTGCTCACCAGCCTCACCGGCGAGCGCCAGGGCAGCCTGCTGGCGGCGATCGATCGTACCGTGACCGGTGCCGGCGGCCGCTTGCTGGCGGCCCGGCTGGCGGCGCCGCTGGCCAGTGCCGCGCCGATCCGGCGCCGGCTGGAGGCGGTCCAGGCGCTGGTCGACGAGCCTGACCTGCGCACGGACCTGCGCGCCGCGCTGAAGGGCTGTCCGGACCTGCAGCGGGCGGTCTCGCGCCTCTCGCTCGGCCGCGGCGGCCCGCGCGATCTGCTCGCGATCAAGGCGGGGCTGGTCGCGGCCGGCCGGATCCGGCAGAGCCTGGCCGGCAGCACCTCGCCGCTTGCCGCAAGCGGCCAGGCGATCGCCGATCACGCCGCTCTGGTGGCGAGGCTCGCGGCGGCGCTGGTCGAGGATCCGCCGTTCCTCGCCCGCGACGGCGGCTTCATCGCCGCGGGCTTCGACGAGGAGCTCGACCGGCTGCGCGGCCTGCGCGATCGGGCGCGGCGCCACATCGCCGCGCTCGAGGGCCGGATCCAGGGCGAGACCGGCATCGCCTCGCTCAAGATCCGCCACAACAATCTGCTCGGCTACTACATCGAGGTGACCGCGACCCACCGCGCCAAGGTGCCGCCGCAGTTCGTGCAGCGCCAGAGCATGGCGAACGCGACCCGCTACAGCACCGCGGAGCTGGCCGAGCTGGAAAGCCAGATCGCGAGCGCGGCCGAGCGCGCGCAGAGCCTCGAGCTCGAGGCGTTCGAGGCGCTCTGCCAGGCGGTCCTGGCGGCGGCCGACGCGATCGGGGGCACGGCGCAGGCGCTCGCCCGGCTGGACGTCGCGGCAGCGCTCGCCGAGGTCGCGGCCGAGCAGCGCTACTGCCGCCCGGAGGTCGACGACGGCGACGCCTTCGAGGTCAAGACCGGGCGCCATCCGGTGGTCGAGCAGGCGCTGGCAACGGAGGCCAAGCCCTTCATCGCCAACGACGCGCGGCTCTCGGGCGCCGAGCGGCTGTGGCTGCTGACCGGGCCCAACATGGCCGGCAAGAGCACGTTCTTGCGCCAGAACGCGCTGATCGCGGTGCTCGCCCAGGCCGGCAGCTTCGTGCCCGCCGAGAGCGCCCGGATCGGCGTGGTCGACCGCCTGTTCTCGCGGGTGGGTGCTGCCGACGATCTGGCGCGCGGCCGCTCGACCTTCATGGTCGAGATGGTCGAGACCGCGGCGATCCTGAACCAGGCGACGCCGAAGAGCCTGGTGATCCTGGATGAGATCGGCCGCGGCACGGCGACCTTCGATGGCCTCTCGATCGCCTGGGCGGTGGTCGAGCATCTGCACGAGGTCAACCGCTGCCGCGGCCTGTTCGCGACCCATTTCCATGAGCTCACCGCGCTCGCCAAGAAGCTCGAGCATCTGGTCTGCCGGACCATGCGGGTCAAGGAATGGCAGGGGGAGGTCGTGTTCCTGCACGAGGTCGCCGACGGCGCCGCCGATCGCTCCTATGGCGTCCACGTCGCGCGCTTGGCCGGCCTGCCCGCGCCGGTGCTGGCGCGCGCCGAGGAGGTGCTGCGCCACCTCGAGCAGGGGGAGGCCCGGAGCGCGCCCGCCCGGCTCGCCGAGGACCTGCCGCTGTTCGCCGCCGCGGCGCGGCCGAAGGCGGCCCTGCCGACCGCCGCCCGGTCCGAGCCGACCCCCCTCGAGCAGGCGCTGCGCGCGGTCAAGCCGGATGACCTCTCGCCGCGCGAGGCCCTCGAGCTGGTCTATCGGCTGAGAGCGCTGCTCGACGGTGCCGAGCGCTCCTGACTTGCCCCGGAACTCGCGGCTGCGGGCCGCGTTGGTTACGGCGCTCGCGCCGACCTATATCCTCCTGAGATCGAGAGGCAACTGCGAGGCATCGACTCATGGCCGTCCCGAGACCGGTCCTCACAGGCTCCGCGCGGGCCCGGGCCGTCCTCCTCCTGCTGCTCGTCCTGGCGGTCGGGGGTTGCGCCGCGCCCACGCCCTATGGACCCGCCGCCGACGGCTACGGCTATGCCGAGCAGCAGCTCGAGAGCGACCGCTACCGCGTCGCCTTTGCCGGCAATTCGGTCACCCCGCGCGACGTCGTGCAGAACTATCTTCTGTATCGGGCGGCCGAGGTGACCTTGGAAAAGGGCCACGACTACTTCACCCTGGTCAATCAGGACGTCGAGCGTTCGACCGTGTACCATGGATCCGGCTTCAACGACTTCGGATGGGGGCGCGGCTTCCGTTCCCGCGATGCTTTCGGGCTCGGGTTCGGCAACTACACCGCCTATCCGATCGACAGCTATACCGGCTTCGCCGACATCGTCATGGGCGATGGCGAGAAGCCGGCAGGGGAGGTCCACGCCTATGATGCCCGCGACGTGCTGCGCCAGCTCGGCCCGCGGATCGAGCGCCCCGCCGATGCGTGACAACGGCACGGGAGCGGGCCGGCGCCGGGGCGCGCGGCCGCTGCTCGGCGTCCTCGTGCTGCTCGGGCTCGTCGCCTGCGCGTCCTCGCCCACTCCCTACCGCAGCGCGAGCGACCGCTTCGGCTACAGCGAGCAGCAGCTCGAGAGCAACCGCTATCGGGTATCGTTCGCGGGCAACGCCGCGACCGGCCTCGACACCGTGCGAGACTACGCGCTCTTTCGCGCGGCCGAGCTGACCGTCGCGACCGGCCACGACTACTTCAAGGTGGTCAACCAGAGCACCGACACCCGCTCGTCCGGCGTTGGCGGGCCGCGCATCGGGGTCGGCCTCGGCGGCGGCGGCTCGGACTCGGATCTCGGGGTGGGGATCTCGAGCATCCTGGGTGGCGGCGGCTACGCCGACGACTATACGGTCACCATGGACGTCCTCATGTTCGACGGCGAGAAGCCGGCGGCCGAGGAGGACGCCTACGACGCGCGCGAGGTGCTGCGGCGCCTGCAGCCGACGATCCAGCGGCCGGCGGCCTGATCAGAGCGGCGCGGCCACAGCCGTCGGCTCCCGGCGGTCCTCGAGCGTGTAGTCGCGGACCACCTCGGCGACCGAGATCCGGAAGTCCGCGAAGATCGCGCGCTTGCCCCGTTCCTGCGCCGCGCGATGGCGGCGCTGCGCCCGCCAGCTCTCGATCGCCGCCTGATCGCGCCAGAACGACAGCGAGACGTACTTGCCGGGCTCGGCCAGGCTCTGGAAGCGCTCGACCGAGATGAACCCGTCGACCCGCTCGAGCTCGGGCCGAAGCTCGGCCGCGAGGTCGAAGTAGTCCTGCGTCCGCCCTGCGCGCATCGTGACCTGAAACACGACCACCATCATCGCTCGCGACCCCTCATCGAAGGCTTGGCCCTGACGCTCAAAGCGGTTCGGCAAGTGCCGCCAGATTCGAGCGGGACAGCCGAGCCAGCAGACGTCGGTCGGCTGTCAGCATGGCACTCTGCTCTGATTCCGCCAGGGCGAGATAGAAGCAATCATAAACTGGATGGTCGAGCTCGAGCGCGAGCATCATCGCGCGGCTCGCAGGGATCGCTGTGGGCCGAAGATCGATGAGCTTGGCGCTGAGGCGCAGGGTTGCCTCCGCCGCCAGCTCGGGAACTGCCTGGCCGAGCCGCACCTTGCGCCACAGCAGCGCTGCATACCTCCGGAACCAAGAAGTCCGGTGCGACCAGTCCGGGACGCGTTTCCCCAGGCTGCGGGCCCGATCTGCGCCGGGCTCGTCGACGAACCACTTGATGGCGACGCTCGCGTCGACGACTAGGGCCATCCGCGGTCGCGCTCTTCACGGATCAGCTCGGCCGAGTTGGTCTGCGGGACCTTCGGGGTCATGGCGCGGATCCGATCGAGGTCCGCCAGGATCTCCTCGCGCGACGGCCGCGCCGCCTCGCTCAGGATGTCGCGCAGCTCCTGCTCCAGCGAGCGCTTGCGGCCGGCCGCCCGCGCCTTCAGTCGGGCGACGACCTCATCGGGAAGATTGCGGACGATCACCTGCGCCATCGGACCTGCTCCTCGGTTGCTATCGTGCTGATGCGTAGGTGAGTCCGCGCGTCAAGCTTCGAGGCTCAGACCTCGCGCCAGCGGTGGCAGGCGACCTGGTGGCCGGGGCCGATCTCCTCGACCGCCGGCACCTCGGCGGCGCAGCGTTGGATCGCGAGCGGGCAGCGGGTGCGGAACACGCAGCCCGAGGGCGGATCGAGCGGCGAGGGCAAATCGCCCGTCAGCACGATCCGCTGCTTCTGGCGCTCGAGCCGGGGGTCGGGGATCGGCACCGCGGAGATCAGCGCCTTGGTGTAGGGATGGCGGGGATAGGCGTAGAGCGTGTCGCGGTCCGCGAGCTCCATCATCCGGCCGAGGTAGAGCACCAGGATGCGGTGGCTGATGTGGCGGACCACCGCGAGGTCGTGGCTGATGAAGAGAAGCGCGAGGCCGAACTCGCGCTGGAGCCGCATCAGCAGATTGATGATCTGGGCCTGGATCGAGACGTCGAGCGCCGAGACCGGCTCGTCGCAGACGATCAGCCGCGGCCGCAGGATCATTGCCCGGGCGAGGCCGACCCGCTGGCACTGGCCGCCCGAGAACTCGTGCGGGTAGCGGTTGATCATCGGCGGCAGGAGGCCGGTCCTGGCCATCATGTCCTCGACCCGCGCCCTGACCTCGGCGCGGCCGAGGCCCGGCTCGTGGGTGACCAGCGGCTCGGCGATGATGTCGCCGATGGTCATGCGCGGGTTGAGCGCGGCGAGCGGGTCCTGGAAGACGATCTGCAGCGCGCGCCGGTGCCGCCGCAACGCCTCGCCGCTGAGCCGCGCGAGATCGTCGCCGAGCCAGACCACGCGGCCCGCGGTCGGCTCGATCAGGCGCAGGATCGCCCGGCCAAGCGTCGACTTGCCGCAGCCGGACTCGCCGACCACGCCGAGGGTCTCGCCCGGCGCGAGCGCGAAGCTGACGCCGTCGACCGCCTTGAGCGGCAGGTGGCGCCGCCGCAGCAGGGAGCCGACCGCGATCGGGAAGTGCACGCGCAGGTCCAGGACCTCGAGCAACGGGCGCGCTCATCGGTGCGGCTCCGCGAGGCGCTCCAGATGGCAGGCCTTGGCGCGCCCGGGCGCGAAGCTCCGCAGCCGCGGACGCTCGCGCGCGCAGCGCTCGAACGCGAAGCCGCAGCGCTCGCGAAAGGCGCAGCCCGCAGGCACCGCCTGCAGGTTGGGCGGCTGGCCCGGGATCGTGCCGAGCTCCCGCGCCCGAGCGGCGTCGAGGCGCGGCACGGCGCGCAGCAGCCCGCGGGTATAGGGGTGCTGCGGATCGTCGAAGATCTGCTCGACCGCGCCCTCCTCGACGATCCGCCCGGCGTACATCACCAGCACCCGCTCGGCGAGCCCGGCGATCACGCCGAGATCGTGGGTGATCAGCACGATCGCCATGCCGAGCTCGCGCCGCAGCTCCTGCAGCAGCTCCAGGATCTGCGCCTGCACGGTGACGTCGAGGGCGGTGGTCGGCTCGTCGGCGATCAGGAGCTCCGGCTCGCACAGAAGCGCGATCGCGATCATCACCCGCTGGCGCATGCCGCCCGAGAACTCGTGCGGGTAGAGGTCGAAGCGCCGCGCGGCGGCCGGGATCCCGACCCGGTCGAGCAGCTCGAGCGCGCGGCGGCGGGCGGCCTGCTCGCTCAGCCCCTTGTGCTCGACCAGGACCTCGGTCATCTGGCGCGAGATCTTGAGGTAGGGATTGAGCGAGGTCATCGGGTCCTGGAAGACCATCGTCAGGCGCACGCCGCGGATCCGGTTCAGCTCCCTTCTCGGCAGGTCGAGGAGCTCCTGGCCGCAAAAGCGCGCGCTGCCGCTGCAGACGCCGTTGCCGGCGAGCAGGCCCATGACCGAGAGGAAGGCCTGGGTCTTGCCCGAGCCGGATTCGCCGACGACCCCGACCGCGGCGCCTTGCTCGATCTCGAAGCCCACCTCGCTCACCGCCGCGACCTCGCCTTCGGGCGTGGCGAAGCGCGTGGTGAGGCCGGTCACCGCCAGGACCGCGCTCATCCGCATCCCTTCGACCTCGGCGGCCGCCACGGGGTGGCAGGCGCTTCCTCGCCCAGAATGCGCGCGCCGCGCTGGCCACGCAATCGCAGGCCGGGGCCGACCGGTCGCCCGACAAGGAAAGAGCCGGCGACCGCGAAGTCGCCGGCCCTGGTGCCGAGAGCGCTGTCGGGGCGGCTCAGGCGGCGGTCTTGAGCGCCGTCTTGTTGACCTCGGACAGCGCGATCTGGTTGAGCTTCTGATCGGTCGACTTCTCCTCCTCGAGGGTCTGGCTGAGCAGCTGCGCGGCCTCCTGCTGGCCGGTCGACTCGGCCAGCGCGTGGACCGTGCCGTAGCTCGCGATCTCGTAGTGCTCGACCTTCTGCGCGGCCCCGATCAGCGCCGCGTCGAGGACCTCCGGAGTCTTGATCTCGTCCATCATCTCCTGGGCTTCCTCGATCAGCCCGATCATCGCCTCGCAGCGCTTGGCGCGCGCCGAGGAGTCCAGCTTCTCGAACACCATCTCGAGCCGCTCGACCTGGCCCTTGGTCTCCTCGAGGTGCTGCTCGAAGGCCTGGCGCAGCTTGGCCGACTTGGAAGCCTTGGCCATCTTCGGCAGAGCTTTCACGAGCTGCTTCTCGGCATGATACAGGTCGCGGAGCTCCTCGATCAGCAAATCTTGGACAGTTTTCACAGCCATTGCGGTGTCTCTCCTGTTGACCAGTGGGTCTGGCCCGTTCTCGCCCAATGCCCGGGCGCCATTCGCGGGGTAACAACGACCGGCGAACCGCCGGGTTCCAGGAACGGTTCACGCGCGCGGCGGCCCGGCCTGGATCGCCTGCGGCGATCGGCTGCATGCCTGCCGGCGCCGGCGCGCGAGCGGTCCGCTTGACCCTCGAGACCGACTGGAACAGATAGGGAACAGGAGGAGCCTGAATGTCGTCGATCCCAGCCAAGCTCGCGATTCTGGCCGATGCCGCGAAGTACGACGCGTCCTGCGCCTCCTCGGGCGCCCCCACGCGCAATTCCAAGGACCGCCGCGGCCTCGGCTCGACCACCGGGATGGGGATCTGCCACTCCTATGCGCCGG
Organism: uncultured Alphaproteobacteria bacterium; assembly: GCA_963753275.1. Classification (GTDB taxonomy): domain Bacteria; phylum Pseudomonadota; class Alphaproteobacteria; order Geminicoccales; family Geminicoccaceae; genus DATAOG01. Next base: position 2,867 of record CAVWCE010000020.1, on the reverse strand, counting down.
ACGGGCGCTGCATCTCGCTGCTCAAGATCCTGCTGACCAACTTCTGCGTGTTCGACTGCGCCTATTGCATCAATCGCCGCTCGAGCAACGTGCGCCGCGCCCGCTTCAGCGTCGAGGAGGTGGTCGAGCTGACCCTCGAGTTCTACAAGCGCAACTACATCGAGGGCCTGTTCCTGTCGTCGGGCATCATCCGCTCGCCCGACTATACCATGGAGGAGCTGGTCCGGGTCGCCCGCAGCCTGCGCGAGCAGCACCAGTTTCGCGGCTACATCCACCTCAAGACGATCCCCGAGGCGAGCGAGGAGCTGATCGCGCAGGCCGGGCGCCATGCCGACCGCCTCTCGATCAACATCGAGCTGCCGACCGAGGCGGGCCTGAAGCGCCTGGCACCCGAGAAGCGCACGCCCTCGATCCGCCGCACCATGGCGGGCCTGCGCCTGCGCATCGAGGAGGCGAAGGGCGAGACGAAGGCGCCGCGCTTCGCGCCGGCCGGGCAGAGCACCCAGATGATCGTCGGCGCCGACGGCGCGAGCGATGCCACGATCCTCGGCACGAGCGCCGCGCTCTACGCCGGCTACGGCCTGAAGCGGGTCTACTACTCGGCCTTCAGCCCGATCCCCGAGGCGAGCCCGGCCCTGCCCGCCAAGGCGCCGCCCCTGCAGCGCGAGCACCGCCTCTACCAGGCCGACTGGCTGATGCGCTTCTACGGCTTCGATGCCGAGGAGATCGTGGCCGGCGCGGCCGACGGCATGCTGGACCTGGCGATCGATCCGAAGCTCGCCTGGGCGCTGCGCAACCGCGCGCGCTTCCCGGTCGACGTCAACCGGGCGGAGCGCGAGCTGCTCCTGCGCGTGCCCGGGCTCGGCAAGCGGAGCGTCGAGCGGATCCTCGCCGCCCGCCGCCATCGGACGCTCCGGCTCGACGATCTCGGCCGGCTCACGGCGTCGCTGACCAAGCTGCGGCCCTTCGTGGTCACCGCCGACCACCGGCCGACCCGGCTGCTCGACCGGCTCCACCTGCGCCCCCTGCTCGCCCCGCCCGAGCAGCTCTCGTTGTTCGCCTGAGCCGCCCCGTAGCCCCGTCCATGTACGACGTCGCGCTCACCCGGCCGGACGATCTCGAGGAGTTCCGCGCTGCCGCGCGGCGGCTGATCGCGGCCGGCGCCGAGCCGGGCTCGGTCCTCTGGCGGACGGGCGAGGATCGCCAGCTGTTCGGCGCGCCTCCGCCGGCTGCGGCCGGATCGTTCGCGGTGCCGGCGGCGTTCCTGCGCCTGTCGGGCGACGTGGTCTGCCACCGCGATCCGGAACGCTTCGCCCTGCTCTACGGTGCGCTCTGGCGCCTCGCCCAGGGCGAGCGGAAGCTCCTCGAGATCGCCTCCGATCCGCTGGTGCACCGGCTCGCGCGGCTCGCCAAAGCGGTGCGGCGCGACCTCCACAAGATGCACGCCTTCGTGCGCTTTCGCCGGGTCGAGAGCGACGATGGCGAGCGTTTCGTCGCCTGGTTCGAGCCCGAGCACCACATCCTGCGGCGCGCCGCGCCGTTCTTCGTCGGCCGCTTCGCCGCGCTGCGCTGGTCGATCCTGACGCCGGCGGGCTCGATCCACTGGGACGGCGCGGCGCTCGCCTTCGGGGCCGGCGTGACGCGGGCGGAGGCACCCTCCGCCGATGCGCTCGAGGACTGGTGGCGGACGTACTACCGCGCGGTCTTCAACCCGGCGCGCGCCAATCCCGAGCTCATGCGCGCCGAGATGCCGAAGAAGTACTGGCGCAACCTGCCCGAGGCCACGCTGATCCCGGGCCTCCTGGCGCAGGCGCCGGACCGCACGCGCGGCATGCTGGAGACGGTGCCAGAGCCGTCGCGCAAGCGGATCAGGCCGGTCGCGCCGCGCGCGCTGCCCGAGCACGCCGGCACGCTCGCGGATCTTGCGCTGCAGGCGGGCGCCTGCGAGCGCTGCCCGCTGCACGGGCCCGCGACCCAGACCGTGTGCGGGGAAGGGCCGGCGGACGCGCCGGTCGTGCTGGTCGGCGAGCAGCCGGGCGACGAGGAGGACCTCGCCGGGCGGCCGTTCGTCGGCCCCGCCGGCCAGCTCCTCGACCGCGCGCTGGCCGAGGCCGGGATCGAGCGCCCGCGGGTCTACCTGACCAATGCGGTCAAGCACTTCAAGTTCAGCCTGCGCGGCAAGCGGCGCATGCACCAGACGCCTCGCGGCTACGAGATCGAGCATTGCCGCTGGTGGCTCGACCGCGAGCTCGCGCTGATCCGGCCGCGCCTCACGGTGGCACTCGGCGCCAGCGCCGCGCGCGCGCTCGCCGGCCGCCCCGTCGCGGTGCTGCGCGAGCGCGGCCGGGTGACCGAGTTCGCCGGCGGCCATCCCGGCCTGATCACCGTTCACCCGTCGTTCCTGCTGCGCCTGCCCGACGCCGCCGCGCGGGCGCGCGAGTACGAGGGCTTCCTCGCCGACCTCCGCCAGGTCGCCGCCCTCGTCCCGGCGATCTGCCAGACTGCGTGATGGGCCCCGGAGCCGCCGGCCATTTTGATGGTTTGATGCTCTTCGGACAATGCTACGATGTCTCAGATGCGCACGACGCTCACCATCGACGACGGAATCGCGCAGGCTCTCAACGAGCTGGCGCACAGGTCCAACAAGCCTTTCAAGCAGGTCGTGAACGAGACTTTGCGCGCCGGTCTCAGCCCAGCGGGGCGCGCCGGAGCAAAACGCTACAAGGTGCAGCCGGCCGCGCTTGGCGGGAAGTTCCCCGGCATCGACCTGGACAAGGCCCTGGCACTCGCCGACGCCATCGAGGACCAGGAGCTCGCGACCAAGATCCAGCTGCGCAAGTGATTTTGGTCGACGCCAACCTGCTGAT
>CAVWCE010000019.1:0-26978 GCA_963753275.1 uncultured Alphaproteobacteria bacterium | reverse complement strand
GCGGAGAACCTCGATCTTGCCTGGCTGGACGGCGCCCGCGCGGTCGGCATCACCGCCGGCGCCTCGGCGCCCGAGCGCCTCGTGCAGGAGCTCGTCGCGCGCCTCGCCGAGCACTACGACGTGACCGTCGAGACCCTCGCCGGGATCGAGGAGAACGTGCATTTCCGCCTGCCGCCGGAGCTCGCCGAGCCCGCGCCCCGCCCGCCCGCAGACTGACCAGCCGGAGCCACCATGGCCATCCCCCTTCGCCAGCAGATCCGCGTTGGCGCCTACGTTCTCAAGCAGTGGCTGCACTGGCGCGACAAGTATCCGCTGGTGCTGATGCTCGAGCCCCTGTTCCGCTGCAACCTCGCCTGCGCCGGCTGCGGCAAGATCGACTACCCGGCGCCGATCCTCAACCGTCGGCTGTCGGTCGAGGAATGCATCGACGCGGTCGAGGAGTGCGGTGCGCCGATCGTCTCGATCCCGGGCGGAGAACCCTTGATTCACAAGGACATCGCCGAGATCGTCAAGGCGTTGGTCGAGCGCAGGAAGTTCGTCTACCTGTGCACCAACGCGCTCCTGGTCGAGAAGAAGATCGACCTGTTCGACGCCGAGCCCCTACCTGACCTTCTCGATCCATCTCGACGGGCTGCGCGCGCAGCACGACCGCTCGGTCTGCAAGGAGGGCGTGTTCGACCGCGCGGTCGCGGCGATCCGCCTGCTGCGCGCGCGCGGCTTCCGCGTCAACGTCAACGCCACGCTGTTCGACGGCGTCGCGCCCGGACGAGGTCGCGGCGTTCCTCGACTACGTCACCGACGAGCTCGACGTCGAGGGCGTCACGGTCTCGCCTGGCTACGCCTACGAGCGCGCGCCCGACCAGCAGCACTTCCTCAACCGGCGCAAGACCAAGCAGCTGTTCCGCGACATCTTCCGCCGCGGCCGCGGCAGGCGCTGGCGCCTCAACCACTCCTCGCTCTACCTCGACTTCCTCGCCGGCAACCAGGACTACCGCTGCACGCCGTGGGGCAACCCGACCCGCAACATCTTCGGCTGGCAGCGCCCTTGCTACCTGCTCGGCGAGGGCTACGCGCGGACCTTCAAGGAGCTGATGGAGACCACCGACTGGGACCGCTACGGCACCGGCAACTACGAGAAATGCGCCAACTGCATGGCGCACTGCGGCTACGAGGCGACCGCGGTCACCGATGCGGTGCGCCACCCGCTGAAGGCGCTGCGGATCGCGCTGCGGCCGATCGAGACCGAGCGGGCGATGGCGCCCGAGATCCCGCTCGAGCACCAGCGCCCGGCCGACTTCGTGTTCGAGAAGCATCGTGAGCAAGCGGTCGCCGAGCTACCGGAACGCGAGGTCCGGCGCCGCCAGCGCAGCGACGCGGCGTAGCGTCGCGAGGCCGCGCGCGCTGTCGCGGGCGAGGCGCAGCAGCGCCGGGCAGATCGCTGCGGCCGGCGCAGCAGGCCCGCGAGCAGCGCCCGCGCCGCGCAGCTCGCCGTCCGGTCCGAGCGCGCCTTGCGCGGCCCCCGGGATCACCCGCGTGGCTCGGGTCGGCGATCGCTCGCATCGACCAGCAGCGGCAGCCCGGCGGCGCGCGGCCGCAACGGCCACGGCGTGGCTCTCCATGTCGACCGCGCAGGCCCGCATGGCTCCGCGCAGCGCCGCCTTGGCCGCGACGCTCGTCAGCAGGCGGTCGCTGCCGGCGAGCGGCCTCCAGACGCCGGCGCATGCCAGCCGCCCCGAGCAGCGCGGCAAGGCGCCGCCGCCAGGCCGCGTCAGTCATGACGCGCCGGCCGTCCGGCAGCACCACCGCATCGGCGCAGCACCAGGTCGCCGGCGGCGCAACGCGGGCGACAGGCCGCCGGCGAGGCCGAAGCTCACGAGCCCCGCCGCACCTTCGGCGATCAGCCGCGCCGCCTCGGTCCGCGCGCGCTCGGGCCGCGCGCCGCTGCACCCGAGCGCGACGTCGAGGCCGGCGAGGCAGCGCGCCTCGGCCCGCAGCCCGACCACCACCCCGATGCGCCCGCTGCGCGCGCTTCTCGCCACCCGTCCACCCTGCTAGCTTCGCCCGCTGCCATCCTAACAGAGGCTTCTGCCATGCGCCTGCTCGCGCCCGACAACGGCTTCGTCCACGTCTGCGGCCATCGCGGCCACACCATCGCCGCCCCCGAGAACACGCTCGCCGCGCTGCAGGCGGCCCAGGCGGCCGGCGCCACGAGCTGCGAGATCGACCTCGTGCTGACCAGGGACGACGAGATCCTGCTCGCCCACGACCTCCTCCTCGACCGCACCACCGACGGCCGCGGGCCGATCGCCGCGAAGACCGCCGCCGAGATCGCCGCGCTCGATGCCGGCAGCTGGTTCGCGCCGGAGTTCGCCGGCGAGCGCATGCCGAGCCTGCGCGCGGTGCTCGCCTAGCCGAAGCCGGCCGGCCTCGGCCTCGTGGCCGAGATCAAGGAGCGCCAGCGCATCGGCCGGCTGGTCGAGCGCCTCGGCCGCGCTGCTCGAGGAGACCGGCGCGCTCGCGGACGTCGTCCTGATCTCCTTCGACCACGTCGACCTGCGACGCGCCAAGGAGGTGATCCCCGGCATCCGCACCGAAGGCATCACCCATGCGCGCCACGCCGACCCGGTCGGCGTCGCCCGCGCCGCCGGCTCGACTCGCTCTCGATCGAGCTCGACCGCTTCGATCCTGACGACGCCCAGGCGCTGCACGCGGCCGGCATCGCGATCCGCTGCCACATACCGCCGCCGCAGAAGCTCGCCCATGACCGCCAATACGGGATCGATCCGCTGCCGACGCTCCAATCCTGGCTCGCCGCCGGCCTGATCGATACGCTCTCGGGCGACGACGTCACCTTCCTCGCCGACCTCGTCGCCCGCTCGCCCCTGCGCTGAGGTGATGCGGCTCACGCCTCTGGTGGAAGCACGATGCCGATGTCGCCGCCGGTTTCTTCCGCTGACAGCACCTCGACTGTGAAGCGACGCTCGGGAAGCCGTCCTGCAGGCGGCCGCGCCACATCTCGCGAGCCGCGCCAGCAGAGTCTCCGCCTGGTCGTCGCTCGATCTCGCGCGAGCCCGTTGCCGAACAGATCCGAGAGCTCCCGCAGGTTGAAGCGCCGCTCGGTCTCGACCGGCCCGCGCTCGCGCACGCTCGCGCGCACCCGCGCGAGATCGGCCTCGTCCTCGACGCTGTCGCCAGCAGGACCGCGCCCTCGACCTCGAGCAGCTCGGGCCAGAAGAGCCGCGAATACAGCAGCGCATCGACCGGCGAGCCGGCGGCGTAGAGGAAGTCCAGCACCGTGAAGCCGCTCGTGTCCTGCTCCGGCAGGCCGCCGAAGCGACCTCGAGGAGACCCTCGTCCGCCGCCAGGCTCAGTCATAGCCGCGCGGAAGCTCGTCCGGCCGCGGCTCGCGCGCCCGCGTCGGCCGGGCGCCTGGACCTTTTCCGGCTCTTGGCTCCAGGATGAAGGGTGGATCCGCTTCGCCATGGGGCCGGCCCTCGCCACGAAAGCGCCTGGTCGGGCGACCCAGCGCATCGAACTCAGTATAGCCGGTCACCCGGCCCGCGCGAGAGCCACGCTTGAACATCGTGTGTGGCCCCGCCGCCTCCGGGTGCGGCCGGAGGACGTTCCCGCCGCGGAGCGCTGGCCGCGGCGCCTCACATGCCCCAGGCGACGCGGCGGTCGTTCTGGCGCATCAGGTTGCGGTAGCGCGCCAGCGCCCAGAGCGGGAAGTACGGCGCTGTAGCCGTGGTAGCGGAGGTAGAACACGCGCGGGAAGCCGACCGCGTTGTAGAGCTCCTCGTCCCAGCGCCGTCCTCGCGCGGCGCCTGCTCGAGATAAGCGATCCCGCGCGCGACCGCGGCGCTCTCGACCTCGCCCGCCGCCATCAGGCCGAGCAGCGCCCAGGCGGTCTGGGAGGGCAGGCTCGGCGCCGCTCGTCCTTGCGCCCTCCCAGTAGCTGGCGCAGCTCTCGCCCCAGCCGCCGTCGGCCTGCTGGCGCGCCTCGAGCCAGGCGACCGCCTTGCGCACGTAGGGCGCCTGCGGGTCCTCGCCGACCGCGTTGAGCGCGCACAGCACCGACCAGGTGCCGTAGACGTAGTTGGTCCCCCAGCGGCCGAACCAGGAGCCGTCCGGCTCCTGCTCGCGCCGCAGGAACTCGAGCGCCGCGCTCACCGCCGGATCGTTCCGCGGGTAGCCCTGCTGCGCCAGCATGCAGAGGCAGCGCGCGGTCAGATCGGCGGTCGGCGGGTCGAGCAGCGCGCCGTGGTCGGCGAACGGGATGTTGTTGAGATAGTCGTGGGTGTTGTCGGCGTCGAACGAGCCCCAGCCGCCGTTCGCGCTCTGCAGGCCGAGCACCCACTCGGTGCCGCGCTCGATCGCGCTCGCGATAGCGCTCGGGATCGGCGCGGTGCAGTGCTGCGATGATCACCGCGGTGTCGTCGACGTCCGGATAGTGGTCGTTGCGGTACTCGAACGGCCAGCCGCCCGGCCGCAGCCCTGGCCGCGCCCGCGCCCAGTCGCCGACGACGTCCAGGATCTGGCGCGCGGCGACCCAGTCGAGCGCGCGGCGCACGCGGCCTCCGGCGCGCCGCCGCGCCGCCTCCATCATCGCGTGCGCGGCGAGCGCCGTGTCCCAGAGCGGCGACAGGCAGGGCTGGCAGTAGGCGAGCTCCGGCGCTCCGACCAGGAGCTTGCGCACCGCCCGCTTGGCGATCGCGAGGTCCGGGTGATCCGCCGGCATAGCCCAGCGTCGGAACGCCATCACGGTGTTGGCCATCGCCGGGAAGATCGCGCCGAGCCCGTCCTCGCCGTTCAGGCGCAGGGTGATGAAGTCGACCGCGCGCGCGGAGCGCGCGCTCGCGGCGGCGCTGCGGCAAGCGCGGCTCGATCAGGCGCAGCACGCGGTCGACCGCCAGGAACAAGCGGCCCCAGCGCCGCGCCGGTCGGGTTGTCGATGTAGTCGCGCTCGGCGCCGGCGGCGTCGACGAACAGCTCGGCGATGCCGATCCGGCGCGGGTTGCGCGCCTGCGGCCGAGCGCCATCAGGATCAGGAGCGGCACGATCACCGTGCGCGACCAGTAGGACACCTTGTCGAGGTGGAACGGGAACCAGCGCGGCAGCAGCATGATCTCGACCGGCATCACCGGCACCGCGCGCCAGGGCACCTGGCCGAACAGCGCGAGCGTGATGCGGCTGAACACGTTGCAGCGCGCGGCCCCGCCCTCGGCGAGGATCGCTTCGCGCGCGCGCGCCATGTGCGGAGCCTCGGGGTCGTCGCCGATCAACTTCAGCGCGTAGTAGGCCTTGACGCTCGCGCTGACGTCGAGCTCGCCGCCCGGCATAGAGCGGCCAGCCGCCGTGGCCCGCCTGCCGGGCGCGCAGATAGACCCCGATCTTGCGCTCGAGCGCGCCGTCGATCTCGCCGAGGAAGTGCTCGAGCAGCACGTACTCGGCCGGGATCGTGGCGTCCGCCTCGAGCTCGAACACCCAGTGGCCGTCGGCGCGCTGCAGGCTCCGCAAGGCCGTCCCTGGCCTCCTCGATCGACCTGCGCGAGGCCATCGCGGGCAGGCCCGCGGCGACCGGCCGGGCCGACATCTCGGCCGCGCGGAACGGCCCGCCGCGGCCTCGCTCAGATCCCCTTTCCTCCGGCGTCTCCACCATTCTACATCCACGCTCGCGCACACCCGACCAAGTCCTGCACTCACGCACAAATGGCGCCCGGCGGACAAGGCAACCGATGTCGCAGGGCCACGCGCGAGCCGCAAGCTGTTGCCGTCACGCCTCAGGCGTCATCACCCGGCCCTTCCAGCGGCCGCCGGCGCCGCGCCGATGCCGGATCGCCGAGTCGATCGTCATCGCGAGGAACAGCAGCGCCGCGAGCGGCAGGCTCAGGCCACACCCAGCCCAGGCGCGTAGCGCCGAACCGTCGGGCGGTAGGCGGCGGTCATGGCGAGCCAGGCGGTGCCGCCGAGCGCCGCCGCCGCGGCATCGCCGTGCATCGGCCAGGCCAGCAGCGCGAGCAGCGGCCCGCGAAGGCAAGCGCCATGCCGAGCACGGTCGCCGCGAGCAGCAGGAGCGAATGGCGCAGCTGGGTGTCGGCGGTGCGCGCGACCATCGCCCAGATCGTCGCCGAGGCGGTCGTAGCGCCGCAGGCTCCGGGCGCTGTCGCCGAGCCCGAGCCAGATCCGCCCGCCGCCCGGCCGCCGCTTGATCGCCCGCGCGAGCGCCACGTCGTCGATCAGCGCGCCGCGGATCGCCGCGATGCCGCCGGCCTCGCGCAGCGCCCGCCGGCGCACCAGCATGCAGCCGCCGGCGGCCGCGGCGGTGCGCCGCCCGGCCTCGTTGACCGCGGCGAACGGGTAGAGCAGCTGAAAGAAGAACACGAAGGCCGGCACCAGGAGCCGCTCCCAGAAGCTCGCGCAGCGCAGCCGCACCATCAGCGAGACCAGGTCCAGCCGTTCGCGTTCCGCCTTGGCGACCAGGCGGGCGAGGTTGTCCGGAGCGTGCGCGATGTCGGCGTCGGTCAGCAGCAGGTAACGCGCCTCGGGCCAGCGCTGGCCTGCCAGGCGAACGCCCTGCTCGACCGCCCAGAGCTTGCCCGACCAGCCGGCCGGCAGCGGCGGCGCGCCGACCATCTCCAGCGGCCGCGTGGCGCCGACCGCGATCCGTTGCGCGATCGGCCGCGTCCCGTCGCCGCTGTGGTCGTCGACCAGGACGATCGCCAAGGCTCCCGGAGTAGTCCTGGCGAGCAGCGAGCGGAGCGCCGCGGCCGACCAGGTCCGCCTCGTTGCGCGCCGGCACGATGGCGACGACCGCCGGCCAGGGCTGCGCTGCCGAACGCTCCACCGGCCCGAGGTGGGGTGCCTCACACCACAGCCCGCTTCGCCCGAGCCCAAGACAGAGCCAGGCCAAGAGCGAGGCGAGCGCGCAGGCGGCGGCGACCGACATCGTCCGACCCTGGAGGGTCGAGTCGCGCACGGTCAAGAGCGTGGCGGGTCAGCATGGTACGCTGGATCTTGTCTAGGATAATAGTCCTGTGCTATGAGTTTGTCCTTCAATCAGGACGGGCGGCTGTGATGGAGACCCAGGGACTCACCAAGCGGCAGGCGCTGGTGACGAGCACTGCAGGTCCGCTGGAGCGAATCGAGCTCGGCGATGGTATCTCAGACCTCGCGTCTTTCGTCCGAGTGCGACCTCGAACTGTGGCGCCGCATCCTCTCGGCCTCTATCCAGCCCCCGCCAGACCCCGGGGAAACTCTGGCGCTGACCCGCAGCGCAGGTGAGCGTGCATGGCGGCGGGAGGTCTGCCGTGGCCCGCGCCAAGCCACTCGGCCGTTCCGCACCGGCAATCGATGACGCCCTGATCGCGACAACTCGGATACCGCCCCGAGCACCCGACAGCCCTACTTTCCCCTCATCGACCGCCCGGGCATCCTCAGGCTCTCGGAAAACCCGAGGAAATCGAGTAGCGTCCTCGGGTTCGACGTGGACGGCGCTCCCAAGCCGGCGCGGCTCCCTCGAGGGGCGCGTGCCAGCCTCATCCCGGGAGCGCCCGCAAACGAAGCCAGGGCCGTTGATAGGACCGGATCGGTGCGGAAGCGCAGCGAAGACGAGCACGTGGCGGAAATCACCGCCTGGCTCATCGGCAGCGCGCGCCTCAGCGCGCCGCCGCTGGCGCTGATCGAGGGTTTCTGCCGCCGCCTGCTCGCGCAGGGCGTGCCGCTCTGGCGATTGCGCGCCGGACAGGCGATCGCCAACCCGCTGGCCAGCGCCTGGGGCGTGATCTGGACTCGCGACGGCGCCGGAAGCCACGAGTACACCGTGCAGAGGACGGTGCTCGCGACCGACGCCTACCACGGCAGCCCGTTCCAATACGTGGTTCGGACCCGGCAGAGCTTCCGCCGCCGGCTGCTCGATCTGGACCCCGAGCGCGACCACCAGGTGCTGCACGAGATGGCGGCCGCGGGCGGCACCGACTACCTCGCGCTGCCGCTCGAGTACGGCGACGGCTCGGTGCAGGGCCTGAGCCTGGTGAGCGATGGCGCAGACGGCTTCGCCGACCGGCATCTCGAGCTGCTGGCGCGCTTGCGTCAGCCGCTCGCCGCGGCGCTCGAGCCCACCGCCATGCGGCGCTCGACCGCGAGCCTGCTGCACGCCTATCTCGGCGATGGTCCCGCCGAGGCGGTCCTCGGCGGCGCGATCCGGCGCGGCGATCGGCGCCGGATCGAGGCGGCGATCCTGTTCTCCGACCTGCGCGGTTTCACGGCGATGAGCGAGCGCCTGGACGAGGCCGCGCTGTTCGCGGCGCTGGACCGCTACTTCGAGGCGGTGGTCGAGGCGGTGCGCGGCGAGGGCGGCGACGTGCTCAAGTTCCTGGGCGACGGCGTGCTCGCGATCTTCCCGCTGGCGGCGCCCGAAGCGCGCCGGGTCGCCTGCCAGGCGGCGCTGCGGACGATCGGGCGCGCGACGGCGGCGCTCGCCGCAGCTCCCTCCGACGCGCTCCCTCTCGGCTTCACGGCGACCCTCCACGTCGGCGAGGTCGTCTACGGCAACATCGGCAGCCCCGATCGCCTCGACTTCACCGTGCTCGGTCCCGCCGTCAACCTGGTCAGCCGGCTCGAGGGGCTCGCCAAGCAGCTCGACCGCCCGGTCCTGTGCTCGGCCCCCTTCGCCCAGGCGCTCGGCCTCGAAGCGCGCTCCCTCGGCCGTTTCCCCCTGCGCGGCGTCGCCGATCCGCAGGAAGTGTTTGCGCCGATGGCGCCGAAGCTTTAATGCCGCTCACACGCCGCGGAGCGCTCGGAGCCACCTCATTGAGACGCACGCGACGCAGGCGTCGACCGCCTGGATCGAAGCTCTCCGAGCAGTGCCGCTTCTCACGGGCATACCGACCGCGACAACAATCCTTCAGGGTGGCGGCGCCGACGCGCCGCCGATGCGCGCCTGCATGCCCGTCGCGAACAGGTCGCCGCTGTTCGGGATGCAGAAGCCCGGAGCCCGAGCCGTAGCCGGCCGCGCCGATCTCCGGCAACCGGAAGACGATGTCGTCCGCCCGCCCGTCGCCGTTCTCGTCGACCGGCTCGTGGCCGACCGGGATGAACAGCTCGGGATGGTCGAACGGCGCCTGGTCACACTGCACCCGCTCGTCGGTCAGCGCCTTCAGGAACTCGACGAGGTCATCGATGCCAGCGTCGCTGATGCTGAGCGGGTTGAGCGTGCCGGCCGCGTTGCTGCCCTTGTCGGGGCCTGGGGGCGGGATCAGCCCCTCGCCATCGAGGCCAGTCCCCGAATCGTCGCCGGTGGCGCCCGGCTCGGTCAGGCTGGCGTCGCGATGGTTGCCGCCGCGCCGGTAGAACTCCAGCACCTCGTGCAGCGTCGCAAAGCCGCCGTTGTGGAAGTAGGGCGGCGTCAGCGCCACGTTGCGCAGCTGAGGCACCTTGAACGAGCCGTCGACGATGGTCCGCGTCACGCCGCCGGGATTGTTGCCGTCCAGGATCGACCGGCGCGCGAAGGAAAGCGGCCCGCCATAGGGATCGCTGCCGCCGGCGCCGACATCCTCGGCCACCGGCCGCACGCCGAGCGGAAAGAACCCGATATCGCGCAGCGCCGGCGTGCTTACCGGCAGGCCGTTGCCGTCGAGCAGGCCGTTCGGCCGGCTCACGGTCTGGATCGTGACGAACGGGGGATCGCCGGCGACCTGGGCCGCCTGCGTGCCGAGCGGCAGAGTATGGCAGAACCGGCAGGCGCCGCCGCCCGCCCCACCGCCGGCGTTGAACAGGTCCAGACCGCGCTGCGCCGCCGCGCTCAGCTCGCCACGGTCGAACGCGCTGTCATCGGAGACCAGGGTCGCTTCGTAGAGCATGACCGCGATGCCCCAGAACATCGAGAAGTTCAGCTCCATCTGAGTGAAGCCAAGCACCGGCGCCGCTACCAGAGTGCCGGTATCGGTGATGCGGAAGCGGCCGGAGGCGTTCCACCATTTGTTCTCGAATGCCCGTTGCACGAGGTTGCGGTAGTTGTGCGTGAGGGCGAGACCCCGCGGGAGGGCGCCTCGGAGGTCGCCGAAGGGCGCGGACGCGCCGAACAGGCTGTCCTGCGAGTGGATCTTCTGCAGCGAGAGCGGGCGGCGCAACGGCGCGAACAGCTTGCGGGCGAGTTTCGGGAACGTGCGCTCGCCGCACGACATCTCGAGATTGGAAAGCGGCGGCCCGACCGCCTGCGAGGCGAGGCTCGAGTTCGGGCAGGTTGAGCGCGGTCAGCTGCAGCGTGCCGTTCTCCAGCACGACCAGGCGCGCCGCCGGGTCGCTGAGCACTTCTGCTTGCCCGAACACCCCGACGCCGTTGAAGTCGTTCGTCGCCCGCCCATCCCAGAAGTTGCGGTGATTGAACACCGCGTTGAAGACGGTCGGGGTGTTGCGAGGCTCGACCTGGCGGGCGGCGAGGCCGTCCGCGTGGAACACATCGCCCATGACCTCGTCGCAGCGATCGAACGGGCCGATCAGGCGGATGCGGCTGAACGTGGCGTCGACCGCGCCTGCCGACGAGACCACGTCGTTGGTGGTGACCTCCAGGCCCGAGTTGCGGTCGAGTATGTTCGCCAGCTGGTGGAACGGGAAGTCGTCCTCGACCAGCGTGTAAGTCGAGTCCACCACGCCCCCGGAGGCGGTCGCGCCCAGCGCGAAAGGCGATGCGGCCATGGTCGCGCCGAACGTCGTGTCGGCGTCGGGTAGCTCGATCAGGCCGGGGCTCAGCGAGTTGCTGATGCGGGCGTCGGCACCGGCGTGGAAGTGGCAGCTGGCGCAGGCCATGCCGTCGCTGCCGACCGACATGTCCCAGAACAGGGCTTTGCCGAGCACGGCCGCCCAGTCCCGATCCTTCACGATGCCGGCCAGATCCGGCAGCTTCGGTGCGAGCTCGGCAACAGCGGACGTTGTCCAGGCGATCGTGGCGAGTGGCAGGGCGGCCACCAGCGCCACGAGACGGCGTGGTCTCATGCAAGACTTCTCCCGGGCTTGGGCGACGTGCTGGTCAGCGGACGCTGTTGACGCTGGCAGGTACGTCAAACTGTAGGTTTATTAAGACGGAAATTATAAAACTGTAAAGCGTGATTTGCCGCATTCTGGGACCGAATGCTGGCAGCGTATCGCCCGCGTCGCACCGGGGTGTCCGAGTGGTCGGCGGGCCATCGGCCCGACCCGTTCTACGCCGCCTTGTTGAGGCGCACGCCGCCGCCTTCGGTCAGCATGACCTTGTTGAGCAGCTTGACGCAGGCATAGACCGCCTGGATCGAGGGTGCCGGGGTGTCGGTGAGCTTGGCGAGCTCGAGGATCGAGCCGACCAGCGCCTCGGTCTCGAGCGAGCGGCCGAGCTCGACGTCCTGCAGCATCGAGGTCTTGTGCGCGCCGACGCTCTCGGCGCCCTCGATCCGCTTCTCGATGGTGTGGCGGAACTTGATCCCGAGCTTCAGGGCGACGGCCTGGGCCTCGCGCATCATGTCGGCGGCGAGCTGGCGGGTTTCCGGGAACTGGCAGATCTCGACCAGCGTCGCGTGGGAGAGCGCGCTGATCGGGTTGAACGACAGATTGCCCCAGGCCTTGAGCCAGATCTCCGAGCGGATGTCGGCCAGGATGCGCGACTTGAGGCCGGCCGAGACCAGCACGTCGTGGACCCACTTGGCGCGCTCCGTCTCCTTGCCGTCGAGCTCGCCGATCGGGAAGCGGTCGCCCTCGGCATGGTGGATCACGCCGGGTGCGGCAACCTGCGCGGCCGGGTAGACCACGCACCCCAGCACCCGGTCCGGGTCGATCTTGCGCGCGAGCATGCCCGAGGGGTCGAGGCTCTCGAGCTTGTGGCCGTCGTACTCGCCGCCGTGCTTTTGGAAGTACCACCACGGCAGGCCGTTCTGGACGGTCATGATCATCGTGCCCTGCTCGAGCATGGCGTCGATCTCGCGCACGACCTGGTCGAGGAAATGCGCCTTGACCGCGAGGATCACGAGGTCCTGGGGCCCGGCCTCTGCGGCGCTCTCGACCGCCTTGACCCTGGCGGTGTGCTCGCTGCCGTCGTCCCAGACCAGCTTCAGGCCGTTGTTCTGGATCGCGGCGAGCTGGCCGCCCTGGTCGATCACGGTCACCGGATGGCCGGCTCCGGCGAGCCTGGCCGCCATCAGGCCGCCGATCGCGCCGGCCCCGACGACGCAGACCCGCATCGGCCGCGGCGGACCCTCGACGTACTTGAACGGCACCGGCTGCACGAACTCGTTGGCGAGCGTGCCGATGCCCTCGATCGTGACCTCGATGGTGTTGGAGGCGCCGCGCATGGCGCTGACCCCGACCGAGGTGCCGCAGGCGATGACGTCCCCCGGCAAAAGCGTCATGTCCCGCGACAGATAGCTCACCAGCCGGTGCGGCGGGAAGATCATGTCGGTCACCGGGTAGTTCTGGCGCTCCTTGCCGTCGAGCACGGTGCGGATCGAGAGCGCCATCGGGTCGAGCCCGGTCGCGATCACCGGGCCGAACACGCCGAAGGTGTCGAAGCTCTTGGCCCGTGCCCACTGGGCGAAGGTCGGGTCCTTCGTGATGATGTCCGCCGCGGTCACGTCGTCGACGCAGGTGTAGCCGAAGATGCAGTCGCCGGCCTCGTCCTCGCCGACGTTGCTGCAGCGCTTGCCGATGACGATGCCGAGCTCGCCCTCGTAGACCACGTTGCCGCTGTAGGACTTCGGCCGGCGGATGGTCTCGCCATGCGCGAGAAAGGCGCTCGGCGACTTGAGGAAATAGAGCGGCTCGTCCGGCTCGGGGACGCCAAGGCGCGCGGCCAGCGCATGGAAGTTGTTCCAGAGGCAGACCATCTTCGAGGGCGTGCACGGCGTCAGCACTTTCACGTCCGCCAGCGCCAGCGTCCGACCGGTCGGCCGCGGCCCCTCGAACATGTCGCCGTCGTGGACCGTGATGGTCGCGCCCTCAAGCGTGCCGAAGCCGGTCTGCCCCTGATGCTCGAATCGGATCCAGTGCGCCACTTTCGCCTCCATTCTCTGCCGCGCGCCGGCCTCGCGCACCTCATCCCCGACGTGCCGCGCCTGCCCGGGCGGGCTTGCGAGTAAGCCATGGCGCGGCACGCGCCGCAAGTTGCCGCCCGAGGCTCACCCGCTGCGCCTGAGGTAGCCGTCGGCGAAGCGGACCGCGTCGAGCCCGACGAAGCGCCGGATCCGGTCGAGCTCGGCCTCGAGGCGGCGCGCGCGCCCGCGGCTGAGGCGCACGCCCGGCTCGAGCCAGAGCGCCGTGACGTCGAGCGTGCCGGCCGCGCGCGCCGCCTTCATGTCGAGCCTCCCGACCAGGCGCTCGCCCTCGAGCAGGGGAAACACGTAGTAGCCCCACTGGCGCCTCGGCGCCGGCACGAACACCTCGATCCGGTAGTCGAAGGCGAACAGCCGGCTGAGACGGTCGCGGTCGCGCAGCAGCGGATCGAACGGGTTGAGCACCCGCAGCCGGCGCGGCGGATCGGGCAGCGCCCGCAGCAGCTCCTCGATGTCGGGCCGCGCCAGAAGCCGGCGCGGCGCCGCGCCGTTCGCCGCGCCGACGATGACCGGCACGGCCGCATGCCCGAGGCTTCGCGCGCACCAGTCCTTCGCCTCCTCGAGCGTCACCAGGCCGAAGAAGCGCGCGATCTCGCCCGAGGTCGCGATGCCGAGACGCTCGAGCGCGCTGCGGCAGGCCCAGTCCACCAGCGAATCGTGGCCCGGCGCGCAGCGCCGCACGGCCTCGGGGATCACCCGCTCGGCCAGGTCGTAGACCTTCTGGAAGCCTTGCCGTCTTGCGATCGCGAGACGGCCGGTGCGCCACAGGAACTCGAGCGCGGTCTTGCCGAGGTGCCAGTCCCACCAGCCGCCGGCCGGCCGGGTCCGGCCCGCGGCGAGGTCGCGCGCCATGATCGGGCCGCGCTCGCGCACCAGCGCCAGCACGCGCTCGAGCTCGTCCTGGTGCTCCGCGCCGTGCCAGCGGCGGAAGCGCCGCTCGAGCGCCGCGCGCTCGCGCGCGAAGCGCAGCTTCCAGTAGGGATAGAAGCGCATCGGCAGGAGTGCTGCGACGTCGTAGGTCCAATGCTCGAACAGCAGCGCCTGGTCCTCGAGCGCGCGGCGCAGCAGCTCGGGCCGATAGCTCGCGTTGCGCGTGAACAGGATCATGTGATGGGCGCGCGCGACGGTGCTGATGCTGTCGACCTGGAGAAAGCCGAGGCGCTCGATCAGGTCGATCAGGCGGTTGCCCGACAGGGGTCGGCGGGGCGGATCGGTCAGCACCTCGAGGTGCAGGACCAGGCGCCGCGCCTGGTCGGCGGCGATGTGCAGGCTCATGGCACGACCATAGCGCCGCCGGGGCCGGAGGCGCCACGGCAAGGCGAGCCGCCATCGCTCCGGCCGCCTGGCCGCGGGAACATGCCGCGCTCTCGCGCGTTGCCTTCTCGCCCATCAGGATCTGCGGAGGAAACGATGATGAGCCGCGCGCGAGGCGCCGTCCTACTCTTGATCACCGCCCTGGCGGCTCCGTCAGGCACGGCGCTGGCCCAGGAGGGTGCCGATGCCGAGGAGGCCCAGCTCACTTTCAACAACCGCTGCCGGACCTGTCACGTGACCAAGGCGGACGATCATCGCCTCGGTCCGAGCCTCCACAACGTCTTCGGGCGCGAGGCCGGCTCGGCGCCGAACTACAACTACTCCTCGGCGATGGCGGACGCTGGCCTCGTCTGGGACGAGGCGAACCTCGATCGATTCATCGAGAATCCGCAAGCCGTGGTCCCGGGCAACAACATGAAGCCCTTCTCCGGGATTTCCTCGGCGGAGGAGCGCGCCAAGATCATCGCCCATCTGAAGGCCGAGAGCGGCTGACGCGGCTGCACCCGGTCCCGGCGAGACCGACGCCGCCGGACGACGCCGCCGCAGAGCCAGTCTGACGGCGCGCGCGCCGGGCTTGCGCCTTGACGCTTGACGGGCCCGGGGATCGCCAAGCTATCGCGAACCCTCTCATCCGGGATCGACGGACATGGGCTACAAGGTTGCGGTCGTCGGCGCGACCGGCGCGGTCGGCGGCGAGATCCTCAACATCCTGGCGGAGCGCGAGTTCCCGGCCGACGGGGTGGTGGCGCTCGCCTCCCGATCCTCCGAAGGCCGGGAGGTGTCGTTCGGCGACGAGCGCGTCCTCAGGGTGCAGGCGCTCGAGACCTTCGACTTCGAGGGCACCGACATCGGGCTGTTCTCGCCCGGCGCCGCGATCTCCAAGGTCCACGCGCCGCGCGCCGCGGCGGCCGGCTGCGTGGTGATCGACAACACCTCGCAGTTCCGGATGGACGAGCAGGTGCCGCTGGTCGTGCCCGAGGTCAACCCCGAGGCGCTGGAGCGCTTCCGCGAGCGCCACATCATCGCCAATCCCAACTGCTCGACCATCCAGATGGTGATGGCGCTCAAGCCCCTGCACGACCTTGCGATCGTCAAGCGGGTCGTGGTCGCGACCTACCAGTCGGTCTCGGGCGCCGGGCGCGAGGCGATGGACGAGCTGTTCGACCAGACCAAGGGGGTCTACGAGACGCGGACCCCCGAGCCCAAGCACTTCCCCAAGCAGATCGCCTTCAACGTGATCCCGCAGATCGACGTCTTCCTCGACGACGGCGTCGCCAAGGAAGAGTGGAAGATGGTGGTCGAGACCCAGAAGATCCTCGACCCGGCGATCGAGGTCGCCGCCACCTGCGTGCGCGTGCCGGTGTTCGTCGGCCATTCCCTGGCGGTCAACGTCGAGTTCGAGCATGCGATCGAGGTCGAGGACGCGCGCGGGGCACTCGCCGAGTTCGAGGGCGTGCTGGTGGTCGACCGGCCCGAGGACGGCGAGTACGTGACGCCGGTCGAGTGCGTGGGCGAATACGCGGTCTTCGTCTCGCGCCTGCGCAAGGACCCGACCGTGCCGCATGGCCTGGCGATGTGGATCGTCGCCGACAACCTGCGCAAGGGCGCCGCGCTGAACGCGGTCCAGATCGCCGAGAAGCTGGTCGAGGAGGGCTACCTCTAGGCCGGGCGGAAACGGAGCGAGGAGCCCCGTGCCGCAGGTGAACCAGCTCACAGCCAGGCGATCGCAACCGGCGTAGCCTGGCAGCGCTCGCAGCTCAGCCGCCCCAGCGCGCGAGCCGCCCGCAGCCATGGGAGACCGACCTTGTCCATCGTCCGCCACCTCGCCCTCAGCCTCGTCCTCGTTCTCGGTCTTGCCCCCGCGACCGCGCTGGCCGATGCCACGGAGATCGTCGTCAACGGTCAGCCGCTCTCGGTGCAGGAAGTCCTGGACTATGGCGTCGACCTGCCGGCGGGCCGCTACTGGTACGATCAGGTCTCGGGCCTCTGGGGCATCGAAGGCGGGCCCTCGGTCGGCCAGATCGTGCCGGGCCTGGTGCTCGGCGGCGCCCTCCAGGCCGACGCCTCCAGTGGCGCTACCGGGGTCTTCATCAACGGCCGCGAGATCCACATGCAGGAGCTCCTCGAGCTCCAGTCGATCTTCGGCGAGGTGCCGCTCGGGCGCTACTGGCTCGGCGCCGATGGCATCGGCGGGCTCGAAGGCGGGCCGCCGAGCTTCGAGCTCGCCCCGGCCCCGAGCCAGGCGGAGGGCGGCGGCAGCGGCGTCTTCGAGGACGACGTCGCCGACTTCTTCATCCGCAACGGCCAGCCCGTGCCGGACATGCCTGGCCCGGTCTACGAGTAGCCGGGCGGTCCCAGGCGGCGATGGTGGTCTGACCGCGGCAGCTGGTCTAAGAAGGGCGAGGCGGGATCGCGCCGTCGGCCGATCGGCGCCGCAGGACGCGACCACGACCTGGCAGGGGAATGGAGCTCGACAACGCCACCGAGTTCACGGTCAGCGAGCTGTCGAACGCGCTGCGGCGCACGCTCGAGGACGCCTATGGCTACGTCCGCGTGCGGGGCGAGATCTCGGGGCTGAGGCGGGCCGGCTCGGGCCACCTCTACTTCGCGCTCAAGGACGCCGCGGCCTGCCTCGACGGCGTCTGCTGGCGGCTGACCGCGCAGCGCCTGACCTTCAAGCCCGAGGACGGGCTCGAGGTCGTGGCGAGCGGGCGGATCACCACCTACCCCAGCCGCTCGCGCTACCAGCTGATCGTCGACCGCCTGGCGCCGGCCGGGGTTGGCGCGCTGATGGCCCTGCTCGAGGAGCGCCGCCAGAAGCTCGCGGCCGAAGGGCTGTTCGCCGCCGAGCGCAAGCGGCCTTTGCCCTTCCTGCCCGAGGTGATCGGCGTGGTCACCTCGCCGTCGGGCGCGGTGCTCCAGGACATCCTCCACCGCCTGGCGGAACGCTTCCCGCGCCGGGTCCTCCTATGGCCGGTCCTGGTCCAGGGCGAGCTCGCCGCGGCCCAGGTCGCGGCCGCGATCGCGGGCTTCAACCGGCTGGCGCCGGACGGTCCGGTGCCGCGGCCCGACGTCCTGATCGTCGCCCGGGGCGGCGGCTCGCTCGAGGACCTGTGGCCGTTCAACGAGGAGGTCGTGGTCCGCGCCGCCGCGGCGAGCGCGATCCCGCTGATCTCGGCGGTCGGCCACGAGACCGACACGACGCTCATCGACCACGCCGCCGACCAGCGCGCGCCGACCCCGACCGCGGCGGCCGAGCTCGCGGTGCCGGTGCGGGCCGAGCTCGCGAAACGCCTGGGCCAGCTCGACCAGCGCCTGTTCCATGGGCAGCAGCGCGAGCTGCGGCAGCTCGAGCAGCGCGTGGTCGGGCTCGGCCGCGGCCTGCCCGACCCGGCGGGCCTGCTCGGCCAGGCGGCGCAGCGCCTCGACGACCTCGCCGAGCGCCTGCCGCACGGGCTGCGCGCCCGGATCGAGCGCGCCGGCCGCGAGCTCGGCGCCTGCGAGGCAAGGCTTGCTCCTCCGGCCCAGGCGCTGCTGCGCCACCGCGCGGCCGAGCTGAAGGCCCTCGGCGCACGGGTGAGCCTGGACGAGGTCCGGGCGCGGCTGCCGCGCCACGTCCGCGGCCTCGCCGAGCTCGCCGCCCGGCAGCGCCACGCCGCCCTGCGCCGGCTCGAGGACGCCGGCGCCAGGCTCAAGTCCTGCACGAGCCTGCTCGACTCGCTGAGCTATCGCGGCGTGCTCGAGCGGGGCTTCGCCCTGGTCCGCGACGAGCAGGGCGAGCTGGTCTCCAGCGCGGCCCGGGCGCGCAGCCAGGTCGCGCTCGAGCTCGAGTTCGGGGACGGCAAGGTCCAGACCGTGCTCGCCCCCGGCTCGCGTGGCGCCAGGTCCGCCCGGCCCGCGGCCGCGGCCGGCGCGCAGGGCCGGCTGCTTGTGATGCCCGAGCAGGCCCAGAGCCCGATCGCGCGCCTGCTCTGGGTGATGGCGCGGCTGCGCGACCCCGAGCGCGGCTGCCCGTGGGACCTCGAGCAGGACTTCGCGACCATCGCGCCCTACACGATCGAGGAGGCCTACGAGGTCGCCGACGCGATCGCGCGCGGCGACATGGCGGATCTCGCGGACGAGCTCGGCGATCTCCTGCTCCAGGTGGTCTACCACGCCCGGATGGCCGAGGAGGCGGGCCACTTCGACTTCGCCCGGATCGCCGCGGCGATCGCGGAGAAGATGATCCGCCGCCACCCGCACGTGTTCGGCGAGGCCGAGGTCGCGAGCGCCGCCGCGCAGACCCGGGCCTGGGAGGCGACCAAGGCCGCGGAGCGCGAGGCCAAGGCCGGCGCGCACGGCAAGCGCCAGGGCCTGCTCGACGATCTGCCGCTCGCCCTGCCCGCGCTGACCCGCGCGCAGAAGCTGCAACGGCGCGCCGCCCGGGTCGGCTTCGACTGGCCGCAGGCCGCTCAGGTGCTGGCCAAGATCGAGGAGGAGCTGGGCGAGCTCGAGGCCGAGCTCGCGACGGCGGCGTCCAAGGAGCGCCTGGCCGACGAGCTCGGCGATCTGCTGTTCGCGGTGGTCAACCTCGCGCGCCATCTCGAGATCGACGGCGAGGCGGCGCTGCGCCGGACCAACACGAAGTTCGAGCGCCGCTTCCGCGCGATCGAAGCGGCGCTCGCCGCCCGGGAGCAACGCCTCGAGGACGCCACGCTCGAGGAGATGGAGGCCCTCTGGCAGCAGGCGAAGGCCGCCGAGCAGGGCGCCTGATCGCCGCTCGCGCGGTGCCGCCGGATGCGGATTGGATCGAGTGTTGCGTGCCTCGAGGAATCAACTCTAGCCTGAGACGGCACCGTCGCCAGGCCTGGACCTCGGGGCGTGCTCACGATCGGGGTCGCTTAGGAAAGGCTGGCGTTCCGCGGACGTCCGCCCGGCGCCGGTACAGTCGGGCAAAGCCGTGGCCCGGCGAGGTGTAGATCAGGTCGTAGCCCTGGTCGAGCTGGCGCGCGATCCGGGCCGCCTCCTTGCCCTCGAGCTCGGCGACGGGCTGGGTCGCCATGACCAGCACGTAGTCGACCGAGCCCCCGGTGCGCTGCTCGTAGCCGAGGAAGTCGGCGACCGGCGGCTTCTGGTCGATCGCGGGGCCGATGTGGACGTAGGGATCGAGCTCCTCGCGATAGCGCATCGGGAAGTAGCCGAGGACCTCCGGCGACAGGAACAGGTTGCGCAGGTTGACGACGTTCCGCTCCACGCCGATGTGGCCGGGGGCGTGGTAGAGCGGGTTGGTCCGCCAGGTCAGCCGGCGCTCGGAGCCGGCGTCCGACTCGTGCCAGAAGTGGATCGGCAGCAGCGTCGAGTGCGGCTCGATGTACTCTGCCGCCGAGACGTACTCCGCGAGGAACCCGTTGAGACGGTCGTACTGCCAGATCCGGTAGCCGGCCGAGGTCAGGCAGACGAACCCGATGAGCACCAGGACCGCGCGTCGGGCGAGCGCGCCCGGCGTCACCGTGGCGAGCCATAGGAACAGCGCCGCGAACAGGAACGGCAGCAGCCGTCCGGCGACCGACACGCCCTTGGTCGTCATCGGCACGAAGAAGTAGAGCAGGACGATCACCAGCGCGGTGGCGGCGAGGCCGTCCTGCGCCGAGGGCCGCCAGCGGTCGGCCCGCCAACGGCGGAGCAGCACGTAGGCGACGAGGAACGCGACCAGCAGGACGAAGGGTGCGTAGAGCGCGACCTCGACGCGCGCGAAGGAGTAGAGGTGATCCATGACGACCAGCTTCTGCAGGAGGTCGAGCCGGTTCTGGTCGATCGCGCTGGCGCCCTCGACGCCGTGGCGCAGGAAAAAGCTCAGGACGATGGCGAGGGCGGGCAGGAACGCGACCCCGATGGCAAGCGCGCGCCGCAGCAGCGTCGCCGCCGCCGCGCGGCGCCCCGCGGCGTCCGGCGCGCGCGCCAGGGCGTAGGCGCCGTCGTAGGCCGAGGTGGTGGCGATCGCGACCGCCAGCAGGGCGAACCCGAGGAGATGGACCAGCACGAGCAGGAGGCTCAGCGCCGCGAGCGCGCCCAGGCTCCAGGGCGTCATCGCCCCGCGGCGCTTGAACCAGAAGGCATAGACGAGGATGAACAGCGCGATGCTGAGGCTGAAATTATACAAGCCCATGTGGATGAACAGAGTGAAAGCGGTCGGGATGAACAGCAGGCTGAGGACCGAGGCCTGGGGATTGACCGCTCTGACCGCGTAGCGCGCCGAGCAGCACAGCAGCACGGCATACAGCGTCATCAGGAGCTTCTCGGCGACATAGAGATTGGTGACCGAGGCGAACAACATCAGCAAGTAATAGGCGGCGAGGTTCGGTTCGGTCATCTGGTTGGGAACGAGATATTCACTGAGGATCTCATAGCCCGGCTGGCCGTACTTCGCCATGACGTCGGCCATGTGAAGATGCAGCGGACTGTCCCACGCCGGAAAGTACTTGAAGAGCCAGATCGGCAGGATGACGATCGCGAGCAGCAGGACGAACACCCGCCTCTCGTGCCGTTCCAGGCGGAGCATCATCCTGCCGAGCGCGTTCGTCGCGTCGGTCTCCGCGTCGGCAGGCGACGTTGCTTCCATCGGTGCTCTCCCCCTTCGGCGTCCTGGGCGAGTTTTCTTCCTCGGCGCCCGGCGCCTCCGGCGCGTTCCCTAGCCCGTTGTATCACATCGGCGGCGAGCCGTCCCATGCCGGCCGCCCGAGGTGCGAGCGCGGTGGCTCCAGCAGCCGCCAAGCCCGCAAGGCCCGCTGCCGGTCACGAGCTGGCCTTTCAGTTGGTCCGCCATCACCTGCGCGATCAGCCGGTAGCCCTCCGGGTTGGGATGGATGTCGACCTCGAGGAACAGCCGCTCGCCGCGCGCGGCACGCTCCCTCAAGACGCCGGTGAGGTCGAGATAGGGCACGCCAAGCTCGTCGAACCGCCTCGCGAACGGCTCTGTCAGGTCGGGCACCGGCTGCTCGAGCAGCGGCTCGAGCGCCTCCCACTTGGAGGGGAACAAGGTCACCAGGAGCTCCGCGCCGTCGGCGGCCGCCGCGGCGCGCAGCTCCAGCAGGATCTCGACCACGCGCTCGAACCGCGGGTGACCGGCGTGCGCGAGCGGCGCCATCCCGATCTCCGCGGGCGCCACCCGGACCCGCCCGCCGTCCTCGAAGCGGATCGTACGCCCTCTCACCGTTGCGCCGATCTCCTTGGCCCCAAAGTACAGGCCGGTGATCAGATAGCTGCCCATCAGGGCCCGCTTGATCTCGGCGAGCCGGCCGCTGCGGGCGCGCTGCGCGCGCCAGAGGTCCAGTCGCTCCGGCTTGCCCGCCGCGATCCAGTCGTCGAAGACGTGGACCGCGCCGAGCGCGTTGGGCGGGTAGAGGGCGACGACGACCAGCTCCGGGCTCAGTCGCGCCCCGAACGTCTCATAGGCCAGCAGGTACTGTTGCGGCGCCGCCGCCAGGATGCCGAGGTTCACGATCTCGAGCCCGGGCAGCTGCTCGCCGAGCAGGGATACCCAGCTCTGATGGTCGTCGACCCCGAAGCCGAAGGCCAGGGAGTTGCCGAGGATCACGACGTCCGCGCGCGGCGGCCACGGTGACGGGTTGCGAAAGCCGTGCGGGTCCGTCCGGTAGGTGAACGCCAACCCGCCCGCCCGGATCTCGTCCTCGACCGAGGCCGGCATGAGATACGCCACCCCGGCATGCGGCACGGCCTTCAAGCCGCCGCGGTCCTCGATCTCGCGCCAGAAGAGGCGGAGCGCCGCTTCCTCGGGCAGGAGGCCGTCATCCGCGCGCAGCAGGGTCTCGCCGGCCGCAGCGACGGCGCACAGACCGGCGAGCGCAAGCGCGAAGCGCCGACCCCTGCGCCCTTGCGCGCGGGCCCTGAACCGAGCGCCGATCTGGACCAGGCGGCGCACCGACGCGAGCCATCCCCTCTATTCCCAGAGGGGTCAACGCCACAGCGGCCGCTCTGTTCCCCTTTCCACCGTCGCACGCGGCATCGATTCCCGGCATCGCCGATTTTGCCATCTTCGACCGAGTCCTCGTTAAGAGGACCCGTTCGGGGAGGTGCCGTTCCTCGCCAGGATGGCTTGCGGCGCCGCCGTGTTGAACTCCGGCAGGCGCCAGGTATTGCGCCGGTATTCCTCCAGAAGGGCGCGCTCGCGGCTCAGCGGGTAGTGAGTGACCTCGAAGCTGAACAGCTTGGCCTTGACCCGCCCCGGCGCCTGGCGCCCGGCGAGATGCTCGCCGAGTTGGGCGCGGATCGTGTCGGCCCCGCCCTGCGCGCGGCCGTAGTAGGCGACCTCGACCTCGTCGAACAGCGCGTAGACCCCCGGCGCCTCGGGCACCAGTTCGACGTTCTTGCGCGTGAAGCGATGCTTGTCTCCATTGATCGGCATCTGCCGCCTCTCCACCTGCCTGAACCAGATCGGGCGCTGAACCGTATCTCCTTATGGTAGAATTAGCGACGCTTCGCAACTATTTTCCTTTATTTCAAGCTCTTAACCCACATGGCGAAGCCAGTCCTGCGATTGCCGTGCCGGATCACAGCGCTTCTGCGGTCAGTAGTTAGAATCTGATCTTGCTAGTTTACTTTATGCGCCGGCCCGATCGGATGTGGGCTTGGAAGAGGGTTTCTAAAACTTTAGGTTGTTTCAAGCCTTCCTGCGCGCGGCCTGCGGCGGGCGTGGCGCAATTCCAGCGCGGTCCACGGAATATTAAGGGCTCGGGGTTAATCTCGGCTGCCAATCAGGGCGACCGGTCACAAATGGCTGCACCCACTCGTCTCATCGTCGCGCAACGTGCGGCCCAGCCGCTCGAGATGATCTGCGCTCGGCTCCGCGACTGGGGCTGCGACCTGCTCGACTGCTCGAGCCACGGCGCGGCGGTGGCAGCGCTCGGCGGCGAGAGCCCGGACATGGTCCTGATCGACGCCTGGCTCGAAGGCGGCATGACCCTCCTGACCCAGGTCAAGGCCGACCCCCACCTGCGCTATCTGCCGGTCGTGATCGCCGCGCCCGAGGACGCGGTGGCGGTCGCGGCCCACGCGCTGGCACTCGGCGCCGACGACGTGCTGGTCCTGCCGATCGAGGACGCCGAGCTGTTCGCCCGGGTGCGGGCGCTGTCGCGCCTTGCCTCGATGGAGATCGAGCGGCGCCGGCGCGAGGCGGTGTTGAGCCAGTTCGGGGTGACCCCGCCGCCGGAGATGCCCGGCGTGCCGGCGATCGATCGGATCGGGATCCTCCTCATCGGGCCGGCGGGCGGCGACCAGATCCAGGCCATGACCGCGCTCGGCGGCGCCGCCACCGCGGCCTACGCCGAGACCGCCGAGAGCGCGCTCGAGCGGTTGCGCCGCGATGACCTCGACGTCGCGCTGATCACCGGCAGCCGCGACCACGGCGATCTGCGACGCCTGTGCGCCGCGATCCGCGCCGACGTCGACCTGTTCGACCTGCCGGTGCTGCTGATCGGCCGCCCCGATGCCTTCCCCGACCGCGCGCTGCCGTTCGACTGGGGCGTCTCGGACGTGCTGTTCCAGCCCTTCCAGCCCGAGGTGCTGCGCCTGCGCGTGCAGAGCTGGGTGCGCCAGCAGCGTCTGCGCCGCCGCCTGCGCGGCGCCCTCGACGGCAGCCAGCTGCCGCCGACCACCGATCGCCTCACCCGCCTCCACGGCCACGGCTTCCTGCATGGCTACGTCGAGCATGTGATCCGCGCCAACCTGCGCAGCCAGACCCCGCTCGCGCTCGCGAGCTTCGACGTCCTCGGCATGGGCCAGATCAACCGGCTCCACGGCTACGCCACCGGGGACTGGATCCTGGCGCAGCTGGGCGGCGTCATCGCGCGCATCTCGCGCGCCGAGGACCTGCCGGCCCGGCTCGGCGGCGACCGCTTCTGCCTCGTGATCGATGGCGGGTCGCGCGAGGACGCCGTGATCGCCGGCGACCGGATCGCCTCGATCCTCGCCCAGGCCTCGTTCGACGTCGGCGACGGCCAGCGGATCGGCGTGACGCTCGCCACCGGCAGCGCCGAGCTCGAGCCGGGCGACAGCGCGGCCGCGCTGATCGGCCGCGCGTTCGCGCAGCTGCAGCCGTTCGCTCGGCGCCAGGCGTCCTGAGCCGTCGACGCCGCGCCGGCCCAGGGCCGCCCGCCCGCCGGCCCCGGAGGCGGCTAGGCCATGTACTGGCCGCCGTTGGCCGAGAGCGTCGAGCCGGTGATGAAGCCCGCCTCGTCGCTGGCTAAGAACACCACGCAGCGCGCGACCTCCTCGGGCTCGCCGAGACGGCCGACCGGGATCAGCGGCAGGATCTTGCTCTTCAGCACCTCCTCGGGCACCGCGCGCACCATCTCGGTGCCGATGTAGCCCGGCGCCACCGCGTTGACCGTGATGCCCTTGGCCGCGTTCTCCTGCGCCACCGCCTTGGTGAAGCCGATCAGCCCGGCCTTGGCGGCGGAGTAGTTCGACTGGCCGAACTGGCCCTTCTGGCCGTTGATCGAGCTGATGTTGACGATCCGGCCGAAGTTGCGCGCGCGCATGCCCTCGATCACGCCCCGGGTCATGTTGAACAGCGAGTTGAGGTTGGTGCGGATCACCGCGCTCCACTGCTCGGGCGTCATCCGGTGGAGCGTCGTATCGCGGGTGATGCCGGCATTGTTGACCAGGATCTCGACCGGCCCGAGGTCGCTCTCGACCTTGCCGATCCCTTCCCGGCACGCATCGAAGCTCGGCCACGTCCCACTTGAAGACCGCGATCCCGGTCTCGTCCTTGAACCTGCCCGCGGCCTCGTCGTTGCCGCCGTAGTTGGCCGCCACGTTGCAGCCCGCCTCCATCAGCGCGACCGAGATCGCCTTGCCGATCCCCCGCGTCCCACCGGTCACCACTGCCACCCGTGCCATGGGTCACCTCCCCTGTGCGTCACTCCCCTGCCCTCCGGTTTAGCGCCGAAGCCTCATCCTGGCCACCGAGGATCGTTATGCGGCGATTTCGGCGTCAGGATCGTTGGCCCGGAAGGCGGCCAAATACCCAAGAATCAGATCTTTCGAACGGTATCGACCGAAAGCATTCTCCTCGTGGCGTCGCACGATCGGAAACTGGTCGAGCACGTAGGAAACCGCTCCGCATCCAGGCCGTATAGCAGGAAGAACAATGCATCGAGGCGGGTACGCCTGCGCAGGCGATCGCTATCGTCCCATTCGAACGGTGGGCCGTCGTACCCCTGGTCACGCGCGAAGGAAGCCATGTCGTGCGCCTATACGTCAGAGCGAGGATTCCTCCCGCACCATCTCGCCGATCGAACGCCTGCCAACCCGCTGGTCGAACGACCTCGGGCACGACCGGGAGCTGCTCCATGATGAACAGATTGAGCGCTGGCCGTGGACCTTTTGTCAGGCAATAAAGTCAAGCCCTAAGCAATTGAGATTGGCAGTCAGAAGCGGAGCCCATGCTTTATACCTCGCGACGATTGCATCGAACTCGGCGTGCCATTGGGCTTACGCTTGCTGTTCTGCATCCACTTCGGGCTGACGAGGCAACTCTGGCTGCAACAAAGGGAGTTTATTGCTCGCGCCGCATCTCGGCACCATCGTCGCTATTACGGTACGCGCGTTAGTTGGAGAGGTCACTTCCTTGAACGCCAGCAGCCAATCAACGCCTTCGGGCCATACGACTTCATCCCATGGCACCCAGAACTGCGGCTCGGGGCGCCATGCCGGATTTGCGTGCTGCTTCGCGTCGCGGCCACAGGCTGGCCGGGCCGATAACGCCGCGCTGGATCGACCTCCACCGATGCCGCACGATGGTCGAAGGCCTGGACCATCTTGCCCTCGTATAGCGGCAGGAAAATTGCTTCGCCCTCCTTCAGATAGCCGCCCCGAACGGCGTAAGCGCCCTCGGCTTCAAGCCCCGCGCGGGTCCGAAAGCGATGTGAGTCATTGGTCATATGGACATGGTCCTGTAGTCGAACGGCCAAACTTCGCGGGGTGGGTCGAGGCGCCGGTCTACTAGTGGATGAAGTCTAAGGTGTTCCCCGATGCGATGGCGATGGTAGGCTGTGGCCATGCGCAAGGGGATCGAGATCGAAGTAAGGGCCGCCGATCGTGCTCGGCTCGAGGCGATCGTGGCGGACCGGAACAGCCCGCAAAAGCACGTCTGGCGGGCACGGATCATTCTGGCGACCGCCGAGGGCTGCGGCACGGCGGAGATCATGCGCCGGGCCGGGGGTGTCGAAGCCCAGCGTCTGGCGCTGGCAGGAGCGGTTCATGACGGCCGGCGTGGACGGCCTGTTGCGCTATAAGACCCGGCCAGCACGCATCCCGCCGTTGCCCAAGGCCTTGGTCGAGGGGGTCGTGACGCGGACGCTGGAAGAGCCGCCGCCGGACGAGGTGACCCACTGGACGGCACCGGCAATGGCCGCGGCCAGCGGGCTCAGCGTCAGCTCGGTGCAGCGGATCTGGCGGGCCCACGGGCTGCGACCCCATCAGGTCCGCAGCTTCAAGCTCTCCGTCCGACCCCAAGTTCGCCGCCAAGGTCGAGGACATCGTCGGGCTGTACGCGATCCACCGGCCCATGCCGTGGTGCTGTCGATCGACGAGAAG
>CAVWCE010000018.1:0-15209 GCA_963753275.1 uncultured Alphaproteobacteria bacterium | reverse complement strand
TCGCGCCACGGCCGCCGCCGCCCGGGCCTCGCGCGCATGTCCGCCATCGCGGCCATGACCGTGCCCTCGATCTCCGGACCCCGATCCGTGCTCGTAAGGGCCGGGCGCCCGGCGTCGAGGCGCGCGCGGGTCCGGGCGCCGTGGTCAGGGCTCGAGCTCGGCGGCGAGATCGATGAGGCCGGTGATCTGATCGTCGGGGACCGCGACGATCTCCATGTGGTCGGGCATCTGGAGGTAGCGCCCGAGGCCGTCCGCGCAGGTCGCCGACCGCAAAGTCGAGCGGCGAGCGGGCCTGGTCGTTGGTGAACAGGACGATGACCGCCTCCGGATCGACCAGGCCGTAGGCGTCGCCCGCGGCACCGTAGGCGACGCTGCGCTCGATCCGGATCCGGCTGAACGCGGCCAGCTCCTGGGCGATGCGCTCGCTCTCGGCCGGATCGGCGCGATGGGGCGCGTCCGGATCGTCGCCCGGCGCGTGCCGGTGCAGGAGCCACGCCCCACGGGCATCGCGCTCGAAGCGATGGGACTTGTCGCGTGCGTAGATCTCGATCGCTGCCACTTCGCCGATCGGGAGCGGCAGCAGCGATCGCGTCGCCTGCGCCTCGTCGCGGTGCCCGCCGTCGAGGACGGCCTGCCACTCCTTGCCGACGAAGCCCGACATCAGGTAGAGGTCGGCCCGATCCCTCAGGCGCATGTATTGGAGCAGGCCGTCAGCGCTGTCGTTGCCGAAATCGGCCTCCAGCGCCACGCCACCGGCGTCCTCGAGCGTGATCCGGAGGCGCGGATGGTCGAGCCCGAACTCGGCGAGGCCGGGATCCGGCGATCTCCTCGATGCTCGAGCGCGCGCACCGGATTGGCCGTGTGCATGAACTTGACGGCGCGGTCGATGATCTCGGCGAGTTCCGCCTCGACCGCCGCCCCGCTGCCCTCTCTGAGCCAGCCGTCGGCCTGGCGGACGAACACCGCCGGCAGCCGCGTCCCCGACGACGGTGACGCGCGTGATGCTTTCCGGCGCCAGCTGGAGCACGCCATGCGCCTCGGATCGCACGAGCTGCCTGCGTTCCGGCA
Source organism: uncultured Alphaproteobacteria bacterium (assembly GCA_963753275.1). Classification (GTDB taxonomy): domain Bacteria; phylum Pseudomonadota; class Alphaproteobacteria; order Geminicoccales; family Geminicoccaceae; genus DATAOG01. Next base: position 14,141 of record CAVWCE010000018.1, on the reverse strand, counting down.
AGGCGCCGGTGACCAGCATGATCACCAGGTAGGCCAGCGCGACCGAAGCGGCCACCGGCATCCAGAAGCGCTTGACCACCGCGCTCATCGCCGTCGCCACCAGACCAGGCTGCCGAACGCGATCACCGACAGCGGGAGCAGAACGACGAGGATCATGAAGACGCCCTGCATCTGCGCCTTGGTCAGCAGGACGCGCGACGGCGCCGGAATGCGCGCGGCGATCGCGACCGCCTGCTCCTCGCGCAGCAGCCAGCGCACCATGGCAAGCGCGAGATCGCTGTTGGCCGTGTAGGGAAGGAAGGAGTTGCTGGCAAAGTCGCTGTCGCCGATCACGATCGCCCGGAACGGGCGCGCGCCGGACGGCGCGAGCGTGCCTTCGATCGCGGCGGCGAGGATCTGGCCCTGGGGCGAACCTGGTGAGCCGGCCCGGTCGGCGACCAGCGCGGGCTCGGGCTGACGTTCGGCGACCGCGGCGACCGGCGGTCGTATGGCTGTCGGCGCTGCTCGAGACCAGCGGCCGGACCTCGATGCCCGCGGCCGGCGGCACCAGATCCAGCGGGCGGACGCCGGGGTAGAACGTGAACGACACGTTCCGGGTGATCGGGTGCGGCTCGTAGGCGGTCACCGCGACCATCTCCGGATCGGTGCCGTAGTGGCTCCCGGCATCCACCACCACCGCCTGCGGCAGCCGCACGCCGAGCGTCCTGAGCAGCTGCTCGAGGTTGGGCTCGAGCGCGAAGCCCAGGTCGTACATCAGCAGCAGCGCCCCGCCCTGCTGCAGATAGCGCTCCAGCGCCGCGCTTTCCGCCGGCAGGTAGGTGGTGCGCGGACCGGCGTCGATCGTGACCGCGCACTCGGGCGGGATCGCCCCGTCGGCGGCGGGCGTGATCTTGCGCACGTCGTAGCCGATGCCTTCGAGAGCGCGGCGCAGGCGACCGAAACCGTGGCCGGTGGTCAGGACGACCGCGGCATCCGACTGGTCGTGGCTGTGGTCCGCCACGCCTTCGAAGTGGGTATGGAACTCGAAGTTGTCGATCGGGTACTCGCCGTGCCCCTCGATGAAGCAGACGGTGACGACCCGCTCGCGCAATACCCGCTGGATGCCGATCGCGATCTCGCTCTCGTCGATCGAGCGCACCGTGATGCGGCGGCCGTCGGCCTCGAGCACGGCGGCGTTGTAGAGCTTGATGCCGAAGTTCTCGGCGAGCGTCGGCTGCCGGTCCGGGTCGACGGTGCGGACCTGCAAGAGCGGGTTGCGCCGCCCCATGATCGCCATGATGTCGGCGGCGCGCCGGGCGTTGGGATCCTGGCCCTGGTAGAAGTAGGTGAGCTGCACGGGCCGGTCGAGGCGGTCGACCACCTCCATGGCCTGCTGCGATGGCGTGAAGACCTCCTCCCGCGTCAGATCGAGATGCGCATCGTGCAACGACAGCGCGAGGTTGGCGAGCGTCGCGACCGCGAAGATCAGGACGACGACGGCGCCGGCGTAGACCCGCGAGGCGAGCGCCCCGAGCCGCGTCTGCAGCGGCAGGCGGAGCGCGCAGGCGAACAGCAAGGCGACCGCGACCAGCCAGCCGAGGAGCCAGACCAGATCGACGAGCGGCAGCTCCTGATGATCCACCTCAGCGTCTCGCCAGCGCGCGCACGCTGAGCAGCAGCCCGAGCAGGATCAAGGTCGTGAAGAAGCCGAGATCGGACAGGTAGAGCGCGCCGGTCGCGAAGGGCGTGAAGTGCGCCAGCAGCGACAGGTTGATCACGATCGCATCGTACGGATCGGGCAGCAGCGAGCCGAGGCTGTCGAGCATCCACATCAGCAGGAACAGCCCGAGCGAGACGCGTGGCGGCGACGATCTGGTTCGCGGTCAGCGCCGAGATCGCGAGCCCGAGCGAGGTCAGCGCGCCGCCGAGCAGGACCAGCCCGAGATAGCCGCTGTACACCGGCCCCCAGTCCGGGTCGCCGAAGATCTGGAGCGTGATCGGGTAGGCCACGGTCGGCGCCAGCATCGTCACGATCACCGCCATGCTGGCCAGGAACTTCGCGAGCACCACCTCGATCTCGCGCACCGGCGCGGTCAGCAGCAGCTCGAGCGTGCCGCTTCGCCGCTCCTCCGCGAGCAGGCGCATCGTGATCACCGGGACGATCAGCAGCAGCAGCATCGAGGCCTGGAAGAATGCATGCACCAGGGTCGCGATCTTGTTCAGGAACAGCATCGCGGTGAAGGTGTAGCCCATCAGCAGCAGAAACACCGCCATGACCGCGTAGGCGATCGGCGAGACGAACAGCGCCCGGGTCTCCTTGGCGAGCAAGGTCGCGAAGGTCCTCATGCGGCAGCCTTGCCGGTGAGCTCGAGGAACAGGCCTTCGAGGTCGGTGCGCGTCTCGGTCATCTCGAGCAGCCCGAAGCCGCCCGCGGCGAGGCGTGCGGCGACCGCCTCCGCCGCCGAGCGCGCCGCCGACCTCGATGACGAAATCCTGCACCCCGTCGGCGACCCGCGGCCGCCGATACGATGCCGGTCACGCCGGGCACGGCGCCGAGGCGCGGCCCGAACGGCATCGGGCGAGGCGGCTCCGCACCCGGACTCGCAACCTCGGGCTGGCGCCCTGCTCCAGCGACTGCACCGTGAGCAGTCGTCCGTTCAACAGGATCGCCACGCGCGTCGCCACCCGCTCGATCTCGCTCAGGATATGGGAGGTCACGAGGATCGTATGGCGGGCCGAGAGCGAGCGGATCAGCTCGCGGACCTCGATGATCTGGCGCGGGTCGAGGCCGTTGGTCGGCTCGTCCAGGATCAGCACCTCCGGGTCGTTGAGCAGGGCCTGGGCGATCATCACGCGCTGGCGGTAGCCGCGGGAGAGCCTGCCGATCGCGAGCCCGCGGACCGCCTCCAGGGCGAGCCGCGTGCAGGTCGCGTCGACCGCCTGCCGCAGAGGCCGGGCGTCGAGACCTTTGAGCCGGCCCATGAACGCGAGGAATTCGTGGACCCGCATGCTGGCGTAGAGGGGCACGTCCTCGGGCACGTAGCCGATCCGGCGGCGCGCCTCCAAGCCCTGCTCGACGATATCGAAGCCGGCGACCCGACGCGCGGCCCGAGCTGGCCTGCAGATAGCCGGTCAGGATGCGCAGGATGGTCGTCTTGCCCGAGCCGTTCGGCCCGAGCAGCCCGAGCACCTCGCCGGCCCCGGCCTCGAACGAGACGTCCTCGACGCCGAGCCGGCGGCCGTAGTGCTTGGTCAGATGCTCCGCGACGACGACCGGCGCCATGAGCCGAGAGCCACGAGCGCCGGGGCATTGCCGCCCCGGCGCGCAGATATGGGTGCGAGTATGCGGGCCTATGCCGCCACGATCAGTCGTAGAAGTCGGGCGCCTTCTTCATCGCCTTGAACGCGTCCGGGTCGTGCGCGGTGAAGAAGTCCGCGTCCTCCGACGCCATCAGGTAGCGGATGAAGTCGTACGACCGCATGATCCCGGCCGGGTCGTAGGCGAGCACCAGGTTGGGCGGGATGTGCTTCTCGACGTTCTCGCGGAAGTAGACGTTGTCGGAGGTCAGGACGATCGTGCCGGTATTGGGCAGCCGGACCACCATCATCTGCATGCCCCTGGTGTGGCCGCGCGCGCTCTTGACCACCACGCTGCCGTCGCGGAACAGGTCCATGTCGCCGTTCAGGACCAGCATGTCGAAGGCGTTCGGCTTGTCGCTGCCGACCGGGGCGCGCAGCACCGCGGCGTCGGCCGGGATGAAGGGTCCGGTGAACGGCTCGTCCGGCCACATCGCGTACTCGATCTCGTCCTTCTGCAGGACGATGGTCGAGTTCGGGAACTTGGCGATGTTGCCGCCGTGGTCGAGGTGCATGTGGCTGACCACGACGTACTTGATGTCGTCGGGGCTCAGGCCGATCTTCTCGCAGCTGCACGTCGATCGCGACGTCGGGCGTGTTGACCGGCTTGAGGCCATCGAACAGCGGCCCCCAGTAGCTCGGGTCGGTGATGATCTTGTCGTTGTTGCCGGTGTCGAACAGGACGTTGCCCTGCGGGTGCTGGATCACGAAGAAGCCGACCGGAATCTGGATCGGCGGGTCCATCGGGCCGAAGTTCTGCAGGACGCCTTTGCCGATCGTCAGCGCGCCCGAGCTGAACGCGTAGAGCTTCATCCCGGCCGGCGATTGGGCGAGCGCGCCGGTCGCGAGCGCGCTCCCCATCAGCATCGACAGCGCTGCCCCGAGCACGTGCGAGCGTCTCATTCGCTTTTCCTCCCCGTTGGTGTCGAAACCGCCACCCTTCCCCGGACCGAAACCCTGCGCCGGGGAGCCCATCCAAGCTACTCCTCGCTGCCGGATCGCGTCCAGGTGTTATTGCCGCACCTCGCCCTTCTGCTCCGGTCCGAAAGGAGCGCGCCGAACGCCGGCCCCCTCACAACCACAGCACCTGCTTGCGGTAGTCGAGATCGGCGAGCAGCGGCTCGGCCGGGCCCTCGTGGGTGATCTGGCCGCGGTCGAGCACGTAGGCGCGATCGGCCAGCGCCAGGACCAGGTCGAGGTCGTGCTCGACGATCAGGATCGGGACCTCGCCGCGCAGCGCATCGAGGGTCTTGAAGATCTCCTCGGTGACCGCAGGAGCGAGCCCCTCGAAGGGCTCGTCGAGCAGGAGGAGCTTGACGTTGCCGGCCAGCGCGCGGGCGATCGCGACCATCTGCCGCTCGCCGCCCGAGAGCACGTCCGCCTTGCTCGCGAGGCGCTCGCGCACGCGCGGGAAGTACTCGAAGATCCGCTCGCGGTCCCAGTGAACGCCGGCGCCGCGCCGCCGGCGCAGGCCGCCCATCGCGAGGTTCTCGTCCACGGTGAGGTTCGGGAACAGGCGCCGGCCCTGGGGGACCAGCCCGATGCCGAGGCGCGCGATCTCCTCGGGCGCCTTGCCCTGGATCTCCTGGCCCTGGTAGCTGATGCGCCCGCTGCGCGGCGGCGCGATGCCCATGATGCTCTTGATGGTGGAGGACTTGCCGGCGCCGTTGCGGCCGAGCAGCGCCACCGCCTCGCCCTCGCGGACCTCGAGCGCCACGTCGTGCAGGATGTGGCTCTTGCCGTAGTAGGTGTTGATGCCCTCGATCTCAAGGACCGGCGCGCCTGGCGTCGCGGCCTTGGGCGTGACGCGGACCAGCGCCTTGCGGCCGGCGCCGAGATAGACCCGCTGGACCTCCGGATCGCTGCGCACCGCTTCGGCCGAGCCGTGGACCAGGACCTTGCCGTCGCTCATGACGGTGATCTCGTCGGCGAAGGCGAAGACGCGGTCGATGTCGTGCTCGACCAGGACCACCGCCATCTCGGCGGCGAGGCGCCGGATCAGGCCCGCGATGCGCTCGCGCTCGGCGGCGGCAAGCCCGGCGAGCGGCTCGTCGAGGAGCAGGATCCTGGGCTTGGCGGTCAGCGCCACGCCGATCTCGAGCAGGCGCTGGCCGCCGTAGGAGAGCTGCTCGACGGGCGCGGGCTCGAGGCCCTTGAGGCCCAGGAACTCGAGCAGCGCGCGGGTCTGGTCGTTGACCACCTCATGGTCGTCGGCGGCCCGCCAGAGGTCGAAGCGCCCGGGATTGGTCGCCTGGATGCCGAGGCGGAGGTTCTCCTGCACCGTCAGGCCCGGGAAGAGGTTGGTGATCTGGAACGAGCGGGCGATGCCGCGGGCGACCAGGCGATCGGCCGGGAGGCCGTCCACCCGCTCGCCTTGCAGCATGATCGCCCCGGCATCGGGCGGGTACATCCCCGAGACGACGTTGAACAGCGTGGTCTTGCCGGCGCCGTTCGGCCCGATCAGCGCCTGCAGGCGGCGTGCCTGGACCTCGAGATCGGCGCTGGCGATGGCCACCAGGCCGCCGAAGCGCTTGGCGACGTCCCGGCAGACGAGCAACGCCTCGCCCGGCGCGGGCGGGTTGGATCGCTTGAGGAACGGCGGCAGCTCGGGGTTGGGGAGCGGCTTGGCGCGCGCCGCCATGGCGGCGAGGTCCTCGGCGTAGCGGCGGAAGGGGGCGAGCAGGCGCTCGCCGAGCCCGATCAGGCCCATCGGCGAGAACAGGATGAAGGCCATGAACAGGAGGCCGAAGTAGAACTGCCAGGCGGCCGTGTACTGAGTCAGGATCTCGCGGAACAGGATGAAGAACAGCGCGCCGAGCGGCGGCCCAAGGAAATGGCCCATGCCGCCGATCACGGTCATGGCCAGGATCTCGCCGGAGAAGACGACGTGCACCCGATCGGCCGAGACGAAGTAGTGCAGATAGGCGCTGAGGCTGCCGGCGAGGCCGAGCGCGGTCGTCGACAGCACGAAGGCGATCAGCTTGTAGCGGCGGACCGGATAGCCGACGAAGAGCGCGCGCTGCTCGTTCTCGCGGATCGCGACCAGGACGCGGCCGAACGGCGAGCGGACGACGCGCCAGATCAGGACGGCGGCGAGGAACACGACGAGCGCGATCAGGACGTAGAAGGTCGTCTGATCGTCGAGATCGACGCCCAGGAGGTCGGGTCGCCGGACGCCGCCCAGGCCGTTCTCGCCGCCGGTGAACGAGGTCCAGCGGTAGACGATGTAGAAGGCCATGGCGGTGAACGCGAGCGTGAGCAGCGAGAAGTAGACGCCGCGCCGGCGCAGGACGAGGAAGCCGATCACCAGGCCCGCGAGCGCGGCGAGGGCGACGGCGAACGCGACCGGCAGCAGGAACGAATCGGGTGCCAGGTGGATCTGGAACAGCGCCGCGGCATAGGCGGCCAGCCCGAAGAAGGCGCCGTGGCCGAACGAGAGCAGGCCGGTGTAGCCGAGCAGGAGGTTGAAGCCCAGGCCGACCAGGGCGAACAGCGCGATCTCGCTGGCGATCGAGATGGGCAGGCCCAACGCGCCGGTGAAGAACGGCAGGACGGCAAGCGCGGCCGCGAGGACCAGGAGCGGGTGACGGAGGACCCCGAGGCGGTTCATTCGAGCTTGGCTACCTTCTCGCCCATCAACCCGCGCGGGCGGAGCAGCAGGACCAGCACCATGAGCGCGTACATCGAGGCTTCGGCCGCGGGCGGGTAGACGAACACGGTGAGCCCGCGCACCACGCCGACCAGGAGCCCGGCCACGACCACGCCCCAGAAGCTGCCGAGGCCGCCGATCACCACCACGACGAAGGCCGCGGTCAGGATCTCGATGCCCATCGCCGGCTGGACGCCGGCGAGCGGCGCCGACATCACGCCCGCGAGGCCGGCGAGCGCGATGCCGAGGCCGAAGATCGCGGTGAGCACGGGGCGCAGGCTGATGCCGAGCGCGCGCACCATCTCGGGGTCGGTCGTGCCGGCGCGCACGATCATGCCGAACGGCGTCCGGTTCAGGAGCAGCCAGGTGCCGATCACCACGAAGGCCGCGACGCCCAGCATGGCGAGCCGGTAGTAGGAGTAGATGAAGTCGCCGATCAGCAGCACGCCGCGGAACATCCCGGGCATCGGGAAGGGCAGGCCGGTAGCGCCCCAGATCAGGCGCAGGCTCTGCTCGGTCGCCATCGCGAGGCCGAAGGTGAACAGGAGCGTGAGCGCCGGGTCCTCGCGGTAGAGCCGGCGGATGAACAGGGTCTCGATCACCATCCCGATCAGGCCGACCAGGACCGGCGCCACCACCACGGCGCCGAGGAAGCCGAGCCGGCGCTGGATCTCGACGGCGAAGTAGGCGCCGAGCGCGTAGAAGGCGCCGTGCGCGAGGTTGACCACGCCGCCGAGGCTGAAGATCAGCGACAGGCCGAGCGCCAGGATGATGTAGTACGACCCGACCAGCAGGCCGTTCGCCATGTGCTCGAGGGCGAAGACCATCCGGCGCTCAGCGTTGCGGCAGGAGAAGGCGGGGGCCGCGTGGCGCGCGGCCCCGCTCCATCACGCCATGCTGCAGGGGTTCTCCTCTTCGGTCGGCTGGATCAGCTCGAGATCCTGGTCGGGGCCGGGCTGCGGCTCGAGGACCTCGAAGATGTCCCACTGGTCCTTGGCCTGGGACGGGTCCTTGACCTCGACCACGTACATCTCCTGCAGGAGCTGGTGGTCCCAGTCGCGGAACTTGCCCGGGCGGCCCTTCAGGATGTCGAACTCGGGCCCGCCTTCGAGATACTCGACGATCGCCGCGCTGTCGGTGCCGCCGGTCTCGTTGATCGCCTGGAGCAGGATCCGGGTCCCGACGTATTCGCCCCAGGCCTGATTCTCCGGCGGCTTGCCGTAGCGCTCGACGAACTTCTGCGTGAACGCCTGCGACGGCCTCGTTGTCGAGCCCGTGGTACCAGAGGCTCTGCCAGTGGCCCGAGAGCAATTCCAGGCCCGCCGCCCAGAACGGTCCCGTGTCCATGACGCCGCCCGCGAGCGGATAGTCGAGCCCGTACTCGTTGTATTGCTTCAGGAACGTGGTCTGGTCGACGCCGGCCAGGTTGATGTAGACGAAGTCCGGGTTCGCCTGCCGGATCTTGAGAATGTAGGCGCTGTAGTCGAGGGTGTTGGTCGGCACCATGTCGTTGCCGAGGTTGATCCCGCCGTTCTCCTCGAGGAACTTCGACGAGACCCGGTAGAGGTCGTGGCCGAAGGCGTAGTCCGCGGTCAGAAAATACCAGTTCGCACCCTCGATCACACCCTGGCGCTGCTGCCATAGTCCGATCGTCTTGGTGTACATCGTGTTGCAACCTTCGACGTGGAACATGAAGCGGTTGCAGTTGCTGCCGCGCAGCGCATCGGAGTTGGCGCCGGTGTTGAAGTAGACGGTCTGCAGGCGGTTCGCGACCTCGGCGATGGCGAGCGCCGAGCCCGAGCTGATCTCGCCGATCAGGCAGGCAGCCTTGTCGCCCTCGATCAGCTTCTGCGCCTTTTCGGTCGCGACCCCCGGATTGACGCTGTCCTCGGTGATCAGCTCGACCTGACGACCGAGCGCGCCGCCAGCGGCGTTGGCTTCGTCCACGGCCATGCTCGCGCCCATGACGGCGTATTCGCCGAGCTGTCCGAGGAAGCCCGTGAGCGGCGTCAGGTGGCCGACCCTGATGGCATCCGCCTGCGCGCGGACGATCGCCGGGAAGCCGAGGCGGCTCGCCGCGACGAAGCCGGCGGCGCCCGCCGCCGTGGTCGTGAGGGCGCGCCGGCGGGTCATCGGGCGGACCGCGCGCGTCGGATCAGATGTCATTCTCTCGCCTCCCGTATTTATGGGGCGCGTGGCTGCGCCTCGCCGATCGGCTGACGCACGCCCGCGCCAACGGCCGCGCCTCGTGGTGCAGCTGGCAGCCGGTCTGCCCAACCATAGACAAAGCACAGGCCGGCGGCAACTCGCCGCGCCCGCAGGGACCCGGCCGGCGCGCTGATGGGCCCGGGCCGGGGACGTGAATACGCAATGAACATCGACGCTCTCGGCGAGCTCGCCCAACGCCGAGCGCGATTTCCACGGGCGAGCAGAGATGGCGCGAGACTAACGTCCCCAGCGGAGCGCAGGGGTGTGCACCGGTGCGTCCCAGAACCGGATCAGCTCGTCGTCGAGCCGGGCGAGCGTGAGCGAGCAGCCGGCCATCTCGAGGGACGTGGTGTAGTTGCCGACCAGCGAGCGGGCGAGCGTCAGGCCGCGGGCCTCGCACAGCTCGCGGGCGGCACGGTACATCAGATAGAGCTCCATCAGCGGCGTGCCGCCGAAGCCGTTGACCAGCAGCAGCAGCGGCTCGCCGCGCCGGGGCTCGAGCGACTGCCAGATCGCGCCGATCATTTCCGCCGCGATGGCATCGGCGCTGGCGAGCGGGACGCGCTTGCGCCCGGGCTCGCCGTGGATGCCGACCCCCATCTCCATCTCGTCCGGGCCGATCTCGAAGGTCGGCCGGCCGGCCGCCGGCACGGTGCAGCTGGTCAGCGCCACGCCCATCGAGCCGGTCGCCCGGTTGACCCGCTCGCCGAGCGCCCGGCAGGCGGCGAGGTCGGCGCCCGCCTCGGCCGCAGCGCCCACGATCTTCTCGACCACGACCGTGCCGGCGACGCCACGGCGGCCGGTAGTGTAGGTGGAGTCCTCGACCGCGACGTCGTCGTTGGTCAGCACGGTGGCGTGCTCGCCCGGCAGCAGCTCGGCCGCCATCTCGAAGTTCATGACGTCGCCCGAATAGTTCTTGACGACGAAGAGAATCCCGGCCCCGCCGTCGACCGCTTCGGCCGCCGCCGCCATCTGGTCCGGCGTGGGCGAGGTGAACACCTCGCCGGGGCAGGCGGCATCGAGCATGCCGTAGCCGACGAAGCCGGCGTGCAGCGGCTCGTGCCCCGACCCGCCGCCCGAGACCAGCGCGACCTTGCCCCGGACCGGCGCGCCGGCGCGGGCGACGTAGGTGGGCGCATGCGCGACCCTGACGAGATCCGCGTGCGCGAGCGCGAAGCCGTCGAGGCTCTCGCGCAGCATGTCGTCGACCGCGTTGATCAGCTTCTTCATGAAGTTCCCTCCCCGATCCTTCGTCGTCGTCAGCGCCGCGCCACCAGCGCGATGATGCGGCTCGCGGTGTGCCGGATGGTCTCCTCGAGCTCGCGCTGCAGCCGCGGATCGCCGAGGTTGGGCACGCGGATCTGGATCACATGCTCGCCCTCCTGCCCGTGCTCGCGCGCCACCGCCTCGCTGCGCCTGGGGTGGGCGGCGCGATAGGCGCCAAGAAAGGTCGCGCGCTCCTCCGGCGAAAAATGGCAGAGCTCGAAGATCGTGCCGAGATGGCGCGCCGGCACCGGCGCCGAATAGGCCGGGTTGGTGATCTGCGAGACGAAGCTCTTGTGCTTGCCGAGCGCCAGCGCGATCTTCTGGCGCGTGCCCGACGGCCGGCGATCGATGTAGGTCTGGAGCAGCTGCTTGTAGCCGCGCACCGCCTCCTCTCTGGACTGGACCGGTGGCGTCCGGTCATCCATGCCGACCGCTCTCGGAAGGCTCCCGCCGCCAGGCGGCGATCGCCGCCTTGACCGCTCCGATCGCGGCGGGCGCGACCGAGAGCCGCCGCAGGCCGGCGGCGAGCAGCTGAGGGACGAGCGCCGGGTCCGCTGCCATCTCGCCGCACAGGCTGACCTCCTTGCCTTGCCCGTTTGCCACCTCCACCACGCGCCGGATCAGCTCCAGCACGGCCGGATCGCGCGCCCGGTAGAGGTTGGCGACCGCAGGCTCGTCCCGGCTCGCCGCCATCACGTACTGGATCAGATCGTTGCTGCCGATCGAGAGGAAATCCGCCGGAAAGGCGGCGACGTTCAAAGCCGCGGCCGGCACCTCGACCATCATGCCGAGCGCCGGCCGGGCGGCCGCGACCCCGGCCGCCGCGAGCTCGGCCAGCACCTCCTCGAACAGCGCGACGAAGGCCTCGAACTCGTCGGGCGCGCTGACCATCGGCGCCATGACCTTGAGCGGCCCCTGCGCGGCCGCGCGCGCCAGCGCCCGCAGCTGCACCCGGAACACGTCCTGCCGGGCGAGCGAGAGCCGCAGGCCGCGCAGGCCGAGGAACGGGTTGCGCTCGTCCTCGGGCGTCAGGCCCGGGATCGGCTTGTCGCCGCCGGCATCGAGGGTGCGGATGATCACCGGCCGACCTTCCGCCCAGCGCAGGACGGCCGCGTAGGCGCGCAGCTGCGTCTCCTCGTCGGGCAAGTCTGCGCCCTGGAACAGGAACTCGGTGCGCGTCAGGCCGACGCCATCGCAATGGCGCGGATCGAGCGTGGCGAGCAGCGCCGGATCGTCGACATTGACGAGCACGAGCACGCGCTCGCCGTCGGCCGTCGTCGCCGGCCGGTCGAGGAGCTGAGCCTCGGTCACGCTTAGCGCGGCCGCCGCCTGCAGCCGCGCCTGGGTCGCGCTCAGCGTGGCGGCGTCCGGATTGACGATCAGCCGCCCGGCCTCGCCATCGAGCACGGCTGGCGCGCCGTCGGCGAGACGCTCGAAAGCGTCGCCCAGGCCGACCACCAGCGGCGTGCCGCGCGCGCGCGCCAGGAGCGCCACGTGCCCGGCCGGGCTGCCGGCCTTGAGCGCGGCGCCCGAGTAGCGCGTCCAGTCGGTCTCGAGAAAGCGCGACGGCGTCAGATCCTCGGCGACGAGGATGGCGTGCTCGGCGCCGTTGCCGCGCCGCGCGGGCGCGCCCGGCGCCAGCGCGTCCAGCACCCGGTCGCGCAGATCGGCGAGGTCGCCGGCGCGCGCCGCGAAGGTCTCGTCGTCGCCGGCGGCGTACTCGGCGATCTCGCGCTCGAGCACACCGGCCCAGGCGCGATCCGCGGCCTCGCCCGCGGCAACCCGCTCGAAGACCGGGCCGAAGAGGTCGTCGTCCTCGAGCAGCGCTGTCTGGAACTCGAGGATCGCGGCCGCCATCGGCTCGGCGCGCGCGGCGAGCGCCGCGAGCTGAGCACCCGCCTTCGCCATCGCCGCCGCGAGCGCGGCGCGCTCTTCGGCCGGCGTGCCGGCAACGCGGCGCAGGGACGGTCCGGCCTGGCGCAGCGCGATCGACCCGATCGCCAGGCCGCGCGACGCCGGAATGCCCTGGATCACGGTCTCGCCGCGCTCACTCATCGAAGTTGCGCTCGACCAGCGCTACCAGCGCACGCACGGCATCGGCCGCATCCGGGCCTTCCGCCTCGAAGGCGACGGTCTCGCCGTGGCGCGCCTTGAGCTTCATGACCCGGTTCGGCGACTTGGCGTTGACCCAGCCGTCGCCGGCGCCGGCCCGCACCCGGACCTCCGCCTCGAACCGCTTGGCGAGCTTGGTGAGCTTGACCGCCGGGCGCGCGTGCAGCCCGGTCGGGTCCAGCAGCACGGCATCGCCGCTGGCGCGCTCGACCTCACGCGGGTTCGGGCTGGCGATGTCCATCCGGCTCCTCACGGCGAAAGCTCCTCGGCGGTCGCCTGCACCACGGCGAGCGCGCTGCCGCCCGCGGCCTCGGTCGCGGCCATGACCGCGCCCTCGACGATCGGGGCGTTGCAGATGACCACCCGCTCCTGCCAGGCCTCCGGCAGCAGCTCGATCGCCATCTCGCTGTTGGTCTCGGCACCGCCGAGATCGACCAGCAGCGCGACGCCCGCCGGCGTGTAGACGCGCTCGATCGCGGCCTTGATCGCAGCGACGTTGGTGCCGAGGCCGCCCTCGGGATTGCCGCCGCAGAACGCCACCCGCACCTCGTCGCCCACCATCTCGCGCACCATGTCGGCGGCGCCCTCGGCGACCAGCGGCGAGTGCGAGACGATCACGATCGCGACGTGCTCGGCCATCTCAAGCCTCATCCGCCAGCACGCCGCAGACCGCGGCGATCAGAAGCGCGCTCGACCGGGCGCCCGGGTCGAGATGGCCGATCGAGCGCTCGCCCAGATAGGACGCGCGGCCCTTGGTCGCCTTCATGTCCCTGGTGCGCGCGAGCCCCTCGTCCGCCGCCGCGCGCACCCGCGCGATCAGATCGGCATGGCCGAGCCCGTCCGCAGCGCCGCTGCGCAGCGCCTCGAGGGCCGGCACCAGCACGTCGAGCATGGTCTTCTGCGCCGGCGTCCGACTTGCCGCGCCGCTTCACCGCGTCGATGCCTTCGGCCAGCATCACGGCGAGCCCTTGCGGGCCGGCGGGCGCCTCGGCCGCCGCCTTGCCCATGGCCATGAGCAGGCTGCCGTAGAGCGGGCCCGACGCGCCGCCGACCTTCATGACCAGCGCCATGCCGGCCTTCTGCAGCGCCTGGCCGAGCGGGAGTGCTGTCAGCTCCTCGCGCGCCGCGGCGATCGCATCGAAGCCGCGCCGCATGTTGAGCCCGTGGTCGCCGTCGCCGATCGCCTGATCGAGCGCGGTGAGCTCGTCGGCGTGCTCGCGGATGGTCAGGGCGGCGGCATCGAGCAGCCGCGCGGCGCGCTCAGGTGACATACGCCTTCTCCCTCTCGGGTCCGGTAACGCGCGTGGACGCCTCTGCGATCCTTGCCCCGGCAGCGTCGAAGAACAGGGCTGCGCCCGCGCGCGCCATGACGGTCGTGGAGTTCGCCGGGCACGACGGCGTCCTCGCCGGCCAGCAGCGCGTGCACCTTCCGGCCCTCCGTCTCGAGCAATGCCACGCGCTCGGCGCCGAGATGCTCCAGCGCCAGCACGCGCGCGCTGTCGCCGCCGCGCCCCACCACCACGTCCTCGGGTCGGATCCCGACCGTCGCGGCACCCGACGCCCCACCGGT
>CAVWCE010000017.1:0-30750 GCA_963753275.1 uncultured Alphaproteobacteria bacterium | reverse complement strand
GTCGAGACCATCGGCATGGCCAAGGTCGCGAAGTCGGCGTTCGAGGCGAAGGAGCTCCTGTTCCTGCGCGCGGGCGATGCGATCACGATGAACCGCGACCGCCTGCTCGCCGACGCCAAGGCGAGAGCGCTGGCGCTCGCCAAGGACTACCGGCCGCCCGAGACGGCGCCGATCGCGCTCCCCGGCCCGAGCGGGCGGATCGCGCTCGAGATGGCGGTGGAGGCGCTCCGCCTCAAGGGCGTCGCCACGCCCCACGACGAGGTGGTGGCGAAGCAGCTCGCCTGGGTGCTCTCGGGCGGCGACCAGGCGGACATCACCGAGCCGGTAACCGACGAGCACCTCCTCAAGCTCGAGCGCCAGGCCTTCATGACCCTGGTCAGAGAGCCCGCGACCCTCGCCCGCATCGAGCACATGCTCGACACCGGCAGCCGCTCCGGAACTGAGGTTCCTCGATGGATGGCTGGCGGCGGCCCGCCCCCCACCCTGGCCCTCCCCCGCAAGGGGGGAGGGAAATCCATCGTGACCGGACTTGAACTCACCCTTTCACTCCCCCTCCCCCTCGATGGGGGAGGGATGGGGTGGGGGTGGAGTCTCCTTCTGACCGGAGCCGAGCGCCATGACCGTCTATCACGCGCCGCAGCGCGACATGCGCTTCGTCCTCCACGAGCTGCTCGAGGTCGAGAAGCTGGCCGGGCTGCCGGGCTACGAGGACGCGTCCGCCGACGTGATCGACCAGGTGATCGAGGAGGGCGCGCGGCTCTGCGAGAACGTGCTGTTCCCGCTCAACCGGACCGGCGACGAGGCGGGCTGCGTCTACGAGAACGGGGTCGTGCGCACGCCCGAGGGCTTCAAGGAGGCCTACGACGCGTTCACCGCCGGCGGCTGGACCGGGCTCGCGGCCGGCGCCGAGTACGGCGGCCAAGGCCTGCCCAAGGCCATCAAGTTCGTGGTCGACGAGATGGTCTGCTCGGCCAACATGGCGTTCGCCAACTATCCGGGCCTCTCGGCCGGCGCCTATCTCGCGATCGAGACCCATGCGAGCGACGAGCTCAAGGCGCTCTACCTGCCGAAGCTCGCCCTGGGCCGCTGGAGCGGCACCATGTGCCTGACCGAGCCCCAGTGCGGCACCGACCTCGGCCTGATCCGCACCCGCGCCGAGCCGGACGGCGACGGCGGCTACCGGATCACCGGCACCAAGATCTTCATCACCTCGGGCGAGCACGATCTCAGCCAGAACATCGTCCACCTGGTGCTCGCGCGCCTGCCGGACGCGCCCAAGGGTATCCGCGGCATCAGCCTGTTCCTGGTGCCGAAGCTCCTGCCCAAGGAGGACGGCGAGGCGGGCCCGCGCAACGGCGTGAGCTGCGCCGGCATCGAGCACAAGATGGGCATCAAGGCGTCCGCCACCTGCGTGATGAGCTTCGAGGGCGCGCGCGGCTGGCTGCTCGGCGAGCCGCAACCGGGGCATGCGGGCGATGTTCACGATGATGAACGACGCGCGCCTCGAGGTCGGCCTCCAGGGCCTCGCCGTCGCCGAGACCGCCTATCAGAGTGCTGTCGCCTACGCGAGGGAGCGCCTGCAGGGCCGGGCGCTGCGGGGCGCCAAGCAGCCCGAGCGGCCGGCCGATCCGATCATCGTCCACCCGGACGTGCGCCGCATGCTGCTCACCATGCGCGCCACGACCGAGGGCGCCCGCGCGCTCGCCTACTGGGTCGGCATGCACGTCGACCTCGCCAAGCGCCACCCCGACGCGTCGACCCGCCAGGCGGCCGACGACCT
This sequence comes from uncultured Alphaproteobacteria bacterium, assembly GCA_963753275.1. GTDB lineage: Bacteria > Pseudomonadota > Alphaproteobacteria > Geminicoccales > Geminicoccaceae > DATAOG01. The sequence continues at coordinate 28,970 of CAVWCE010000017.1, read as the reverse complement.
GCTCGCTCTGATGACGCCGGTCCTCAAGGCCTACCTCACCGATCAGGGCTCGGCCGCGGCCAATCTCGGCGTCCAGGTCATGGGCGGCCACGGCTACATCCGCGAGTGGGGCATGGAGCAGCTGGTGCGCGATGCCCGGATCACCCAGCTCTACGAGGGCGCCAACGGCATCCAGGCGCTCGACCTGGTCGGTCGCAAGCTGCCGGCGCACTACGGCCGTTTTCTCCGAACTTTCTTCCACCCGGTCATGGCGTTCATCGAGCGCCACCAGAGCGACCCCGAGCTCGCCGAGTTCGTCCTGCCGCTGGCCAAGGCGTTCGCGCGCCTGCAGCAGGTCACGCTGCACCTCGCCCAGGCGGGCCTCAGGAACCCGGACGAGGCGGGTGCGGCGTCCGCCGACTACCTCCGCCTGTTCGCGCTGGTGGCGATGGCGTTCATGTGGGCGCGGATGGTCCAGGTCGCCCAGGCGAAGCTCGCCGGCGGCGCCAATGGCGAGGCCGCGTTCTACGAGGCGAAGATCCGCACCGCGCGCTTCTTCATGACCAAGCTCCTGCCCGAGAGCGGCGCGCTCTTCGCCCAGATCATGGCCGGCGGCGCGCCGGTGATGGAGTTCGAGGACGCCGCCTTCTAGCTGTCACCGGGCCGGGCTAGCAGTTCCTTCATGCGCGTCCTGCTCCTCACCCTGGCGCTCGCCCTGCTCCTGGCCGGTCCAGCCGCGGCCTGTCCCGATGCGCCGGCCAATGCCGAATACGCGATCCATCACGAGGCCTATGGCGAGGTCGGGCGCCACGTGATCACCTTCGCCTGCGCGGGCGACGAGCTGATCGTCGAGACCACGATCGAGGGCAAGGTCACGGTCCTGATGGTCCCGGTCTTCCAGCGCGCGGCACGCTATCGCGAGGTCTGGCGCGGCGACCGGCTGATCGCGTTCGACAGCTGGTTCAAGGACAACGGCGAGATCTACGAGGTCAAGGCACGCGCCGACGGCGAGCAGACGATCATCGAAGGCCGCAGAGGCCGGACCCTGGCGCCTTCGACCGTCGTCTCGAACCATCCCTGGAACCGTGCCGTGCTCGACCGGCCGCTGCTGTTCGACACCCAGCGCGGCAAGCTGCAACGGGTGCGGGTGACGCCCGCCGGCGCCGACACGATCAGCGTCGGTGGCGTGCGCGTGCGCGCGCTGAAATATCGCGTGACCGGCGATCTCCAGCGCGAGCTCTGGTACGCCCCCGATGGCGCGTGGCTGCAGTCGCGCCTCATCTATCGAGGGCGCCGCGATCACTCTGACCCGGCAATAACCTTCGGTTCCCGGCGCAAAGCTTGCAGCGCCTTGGTCGGAGCGCCGCTAGCTAGTCTGGCGCGAGCCGAGCCGGAGCCTAAGTCCATGCGCCTCGCGATCTGCGTCCTTCTCCTCCTTGCGGGCGGCGGCGCGTCCGCGGCGGAGCCGGACCCCGGCAGCTACCACTACCGGATCCGCCACGCGCTGTTCGGCGACATCGGCGCGCACGAGGTCACCGTCGGCCGCGAGGCGGGCCGGCTGGTGATCGAGCACGAGGCGCATCTGATGGTGAAGCTGCTCGGGGTCACCGCCCACGAGCGGCGCTCGCGCTACCGCGAGGTCTGGCAGGAGGACCGCCTGGTCGCGTTCGACGGCCTGACCGTCGACAACGCCGAGCGCTTCGCGGTCAGCGCGCGGGCCGAGGGCGAGCGCCTGGTGATCGAGGGCGCCGCCGGCCGCATCGAGGCCCCCGCGGCGACCGTGCCGAGCCAGCCCTCGCGCATGCTCGCGAGCCCCGCGCACGCTGTTCTTCGACATCAAGACCGGCGAGCTGCTCCACGCGAGCGTCCGGGCCGCCGGGCCCGAATGGCTGAAGCTGGGCGATCGGCCGGTCGCGGCCGACAAGTACGAAGTACAGGGGCGAGCTCGAGCAGACGGTCTGGTACGACACGACCGGCCTCTTCGCCCAATGGCGCCTCTGGCGCCAGGGCGCCGCAATCACGCTCACCCGGGAGTAGCAGCTCTATCTGACGAGCTTCAGACGCTGCAGATCGCCTCGCTCCATGCGGTTCCGACCAGCAGATTGCGGAGCACGTACGGCGGCAGCGTATCCGTCGCCCGGTGATAATGAATAACCACCCGCCGACCATCGGGATGGCGATAAATTCGCTGGCTGCCCTGTCTTTCGGTGTGAGCAAAGCCCTCCTGCTCCAAGGCTCGAACGATGCGCCGGGTCGATACGTTGCGGAGCAGCCCGGGCGGTGGGCGCCCGACCATCAGATCGTCACGGCGACCAGCGGCTCGTCCGAGACCTCGCGCGGCGCAGAGCTGGGAAGCTCCGCGCCCGCGCGCTCGACATCTCTCAGATAGGCCTCGACCGCATCACGCAGATTTCTTAAGGCCTCCTCTTTGGTCTCACCCCATGTCGCACAGCCCGGCAACGCCGGAACGCCGGCGCTCAGCGGCCATCCTCTTCCTCCACGAGCTCGGCTCGAAAGACGTAGGACCTCATTTCAGCCATCCGCGACTTACCATGGTCAAGATAGCGGGTCTGGGTTTGATGGCAAAGCTCCGCCGACGATCGGCTTTTTTCGCCCAGTGGCGCCTCTGGCGCCAGGGCGCCGCAATCACGCTCACCCGGGAGCGCCAGGCCCCTCGGCGGAAGACCGTTCCGGCGCCGGCTCGGCGCCTGCCGCAGCCGCATCGTCCGCCCGGTAGGCACTGACGCCCTCGCCCAGAAAGCGGTTGTTCGCGACCCGGATCCGCGCCGCCGCCTCGTCGTACAGGAACGGCAGGAAGGCGTAGCGGCGCCCCCGCGGTCACCGGCGTCGCCTCGTGCAGCAGCGAGCAGGAGAACACCACCGCCGCCGCCGGTCGGCGCCCGGTAGGGGCGCGGCCCGAACTCGGGGAAGCACAGGTCGCCGCCCTCGAATTCGTCGGCGTTCAGGTTGATCGTGACCGCGAACCGGCGGTGCGCCGTGCCCTTGGTGGTGTTGTCGCGATGCGCCCGGAAGTAGCCGCCGCGCGCGGCGTCGTAGCAGGCGACCAGGTAGCGCTCGATCCGGGTGGCGCGGAACTGGAAGGCCTGCTCGAGCGCCGGCACGACCCGCCGCTGGATGCGCTCGCGCGCCGCCTGCGCGCACCGCCTCGTCCTCGATGTGGTGGTCGGCGCGCGCGCTTGAAGCCGTGGTCGAGCACGGTGACGGTCTTGCCGCCGACCTCGCGCATGAAGCCCGAGTTCCTGCGCCGCCGTGCGCGCTCGTAGAGCTCGATCAGGCGGCGGCAGAACTCGGGCTCGAACACCCGCGGCAGGACCAGCACCGGCGCATGCAGCCGGCAGCCGGCGTGCGCCTCGAGCGGCGGCAGCTCGGCCAGCGGAGCGAGCACCCGCTCGGCCTTGGCGAGCGGCGCCGAGGTCAGCACCCGCAGCATCGGGTCGAGCAGCAGCCAGCAGCAGCGATAGACCGGCGCCGGCCGTCCGGCGCCTCGACGAGCGCGCCGAAGCGCCGGCTGATCGCGCCGTCCTGGTCGAAGAAGAAGCGGATCCCCGGCAGGCTTTCCTTGAGCCGGCCGCCGGCCTCGTCCGCGGGGTCGACGCTGACCCCGAAGAAGCTCGCCCGGACGTCGTCGAACAGCCGCCGCTGCCGGCGCAGCGCGGCGCGCGCGCGGCGCACCGGCTCCTGCGCCGCCGACCCCAGGAACGCCAGCACGACGTAGCGCCCGGCGACGCTCGCGACGTCGTAGTCCGCGCTGCCGTTGCTGGCGCGGGCGCGGAACAGCGGCACCGGATCACCCGGTCGAAACGGCGGCAAAAGCTCCATCGGGCGACCCCAATCGCACCACGCCAACCCGCCATATACGCCGGAGGCGCTGCCGTAGTCCCGCACTGTCTGCTGCCGGGCCGCCTCGGGACCGTGCCTCGCGTGACCGCGCTCGTCCTGCGCCCCGCCTCCCGGAACCCCGGCTCAGCCTTCGATCACCGCCAGCGTGCGCACCTCGATGCTCTCGCGCGGGGCGGCGTGGGGGGGGCGTGTCCGGGAGGTCGAAGGCGCCGTGCGGGGTGAAGCGGGCGCGGCCGTCGTCCAGGCTGTCCCAGCCCTTGATCAGCAGCACCTCGTCCCTTGTCATCGAGGGCGCGTAGTACCAGCGCTGCGCGGAGTGATGCGCCAGATGGTAGATCTCGCCGACCCGGTCGGGGAACAGCTGGTCGGTCGCGATCAGGTCTTCAGGCCGCACGGTCGAGGCGTCGGCGAGTGCCAGGGGCGAGCGCTCGACGGGCCCCCGGATCGGGCGCCAGACGTTGATCTGGACGATCCTGGCGCCGGCCGCGGCAAGCCGCGCGGCCTCGGCCTCGCCGAGGAGATCCCTGACCCGCTGCGGGCCGCTCTTTTCGGTGTAGTCGACGTGCACCCGGCTCGCCGGGCCGCGCAGGCCGTCCCGGTTCTTAGCACCTGCGCCGCCGTCAGAGCGCCGGGTCGCGTCGAAGATGACGACGCGGCTCGCCCCGATCGCGGCGCGCAGCAGCGCCTCGATCTCCGGGTAGTAGACCTGCTCGAGCGCGTCGTCGTCGTACAGGTCTTTGGCGCGCTCTCATGGCGCCGCAGCTCGAACCCCTCGTGGTCGAGCGAGAGCGCGTCGGCCTGCGGCCGCAGATCCTGGATCCTCACCACGTGGCGCTCGGTCTCGAAGAACACCCGCGGCGCCGCGCCGGTCAGCGCGGAGCTGTGGAACACGGGCTTCTCGTCCGAGCGGGTGATGAAGGTCAGCGCGGCGCGGACCTCCGCCGAGGTCCGGCGGCGTGGCCGGCGGGCGTTCGAGGACAGCCTGGCTCATGGGAGTTCCTCCTCGATCGGGTGGCCGACGTGCGGTCAGTCCCTTGCCGCCTGATATCTAAGCCCGCGACCGGCGTTCGCCAACGAGTTCGGTTCATGAACCCATGAGCCGCTCATGTCGCTCCCGGCCGACCAGCGACGCCTGGCGCGCGCCGCGCGGGGCCAGCTCGGACGGCGTGCGGGAGCCGGGTCGGCTCGCCGGACCCGGGTGGCCAGGTCTTCGCCAACCGCTCGCCGACCTCGCCGGTGGCAGCCAGGCCGCGCCCTTCCCTCCGAGCGGCTACGCCTGCGGTGCCACGTCCCGTCCGGCCCGCTGGCGCCGGCGAGCGGGGCGGAGCTGCTGGTCCTGCGCGGCCACGAGGGTTCCTGTCTGGGCGCGCCGGGTTCTCGCCCGACTGGCGCGCGCATCGTCAGCGGGTCTGATGACCACACGGTGCGGGTGTGGGACGCGGCGAGCGGGGCGGAGCTGCTGGTCCTGCGCGGCCACGAGGGTTCTGTCTATGCGGCCGGGTTCTCGCCCGATGGCGCGCGCATCGTGAGCGGGTCTTATGACAACACGGTGCGGGTGTGGGACGCGGCGAGCGGGGCGGAGCTGCTGGTCCTGCGCGGCCACGAGGACCGGGTCAGGGCCGCCGGTTTCTCGCCCGATGGCGCGCGCATCGTGAGCGGGTCGGATGACAAGACGGTTCGCGTGACCTGGATCGGCCGCAGCAAGCAGGAGCTGATCGAGACCGCCCGCGCGCGGCTGCCGCGCGAGCTGACCGAGGCGGAGAAGCGGCGGTTCTATCTGATCACCGACTGACCCGCGTCGGCACCTCGACCCGCAGCCGGCGATGCGTCGAAAGTGGCGCATCGGCGCATTGATTTCCGGGGCGCCGCTGGATCAACCAGGATCAACGCTTGCCTGTTTGCGACATGGCCGATCTATGAAGCCGGCGCTGATTTGGCTATGATCCGAAGGGATTGCGGTCGGAAGCAGCGACGGCACCCGAGAACTCCAGCATTCTCCAGCGCTTGATCGCTCGGGTCGACTTGCGCGCCACAGTAAAAGATGCGTCAGAATCGTAGCTTCCGTGCCGCATTCTTGCGACGGCCGAAGTCGAAACTGCGCCATCGTTCGGTATCCCAGCGGGATTGGATTTGCCGGTCAACTGCTCCGAGGCGCCGGACGGCGATCGCGACACGCGCTCTTCAGAGCCTGTACTGGCCATCCAAGAGTTCAGGAGCGCCACAAGGAGACGAATAGCAATTCTGCTCAGCTCTCGAGCAAGCTCGCGAGCTTCATCGCGACGCCGAGGGAGCCTTCGACCTTGATCTGGCCGAGCGTGTAGGCGAGGGTCGGGGAGAGGCGGCCGTCGAGGAGCTGGGTAAGGCGCTCCTCGGTGAGGCGGATCGTGCAGTCGGCGGGCTCGTCGGCGTGCGAGAGGGTGGCGGGCGTCCGGCTCGCGTCGACCAGGATCATGCCCTCGTCCTCGAGCGCGAACTTGACCTTGTAGCCGAGCCGGGCGAGCTGGGGCAGCTGGGCCTCGATCTGCAGGGTGACGCTCGCCAGGCTCATCGCGACCTCATGCGTCTCGACATGGCGCGCCGGCCGCCGACCAACCCCGGCGCGGCCTCCGGACGGGTGCGCGGGCGGACACGCCGGGTCCGGCGCCCTGACTTGTCCCACAGGCCGGCGTCCGCGGCAACTCAGGTCGAGGGCGCGGGGGCGGCGAGCGGCGCAAGCTCGGGGGCGGCAGCGGCGCCGTTGATGTTGCCATCGCCGGGGCTGCCGTTGAGGCGGCGCAGCTCCTCGGCGACGAGCGCGCGCTTGGAGGGTTTGCCGAGCCAGCTCTGCGGCAGCTCGGCGCGCAGCTCGATGTGCTTGGGCTGCTCGAAGGGTGCGAGCTTGTCCTTGAGGAACGCGCGCAGCTCGGCGACCTCGAGGGACGCCCCCTCGACCAGCCGGACGTAGGCCTTGACCACCTCGCCCCGGTGGCGGTCCGGGACGCCGCAGACCGAGGCCTCGGCGACCGCGGGGTGGAGCAGGATCGCCTCCTCGACCATGCGCGGATAGACGTTGAAGCCGCCGTTCAGGATGAGGTCCTTGATCCGGTCGACCACGTAGACGTAGCCGTCCCGGTCGATGTAGCCGACGTCGCCGGTGTGCAGGCGGCCGCCGCGCAGCGTCTCGGCGGTCTCCTCGGCGCGCTCCGCGTAGCCCGCCATGAGCTGCGGGCCGGTGATGCAGATCTCGCCGCGCTGGCCGAGCGGCAGGCGGCGCCCGGGCTCGTCGAGCGAGACGATCTCGACCAGCGTGCCGGGCAGCGGCAGGCCGACCGAGCCCGGGCGGCGCCGCGCCGCCGAACGGGTTGAGGGTGCAGACCGGCCCGGCCTCGGTCAGGCCGTAGCCCTCGACCAGCATGCAGCCGGTGAGCTGCTCGAAGGTCTCCTGGACGGCAAGCGGCAGGGGCGCCCCGCCCGAGATGCAAAAGCGCAGGCTCGAGAGGTCGTACTGCTCGAGCAGCTTGGAGGTGTTGATCGAGGAGTACATCGTCGGCACGCCGAGCATCACCGTCGCGCGCTCCTGGGCGATCACCTTGAGCAGCTGGTCGAGGCGGAAGCGCGGCATGAGGATGATCTCGAAGCCGCAGGCGATGCCGACGTTCATCACCCCGGTCATGCCGAAGACGTGGAACAGCGGCAAGGCGCCCACCACCTTCTCCTGCCCGGGCCGGGCGCCGACCGCCCAGAGGCTCACCTGGCGGGTGTTGGTATGGAGGGCGGCGTGGCTCAGCATGGCACCCTTGGGCAGCCCGGTCGTGCCGCCGGTGTACTGCAGGACGGCGGTGTCGCTCAGCGGGTCGATCGCGACCGGCCGGGGCCTGCCGTCGTTGTCGATCAGCTTCTTGAACTTGACGTGGCGCTCGTCGTAGGGGACCTCGGCGATCTCCTTGCGCCTCAGCAGCGCGAACAGGGTGCGCTCGCGCCAGGGCAGAAGGCCGCCCATCGAGCCGACCACGATGGTCTTGAGGCAGGTGTCGGCGAGCCGCGGAGCGATCTTGGGATAGAGCCCCTTGATGTTGAGGGTGACCATGATCGAGGTGCGCGAAGTCCTCGATCTGGCGCGCGATCTCGCGATCCGCGTAGAGCGGGTTGTAGTTGACCACCGTGCCGCCCGCCTTGAGCACGGCGAAGAAGCAGATCACGTAGTAGGGGCAGTTCGGCAGGAAGAGGCCGACCCGGACGCCCTTGCCCACGCCCAGCGCCTGGAAGCCCTTGGCCGCCCGATCGACCAGCTGCGCGATCTCGCGGTAGCTCGACTTGCGGCCGAGGAAGTCGAGGCAGGGGCGGTCGGCATAGGCGGCGCCGGCCTCGTCGAGCAGGCTGTAGAGCGGCCGCGGCGCGAGGTCGAGCTGCCAGGCGAGCCCGTCGGGGTAATGCGCTTCCCAGGGGAACGGCCGGATCAGCGGCGCGTCCGGCAGCGGCTCCGGGGGCGGCAGCGGGACCGGAACCGCGGGCACGCCGCCGAACCGATCCAGCAGGAGCTTGAGGCGGCTCGACCAGCGGGTCCGCACCGTCGCCATCATCCGGTCCTTCACAGGCGTGCTCCTGTTGATCTAGGTGCCGCGCTGTCGCTCGCCAAGCCGCCGCTGGGCGGCCGGTCCAATCTGCGGTGAAGAGCGTCAAGATTGCGTTATCCGCGGCTTCGGGATAACGCGCCGGCCGGCCGGATCGTCGCCCCTCAGGGGACGAGGCCGAACTCGCTGAACGGGACGAACTCGATGAGCTCCCCCGGCTCGACCAGGGTGCGCTCCTCGCCGAGCTCGACCAGGCCATCCGCCTCGACCAGCGAGGTCAGGATGGCCGAGCCCTCGCGCGCGATCTTCTCGGCCCGGAGCCGCCCATCGGCCCCGCGCGCCAACCGGGCGCGCAGATACTCGCGCCGCCCCGGCTTCTTTTTCAAGGCGAAGCCGGCGGGAACCAGGAACGCCCGCGGCTCCGGCCAGCGCCCGCCGCCCAGCGCTACGAGCACCGGGCGGGCGAAGCGCAGGAAGCAGATCACCGCGGCGACGGGATTGCCGGGCAGGCCGATGAACAGGCAGCTGCCGAGCTGGCCGAAGGCGAGCGGCCGGCCGGGCTTGACCGCGATCTGCCAGAAGTGCAGCCGGCCCTGGCGCGCCACCGCGCGCACCACGTGGTCCTCGTCGCCGCGCGAGGCGCCGCCCGAGGTCATCACCACGTCGTGGCGCGCCGCCGCCTCTTGCAGCGCGCCCGCGACCGCCGCGGCGCGATCGGGCAGGATGCCGAGATCGGTCACCCGGCAGCCGAGGCCGCCGAGCAGCCCGTGCAGGATCGTGCGGTTGGCGTCGTAGCTGGCACCCGGCGGCAACGGCGCGCCGGGCTCGGCCAGCTCGTCCCCGGTCGACAGCAGCGCGACCCGGACCGGGCAGAACACCTTCAGCTGCGCCCGGCCGAGGGTCGCCGCCACGCCGACCTCCTGCGGCCGCAGGCGCTGGCCGGCTTGCAGCACCGCCTGGCCCTGGCGGACGTCCTCGCCCGCGCGGCGGCGGTTGGCGCCGGGCCTGATCCCCGGCGGGATGATCACCGCGCCCTGCTCGAGCGCGGCATCCTCCTGCATCAGCACGGTATCGGCGCCCGCCGGCAGCGCGGCGCCGGTCAGGACGCGCAGCGCCGTCCCCGCCGGCAGGCGGCCCTCGAACGGATGCCCGGCCGCGGCCCGCTGCTCGAGCAGCCGGAGCGGCGTCGGCCGGCCCTCGGCGAGGTCGCGGTGGGCGAAGGCGAAGCCGTCGACCGCGACGTTGTCGAAGCCCGGCACGTCGCGCTCGGCGATCACCGGCTCGGCGAGGATCCGGCCGTGGGCGGCGGCGAGGGGCACGCTCTCGGTGGCGACCACTGGCCGGATGCGCTGCTCGAGCAGCGCCAGCGCCTCGCCGGCCGGCAGGCGCTCGCGGTCGTGGGCGAAGCAGTCGTCGAGCGGCGCTTCGCCCGGTGGCACGGTTCGCGACGGGCGCACGTCACCTCGCAAGGGCAGCGCGCCGCGGCCCCGGGTCTGAGCCGTCCAGGCGTGGAGCACCGCCGCGCGCCTTGGCCTAGCGTACTCCCGGCGGGGATGGCATGCTAGCGGCCTTCTGGGCGCGCAGCGGAGAACCGAGGGGCATGGCGGAGACGCTGCTCGACACCCGCGGGCTGAACTGCCCGCTGCCGGTGCTGCGCGCGCGCAAGGCAATGCAGAGGCTGGCCCCGGGCAGCCTGCTCCGGATCCTCGCGACCGACCCCGGGACGGTCAGGGACTTCCGGGCGTTCTGCCAGGCGACCGGCCACGAGCTGATCGAGAGCCTGGAGCAGGACGGCGAGTTCCGCTTCGTGATCCGCAAGGCGTGAGGGTTCCTCCCCTCAGGCCTTCTCGACAGGCTCGGCCGGGGCCTTGCGCCGGGCGCGCGCCGCCAGCAGGTTCAGCGCCTCGACCCCCATCGAGAACGCGATCGCGAAGTAGAGATAGCCGCGCGGGATGTGGAAGTGCATGCCGTCGGCGACCAGCGCCGCGCCCACCAGCAGGAGGAACGAGAGCGCCAGCATCTTGACCGTCGGATGGGCGTTGACGAAGCGCGCCGTCGGCTCCGCGGCGAGCAGCATGATCGCCATCGCGATCACGATCGCGGCGACCATGATCGGGACGTGCTCGGCGATGCCGATCGCGGTGATCACCGAGTTCGAGCGAGAACACGAGGTCGAGCAGCACGATCTGGGTGATGACCGCGGCGAAGCTCGCGGTGCCGGCCACGGCCTCGCCGCCCTGACCCTCCAGCATGTGGTGGGTCTCGATCGTGCCCTTGACGATCAGGAAGATGCCGCCGGCCACGAGCACGATGTCGCGCCAGGACACGGCGAAGCCCGCGACCTCGAAGATCGGCCGGGTGAGCCCGATCATCCAGGTCAGGCTGAGCAGCAGCAGAACCCGCGCCAGCAGCGCCAGCCCAAGCCCGATCCGGCGCGCGGTCGCCTGCTGATGCAGCGGCAGCCGCGCCGAGACGATCGAGAGAAAGATGATGTTGTCGATGCCGAGCACGATCTCGAGCACCGAGAGCGTGGCGAGGCTGATCCAGGCCTGCGGGTCGGTCAGGAGCTCAAGCATCGTCAAGGTTCCTGCGGTCTCGTAGGGTTCCTGCGCGTCGCTCGGGGCTGCACTGATGCCCGCTTTCCTTGCGCTGCGCAACCCGAGCCGCCAGAGCTGATGATGGCGCCCTGACCATTGGCGCTGCTGCCTCGCTGCTTTTCTGTCGCAGAAAATCCCGATCTGGCGCATGCTCGGTCGGCGCCGTCCAAAGATACCGGCGGCGTGACCGGCGACCGTCTCGCGCCGCGTCGTCGCATCGTTAACCGCGACTTAACCCTGACGTTCGAAGGTGACGAACCGCCTGCGATGGCAGGGCCGAGGATCATTCCAGCGAGAGTGTCGGATCATGCTCTTCAAGCAGAACACGCCTGCGACCAAGTCCGGCGACCACCTGCCGCCGATCAAGTCCGCCGACAGCGCGTCGGCGGGCAAGCTGCCGCTGCCGCCGGCGCTCGCCGAGCGCGCGATGGCGACCCCGCCCGCCCCCGGGCCGCTCGCGGCCGCCGCGAGCGGCGCGAGCGCTGCTTCGGCGTTCGACGACGGCGAGACCGGCAAGCGGCTGATCGTCGGCAAGGGCATCCAGCTCAAGGGCGAGATCACCGCCTGCGACCGGCTGGTCGTCGAGGGCCAGGTCGAGGTCACGATGAATGCCACCCGCACCCTCGAGATCGCGCCATCGGGCCATTTCATCGGCAGCTGCGAGGTCGAGGAGGCCCAGGTCAGCGGGATCTACGACGGTGACCTGACCGTGCGCGGCCGCTTGGTCGTGCACCACAGCGGTCGGGTGACCGGCAAGATCTGCTACGGCGAGCTCGAGCTCGAGCGCGGCGGCCAGATCGCCGGCGAGCTGACCGTGCGCGAGCGCAAGCAGAGCCAGGCTGCCCCGGCGCAGGCGGGCTCCGGCCGGCGCAGCGCCGCCTGACCTTCGCTGCCGCGACCCGGACCGGCCTCGTGCCGTTTCGGGTCGTGCCCGCCGGCTCGTGGCGGGCGCTCCCCCGTGCCCGCAACACGAGCCGTCGCGGAACGGCCGCGCCGCGACGATCGACTACGCTCCGCCCCGTCCACCCGCTGGTGCTAGGCCAAGCGCGTGGGCGGGGGCATCGCGCCGGCCCTGACCGAACAGCATCGTTCTTCGTGGCGCGCTGGCGCGTTCGCGCGGGCCGGGCCGGGCCGGCGAAAGGTGCAATGCCCGAAGCGCGCCACAAGCGGCCTGATCGCGGGCGGGTTCCCACGTCCCCGCTGACCGGCTAGTCTGCCAGGCAAGGCACGTACGTCCGTCGTGGCAGCGTAGGTAAGTCCACCACGGATGCGCGGAGGGCAGGTGCCGAGCTTCAGGTTGGGGGCGCCATGTACGAGATCGACCCGAGCCGGATCGAGCTCGCCCTTGAGTTCAAGGCGCGGCCGTACGGCGAGCACAGCCCCGACCTGCAGTATCTGCTCAACCTGATGCGCAAGCCCCGCGACCAGCCGTTTCACGTGCTGGTCATGACCGCCGCCGGCGAGCAGTGGACGCTCGCGGTGATGGAGCCGGGCGCGCCCGCCGCGCCGAAGCTGACCAACGCGGTGTTCACCAGCCTCGAGGCGGCCGAGTGGCACGTCTTCAAGCTGCGCTGGCAGGCGCTCACCGGCCAGGAGCTGCCGATCGACTAATCGAAGGCGCAGGGGTGATGGTGTTTCGCGCCCATTCTGCGCGCCGCTATCGGTGTTTGCAGAAGGCGAAAAACATCGCCGGGCCGAGGGTCTGCACCGGGGCTCGCAGGCGGCGCAGCTCCGACGGCCGGACGAGTTCGGGCAAGGAACCGCCCAGGTTCGAGGGATGCCGACGATGACTGCCCTGCTTGGCTATTGCGATCCGATCAGCGTGGCGCCCGGCGCGCGCGTGCGCTTCTTGGTGAGCTGCATCGGCGCCGCCCGGTATCAGGCCGAGATCGTCCGTCTGATCAACCCGCAGGCGGGGCCGCTGGCGACGCCGTTCCGCACCGAGCCGGTCGACTGTGCGGCCAACCGCAGCTATCCCGGGCGCCGTCAGGCGATCCACATCGGCTCCTTCGGCGTGGTCGACGCGCGCCCGGCATTCGGCGATCTGACGAGCTTCACGCTCCAGGCCTACGTCTGGCCGACCACCCCGGGGCGCTCCCGGCAGGCGCTGCTCGGCACCTGGTCGGAGAGCGGGCGCCGCGGCATCGGGCTCGGCCTCGACGAGCGTGGCGCGCTCGAAATGCGCATCGGCGACGGGGCCGCCGTGGCGACCCTGTCCAGCGGCCAGCCGCTGCTCGCGCGGCGCTGGTACCTGGTGGCCGGCAGCTTCGACGGCGCGAGCGGCCGCATGATGCTGTGGCAGGAGCCGGTGCACGACCCGTCGTTCCACGACCAGGCGGCGGTGCAGGTGGAGACCACGACCGCGCTCCGCCCCGGGGCCGCGGGCACGCCCTTCCTGTTCGCCGCCTGGCACGAGGGCGAGGCCGATGCCCCGACCGCCTGCGGCCGGCTGGTGGCCGGCGGCCACTACAACGGCAAGCTCGACCGGCCGCGGCTCGCCAATCGCGCGCTCGCGCGCGCCGAGGTCGCGGCGCTCGCCGGCGACGGCGCGCTGCCGTCCGGGCTGGAGCGGGCCGTGGTCGCGCGCTGGGACTTCGCGCGCGAGATCCCGAGCGAGACCCTGGTCGACAGCTCGCCCAACCGCCTCCATGGCCGCACGGTCAACCTGCCGGCGCGCGCGATGACCGGGCACAACTGGACCGGCGCGGTGATGGACTGGACCCGGGCGCCCGAGCAGTACGGCGCGATCCACTTCCACGACGACGACCTGCTCGACGCCAACTGGCAGACCGACTTCGAGCTCGAGGTGCCAGCCGGTCTGCGCTCGGGCGTCTATGCGGCGCGGCTCAGCGCCGCCGAGGCCGAGTTCTACGTGCCGTTCTTCGTCCGGCCGGCGCCGGGCGCAGGGCGCGCCAAGATCGCCTATCTCGCCGCGACCGCGACCTACTGCGCCTACATCAACAACCGCGCGCGCTTCGCCTCGCCCGCGACCGAGCTCTACCACGGCCGGCTGACCGTCCTGGATGCGATCGACGGCCTCCTGCTCGACCACCCGGAGCTCGGCCTCTCGACCTACGACCGCCACGCCGACGGCAGCGGGGTCTGCTACGCCTCGCGCCTGCGGCCGGCGACCAACGTCAAGCCCGGCGGGCGGCACTGGAACTTCAACCTCGACCTGTTCATCGTCGACTGGCTGGAGCAGCAGGGCGTCGACTACGACGTGGTCACCGAGGAGGACCTCCACTACGAGGGCCTGGACCTGCTGCGCCCCTATGCGGTGGTGCTGACCGGCAGCCATCCCGAGTACAACTCGGCGGCGATGCTCGACGCCTTCGATGCCTATCTGCGCCAGGGCGGCCGGCTGATGTACATGGGGGGCAACGGCTTCTACTGGCGGATCGCCCATCATCCGACGCGGCGCGGGGTGATCGAGGTGCGCCGCGCCGAGGGCGGCGTGCGCGCCTGGGACGCGGAGCCGGGCGAGTACTACCACAGCTTCACCGGCGAGTACGGCGGGCTGTGGCGCCGCCAGGGTCGCGCGCCGCAGAAGCTGGCCGGCGTCGGCTTCATCAGCCAGGGCTTCGACAAGTGCTCCTACTACCGGCGCACCGCGGCGAGCCGGGACCCTCGCGTCGCCTTCATGTTCGAGGGGATCGCCGACGAGATCCTGGGCGATTTCGGCGTCCTCCAGGGCGGCGCGGCCGGGCTCGAGATCGACAGCGCCGATCCGGCGCTCGGCACGCCGCCGCATGCGCTGGTGGTCGCGCGCTCGGAGAACCACTCCAACACCTACGAGCTGGTCGCCGAGGAGGTGCGGATCCCGCACGGCGCGACCGACGCCGTCCAGAACAGCGCGATCCACGCCGATCTGGTGTTCTTCGAGACCCCAGGCGGCGGGGCCGTGTTCTCGACCGGCTCGATCGCCTATGCCGGCAGCCTGTCCTGGAACCGCTTCGACAACAACCTCGCCCGCCTGACGACGAACGTCCTCAGGCGCTTCGCCGACCCGGCCCCCTTCGTCCTGCCGGGCCGGCCCGACACGACCTGAGGCGGCAGATCCGGCGCATCTTCGGCGCAATTGCCGAATGTCGCCGGCCGGAAGTGCGACTGTAACGGGCCGGCTCTCCAGTCTGGTTCAACCATAGGTCATCTAATCCGCCAGCAGCTTGGCGGCTTGGTTGGTTTGCTTTCACTAATCCAA
Organism: uncultured Alphaproteobacteria bacterium; assembly: GCA_963753275.1. GTDB lineage: Bacteria > Pseudomonadota > Alphaproteobacteria > Geminicoccales > Geminicoccaceae > DATAOG01. The sequence continues at coordinate 13,782 of CAVWCE010000017.1, read as the reverse complement.
TCTTTACTCTACGCTGCCACAACAGCCCGGCATGCGGCGACGGCTCACGCTGGTCGTCCCAAGATCAAAGGTTCGGGCCATGGGTGCACGCAGCGGAAGGCTTATCCACCAGATCATCCTGCCGATCGCGGTGCTGGTCGCGGTGGCTGATGGGATGCTGGTGGTCGTCGGGTTCGCTGGTGGTCGTGGGTTTCGGTCTGGTTCAGCGCCAACAACCAGGATCGGATCGCGCTGCGGCAATCGATCGACAGCGTCGGCGACGCCATCCGGCGCAAGACCGATCAGGTGGGCCTGGTGGCGAAGGACTACAGCTGGTGGACTCCAACTCCTTCCGCAACCTGGATCAGAGTTTCGACCCCGAGTGGGCCCATACCAACATCGGCTCCTACATCTACGATCTGCACGGGTTCGAGCTGAGCTTCGTGATCGACCGCGCCGATCGGACGATCTACGGCCAGATCGACGGCGAGTCGACCGCGGCCGAAGCCGCCGCCCTGCTGTCGCACGGGCTCGAGCGCTGATCCGGCAAGCCAGGGCCGCGCCCCTCGAGGAGCCTCAGCCGGCGACCGGCCTCCTGGCGCTCGGCGAGCAGATCGTCATGGTCGGGGTGAGCGCCGTGACGCCCGAGGAAGGCGCCGAGGTCGTCCTGCCGCCGGGGCCACGGGCGGTGCTGGTCTACGTCAAGAAGCTCGATCAGGCGTTCCTCGATGCGGTCGCCGAGCCCTTGCCGGTCACCGACCTCAAGCTCGCGCTGCCCGGGGCGGCCGCGGTCGCCGCCATGCTGCCGCTGATCGCGCCCGACGGCGCCAGGCGGTCGGGATCCGGCATTGACCTGGCAGCCGCACCAGCCCGGCTGGGAGTTCCTGCGCTCGGTCTTCCCGTCGCTCGCGATCGCGATCGCGGTGATCGCGCTGTTCACCATGCTCGTCCTGCGCCACGCGCGCCTCGCCGCCGAGACCATCGAGGCCAGCGAGGTGCGCTTTCGCGACGTCGCCGACGCCAGCTCGGACTGGATCTGGGAGACCGATCCCGATCTCCGGCTGAGGTTCCTGTCCGAGCGTTTCGCGACCGTGACCGGCATCTCGCCGAACCTGGTGCTCGGCAAGCCGCTCGGCGATCTGTTGCATTCCGCCGAGAGCGCCGAGCGCTGGGAGCGGCATCAGAACGATCTCCTGCAGCGCCGCCCGTTCCGCAACCTGCTCTGCCTGTGCGAGGACGACGCCGGCCGGTCACGCACGCTCCGGGTCGCGGGCAAGCCGGTCGGCGACGAGAGGGGGGCCACCGCGGCTGGCGCGGCACCGCGACCGACATCACGGCCGAGATCGAGGCCGAGCGGCGCGCGCAATACCTGGCCCTGCACGACCCGCTGACCGCGCTGCCCAACCGCGAGCTGTTCGGCGAGCGTCTCGAGCAGGCGATCGCGACGGTCAGCCGGCGCGGCGACGTGGCGGCGGTGCTCTGCGTCGATCTCGACCGCTTCAAGGACGTCAACGATCTCCTCGGCCATGGCGCCGGCGACCTCCTGATCAAGGGCTGTGCCGAGCGCCTGCAGGCCTGCGTGCGCGAGACCGACACGGTCGCCCGCATCGGCGGCGACGAGTTCGCGATCGTCCAGGTCGGTCTCGAGCAGCCCGACGGCGCGCAGAGGCTGTGCCGGCGGATCCTGGGAACGCTCGCCGCGCCGTTCGATCTGGACGGCCACGAGGTGCTGGTCACCGCGAGCGTCGGCGTCGCCCTGGTGCCGCTGGACGGCTCGATCCCGGGTCGCCTGCTGCAGAGCGCCGACATCGCGCTCTACCGCGCCAAGGAAGAGGGCCGCGACACCTTCCGCTTCTTCGAGGCCGGGATGGACGCCCGGCTGCAGGCGCGCAAGGCGCTCGAGCGCGACCTGCGCCTCGCCCTCGCGCGCCGCGAGCTCGAGCTCTACTACCAGCCCAAGGTCGAGCTCGGCGGCGACCGCCTGTCCGGGGTCGAGGCCCTGGTCCGCTGGCACCATCCGGAGCGCGGCCTGGTGCCGCCCGGCGAGTTCATCGGCGTGGCCGAGGAGACCGGGCTCATCGTCGCGCTCGGCGAATGGGTGCTGCGCAGCGCCTGCATCCAGGCGGTCGCATGGCCGGGGCTGCAGATGTCGGTCAACATCTCGCCGGTTCAGTTCAAGCAGCGCGATCTGGTCGACGTCGTGCAGCGCGCCCTCGCCGTTTCGGGGCTCGCGGCCGAGCGTCTCGAGCTCGAGATCACCGAGGGCGTCCTGCTCCAGAATACGGATGCGGCGATGACCACGCTGCGCCAGTTCAAGGACCTTGGCGTGCACATTGCCATGGACGACTTCGGCACCGGCTACTCGAGCTTGGGCTACCTGCAGAAGTTCCCGTTCGACAAGATCAAGATCGATCGCTCGTTCGTCTCGGCGCTCGAGACCCGGACCGATGCCGACGCGATCGTGCGCGCCGTGGTCGGTCTCGGCCACAGCCTCGGCATGCGGACCTGCGCCGAGGGCGTCGAGACCGTGGCACAGCTGGCGTTCCTGAAGCGCGAGGGCTGCGACGAGGTGCAGGGCTACTACTTCGGCAAGCCGATGCCGGCACGCGACTTCGAACGCCTCGTCGACACCTGGCCCGACGCGAGCGGGGCGGGGCGGGCGCAGGATGCGCTCGCGCTGAGCTGAGGCGGATCCCGACCGGCGGGGCGCGCGGCGAGGCGCCGCCAAGTCTCAGCGCGCGCGGCGTCGCTCATGCACGCGGTGGTTGACATGGCGTTCTGCCCATGCCACCGATCCGCTCGCCAACGACCGGCGGGTGACTCCCGCCGGGACGCCGCGAGTCGCCATTATGCCCAGGAAATCGCCTCGCGCGTCGGCATGACCGCTCGGCGAAAGCAATCGGTGGACTGGTCGCGCTGATCCCATGGCCGCGCTCAACGACCTGTATCGCTTCGCCGTCTACTACGACATCGTCTTCCGGCGGGAGGTCGATCCCGAGGTCGACTTCCTGACCGAGCTGGTGCGCCGGCATCGCGGCCGGCCGCCGGCGTGCGTCCTCGACCTCGGCTGTGGCCCCGGCTACCACGCCCGGGCCTTCGCGCGGCGCGGCGCGAGCGCGATCGGCCTCGACCGCGGCGAGGAGATGGTCCGCTTCGCGCGCGACGAGGCGACCCGGGAAGGCATAGCGGTCGACTGGCGCGTCGCCGACATGCGCGACTTCGCGCTGCCGCAGCCGGTCGATCTCGCGCTTTGCCTGTTCAACTCGATCGACGGTCTGTGCACGATCGACGACTTCGTCGACCATTTCCGCGCGGTGGCGGCGAACCTCGCCGATGACGGCCTGTACGTCGTCGGCCAGAGCCACCAGCGCGACACCTGCATCATCGGCTACGGGCCGTTCCACTACCAGGCCGAGCGCGACGGCTGCCGCGTGCGGCTCGACTGGGCGACCGACGTGGTGACCGACACCCTCACCCAGACCGCCGACGTCGAGATCGTGATCCAGGTCGATGACCATGGGACCCGGACCGTGCATCGCCACCGCACCGTCGAGTCGTTCGCCACGCCGCTGTTTCTGAGCGCGGCCGCGCGGCTGTCCGGCGCCTTGGAGGCGTTCGACTGGTATGGCGACTACCGGCTCGACCAGCCCTACGACAACTCGCCGGCGTCGCTCTCCTGCATCACCGTCTTCCGCAAGCTGCCTTAGCTCGCATCCTAAAATGCAGTTGAAATTGCATCCGGCAGTTTAATCGAATACAATTAAACTTATCAATAATGAAGTGTTGATCGACGCGCCCATTACGCTATTCTGATTTGAGATTTCCACTTCGCGGACCGCTCCTGATCCGGCGAAGACTGCAAATCAATAACGCGCGTCCACTGCCGCTCGCCGGCTTGGTTCCGGGTGCGGGGGAAGAGACATGCCATGAGCAGCTTCGAGCAGGTCCGCAGGAAGCTCAGCAAGTGCCTCGGCATCTATGTCGCCGACACCGGAAGATGTGGGCTCGGCATCTTCGCGGCCAAGCCCTTCCAGGCGGGCGGCACCGTGATGATCGACGAGGACGGCGACTACTATCGTAACGTTGTGAGCTATCAGGAGTTGCGGCGCCGCGGCTATGGTCTCGACATCACGCTGCAGGTGGGTTTCGATGCTTTCAAGTTGCCGAACTGCAGCCTCGACGACTTCACCAACCACTCCTGCGACCCGAATACGGGGATCCGCCTCACCGGCCGCGGCGCGATCGTCCTCGCGCTGCGCGACATCGCCGCGCACGAGGAGCTCACCTACGACTACTCGACCTATCTCAACAACCCCTACGAGCGCATGCGCTGCCTGTGCGGAGCAGCCAATTGCCGCGGCCTGATCGGCAGCTTCAGCACCTTGCCGGCCGAGCTCCAACGCCGCTACCGGGCGCTCGGCATCATCGGCGACTTCGTCGACGGCCCGGTCGTGACCGCGGACGTCGCCGACTAGCGGCGGGACGCTGGCTCGCGTGATCGCCTCGCCTGCCCGCCCGGCGGCCCTCCCGGGGCGCAGGTGGTTCGGCCTCGCCGACGCGCGGCTCTCCTGCCTGCGCCACTTCATGGCGCTCGCGATCACGCTCGCGGCGGCCAAGGTGATCCTCAGCACCGCCGGGGTCGCGCTGTTCCTGGCCAAGGAGGGCCCGGCCCAGCTGCCGCTGTTCTACCTCCTGCTCGCCGCGGTCTCGATCCTGCTGTCGGCGGGCCTTGGCGGGGTGGTCGACCGGGCGCCGCGGATCACGCTCGGCCAGGCGGCGTTCGCCCTCAGCCTGCTCGGCGCCGCTGCGCTGCGCATCCCGATCGCGCTCGACCTGCCGGCGGTCTCCTACGCCGTGCTCGCCAGCGCCCACCTCTACGAGATCGTCCTCGACATCGTCTTCTGGGTCGTCGTCGCGGCGTTTCTCGACGTGATCGAGCTGAAGCGCGGCACGCCCCTGATCTACATGGCGCTGGCGGCGGGCGGCGTGCTGGGCGGCGCCCTGACCAGCGCGCTGGCCCCGCTCGTGCCGGCAGAGGACCTGCTCCTGGCGCTGCCCATCCTGGCCGCGATCGCCGCGGCGCAGTTCGGCCTCGCCCGGCGGCGCCTCGAGGAGCTGCCCGATCCGCAGCGGACCGAGGCCGACACGCCGGGGCCGGTCGACAGCCTTCGCCTGCTGCCGAGCCTCGTGGCGCGCTACCCGCTGATCCTGCTGATCGCGCTGAACGCGCTGATGCTGACCGTGCTCTATGGCCTCTGCGAATATCTGGTCTTCACCATCTACGCCGAGCGCCACCAGGACGAGGCCGCTCTGACGCGCTTCCTCGCGCTCATGTTCGCCGGCATCCAGGTGCTCGAGCTCGCGTTGCTCTACGTCCTCGGCCGGCCGCTGCTCGAGCGCGCCGGGCCGCTCGCCCGCAATCTGGTGTTCCCGATCACCTCGCTCGCCTGCCTGATCGGCTTCGCGTTCGGCCAGAAGCTGCCGGCGGCGATCGCCACGCACCTCAATGCCGAGGCGATCTCCAACGCGATCTTTCAGCCGGTCAACAACGCCAACTACGCGGCCCTGCCGCTCCGCTACCAGGGCCGGGTCCGGACGCTGGCCGATGGCGTGTTCTATCCCGCCGGGCTGGCGCTCGCCGGGGTCATGCTGCTGTCGCTCCAGGACCGCCTGGCGCTGGCAGAGGTGACCTTCATCGCGATCGTGTTCGCCCTCGTGTTCCTCCTGCTCAACGTCGGGGTTGGCGCGCTGTTCCTGCCGACCCTGCTGCGCAACCTCCGCTCCGGGGTCGTGCACTTGGCCGACCTTGCGCCGGATGCCCGGACGCCGCCGGCGCTGCTCGCCGAGCGGATCGGCGAGCTGCTGCGCAGCGCCGACCCCGAGGCGCGGGCGCTCGGCCTCGACCTCGCCGAACAGCTCGATCCGGCGCCGCTGCTGCCCGAGCTGCGTCAGCTCGCGCCGAGCGCCGACCGGTCGAGCCGACGGAGCCTGGTGCGCCTGCTCGCGCGCGCGCCGGCGCCGCAGCTGGGTCCGCTGCTCGACGAGCTGCTCGAGGGCGATGCCGCGCCGGGCCAGCTGGTCGCGCTCCAGGTCAAGCTCGCGCGGCGCGAGCGCATCGCCGCGCAGCAGGCGCAGCGCCTGGCCGCGTCGCCCTGGCGCAGCGTCGCGGCGCTGGCCGCCCTCGCCCACGCCCCGCCCGCAGCAGCGGATGGGGCGGCCACGCCGGTCGCCGAAATCCTGCCGTGGTGCGCCGATGCGGAGACCGCGGCCGACGTCATCGACGCCTGCGCGCCGTGCGGGCGCGCCGATCTCGCCGGGCTGCTGATCGCGGTGATCGAAATCGCGCCGGCCGAGCAGCAACGCCAGGGCCTCGCCGTGCTGGCCGGGCTGGTGGCCGGCGAGCATGCGGACGCCGCCGCGCTCGCGCGCTCGTTGATGGGCCACGCCGATCCCCATCTCCGGGCCGAGGCGGCGGGCGTGCTCGGCGCCGTGGCCGCGACGCGCTCCGATCACGCGGCGCTCGCCGACGCGCTCGGCGACCGCAGCCGGCTCGTGCGCCAGCGCGCCGTGCAGGCGCTCGCGGCAAAGGGCGACCGGGCGACCCCGTTCGCTGCGGCGAGGCTCAGCGCCACCGATCCCGGCGTCGTCGAGGCCGCGATCCGGACGCTCGGGCGGATCGGCTCGCGCCGCGCGGTGGCGGCGCTGAGCACGCTGCTCGAGCCCGCCCGGCGGGACGGCATCCGCAATCTCGCGTGGCTGCGCCGGCTGCCCCATGGCCCGGAGCACCGGGAATGGCTCGCGCTCGAGCTGGCCCTCGAGGACCACAACCGGCGCATCGTCGACCTCGTCCTGAACGTGGCGACGGCGCTGGCCGGGGATCGCTCGATCGGCGATCTGCGCCATGCGCTCGGCGCGGGCGACCAGCGGACGCGCGCCCAGGCGCTCGAGGCCCTGCTCGCCTCGCCCCAGCGCCGTCTGATCCAGCCGATCCTGCCGCTGCTCGAGGCGCTCCATGCGCCGCTCACCCGAGAGCGCGCGGCCGCCGCCGGGTCGGCGCGGCTCCTCGCCACCGCCATCCAGGCGTCAGATCCGTGGGTGCGCTCCGGCGCCATCCACACCGCGCGCGCCCTGCGCGCCGGGGCGGAACCCGGCGGGCGGGGCGCGCCAGCGGCGCCGTGCCAGGCCCGCTCGCCGGCCGCCGGCTCGCCGCCGCTCACCGCCACGGAGCTCGCCATGGACCAGGTCCTGCTGCTCAAGCGCGTCGCGCTGTTTCGCTATCTGCCGCTCGACACCCTGCTGGCGGTCAGCCAGGTGCTGGAACGCCGGCCGTACCTTCCCGGCGAGACGGTCCTCGAGCCCGGCACGCGCTGGGACCACTTCTGCATCGTCGAGAGCGGCGCGGTCGATCTGTTCGCGGCGGGGGGCGCGGTCGAGCATCTGGCCGCCCCGGCCTATTTCGGCGAGCTGATCCTGGCCGACGAGCCGATCCCGGCGCCCCGCGTGGTCGCCGCCGGCGAGGGCGTGCTGCTGCGCCTGCACCGGATCGTGTTCCAGGATCTGAGCCGCGACCACCCCGACATGCTGATGGAGCTCTGCAAGCTGCTGGCGCGGCGCCTGCGCCAGCACCACGGCGCGATGCCGGCCGCGCTCTGATCGCGCGGGCGCGGCGGCGGCCCCGGGCCGTCCGCCACGATTCCATCGCGGCGTTAACCACTCGTTAAATCCCATCGGCGACCTTCGACGGGAGCGCAACTGGAGAGTCGTGATGGCCGAGAGCACGAACGCCAGCAGCTACCAGGTCCTGCGAACGGCCGCCGCTGCGGACGACGACCGCTGGCCGGTGCCTCAGACGGCGATGTTCGTGACGGTGACCAGCGCCGGCCTGTGGCTCGTCATCCTGGCGGGCGTGCGCTGGCTGATCGCCTGAGCCGCATTCCAGGCGCAGCAGCACCGCGAGGTCGCGCGAGGGCCGGCGCCCTGCCGGGACGAAGCGTCCGACCGCGGCCTCGGGACGTCGTCTCCCCTGACCGGCGCTGCCCGCTCCGCCGCCTGACGTGAGGCCGTGGGAGCCGGCCCCACCAACACGGCCGGCCGGGGTGATTGGGCGCTCAGCGCAGGCTTTGCACCAGCCGGCGCCGCAGGGCGACCGCCGGCTCGCTCTCGTCGAGCGCGACGTCGGCCATGGCGATACGGCCGCCTGCCGCGACCGGGCGCTTCAGCCGGACGTCGTGGGCGAGCGCGATCGGCAGGCCATCCTCGGCGCGCGCGGCCGCCGCCGGCATCAGCCGGCCCCAGACCGTCTCGCCCCCCTCGCCGTCCAGGAGCTCGCCGGCCGCGAGGTCGCGCTTGGCGGTCGCGACCACGTCGCCGCGGAACGCCTGCGGGCAGCCGGTCGGCTCGCCGCGCAGCGCGGCCGAGGCGATGCTGATGCCGAGCTCGAGCCCGATCAGATGGAACGGACGCCAGAGCGCCGCGATCTCGCCGCTCGGATCGATGGTGACGCCATACTGCGCGAAGCAGGCCGCGGCATAGGCGGAGGGCGCCCGGAAGGTGACGTAGACGCCCTGCCGCAGATCGTTGTGGACAGGGCGGCCGTCGCGCTCGCGGTCCGAGATCACCTCGACGGTGCCGGCGCGCTCGAGCTCGCCGCCCATGCTCGCGGGGCGCAGCGCCGCCGGCAGGTCGTGGGTGCCGCACGGGAAGAACGACAGGCCGCGCTCCTGCGGGTCGAGTCCGGTCGCGTTGGCGACCGCGCACATCTCGATCGCCGACTTGGTGCCGTCGACGAAGCTGTTGAACATCTTGGCGTTCATGCCGGCGGCCGCCGCCTCCGCCGCGCTGATGCCGAAGTTGTCCCACACCGTGGCCGGCGTCGACTGGTGGAAATGCGGCAGGTAGCGCGTGCCCTTGCCGGCGCAGACGACCTCGAAGCCGCAGGCGCGCGCCCAGTCGACGAGCTCGCAGATCAGCGCCGGCTGATCGCCGTAGGCGAGGCTGTAGACCAGGCCCGCCTTCGCCGCCTGCGCCGCGAGCAGCGGCCCGACCAGGACGTCGGTCTCGACGTTGACCATGACCAGGTGGCGGCCGTGCTCGAGCGCGGCCAGCGCATGGCGGACGCCGGCGCGCGGGTCGCCGGTCGCCTCGACCAGCACCTCGAGCCCGGACGCGCCGATCAGGTCCATGGCGTCGTCGGTGAGGTGGGTGCGGCCGCTCGCCAGCGCGGCCTCGCAGTCGGGTGCGTCGAGCTGCTCCTCGGGCCAGCCGGCGCCGAGCAGCGAGGCCCGCGCCCGCTCCGGCTTCAGATCGGCGACGCCCAGCACGTGCAGGCCGGGAGTGAGGCGCGCCTGGGCGAGGAACATGGTGCCGAACTTGCCGCCGCCGATCACGCCGACGCGGATCGGCCGGCCGGCCTCGGCCCTGCGCGACAACAGACGGAACAGGTTCATGGGGCCCCCCGTCGCCCGCCTGCGGGCGGATTCCAGTGCGAAGCGGGCAGGATAGTCCGGTCATGGTCGCAGCGAAAGGCGCCGCCGGCGCAGGGCCAGGACTCAACCAGCAGATGATAAAGAAAAAGGAGGCCGAAGCCTCCCCAGCGAGTGATGCTCTAAGAGCGGTGCCGTTCCCGGCTTATGTTCACGTCATTATTGGTACTGGTTTTCCACAGCCTGTGCAAGATCCATGTGATTGAATGATCATGCCTTGCGTTCAACCATAAGTTTCTTGATCTCGGCGATGGCCTTGGCCGGGTTCAGGCCCTTGGGGCAGGTGTTGGCGCAATTCATGATTGTGTGGCAGCGGTACAGGCGGAACGGATCCTCGAGCCCGTCGAGCCGCTCGCCGGCGTGCTCGTCGCGCGAAGTCGGCGAGCCAGCGATAGGACTGCAGGAGTGCTGCCGGCCCGAGGAAGCGCTCGCTGTTCCACCAGTAGGACGGGCAGGCGGTCGAGCAGCAGGCGCAGAGGATGCATTCCCAGAGCCCGTCGAGCCTGGCGCGATCGGTGGGGTCCTGGGGCCACTCGCGCTCGGGCGGCGGGGTTTCGGTCTGCAGCCAGGGCTCGATCGACTGGTACTGCGCCCAGAACTGCGAGAAGTCGGTCACCAGGTCCTTGATCACCGCCATGTGCGGCAGGGGATAGACCTTGATGTCGCCCTCGAGGTCGGCGATCGCCGCGGTGCAGGCGAGCGTGTTGCGGCCCTGGATGTTCATCGAGCAGGAGCCGCAGACGCCCTCGCGGCAGGAGCGGCGGAAGGTCAGGCCGCTGTCGAGGTCGCTCTTGATCTTGTTCAGGGCGTCCAGGACCATCGGCCCGCAATCGTCGAGGTCGAGCTCGAAGCGGTCGAGGCGCGGGTTGGCGCCGGCCTCCGGGTCGTAGCGGTAGACCCTGAAGGTCTTGACCCGCTTGGCGTCCGGCGCGGCCTTGTGGGCCCGGCCCTCCACCACCCGCGAGTTCTTCGGCAACCTGAACTCGGCCACTTTCGACAGTCCTATCCCGCGTCCCGGCTCGGCCCGGCGGACGCTCTCGCCGGTCCCGCCATCCTCAGTAGACCCGCTTCTGCGGCGGGATCGGCTCGACCTCGTTGGTGAGCGGCCGGGTATGCACGGGCCGGTCGTCGAGCCGCGGCCGGTGCGTCTCGTCGACCCAGCAGAGCGTGTGCTTGAGCCAGTGCTCGTCGTCGCGCTCGGGAAAGTCCTCGCGCGCATGGGCGCCCCGGCTCTCGGTCCGGTAGAGCGCCGAATGCATCGTCGCGACCGCCTGCAGCATCAGGTTCTGCAATTCCAGCGCCTCGACCAGGTCCGAGTTCCAGATCATCGAGCGGTCGGTGAGGCGGATCTCGGCGAGGCTGCCCGCGACCTCGCCGATCCTGCGGGTGCCTTCCGTCAGCACCTCGCCGGTGCGGAACACGCTGGCGTAGCGCTGCATGGTGCGCTGCATGCTCGCGCGGATCGCGCCGGTCGACAGGCTGCCGGCGGCGTGCCGCACCCGATCGAGCCGCGCGATCGCGGCCTCGCCCGCGTCCCTCGCGAGCGGCTTCTGGCTGGCGCCCGGGGTCACGATCTCCGCCGTGCGATGCGCGGCCGCGCGACCGAACACGACGAGGTCGATCAGCGAGTTGCCGCCCAGGCGATTGGCGCCGTGCACCGAGGTGCAGCCGGCCTCGCCCACCGCCATCAGGCCGGGCACGACGCCGTCGGCGCTGCCGTTCGGCGCCCCCACCGCCTCGGTCAGGTGGTTGGTGGGGATGCCGCCCATGTTGTAGTGGCAGGTCGGCACCACCGGGATCGGCTGCCGGGTCACGTCGACCCCGGCGAAGATCTTCGCGGTCTCGGAGATCCCGGGCAGGCGCTCGTGCAGCAGGTCCGGGTCGAGATGCTCGAGATGGAGCTCGATGTAGTCCCGCTCGGGCCCGCAGCCGCGACCCTCGTTGATCTCGATGGTCATCGCGCGGCTGACCACGTCGCGCGACGCGAGGTCCTTGGCGGACGGCGCGTAGCGCTCCATGAAGCGCTCGCCGTCGGCGTTGGTGAGATAGCCGCCCTCGCCGCGCGCGCCCTCGGTGATCAGGCAGCCGGCGCCGTAGACCCCCGACGGATGGAACTGCACGAACTCCATGTCCTGCAGCGGCAATCCTGCCCGCAGCACCATGGCGTTGCCGTCACCGGTGCAGGTATGGGCCGAGGTGCAGGAGAAGTAGACCCGGCCATAGCCGCCGGTCGCGAGCACGGTGAGCTGCGCCTTGAAGCGGTGGAGCGAGCCGTCCTCCAGGCAGAGCGCGATCAGCCCGCGGCAGGCGCCGTCGTCGTCCATCAGCAGGTCGAGCGCGAAGTACTCGTTGAAGAACTGCACGCGGTGGCGCAGCGCCTGCTGGAACAGCGTGTGCAGGAGCGCGTGGCCGGTGCGGTCGGCGGCGGCGCAGGTCCGATAGGCCTGGGCCTTGCCGTAGTCGGTCGACTGGCCGCCGAAGGCGCGCTGGTAGATCTTGCCGTCCTGGGTGCGCGAGAACGGCACGCCATAGTGCTCGAGCTCGATCACCGCGGCGGGCGCGTTCTTGGTCATGTACTCGATCGCGTCCTGGTCGCCGAGCCAGTCCGAGCCCTTGACCGTGTCGTACATGTGAAAGCGCCAGTCGTCCGGTCCCATGTTGCCGAGCGCGGCGTTGATCCCGCCCTGGGCGGCGACGGTATGGCTGCGGGTCGGATAGACCTTCGAGATGCAGGCGGTGCGCAGCCCGGCCTCGACCATGCCGACCGCCGCGCGCAGGCCGGAGCCGCCGGCGCCGACGACCAGGCAGTCGTACTCGTGATCGACGAGCGGATAGGCCTTGGCCATGAGATCAGCTTCCGATCGAGACCTTGAGCACCGCGACGATGCAGGCGACCGCGAGGCCGAAGGCGATCAGGGTCAGCGCCGCGAGCGACGCGATCCGGGCGCCCTCGTGGTGGACGTAGTCCTCGATCACGACCTGCACCCCGAGCCGCGCATGGTAGACGATCGAGATCACCAGGAGGATCATCAGGCTCGCCGACAGCGGCGAGGCGAGCCAGGCCCGCACCTCCACGTAGTCGGCGCCCGAGAGCGCCATCGCGCTGAACACGAACCAGAGCACCAGCAACAGGTTGGAGATGGCGGTCAGGCGCTGCCGGGTCCAGTGGCCGACGCCCTCGCGCGCCGGGCCGAGCCCGCGGACCCTGGCGATCGGCGACTGCATGCCCATCTGCGCCGCCCCTCAGCCGGTGACCGCGATGACGAGCCAGACCAGGATCGTCATCGCGCCGGCAAAGGCCAGCACCGCGAGCCCGGAATGGGCGGCGACCCGGATGTCGAAGCCGTAGCCCGCGTCCCAGACCAGATGGCGGACGCCGTTGCCCATGTGGTAGAACAGGACGACGTGTAGCCGAACAGCACGAGCACCCCGGCCAGCTGTCCTTGACCGCCTCGACGGTGGCGAAGGCCTCGGGCCCGCTCGCCAGCGCGAGCAGCCACCAGGTCAGCAGGAACAGGCCGCGCGGCCATCGCCACGCCGGTCACCCGATGGCCGATCGAGAGCGCCATCGTCAGATACCAGCGGTAGATCTGCAGGTGCGGTGACAGCGGCCGCCCGGCTCCGGCCATGACGCTCTCCCGTGTCCTGCCGCGGCGCGGCAGGAGATTTCGCAGTTGCACAGAGCATAGTTCTGGCCGGACCCGAGTCAACGGCGGCGCCGTGGCCGATCCGGCGCGTGCGGCTCGGGAACCCTGGCCCGGCTGCGGGTTCGAGCTATCTCGAGGACTCGGGAGCGGCCGTTGATCCGCCCGGCGCGGGGGCGCGTAACCCTATCGAGCGGTGCCGTGCGGCGCGGTCTGCCTGGCTCCCGCGCGGGCTGCCCGCGTTCGGCTTCTACCGGGCGAGCAGGCGGATGATCTTCATGCGGCGACCCTCCAGCTACCGGATGGCCCTGATCACCGGGGCCAGCAGCGGCATCGGGCAAGCCTTCGCCGAGGAGCTGCCGGAGCGGACCGGCCTGATGCTGGTCGCGCGCCGCGAGGGCCGGCTCGAGGAGCTCGCGCGTGCGCTCGGCCGTCCCGGCCGCGCTGTCGTCGTGGTGCCGGCCGACCTCACGACCGATGCCGGCCGCGCCGCGGTGATCGCGCAGGCCCGGAAGCAGGGGGTCGACCTCCTGATCAACAACGCCGGGCGGGGCCAGCTCGGGCGCCTGATCGACCATGCCCCCGAGGACGAGCGGGCGACCGTCGAGCTGAACGTGACGACGCCGCTCGTGCTGACCCGCGCGCTGCTGCCGGACATGCTGGCGGCGGCGGGGACG
>CAVWCE010000016.1:0-49631 GCA_963753275.1 uncultured Alphaproteobacteria bacterium | reverse complement strand
CGAAGGCGTGGTCCGCGCTCACGCCACCACATCGACCGGCCGCGGAGGCGGAGCGACACAGTCGTCACCTTGAGCGCCAACCGCTTAACGATCCCGCGCCTCAGGGCGGCGGTCGTCTGCGGCGGCGCCAACAACCAGCTCGAGCCGCCGTGCCAGGACGGCCTGCTCGCCGCCCGCGGGGATCGCCTTCGTCCCGGAACCTGAAGAGGAAGGCCAGTTAGACCGCGGCCGGCCAGCGTGCGGGTCGCGGGCCGGGCGACCAGCCTAGGCTGAGGGCTTGCGGGCCGCCTGGGCATCGGCCAGCACGCATAAGAGCTCGACATCATGCTCGCCCCGGTGAGCGCGGTCAGCCCGCCCATGTCGAACGGCGGCGAGACCTCGACCACGTCGGCGCCGACTAGGTCGAGAAGCCCGCGCAAAGCCGCGGATCATTAGCTGCGCCTCGAGCGGGCCTGAAGCCCCCGACCTCGGGCGTGCCGGTGCCGGGCGCGAAGGCGGGGTCCAGGCTGTCGATGTCGAAGCTTATGTAGGTCGGGCCGTCGCCGATCACGCGCCGCGCCTCGGCGAGGGCCGCCTTCCAGGCCGATCTCGTAGGAACTCGTGCATGTAGATCACGCGCATGCCGGATTCGTGGCTGAAGCGCCAGACGTTCGCGCTCGTTGACGCCGCCCCTGATCCCGATCTGGACGGTGCGCTTGGGGTCGAGCAGGCCCTCCTCGGCCGCGCGCGCGAACGGCGCGCCGTGGTGGTAGTTGGAGCCGAGATAGTTCGAGCCGGTATCGCAATGGGCGTCGATGTGGACCATGCCGACCGGGCGCTCGGCGGCGATCGCGCGCAGGATCGGCAGCGAGATCGAGTGATCGCCGCCGGCCGACAGCGGCACAATTCCCGCGTCGTGCACTCTGGCCATAGAAGGCCGCGATCTCGTCGAGCGAGCTCTCGAGGTGGAACGGGCCGCTGCACCCAGGCGTCGCCGAGGTCGGCGACCCGGCACAGCTCGTAGGGCGCGATCCCGCTCGCCTGGTTGATCTTGCGCATCAGCGAGGACTGGTTGCGGATCTCCCGCGGGCCGTGGCGGGTGCCGGTGCGGTTGGTCACCCCGCCGTCGAACGGCACCCCGATCAGCCCGATGTCGACGCCCCGCCAGTCCTCGCGATACGGCGCGCGCATGAACGTCGCGAGGCCAGTGTAGCGCGGCCGGGCCATCGGATCCTCGATTGGGCAGCATGGGCATCGATCGTAGCTCCGCCTAGGACTAGGAGTTGGCCGGGGCCTCGGCCGGCACACCGGCCAGTTCGGGACGCCGCTCGGGTCTTGGCGGTTTCCGCGGCGGCCGTCGTCGCAGGATGACGGCCCCGAACCCCCATGCCGCGGTTGACGCATCTCGACCAATCCTGCATTCGTTGCTCTTCCGTGGTGGACGATCTCCGCGTTGAACGGTCGCGGTGATGCGCCGCTAGAAGGCAGAGGTGTGTCGCCGCTCTGATGGATGGCCCATGGAGTTGACCCCGAAAATTCCAGCGCCCGGTTTCTGGCAGTCAAGATGATGAGAACACTTGGCATCAACAAATTCGCGGCACGATCTTTGTAAGGCATTTTCATGGGTTTGACACTGCAAACCGGTACGTGTTGTCTGCGATCGAGCAATGCTTGTGCAGGCTCACCCAAATGGGGTCCGGATCGGTCCGGCGACTACATGGCATTCGGCGTTTTCAAGGGTTACGCATTCTGGCATGCGCAACGGATCGCCCGCGAGTGCATCTGGATTCGATGCGCTTTTTCGGCTTCAATTCCTTCCCCCTGGACTGCCGGCGCCACAAGGCGTCGACGCCACCCCGGACGAGACCTTCTATCAGGGTCAGTACGCCTGTGCGGCGCGGGGCCGGCTCAGGTGCCAGACCAGCGCAGCGACATCGTGGCGCTTGCCGATGGCTGCCTCCCTCATCTTAGCAACCGCTCGCGCGCTTTCATGACCACTGTCTGGCGGAGGTGAAACATCCTGAAGTCCTAGCAGGGTGCGGAAATAGTAGCGCTGGGAGCGTGATCTGGTAGGGTCGACGCATCGGGCTACCAGATGTGGGATGTGACAATGCGAGGCGGCGATGTTCGGACGGAGAGCCTGTTCAGCTATCTGAGCTGCGAGGCCAGGGTGCCGCCGGACCACCCTCTGCGGCCGATCCGGACGATCGTCGACCAGGCGCTGACGGTGTTGTCGCCGGCCTTTGACCAGCTCTATTCGGACCTCGGCCGGCCGTCGATCTCGCCCGAGAAGCTGCTGCGGACACTGCTGCTCCAGGCTTTCTACTCGGTGCGCTCGGAGCGCCAGCTGATGGAGCAGCTGGACTACAACCTGCTGTTTCGCTGGTTTGTCGGCCTGGCGATGGACGCGCCGATCTGGGACACAACGGTGTTCACCAAGAACCGCGACCGGTTCCTGGAGGGCGACGTCGCCGCGCAGTTCTTCCGGGCGGTGCTGGGCCAGCCCGAGGTTCGGGCGCTGCTCTCGGACGAGCACTTCTCGGTCGATGGCACCTTGATCGAGGCGTGGGCCAGCATGAAGAGCTTCAAGCCGAAGGCCGAAGCGGGCCGCGAGCCGCCGCCGGGCGACGCGGGCGGCGGGCGCAACGCCGAGCGCGACTTCCACGGCGAGCGCCGGCGCAACGACACGCACGCCTCGACCACCGACCCGGACGCCAGGCTCTACCGCAGGGGACGCGGGAAGGAGGCCAAGCTCTGCCATATGGGCCACCTGCTGATGGAAAACCGCAACGGGCTGATCGTTGATGCCATGCTGACGCCGGCCACCGGCACCGCCGAGCGCGCTGCGGCCGAGACCATGCTGGGCCGCCAGCCGGGCCGGCATCGCGCCACCCTCGGCGCCGACAAGGCCTACGATGCGGCGGGCTGGTCGCCGATCTGCGCGCCCTGAACGTCACCCCGCATGTCGCCCAGAGCACCGCCCATCGGCGTTCGGCGATCGACGGCCGGACCACGCGCCACCCCGGCTACGCCGCTGGGCAGGAGCTCGGTGATCTGGCGCTCCAGGCGCTGCAGCCGCACCTCGGCGTCCTCGACCGCATGGATGTAGTCCTGCAGCACGATCTGTTGGGCGGGGTGATCGAAGCGGACCGTGGTCACCCAGCGCCGATAGGCTCGGGTCCAGCCGCGCACGCCGCGATAGATCCCGGCCATGGCGCAGGAGAAATCCCTGCAGATGCTGGCGGGCCTTCGGCAGCACACGGCGGGCGGTCGCCCGCGCCCGCACTAGATCGCGCATGGCTTCGTGAGCGGCATCGGGCACCCAGACCGGCGTCAGCTCGCCTGCCCGATGCAGCCTGGCGAGCGTGGTGGCATCCCGGCGGTTGGTCTTCACCCGGTCGCCAGGGCGGGTCGGGATCAGGGACGGCGCAACTACAATGCAGTCCTGGCCGACACTGCGCAGCAGCCGATGCACGCCGTAGCCGCACGGACCGGCTTCGTAGCAGAAGCTGAGCCGCCGATGGCGGGCCTTCAGCCGCTCGACCAGACGGTGCAGCGCCTCCGGGGTGCTCGGGATCTCGCCCAGGAAGCGGACTTCGCCGCCGCGACCAGGCTCGGCAATCGCCACCGACGTCATTCTCTTGTGCACGTCCAACCCGACGAACGTGATAGGTTCCATGCGGCCCGTCTCCTATGCCTGAGGCTCGGCGCCAGCCGATCCAGCGCAACCCTTGACCCCGGCATACCGGAGACGGGTCCCTCAGCTCAGGGCTGCGAACATAGGGTCTAGAGCATGTCGGCCATGCTGCTTGTCAATGCGGTCAAACTGGGCAGCATCTTTTGCCAGGGCCCCGGCATGACGCAAACGGTGCAGCCGGCACGACAAGCGAGCTCGCAGCCAGGGCGAGCGGCTCTGGCGGGGCCCTGATGACCAAGGGCCGGGAGCACCCGTCCATGGCACACGGCTCATTCCGCCGCGAGATTTATCCCCGATCCTGCGATCGGCGAGCGATCAAGAGCGCGCGTCGTGACCCAGCGCCTCCTGGCCGGGGAGTGGCCGTTCGCCAAGCACCTTGGCCGGCACGCCCGCCGCGATAGCGTAAGGCGGGATATCCCTGGTCACCACCGTCCCCGTCCCGATCACGGCGCCGTCGCCGATCTTCACCCCGTCGAGCACGCGCACGCCAGTTCCCAGCCAGACATCGTCGCCGATGACGGTGGGTCCGCGGGTCGTGGTCGGTTGCTCGATCATCGGCACGCCGTCGCGCGCGATCCCGTGGTGCGAGCCCCCGACGAAGCACTGTGGCCCCGTCATCACGTGGTTGCCGATCCGGAGCTCGCCGCCGACCAGCATCTGCGTGCCGACCCCGATCAGCACGTGGTTGCCGATCGAGAGGCTGCCCACCTTGACCTGGAGCACGGCTTGGCGCGTGATCAGGA
Organism: uncultured Alphaproteobacteria bacterium; assembly: GCA_963753275.1. Classification (GTDB taxonomy): domain Bacteria; phylum Pseudomonadota; class Alphaproteobacteria; order Geminicoccales; family Geminicoccaceae; genus DATAOG01. The sequence continues at coordinate 45,212 of CAVWCE010000016.1, read as the reverse complement.
CGTCCTCCCCGATCACGAAGCTGCGATCGTTCTCCGCTCCTCGCGCGCACAACAGGACGAAGTCGTCGAGCGCCGAGCGGGCGCCGATCCGGATCTTTCCGGGATGGCGAATTCGATGTCTGCTCCCCGAACAGCACGCCTGCCCCGCACTCGGCCAGCAGGCCCGGCCACAGCTTTGTGCGCAAGAAGTAGCCGAGGGCTCCAGGGCATGGCCGCGCGACGGCATTGGCCAGCTCATAGCGGAGGAATGCCGGCAGCCCGCGCCGGCCGATGAGAAGTCTGCGACTTGCGCAACGGCCCGGAGGATTCCCGATGAAGCCGATCGAGTACCGCCGGTTTCTCGTCCGTCGAGATCACGCGCCCGACCCTCGAGCGGGGCCGTTCGGATCGCCATGCGGCGTGGTATCATCTTGCATGCTGCACCGACCTGATCGCCTCGTCGTGACCCGCTCGCCCGACTTCTTGCCACCCTACGGTTCGAGCCTCATGGTGCGACCGGTTCCGCCATCTGAGCGAACCACCGATCGTGCACATCGGAGCATGAGGATGACCGAGCTCAGGGTGGACGGCGAGCGGCTCTGGCAGAGCCTGATGACCATGGCCGAGATCGGCGCGACGGCGGCGGGCGGTGTCAACCGCCAGACGCTGACCGACGAGGACCGGCGCGGGCGCGACCTGTTCCGGCAGTGGTGCGAGGAGGCCGGGCTCAGGTCAGCGTCGACCGCATGGGCAGCATGTTCGCCCGTCGCGAGGGCAAGGACCCGAGGCGGCCGCCGGTGCTGCTCGGCAGCCATCTCGACAGCCAGCCGACCGGCGGCAAGTTCGACGGCGCGCTCGGCGTGCTCGGCCGCGCTCGAGGTGATCCGGACCCTCAACGACCACGGCATCCAGACCGCAGGCGCCGCTCGAGGTGGTCAACTGGACCAACGAGGAGGGCTGCCGGTTCGCGCCGGCGATGATCGCCTCGGGCGTGTTCGCCGGCGTGTTCGACCTCGAGTACGGCCTGTCGCGCAAGGACCACGCCGGCAAGACCATCGGCGCGGAGCTGCGGCGGATCGGCTACGCCGGCGAGCGCCCGGTCGGCCACCGCCCGATCGGGGCGCTGTTCGAGCTGCACATCGAGCAGGGCCCGATCCTCGAGGCCGAAGGGCAGCGCATCGGCATCGTCACCGGCGGCCAGGGCACGCGCTGGTACGACGGCGAGGTCACCGGCGCCGAGACCCATGCCGGCCCCGCGCCGATGGAGGTGCGGCGCGATGCGCTGCGCGCCGCCGCGGCGCTGCTCGAGGACATCTACCAGATCGCGCACCGACATGCGCCCGACGGCCGGGCGACGGTCGGCGAGTTCCAGGCCTATCCGGGCTCGCGCAACACGGTGCCCGGCCGGGTCCGCTTCACGGTCGACCTGCGCCATCCCGACGCCGGCACCATGGAGGTGATGGATCACGCGCTGCGCGAGGCCTTCGAGCGCGCCCGCGGGCGCCATGGCGGACGGATCGGCTGCGCGGTCGAGGAGATCTGGTACGCGCCGCCGGTGGCGTTCGACCCCGAGTGCATCGCGGCGGTGCGCGAGGCCGCCCAAAGCCTTGGGCTGTCGGCGCGCGAGATCATCAGCGGCGCCGGCCACGATGCGGTCTACATGGCGCGGGTGGTGCCGACCGCGATGATCTTCGTGCCGTGCAAGGACGGCGTCAGCCACGCCGAGGTCGAGTACGCCTCGCCGGAGGCCTGCGCGGACGGCGCCAATGTGCTCCTCCACGCGGTGCTGAGCCGCGCCGAAGCGGCCGGCTAGGCGCTGCTCTCCTTGGCCTTGCGGCGTACCGTCTCGCGCACGTCGGGACCCTCGGCGGGCTTGCCGGCCGCGCGCCGCTCGCCGGGCGCCTTCGCCGGGTCGAGCTGGCGGGTCTCGCCCTTGGCCTTGTCCTTGAACTCCTTGCGGATCTTGTCCGCCTGCTGCTTGCCCCGTTCGGCCATCCTGCGGCCCTCCTTCTGGTCAGATCATCGCGCTACTGGCGAAACCCGGAGCGCGCCCGGATCGCATCTCTCGGCTTGTCGTAGGTCTCGCGGAGCTCGCGTTGGACCTCGTCCTCCTGGCGCTCTCCGAGCGTCCCGGGCTGGCCGACAGGTCGGGTTCGGCCGAACAGCTGGCCGAGCTTCTCCTTGAGCTTGGAGGCGGTCCTCCTGAGGCCACCATCCTCGCGTTTCCGGTCCATGACCCCCGCTCCCTGCTGCAAGCGATCGTTGCCGGGACAACGCGGCGCGCGCCGCGAGGGTTCCGCCTCGGCGGGAGAGCCCGCCCTAATCCCTCGCCTTCGCGGCCTCGGCGAGACGCGTCTCACGGGCGATGAACGGCATCTGGGTCAGGATGAACAGGATGGTCAGGCCCGACAGGCCGAACACCTTGAAGGTCACCCAGAAGTCGGTCGACTGGGTGCGCCAGACGAGCTCGTTGAGCAGCGCCATGGCGATGAAGAACAGCGCGTAGCGCAGCGTGAACTGCCGCCACGCGGCCTCGGTCATCGGCGGCATCATGCGGCCGAGCAGGGGCTTGAGCAGCGGCCGGCCGAACGCGAGGCCGATCAGCAGGATCGCCGCGAACAGCGCCTGCACGATGGTCGGCTTCATCTTGATGAAGGTCTCGTCCTGCAGCCACAGCGTGAGGCCGCCGAAGAGCGCGACCACCGCGGCGGTGATCAGCGGGATCAGCGGCACCCGGCGCTGCAGGGTCCAGGCGAGCGCCAGCGCGACCAGGCTGGCCGCGATGATCGCCGCGGTCGCCGCCATCAGCCCGGCGGTGAGGTACACGACGAAGAAGATCGCGAGCGGCCCGTAGTCGACCGCCGGCTGCAGCCAGCGCGGGCCGGGATGTGGTGCGACGCTCACGACGCTCGTGCTCGGACTGCCATTCCGCTCATCTCCTGATGGTGCGAATTCGCGCGCCAAGGTCAAGCGTCAGGCGCGCAGACGCTCGTTCTCCGGGTCGTAGAGGGGCGCCTGCGCGACCGTCGCCTCGCGCCGCTCGCCGAGGACGCCGACCTCGAGCCTGGTGCCGACCGCGGCGAGATCGGCCGGACATAGGCGAGCGCGATGCTCCGCTCGAGGGTGTGACCGTAGCCCGCGGAGCCCACCAGGCCGACCCGCTCGGCGCCGAGATAGACGCTCGAGCAGAACGGCGCATCGAACTCCGCGCTCTCGACCCGCAGCGGCACCAGGCGCTGCCGGATGCCCTGCTCCCGCTGCCGGAGCAGCGCCTCGCGGCCGACGAAGTCGGGCTTGGCGAGATCGACGAAGCGCTCCAAGGACGCCTCGAGCGGGCTGAACTCGTGGGTCAGGTCGGTCTTCCAGGCCGGGTAGCCTTTCTCGAGCCGCAGGCTGTCCATGGCGTACATGCCGAAGTCCCGGATCCCGAACGCGGCGCCGGCCGCCATCACCGCCTGATAGACCGGCAGCTGGTGCTCGAGCGGCACGTGCAGCTCCCAGCCGAGCTCGCCGACGTAGTTGATGCGCAGCGCCAGAACCCTGGCGAAGCCGATCTCGAGCCAGCGCGCCGCGAGCCAGGGGAAGGCGTCGTTCGCGAGATCGGCGTCGGTGACCCCGCCCAGCACCTCGCGGGCGCGCGGGCCCGCCAGCACCAGCGTGCCGTAGCGCGGCGTGACGTTCCGGATCGCGACGCCTCCGTCCGGCCGGCGCTGCCGGTCGAGCCACTGGTGGTCGTGCCATTCGGCCGTGGCGGCGCTGCAGAGATAGAAGCGGTCCTCGGCCAGCCGGGTGATCGTCAGCTCGCAGAGGATGCCCCCTTTCGGGCTGCACATGTAGGCGAGCGCGACTCGTCCGACCCGCGGCAGCCGACCGCAGATCAGGCGGTCGAGGAAGGCAGCGGCGCCCTCGCCCACGACCTCGAACTTGGCAAAGCCGCCGAGATCGAGGACGCCGACCCGCTCGCGCACGGCACGGCACTCCTCGGCCACCGCGGCATGCCAGTCGCCGCGCCCGAAGCTCCAGCGCTGCTCCGCCGGCGCGCCCGCCGCCGGGAACCAGGTCGCACGCTCCCAGCCGCCGCGCGCGCCGAAGCTCGCGCCCTTGGCGCGCAGCGTCTCGTAGAGCGGCGTGGTCTTGGCCGGCCGGCCGGCGGGCCGCTCCTCGACCGGGAAGGCGATCGCGTACTCGTGCTGGTAGAGCTCCAGCGCCTTGGCGCGCACGTAGCTCCGGGTGGCGAAGTCGGTGTAGCGGCGCGGGTCGAGCGCCCAGAGGTCCCATTCCGGCTCGCCCTCTGACGATCCACTCGGCCAGCGCCTTGCCGGCGCCGCCGCCCTGCACGATGCCGAAGCTGAAGGCGCAGGCGAGGTAGAAATCGTCGAGGCCGTAGGCCGGGCCGAGCAGGGGATTGCCGTCCGGGGTGTAGGGGATCGGGCCGTTGATCACCCGGGTGATCCCGGCGCGGCCGAAGACCGGGACGCGCGCGATCGCGTCCTCGATGTAGGGCTCGAGCCGGTCGAGGTCGTCCTCGAACAGCTCCATGCCGAACTCGGCCGGCGGCTCGCCGCCTTCCCAGGCGAGCCTGCAGTCCCATTCGTAGGGACCGAGCAGCAGCCCTGCCCGCTCCTGGCGCAGGTACCAGGAGACGTCCGGGTCGCGGACGATCGGCAGGGGCCGGCCATGGGCCTCGACCTCGGGGATCGCCTCGGTCACCAGGTACTGGTGCTGCAGCGATACGAGCGGCAGGTCGAGCCCGACCATGCGGCCGACCTCGCGCGCCCGGTAGCCGGCGGCGTTGACCACGATCTCGCAGCTGATCGCGCCGTCCCTGGTCGCGATCCGCCATTCGCCGGACGCGGTGCGCTCGATCGCCCGCACCGGATCGTGGCGGTAGATCACAGCGCCGGCAGCGCGGGCGCCCTTGGCGAGCGCCTGGGTGACCTGGGAGGGGTCGATGTCGCCGTCGTCCGGGTCCCACAGCCCGCCAAGGACGTCGTGGGTCTCGAGGAAGGGGTGGCGCTCCCGCATCGCGGCCGGCGCCAGGATCTCGAAGGCCAGGCCCTGCGCCGCCGCCATCTCCGCGACGTGCCGGAACTCCGCCATCCGGTCCCGGGTATGGGCGAGGCGGATGCTGCCGCTCGCGCGGTGGCCGATCGCGGCGTCGACCTCCGCCGGCAGCGCGCCGGTACAGCCGGTTGCTGTAGGCCTGCAGCTTCATGATGTTCCAGGAGGTCGAGAAGTTCGGGCAGTTGCCGGCGGCGTGCCAGGTCGAGCCCGAGGTCAGCTCGTCGCGCTCGACCAGCGCGACGTCGCGTCCAGCCGATCCGGGTCAGGTGATAGAGCACGCTGCAGCCGACGATCCCGCCGCCGATCACCACCACCCGCGCATGCGTCTTCATGGCCCGCCTCCCGCGCGTCCCACTATGCCAGCAGGCAGGCTGCCGGCGAAAGCGCCGCCAGGGATTTGCTTCGGGCTCCGGAGCCGGCCCGGGGAGACAGGGCGGCGCCGATCGGCATGCTCTGCGGCGAATGCGCTGCCCGCACCCGATGACACCGAAGCAGCTCTTTCCCGCTTGCGCCATCGGTTTTCGCTGAGACCTGGCAGATTCGCAGCGCGCCGTCGGCGTGCTCCGCCTCGCGCCTCAGTGTCGAGCAAGGCGCCCGGTCAGGAGCCGGAGCGCGCGTTACAGGAACGCTAGATGGCGCGATCGACCTCGTCGCGGCCGAGGAACCGGCCAGCCTGACCACGGTTCGACCGGGCGCCGTCGCAACGTTGCGCCCGGCCCGAGGAGACGGTCGGGTTCGCGGGACCGGGCCCGACCCGATCGCGCAAACTTGTCAACCAAGGGGGAAACGGCATGTCGATGATCGTTCGGTGTCTCGGGGTGGTGCTCGCCGCCCTTCCCGTGGCAGCGCCGGCCTGGGCGCAGCAGGCCTGCACGCAGTCGGACATCGCGGGCGTCTGGGAGCTCTACCTCGGGCTCGGGGAGACGACGACGATGACGACGACGACGACGACATCCTGGACGACGGCTCGGACGGGTGGAGCGCCTGCCGGATCACGGTGCAGCAGACGGCGGCGTGAGCGGACCCTGCGTGACGGCGGGAAGCTCGTCCTTCCGCATCGTCGGCGGTCAGCTGAACCTGCGCGACAACTGCTCGATCCGCGGTCGCTTCGTGGCGCGGGTCGACGACGAGAGGGTGACCCTGGCGGTGCCCCGGGCGGCGCTGTCCCGGTCCGGCGATCTGATCGCGGGCGGCACGCGAGGCCGCGTGGACGACGACGACCTCGTCGCGGCCCTGTTCCAGATGATCCGTCTCTAGCCGGCATTTCCCGGGCGCGCGGGCGGCGCGGCGATGGCCCTGTCCATCGCCCCCGCCTCGCCGCTTTCGGCCTGCTTCATACCTGCCGGCACGCTGCGCCGGGCTCTCCTGGCGTCGCTGCGCGATGCGGACGCCGCAGTGCGCCAATTCGATGGCCGCCGCCGCGCTCGCGGGCTAGATTGGGCTCGGAGCAGCAGGGAGGATCGCGCGATGACCCTGATGACCGAAGCCCGTCTCGAGATCAGGCCGCTCACGAGCGCGCTCGGCGCCGAGATCTTCGGCGTCGATCTCGCCGGGCCGCTCGAGGAGGATACCGTGCGCGCGCTGCGCAGGGCGCTGCTCGAGCACCTCGTGATCTTCTTCCGCGACCAGGAGCTGTCGCCGCCCCAGCTCCTGGCGCTGGCCGAGCGCTTCGGCGAGCCGGTCGAGTACCCCCTGATCAAGGGCCTGCCCGAATGCCCTCTGGTCCTGCCGGTGATCAAGGAGCCGCAGGAGCGCGTCAACTTCGGCGGCATCTGGCATTCCGACACCGCCTATCTCGAGCGCCCGGCGCTGGGCACGCTGCTGTACGCGCTGGAGACGCCGCCCGCCGGCGGCGACACCCTGTTCGCCAACATGTACCTGGCCTACGAGACGCTCTCGGAAGGCATGCGGCGCCTGCTCGAGCCGCTGCGCGGGGTGAACGTCGCCGGCAAGCCCGTCACGCTCAAGACCCGCGAGGAGATGCACGGCAAGCGCGGCACGACGGCCGATCCCGAAGCGATCAGCGCGGTGCACCCGGTGGTGCGCACCCACCCCGAGACCGGGCGCAAGGCGCTCTACGTCAACTTCGCTCACACGCTCCGCTTCGAGGGCATGACCGAGGACGAGAGCGCGCCGCTTCTCGACTACCTGTTCGCCCACCAGATCAGGCCCGAGTTCACCTGCCGCTTCCGCTGGCAGCCCGGCTCGCTGGCGTTCTGGGACAACCGCGCGACCCAGCACTATCCGCTGAACGACTATCACGGCCACCGCCGGGTGATGCACCGGGTGACGCTGGTCGGCGACCGGCCGAGGTGAACGAAGTCACGTCGCCTGCGACGGCCAACGTTTCACGCCCCTGTCATTCGTTTGGCCTTCCGTAGCTCGTTGCCGTAGAATGGCATGCCGACCTTGCTCAGATGGAAGGGATACAGGTTCTTTTTCTGGAGCGGCGACCGGGAGAACCGCCGCATGTACACGTCAAGAAGGGCAAGGCGGAAGCCAAGGTTCTGGCTGGATCCAGTACAGTTGAATTACGCGGTTGATCTCAGACCGCATGAGATAGCTGACGTGTTGCGAAAAGTGCGGGTCGAACGGGAGGCCTTTGTGAGAGCGTGGTATGACCACTTTGGAACTTGAGCAGCCAGACTTGATCTCGGTCGGTCTCGTTCACGAATGACGCTCTCATCGTGTCCTTGAAAGACGGCCGCGCGGTGAGCGCGCCGCTCTGGTGGTACCCTCGCCTGTTTCGCGCCACGCCGGCGCAGCGGACAAATGCGAGATCGGGCGTTTCGGCATCCATTGGGACGAGATCGACGAGGATATCGAGCTTGCGGGCCTTCTCGTCGGCGCGAAGGCGCCGGACGCCAAGCCGCCGGTCGAGGCGTGAGGAGATCCCGCTGTGGCGACCCGACTGAAACCCTCGGCGAAGCACCTCTACGAGCAGGACTATTACGCCTGGACGCAGGCGCAGGCGGCCGAGCTGCGCGCGCTGGCGGAGCGGCGAACCGAGACGTCGCTCGACCTGGAGCATCTGGCGGAGGAGGTGGCGGACTTGGGCCACAGCGAGCGCGACGCCGTGCGCAGCCAGGTGCGCCGGGTCATCGAGCATCTGCTGAAGCTGGAGTACTCACCGGCCACGGAGCCACGCGACGGCTGGAAAGACACGATCGCCGATGCCCGCAACGTGATCGATGACAAGCTGAGCCCGAGCCTGCGTCTGGATTTGGAAACGATGCTGGCGCGACTCTACGTTCAAGTTCTGCCGAAAGCGCGACGAGCGCTGCGCCGCTTCGGCGAGAACGCTGCGGCCAGCACTTTGCCTTCCGCCTGCCCCTACGCCCTCGACGACATCTGCCGGCCCGAATGGTATCCCGCCAACCGGCACGGCGTCGTCGACGAGCTGGACTGAGCGCAGCCGCGGCAGAGGCGCTGCTCACACTCGCGGACGGCTGCAAGGGAGCAGCGGCGAGTCGCGCGCTGCCCCGTCGGGCGCCCGGCGGGATCAGCCGACGAAGTCGGCGACGATCGCGTTGAACTTCTCGTGGCCCTCGATGAACATGAAGTGGTTGCCGCCGTCCTCCTCCTCGAAGATCTCGAGGCGCGCGCCCGGGATCTGCTCGGCGACCCAGGCCTGCGACTGCCAGGGCACCACGCTGACCCGGCCGCCGACCACCAGCGTCGGCAGCGTCGATGCGCGGGATCAGGTCGCGCCAGTCCTGGGTGCTGTGGTTGTAGAGCAGGGTCGCGGCGTGCTCGCGCGGCATGCGTCAGTTGCGCTCGATGATCCAGGCCTTGTCCTCCTCCGGGATCGCCTTGGTGACCATGTTGCCGATGAAGCCGCGCGTGGTCTCGACGCCCTCGGGGCCGGCCAGCGCGTTGATCGTCTCGTACAGCGACTGCGGCGTGAAGATCGCGCCGGAAGCGATCCGCTCCTCCTCCGACCAGGCCGGGTTGCTGGTGATCATCGGCATCTGGTCGATCAGCAGCAGCTTCGACGAGCCGCTCCGGCCCGAACAGGTCCCAGTAGTTCCAGATCACCGAGAGCCCATCGAGTGGCCGAGGATGTTGACCTCGTCGAGGTCGAGCGCCTGGATCAGGTCGTGGGTGTCCTTGGCCAGCCGGCCGATCTTGTAGCCGAACTCCGGCTTGTCGGACTCGCCGTGGCCGCGCATGTCGACCGCGATCACCCGGTAGCGGTCGGACGAGGCCCGTGAGCTGATGCTTGAACTGCTCGGCGGTCTGCGACCAGCCGGGGATCATCAGGATCGGCTTGCCCGACCCGGCCTCGAGGTAGTGGAGGCTGACGCCGTCGCTGGTGGTGACCTGCCCGACCTCGCCCGGCGACCTCGGCGCGGGCGGCCCGGCGCCGCGCGCCTCGCCGAGCCGACCGCCGCGCCGACGCGCGAGCGCGCCGGCGCCCTTGACCACATCGCGGCGGCTGAGGTCGAGGCCGCGCCCGTCGTCCGTTCCTTGCGCAGCGTCGCGTCGCTGTCGTCATGGTCGAGCCTCCCTGGCTTGCGGCACCGGTTCTGCATGACCGATGGTTGCCCTGGCGGCGCACAATGCTGCGGCAGAGGCGAGCTGTAAACGCGAATCGATCGCCTCCGAGGCGCCGACGCCGAGCGGCTACCAGGGCGTCGCCTCCTCGGCCTGCTGCAGGCGCTTGCGGCGCTGCTCCTGGCGCCGCACCTCGGCCGCCTCGAGGCGCTCGCGCAGCTGCTCCATCAGCTGACGCGCGAGCGTCGGCGCCCATCGCCATCGGCAGGCGGGCGGTCTTCGGCGCCTCGCTGCTCTCCTGGTTGGCGGCGAAGTTCTCCGGCGTCTCGTTGCCGCGCTGGCCATGGGGCTGGCGCGCCTCGTTGGGCAGCGAGCGCCGCTGGCCGCCGCCCTCGTTGCGGATCTGGTCCGAGAACGCCTGACCGCGCCGCAGCGAGGTCCGCATCGACGCCCTGCTCGGCGTTCTGCTGCGCGCGCAGCAGCTGGGCTCGATCTGGCGCTGGAAGCGGTAGGCCAGCTCCAGGTTGTAGCGCGCGTCCGCGAGGCCGCGATCGAGCTCGAGGCTCTCGCGGAAATAGCGCACCGCCGCCTGGGTCAGGGTCAAGCGCATCCTCGTAGCGCTGCGCCGCCGCCAGCGCCTGGCGGTACTTGATCACGCCGATGTTGTACTTGGCGCGGCCGGCCAGCCCGGGTCCTCGGTGGTCAGCGCGGCGAGATAGCGGTCGAGCGCCTGCTCCTCGATCGTGGTTCTTGAACAGCGCGTTGCCCTGGTTGAACTCGATCGTCGCCGCCGGGCGCCAACTCGGGCAGGGCCCCGGCCGCGGCCCGTAGGCGTCGCAGCGCGGCCTCGTACTGCCCAGCCTGTAGAGCTGGTTGCCGTCGCGCACCGTCCTGCGCGGCCTGATCCGCGCCCGAGGATCGGCAGGAACGCGAACAGCCCGGCCCAGACCCGCCGGCGTGGCCGGCACCAGGGTCCGCCCGCTTGCGCCCGCCGCCCTCCCGGCGCCGGCGTCGCGCTGCGAGCGGCGGAGCGCCACCTCGACCAGCAGCAGGACCACCGCGAGCAGCAGGAAGTACTGGTAGCGCGGCGCCGAGCTCCTGGTCGCCGGCCGTCGCCAGCTCGCGGCGCGGCTGGCCGGCGATGTGCTCGGCGTACAGGCGACCGAGCCGATCGGTGCCGTCCTCCAGGGCCAGATTGACGCCGCCCGCGGCGTCCGCCATGCCGGTCAGCAGGCCGCTGCGCATGCGGGTCTGGACCTCCTGGCCGTCGTGCACCAGGTAGGCGTGCCCGGCGGCGTCATCGGCGATCGGGATCGGCATGCTGCGCTCGGGATCGCCGACGCCGACCGTGTGCAGGCGCAGCCCCAGCCCGCGCGAGCATCGGCCGCGGCCTCGAGCGGCAGGCCCCCGTGGTCCTCGCCGTCGCTGACCAGCACCAGATCGGTGTAGCCCGGCGTCGAGCTCGCCGAAGCTCCGCACCGCCTTGCGCAGCGCTTCGCCGATCGAGGTGCCGCGCCGCGCCGACCGCATCGACCGAGGCGTCCTCCGAGGCGCTTGAGGAACAGGCGGTAGTCGCGGGTCAGCGGGCAGAGCACGTCGGCGCGCCCGGCGAACGCCAGCAGCCCCAGCCGATGGCCGCCGTCGCGCTGCACCGCCTGCGCCAGCGCGCGCATCGCCGCCTTGGCGCGCGCCAGCCGGTTGGGCCCGGCATCCTCGGCCAGCATGCTGTAGGAGACGTCGAGCAGCACGATCACGTCGCGGCCGAGCAGCGGCAGGCTCGCGAGCACCCCGGCCCCAGTGCGGCTGCATCAGCGCGACGATCAGGCAGGCGCGGCGCGCCGATCAGGCAGAGCGCGCGCGCCCAGCGCGCGCGCGGCCGGCCCGCCGGCAGCAGCACGCGGCGCCAGGCCCTGCTCGACGAACGCCGCCAGCGCCTGCCGCTGGCGGCGGAACGCCGTCGCGTAGAGCAGGAGCCAGCGCCGGCAGCAGCGCCAGCAGGTAGACCGCAGGCCAGGTCTCGAACCGCATGGGCTCTCTCAGCTCCGCCGTCATCTCAGGGGACCGTGCGCAGGCGGGTGGTGACCATCACGATCTCGAACAGCAGCAGGGCCAGCGCCAGCACGACCAGCAGAGGATACAGCTCGACGTAGCGCTGCTGGTGCTCGGCGACGTTCGGCGCCTTCTCCAGCCGGTCGATCTCGGCGTAGATCGCGCGCAGCGCGGCCGCGTCGGTCGCGCGGAAATACTTGCCGCCGGTCAGCTGCGCCGATCTGCTCGAGCGTCGCCTCGTCGATCGTCACCTCCGAGGACAGTACTCGGTGCCGCCGTCGCCGGCGCGGCGACCGGCATCAGCGCCGTGCCGCGCGAGCCGGCGCCGATCGCGTTGATCCGGATGCCGTAGGCGGCGGCGAGCTGGGCCGCGACCAGCGGCTCGACCTCGCCCGCGTTGTAGCTGCCGTCGGTCAGCAGGATGATCACCTTGCTGGCGCCCTCGGCCTGCTCGAGCATGTCGATCGCGCGCACCACCGCATCGCCGATCGCGGTGCCGTCCTCGGTCGGCACGCGCGACGATGCGACCTGGTCGAGCAGCCCGAGCAGCGCCTCGTGGTCGAGGGTCGGCGGGCTGATGGTGTCGGCGTAGCGCGCGAAGGTCACCATGCCGATCGCATCGCCGCCGCGGCCGCCGGAGCTCGACCGTCGGCTGCCGGTGACGAAGTCGCGCAAGGTCGCCTTGACCACCTCGAGGCGGCTGCTCGGGCGGTCGCCCAGCCTCAGATCGATCGCGCTCATGCTGCTCGAGGTGTCGATCACCAGCGCGATCGCGATGCCCTCGCGACGCGATGCTGGTGGTCTCGACGCCCCACTGCGGCCCGGCCAGCGCGAGCACCGCGAGGCCGAGCACGAGAGCGCGCAGCCACGGCAGGGCGCGGTGCAGGCGGACCGCGAGCGAAGGCGCCAGCTGCCGGAGCTTCGCCGCTCATCGGAAAGCCGATCGCGGCGGCGGCCGGGCGCCGCCGCATGCAGCCCGAGCAGCAGCGGGACCAGCAGCAGGAGCAGCAGCACCTTCGGGTCGGCGAACCTCATCGGCGCCCGCAGCCGGCGCGCTGTTCGACGGCACGACTCATCGACGGTCCTCGGGTTCCAGGGCTCGGGTGTCGGTCTGCCGCTGAATAGAGGCAAGTTGAGCGTCGGTTGACAAGGCTGTCGGCGCCGCCGCCCGCGCGCTATAACGGGCGGGCGAGCGAGCGACGGAGGACGGGGGCGATGCGAGGCAGCAGGCGCGGGTGGTGGTGATCGGCGGCGGCGTGGTCGGCTGCAGCGTGCTCTATCACCTGACCAAGCTCGGCTGGCAGGACGTCGTGCTGCTCGAGCGCGACGAGTTGACCTCGGGCTCGACCTGGCACGCCGCGGGCGGCATGCACACCCTCAACAGCGACCCGAACGTCGCCAAGCTGCAGGACTACACCGATCCGGCTCTACCAGGAGATCGAGGCGATCTCGGGCCAGTCCTGCGGCATCCATCTGACCGGCGGCATCATGCTGGCCGGCACGCCCGAGCGCCTCGACTTCCTCAAGACCGCGCATGCCCGCGGCCGGCTGCTCGGCCTGGAGAGCGAGTTCATCGCGCTCGACGAGGTCAGGCGCCGCCATCCGCTGATCGAGACCCGCCATTTCCAGGGCGCGCTGTTCGACCCCTACGAGGGCCACATCGACCCCTCGGGCGTGACCCACGCCTACGCCAAGTCGGCCCGACAGGGCGGCGCCGAGATCCACCGCTTCACGCCGGTGACCGAGCTCCACGCGCAGGCCGACGGCGGCTGGCTGGTGGTCACGCCCAACGGCAACATCGAGGCCGAGATCGTGGTCAACGCCGCCGGGCTGTGGGCGCGCGAGGTCGGCCGCCTGGTCGGGCTGGAGCTGCCGGTGCTCGCGATGGAGCACCACTACCTGGTGACCGAGGACCTGCCCGAGGTGGTCGCGCGCGACCGAGGAGCTGCCCCACGCGATCGACTTCGAGGCCGAGATCTACACCCGCCAGGAAGGCAAGGGCCTGCTGCTCGGCACCTACGAGAAGGCCTGCGTGCCCTGGTCGCCGCGCGACCACGCCCGACCGACTTCGGCCACGAGCTGCTGCCGCCGGACCTCGACCGGATCGCGCCCAGCCTCGAGCTCGCCTTCGCGCACTTTCCGGCGCTCGAGCGCGCCGGCATCAAGCGGGTGATCAACGGCCCGTTCACCTTCGCGCCGGACGGCAATCCGCTGGTCGGGCCGGTGCCGGGGCTGCGCAACTTCTACTTCGCCTGCGGCGTGATGGCGGGCTTCTCGCAGGGCGGCGGCGTCGGCCTCACGCTCGCCAACTGGATCGTCGAGGGCGATCCCGGGCATGGACGTGTTCGCGATGGACGTCGGCCGCGCTTCGGCGATTTCGCCACGCGCGCCTACACCAACGCCAAGGTGCGCGAGAACTACAGCCGGCGGTTCTCGATCACCTTCCCGAACGAGGAGCTGCCGGCCGCGCGACCGCAGAAGACCACCCCGGTCTACGACCGGCTGAAGGCGCGGGGCGCGGTGTTCGGCGCGAGCTTCGGCCTCGAGCACGCGCTCTGGTTCGCGCCCGAGGGGACGCCCGCGCAGGAGGTGCCGACCTTCCGGCGCTCGAACGCGCACGGCGCCGGTCGGGCAGGAGTGCCGGGCGGTGCGCGCGCGGCTGGGCCTGCTCGAGATCGCCAACTACGGCAAGTACGAGATCACCGGCAGCCGCGCCGAAGCCTGGCTGAACCGGATGCTCGGCGGGCCGCCTGCCGGCGCAGGGGCGGGTCGCGCCTCGCGCCGATGCTGGCGCGCACCGGCAAGCTGATGGGCGACTTCACGGTCGCGCGGCTTGGCGCGGACCGCTTCATGATCGTCGGCTCCAGCGTCGCCGAGCGCTTCCACCTGCGCTGGTTCGAGGACCACCTGCCGGACCGCGGCGTGGCGGTGCGGCCGATCGCGACCGAGCGCGTCGGCTTCGCGCTCGCCGGGCCGCGCTCGCGCGAGCTGCTGGCGCAGGCTCACCGACGAGGACCTCTCCAGCACGGCGTTCCGCTTCTTCGACATCCGCCCGATGGACGTCGCGACCGTGCCGGCGCTGGTCGCGCGGGTCTCGTTCACCGGCGAGCTCGGCTTCGAGATCTACGTCGATGCCGCCTACGAGCTCGCCCTCTACGACGCCCTGGTCGAGGCCGGGCGAGGACCTCGGTCTCGCCCACTTCGGCGGGCGCGCGCTCAACTCGCTGCGCCTGGAGAAGAGCTTCGGCGCCTGGCTGCGCGAGTACACGCCGGACTACACCCCGTTCCAGGCCGGCCTCGCCCGCTTCATCGACTTCGAGAAGGCCGACTTCGTCGGCCGCGAGGCCGCCTTGCGGCTGCGCGAGGAGGCGCCGAGCCACCGCCTGGTCACGCTGGTGGTCGACGCGGCCGACGCCGATGCCTATGGCGACGAGCCGGTGCTGGCCGAGGGCCGCGTGGTCGGCTTCACGACCTCGGGCGGCTACGGCCACACGGTCGAGCAGAGCATCGCGCTCGCCTACCTCGAGCCGGCGTTCGCGACGCCCGACGGCCGAGCTCGCGGTCACCATCCTGGGCGAGGACCGCCCGGCCCGCGTCGCGCCCGAGCCGCTCTGCGACCCGTCCGGCGCCCGCATGCGCAGCTGAGCGCGGCTTGCTCGTGCCAAAGCCCTGCGGATCCGCTATATTGAGCGCAGGAGCCCATGAGAGAGACAGCGATGACGCTGGTCAGAGTACGCGGGCGCGGCGAGATCACCCTGCCGCGCGAGCTGCAGGAGGCGCTGGCGATCCGCGAGGGCGACACGCTCGAGGCGGAGGCGGTCGAGGGCGGCGTCCTGCTCAAGCCGGTGAGCGCGGCCGAGCGCAGAGCGGCTTGGGAGAAGATCGAGCAGGCGATGAGCTCGGTTCGCTACGTCGGGCCGGGACCAGAGCCTTCCGACGACGAACTGATGGAGGAGGTGGTCCAGGTGGTGAAGGAGGTGCGCAAGGAAATGGCGCGAGAGCGTGCGCGCCGTCGTTGACAGCTCGGTTCTGATCAGCGCTTTCCTGCGGCCCGGCCCACCGCGCGACGTCCTTTCCGCTGCTAAGGACCGCCGCTTCTCGCTTTGTCTGAGCGGCCGTTTGCTGGAGGAGACCCGCCGCGGCCTCCTCAAAGCCCGCAATCTGATCCGGTATGACTACCAAGCTCGTGAAGCCGAAGCGTTCGTCGCAGTCGCCGCACGCTTGCCGTTTTGGTAGTCGCTGACGCCACCCGCAATCGAGCCGGTGTGCCGCGACCCGGATGACGATCATGTGCTGGCGGCCGCGCTGGCCGCGGGCGCCGACTGCATCGTCACCGGCGATGCCGACCTTCTGAGCCTCGGCGTCATATGGCGGGATCCGCATCGTGAGCGTGCGCAGCGTTTCTCGACGACCTCTGACCTCACCAGCGGTTGTTGCCGGGGCGCATCAGCGCTTCCGGCAGGCGGATCGGGAAGCGCTCGCGGATCTGGCGGTCGAGCGCCGGCGCGATGTAGCGCGGGTAGTGGCTGCCGAGGATCGCGCGCAGCCGCGAGCTGCGCGTGGTCGAGGACGTCGGCCGAGCCGTGCTCGACCCATTCCTTGGGGCTGCGGCGGCAGGCGACCTCGGGATAGAGGTATTCCGCCTGCATCAGCTCCAGCGTCTGGCCGTGGCCGAGGAAATGGTTGGGCCCGCCCAGGCAGACCTCGCGCATCGCGGCGAGCGACAGGCTGCCTCGTCGACCTCGATGCCGCGCACGGTGCGCAGGATCGCGCCCAGCATGTCGTTGTCGATCACGAAGCTCTCGAAGCAGCAGCCGAGCAGGCTCGCGTGCATGCCGGCGGATTCGTAGATCAGGTTGCCGCCGGCCTGGGCGGCCAGAAGGTTGGTCATGCCCTTCTCGTAGCCCGCCTGGGCATCGGGCAGCTTGGCGTCGGTCATGCCCGCCGGGCACGCCCGTCGGCAGATCGTAGAACTGGCCCATCTGGGCGCAGGCCGCGGTCAGCAGCGCCTGCTCGCCGCTGCCGCCGCTCATGGCACCGGTGCGCAGGTCGGAGACGAACGGCCACGGGCCGAAGATCGCCGGATGGCCGGGGCTGAGCAGGTTGACGTAGACCAGCCCCGCCAGCACCTCGGCGACCTCCTGGACCACAGCGCCGGCGAGGGCTGCCGGGCTGGTCGCCCCGGCCTGCCCCGCCGCCAGCAGCAGCACCGGCATGCCGGCGCGCACCGCGGCCTCGAGGCAGCGGCAGGCATCGGTCGCGAACTTGAGCGGCGGCACGACGAAGCAGCAGGACATCGAGACGAACGGGCGCGCCCGCCACTGCTCCTCGCCGCCGGCGATCAGGTGCAGCATGGCGACCGCCTCGTCGACGTGCTCGGGCTGGACGAAGCTCGTGCCGACGTGCTTGCCGGTGCCCGCGACGCAGGCATAGGCGGTGTTGAGGTCGAGCTCGCGCGGGTCGGAGAGGTCGCGGGTGACGATCGGGCGCTGGAAGAAGTGGATGTGGTCGAGACGGTCGACCAGGCGGGCGATGTCGTAGAGGTCGGCGAGCGTCGACTCGCGATAGCTGCGGTCCAGAGGGTCGACCATGTGCACCGCCGCACCCGCGGTGCCGAAGTAGACCTTGCTGTCCCAGGGCTCGAGGTCGTGCCGGGGATCGGCGCCGTGCAGCACGAAGCGGCGCCCGGCGATCGCCACCACGTCCTCGACCAGCGCGCGCGGCAGGCGCAGCCGGCCGTCGGCGCCGAGCGTGCCGCCGGCGGCGGTCATCAGCTCGACGCAGGACGGGATCGCGATCGCCGAGGCCGATCTGCTCGAGCACGTCGAGCGCGGCGCGGTGGATCGTCTGGACCTCGGCGTCGCTCAAGGCCCGATAGCGCCCGCCCGCGAGCCCCGGCCGCACCGCGCGCTCCGCCGCCGCGATCGGCTGCGCGCGCAGCTCGCGCCGCGCCTCGCGCCCGCCGCGCCGCCGCTGGACCGTCGCCTGCTCGCTCATGCTGCCCTCGCTGGCGCCGCAGCCCGCCGGGTCGCGCGGCGCGCCTTCGGCGCGACATTTGATCTTGCGTTGTTCGCCGGTCGCGGGCAAGTGAGCCCGTGACGATGACAGAGCCGGGGTTGAGCAGCGCCCGTGCGCTTCATCCACACCGCCGACTGGCAGATCGGCAAGGTCTTCCGGTTCGTCGACGACGCCACCATGGGCGTGCTGCAGGAGGCGCGCCTGGAGGCGATCGCGACCATCGGCCGGCTGGCGCTGGCGGAGGCCGCGCCGACCGTGCTGGTGGCCGGCGACGTCTACGACGTCGCGACCGCCGAGGACCGCACCCTCGGCCAGCCGATCGAGCGGATGCGCGGCTTCGCCGAGGTGCGCTGGCACCTGATCCCGGGCAACCACGATCCGCATCAGCCGGGCGGGCCGTGGGACCGGGTGCTGCGCCGCGGCCTGCCGGCGAACGTCGAGGTGCACCTCGAGCCGGCCCCGGTCGAGCTGACTCGCGGAGGGCGCCGCCCAGCTGCTGCCGGCGCCGCTCGCCCGCCGCCGCGCGCTCGCCGACCCGACCGCCTGGATGGACCAGGCGCCGGCGCCCGAGGGGACGCTCCGGATCGGGCTCGCCCACGGCTCGATCAGCGCCTTCGGCTCCGATGACCGGAGCCAGCCCAACCTGATCGATCCGGCCCGCCCCGCGCGCGCCGGGCTCGGCTATCTGGCGCTCGGCGACTGGCACGGCAGCAAGCGGATCGGGCCGCGCTGCTGGTACTCGGGCACGCCCGAGGTCGACGACTTCGGCGTCGTCGACGGCGGCCATGCGCTGCTCGTCGAGCTGCCGGCCGCGGGCGCCCCGCCGGCGGTGACCCGGCTCGCGGTCGGGCGCTTCGCAGTGGCGCCGAGGAGGCGCTGCAGATCCACGGCGCGGACGAGGTCGACGTCGTGACCGCGCGCCTGCGCGGCCTGCACGCGGACCCGGCGCGCCTGCTGCTCGATCTGTGCCTCGAGGGCGCGCTGTCGCTCGCCGGGCGCGAGCGTCTCGGGCGCGCGCTCGACGAGCTGCGGGCCGCGGTGCGCTTCCTCAGGGTCGAGGACGAGCCGGCTGTTTCTCAGCCCGTCGGCCGACGATCTGGAGGCGATCGCGCGCGGCGGCTTCGTCCGCGTCGCCGCCGAGCGGCTGCGGGCGCTGGCCGACGATCCGGGCGAGCCGAGCGCGCGAGGTCGCGGCGCGGGCCCTGCTGCGGCTCTATGCCGAGCACCGCAAGCTCGCGCGCACCATGAAGCTCCGCGCGCTCGAGCTCGAGCAGTTCCGCAAGTTCGACCGCCGGGTCCGGGTCGCCGGGATCGCCGACGGCCTGAACCTCGTGGTCGGCCCCAACGAGATGGGCAAGTCGACCCTGTTCGCCGCGCTGCAGGCGGTCCTGTTCGAGCGCCACCGCTCGCAGGCCCAGACCGTCAGGAGCCTGCACCCGGCCGGTCACGAAGGCGCCTCGCCGCACGTCGCGCTCGAGTTCGAGGCCGGCGGCCAGCGCTACCGGATCGAGAAGCGCTTCCTGCGCCGCCCGAGCGCCGAGCTGCTGCTGCCCGACGGCCGGCAGCTCCATGGCGAAGCGGCCGAGGAGGCGCTCGAACGCCTGCTCGCGGGCGGCGATGCGGTGGGCGCGGGCGGAAACCGGCGGGGCACGCCCGATGCGCTCGGCGTCTGGAGCCTGCTCTGGGTCGGGCAGGGCCAGTCCTTCGTCCAGCCGGCGCTCGCGGCGGGAGCGCGCGACACGCTGCAGGCCGCGCTCGACAGCCAGATCGGCGAGATCCTGGCGGGCGATCAGGGCGGCGCGCTGCTCGGCGAGCTCGAGCGGGCCTGGCAGGAACTGGTCTACAAGACCGGCAAGCCGCGCGGCCGCTACAAGGAGGCGGACGACGCCCGCAAGGCGCTCGAGGGCGAGGTCGCCGGTCTCGCCGCCCGGCAGGACGAGCTCGAGCGCGATCGCGACGAGCTCGACCGGGTGCGCGCCGACTACGAGCGCCTCCAGGCCGCGCAGAGCGACGGCCAGGAGGAGGTGCAGCTGGCCGAGCTGACGGCGCGGCGCGACCGCCTGACGGTCCAGCGCGCCGAGATCCGCGAGGCCGCAGCCGACCTCGCCACCGCCCGCCATGACCGGGCTCGGGCAGAGGCCGAGCGGGCGCGGCGCCAGGCGCTGCGCGCGGCTTTGGTGGAAGCCGAGGCCGAGCTCGCCGCGGCGACGTTCTGCCGCGAGCGCGACGATGGCCGCGGCGGCGGCAGCAGACGCGGCGGCGCGCACCCAGACCGGCGAGGTCGAGCGCCTGCAGGCGACCCTCGAGCAAGCCGAGACCTCGCGCCCGCGGCCTGCAGCGCCTGGCCGAGGCGATCCGGCAGCGCGACCACGGCCGTGCGGCGCTGCGGGCCGCGGCGAGCGAGGTCGCGCTCGAGATCGAGCCGGCGGCGCTCGAGCGGGTGCGGGTCGATGACCGGCCGCTCGACACGGCCAGCCGCGCGCTGCGGATCGTCGAGCCGCTCGAGATCGCGATCGCCGGGGTCGGCCGCATCCGGGTCCGGCCGGTGGTCGCCGACCGCCGGCGTCTGCAGGGCAGCCTGCGCGAGGCCGAGCGGCGGATCGCGCGCGAGCTCGAGGTGCTTGGCCTCGGCCCGCCGGCCGGCAAGGCCCGCCAGCTGGAGCTCGAGCTGCGCGGCGAGGCGCCGCTCGCCGGCCCGCCGGCCGAGCTTGCGGCGGACGCCGCGGAAGCGCCGTGCTGGCCCGAGGCCGCGGCGGTCGAGACCGCGCAGGGCGAGGCGGAGGCGTCAGATCGGCGCCCTCGCCGCCCAGCTGCGGCCGGCCCGCCGCGAGCTCGACCTGCTGTTGGATGCGCGCCATCGCGAGGGCGCCGCGCGCGACCAGGCGGCGGAGCGCCGTGCGCAGGCGGAGCGCCGTCTCGCGAGCAGCTCCGCAGCGAGCTCGCCGCCGCCGAGCGCGAGACCGACGAGAGCGTGCTCGCCGCACGGCTGGCCGGGCTGCAGGGCGAGATCGCCGTCGCCGAGCAGCGCCTGCGCCAGCTCGAGGCGCAGCTGCCCGAGGACGCGCTCGAGGATCTCGAGCGGCGGATCGGTGAGCTGCGCCAGGTGGTCGAGGGCCGAAGCGCGGCGCTGCGCCAGCGCGAGCTCGCGCTGCGAAGGCCTGCGCGGGCGCATCCACGCGCTCGCCGGCGGCGGCCTCGACGAGCGCCTCGCCGGCGAGCGGCGGCGCCTCGACGAGCTCGAGCGGGAGTGCCTCAAGTACCAGCGCGACGCCGAGGCCCTGGCGCTGCTCGTGGCGACGCTGCGCGGCGCCGAGCGCGACGCCAAGGAGCGCTACCTCGGGCCGCTGATCGGCCGCATCCGGCCCTATCTGCAGGCCCTGTTTCCCGGCGCCGAGCTCGAGATCGACGCCGCGTTCCGGATCATCGCGGTCGCCCGGGCGGGCGCGCCCGAGCCGTTCGAGCGCCTGAGCGACGGCACGCGCGAGCAGCTCGCGGTCCTCGTCCGCCTCGCCTTCGCCGAGCTGCTGGCGGAATAGCGGTCAGCCGGCCGTCGTCGTGCTCGACGACGCCCTGGTGTTCGCCGACGATCAGCGCATCGAGCGGATGTTCGACGATCCTGGCCGCGCGCCGCAGGTAAGTTCCAGATCATCGTCATGACCTGTCGCGAGCGCGTCTTCGAGGGCCTGGCGGCGACGCGGTTGCGGCTGGAGCGGCCGCCGGCCGTGGCGGCCGAGTGATGACCGGATCCGATCGCCGCGCCGCGATCCTGCGCGGCCTGCTCGGCGCGCTGGTCCTGCTCTGGGCCGGGATCCTGATCGGCGTCTCGTTCCTCGCCGCGCCGGCCAAGTTCAACGCCCCGAGCCTCAGCCTGCCGGTCGCGATGGACGTCGGCCGGCAGGAGTTCGGCGCGCTCAACCTGGTCGAGAGCGGCTCTGGCCGTGCTCTGCCTGGCGCTGGCCGCGCTGACCCGCCCGGGGCGCCTGGTCTGGCTCGCCCTCGCCGGCGCCGCACTCGTGGTCGCCTTGCAGGCGCTCTGGCTGCTGCCGGTGCTCGACGCGCGCGCCGTCTCATCATCGAGGGCGCGACGCCGCCTGCCGCGCCCTGGCACGCGCTCTATATCATGGCCGAGGTCATCAAGCTGCTGGCCCTGCTGGTCGCCGGCTGGCTCGCGCTCTGGCGGCTCCGCATGCCGTGAGCCCGGGCGCGGCGACCGCAGCTGCCGAGCGCCCCTGCAACGAGGTCAACCATGACGACGAGAGCCATCCGCCTGACGTCCGTCTTCCTGCTGCTCGCCGGCTGCGCCGCATCGCGGATGCCGGCGACGAGCTTCGCCGAACCCCAGGAGCTCGAGCGCACCGTCATGCGCTACTACGAGCGCCACGCCACCGAGGAGAACCGTACCTGCCTCTCGCCCTACATCGATGGGCTTCACCCGGGTCGAGCGTGGTCGAGGAGCAGCCCGAGCGCCTCGTGGTCGACGCCCGCTACTTCTACCGCGACCGGTCCAAGGACGATTCCGGCGCCGAACGGTGTCGGCCGCGAGTGCACCGGCTACGCCGACCGCCGCTTCACCCTCGCCAAGAGCGACGGCGGGCGTCGAGGTGGTCGAGATGACCGGGCCCTGACGCGCCGGCCGGCGCCGACCGCGACCGGGGCGATTGCCAGCGCCGGCCCTGCTCTGCATGATGGCGCGAGGAAGCGGAGGATAAGGATGGCAGAGACCGCGGCACCGCCGCGCCCGGCTGCGCCGATCGATCGCGGCGCCGCCTACGACGAGGACTTCGTGCTCTGGACCCGGACGCCAGGCGGCATTGATTCGCGCCGGGCGCTTCGATCTGGTCGATTGGGAGAACGTGGCCGAGGAGATCGAGAGCTTGGGCGTCAGCGATCGCCGGGAGCTGTGCAGTCGGCTCGAGGTGCTGATGATGCACCTGCTGAAATGGCAGTTCCAGCCGATGCATCGCTCGCGCAGCTGGCGAAGCACGATCCGCAGCCAGCGTGGCCGCATCGAGCGGGTGCTGAAGCAAAGCCCGAGCCTCCGCCGTGAGGTCGCCGAGCTCAGCCGTGAGGAATACGCTCTCGCGCGCGAGGCGGCATCCGCCGAGACCGGTTTCGCGCTCGACACGTTCCCGAACTCGCTGCCCTACTCGGCCGAGCAGATCCTCGACGAGACGTTCTTCCCTGGCCCGATCGACGAGAACCCATGACCCAGCACACCAACCTCCGCACCGGCGGCCAGATCCTGGTCGACCAGCTCGAGATCCATGGCGTCGACATGGCCTTCGGCGTGCCCGGCGAGAGCTATCTGGCGCTGCTCGACGCGCTCTACGACAGCGAGATCCGCTACGTCGTCTGCCGCCAGGAGGCCGGTGCCACGATGATGGCGGAGGCCTACGGCAAGCTCACCGGCAAGCCCGGCATCGCCATGGTGACCCGCGGCCCGGGCGCCACCAACGGCTGCCACGGGGTCCACATCGCGCGCCAGGATTCGACGCCCTTGATCCTCCTGATCGGCCAGGTGGCGCGCGCGATGCGCGGGCGCGAGGCGTTCCAGGAGATCGACTACCGGCAGATGTTCGCCGGCATCGCCAAGTGGGTGTGCGAGATCGACGACCCGGCGCGGATCCCGGAGCTGGTCGCGCGCGCGTTCCATACCGCGACCTCGGGCCGGCCGGGGCCGGTCGTGATCGCGCTGCCCGAGGACATGCTGACCGAGCCCGCGGCCTGCGCCGATGCGCGCGCGCTATCATCCGGTCCAGGCCCATCCCGCGGTCGAGGACATGGCGCGCCTGCACGTGCTCCTGTCCGCCGCCCGGCGGCCGTTCGTGATCCTCGGCGGCGGCGGCTGGAGCGCCAAGGCCTGCGCCGACATCGCAGCGCTTCGCCGACCGCTTCGATCTGCCGGTCGGCGTCTCCTTCCGGCGCCAGGACTACTTCGACAACACGCACCGCTGCTACGCCGGCCACGTCGGCATCTCGGTGGCGCCGCCGCTCAGCGACCGCGTGCGCGACGCGGACCTCCTGCTCCTGGTCGGGACCCGCCTGGGCGAGGCCTCGAGCCGCAGCTACAGCCTGATCGACGTCCCCGAGCCGCAGGCAGACGCTGGTCCACGTCCACCCGGGCGCGGAGGAGATCGGCATGGTCTACACGCCCGATCTCTCGATCCATGCCGGGGTGCGCGCGTTCGCCGCCGCCGCGAGCGCGCTCGCGCCGGTCGACACCAGCGCCTGGC
The DNA here is from genome assembly GCA_963753275.1 of uncultured Alphaproteobacteria bacterium. Taxonomy (GTDB): domain Bacteria; phylum Pseudomonadota; class Alphaproteobacteria; order Geminicoccales; family Geminicoccaceae; genus DATAOG01. The sequence continues at coordinate 21,372 of CAVWCE010000016.1, read as the reverse complement.
GCGAGCAGACCCGGATCGCGCATGAGCAGTACCTGGCTTCGCTGGAGCCCCGGCCGACGCCCGGCGAGCTGCAGCTCGGCGAGGTCATGGCCTGGCTGCGCGAGAACCTGCCGGCGCGACGCCATCGTCACCAACGGCGCCGGCAACTACTGCATCTGGGTCAACGGGTACTACCAGTACCGGGGGTACAGGACGCAGCTCGGCCCGACCAGCGGCTCGATGGGCTACGGCACGCCGGCGGCGATCGCGGCCAAGCTGGTCCATCCGGAGCGCACGGTGGTGGCGTTCGCCGGCGACGGCTGCTTCCTGATGACCGGGCAGGAGCTCGCGACCGCGGCGCAGTACGACCTCAGGATCATCTGGTGCGTGGTCAACAACGGCATGTACGGCACGATCCGCATGCACCAGGAGCGCGACTACCCCGGCCGCGTGGTCGGCACCGACCTCAAGAACCCGGACTTCGCGGCGCTCGCCCGCGCCTACGGCGGCCATGGCGAGGTGGTCGAGCGCACCGCCGAGTTTCCGGCCGCCTTCCGGCGCGCCGAGGCAGGCCGGCAGCTTCGCGCTGCTCGACCTGCGGGTCGCTCCCGAGGCGCTGACGCCCAGGCTCTCGCTCGAGCAGATCCGCGCCGGCGCGCTGGCGCCGTCCTGAGGCTACCGCGGTCGCTCAACGAGGCACGGCCGCCGCGGGCGCGGGGCCGTCGCTCGCCGTCGTGGCCGGCAGCGGCAAGAGCCATTCCCTGATCGGGCGCCAGAGCACCACCGAGGCGCCGAGCAGCAGCACCACCGCCGCGAGCGCCGCGATCCAGGTCCAGCGCCGCCGCAGGATCCAGGGCGACTGCGCCTTGGGCGCCGCGACCGGGCGCAGCTCGACCACCTCGAGCTTGCCGCCGCCCGCGAGCGCGAGCTGACCGCGGCGGCGATCGCGGCGCCGGGCCTGCGGCGCTCGATGCGGCGCGCGACCGCGCCCGAGACCGCGACCGCGCCGGCCGCGGCGCTGCGGGCGAGGCCGCGTGCGATCACCACGGGCGCGCCGGCGAGATCGCCGCTCACGCTCGCGACCTCACCCATGTCGACCCCGATCCGGAGCTCGACCCGCCGCTCCGCCGGCAGCTCGCCGTTGCGCTCCGCCATGCCGCGCTGGATCTCGAGGCGCAGCGCACCGCGGTCGCGGCCTCGGCGAACTCGACCAGGGTCCGGCTCGGCGTGAGCGCGAAGATCCGCCCGCCGAAGCGGCTGATCGTCGGGTCGACCAGCTCGCACTGGATCGCCCCGAGCTCGCGCGCCGCGCCCGCCGTCGGCTCCGGCCGGGAGGCCGCCTCGAGCGCCAGGATCGCCGCGAGCTTCTGTTGCATGGCCATGGTCTCTCTTGGCGCGAGCCTACCCGCCGGGCCATAATCCGGCCAGGAGTGTCGTCGGGCCGCGAGGCCCGCGGGAGGGGATCGCATGGCAGGACCGTCGGACGCCGAGCTGCAGCAGATGGCGCGCGAGGCCTTCGGGCGCGAGCTGAGCGCGGCCGAGGCCGGGCCGCTATCGCGCCCGCCTGCCGACCATGGTGCAGAACGTCCGCCGGCTGCGGCACTGGGAGGAGCACCTGCGCGACGATCGAGCCGGCGCAGGTGCAGCGCGTTCTGGAGGGTGCGGTCGATGGCTGATCGGAGCTCCTCGATCTCGGCATCGCCGAGCTGGCGCCGCGCCTCGCCGCCCGGGAGATCTCGCCGGTCGAGCTGACCGAGGCGGCGCTCGCCCGCATCGAGCAGCTGGACCCGCGGCTCAACGCCTACATCACGGTGACCGCGGAGAGCGCACGCCATGCCGCGCGCGCCGCCGAGGCCGCGATCATGGCCGGCCACCATCTCGGCCCGCTTGCAGGGCATCCCGGTCGCGGTCAAGGACCTGTTCGCCACCAGGGGCGTCCTCACCACCTTCGGCTCGCCGCTGTTCGCCGACTGGGTCCCGGACTACGATGCCGCCGCGGTCGAGCGCCTCAAGCGCGCCGGCGCGGTGGTCCTCGGCAAGACCAACCTGCACGAGCTGGCCTACGGCACCACCAGCGCGAACGTCCACTACGGGCCGGTCCACAACCCGTGGCGCCAGGGCCATCATCCGGGCGGCTCGAGCGGCGGCTCCGCGGCGGCGGTCGCGGCCGGCATGGCCTACGCCGCGCTCGGCAGCGATACCGGCGCCTCGATCCGGCAGCCGGCCGCCTGCTGCGGCATCGTCGGCATCAAGCCGACCTTCGGCCGGGTCTCGAAGTATGGCGCCCTGCCGCTCGCCTGGTCGCAGGACCACGTCGGGCCGCTCACCCGCAGCGTGCGCGACGCGGCGCTGATGCTGCAGCTGCTGGCGGGCCACGACCCGCGCGATCCGACCACGGCCCTGCGCCCGGTGCCCGACTTCGCGGCCGGCCTCGACGACGGCGTCCGGGGCCGCCGCATCGGCGTCGCGCGGGCCTACTTCTTCGAGGGCTGCGAGCCCGCGGTGGTGGCCGCGGTCGAGGCGGCGCTCGCGGTCCTCGAGGATCGGGGCGCCCGGGTCGAGGAGGTGGAGCTGCCCGACATGGCGGCCGCGTTCAGCGTCGGCACGATCACGATCGCGGTCGAGGGCGCTGCCTACCATGCCGCCGACCTGCGCGCGCGGCCCGAGGCGTTCAGCGACGAGCTGCGCGCGGCGCTCGAGCTGGGCGGCTTCTACCACGGCGTCGACTACGTCCAGGCGCAGCGCCTGCGCCGCCGGCTGATGGCCGACGACCAACCGCGCGCTCGCCGGCTTCGATGCCGTGGTCATGCCGACCTCGCCCTTCCCGGCGACGCCGATCGAAGGGAGCCCGCCCGAGCACGCGCTGGCCCGCGTCCAGAACACCATGCCGTTCAACGTGCTGGGCCTGCCGGCGATCTCGCTGCCCTGCGGCTTCACCGCGGACGGCCTGCCGATCGGGCTGCAGATCGTCGGCCACGCGTTCGACGAGGCCGGCATCCTCCGGATCGCCCAGGCCTACGAGCAGGCGACCGACTGGCACCGGCGGCGGCCGCCGCTCTGAGCCCGGGCGCGCCTCGCCTCCGGGCACGGGCGCGCCGCCGGAACCTTTGGCATCACCCTCCGTTGTGGCCAGGTGTAGGGCCGCGTCCCGCGCGGGCGCGTTCCCGCACCAGCGGTGCGACGGAGGCCGATGGCGAAGAGCAGACACTCCTTCCGGGTCGGCATCTCGGGCTCCTACGGCGGCTTGAACCTCGGCGACGAAGCGATCCTCAAGGGCATCGTCAAGGAGCTGCGGCGCGCGCTGCCGGTCGAGATCACGGTGTTCTCGCGCGACGCCGAGGACACCCGGCAGCGGCACGAGGTCGAGCGCGTCGTGCCGGTGCGCAAGCTGTCGCGCGACGAGGTCCTGCCGGAGATCCAGCGCCTCGACCTTTTGATCCTGGGCGGCGGCGGCATCCTGTTCGACGGCGAGGCCCAGATCTTCCTGCGCGAGGTCGATGCTCGCGCATGAGAACCGCGTGCCGGTGATGGTCTATGCGGTCAGCGCCGGCCCGCTGCGCGACCCGGCGGTGCAGCGCCTGGTCCAGGACGGGCTCGAGCCGCGCCGCCGTGGTCACGGTGCGCGAGCGCGACGCCCGCAAGATCCTCGAGGAGATCGGCCTCACCCGCGAGATCGTGGTCACCGCCGACCCGGCGCTGCTGCTCGAGCCCGCGCCGCTCGCCAAGGACGCGCTCAAGCGCGAGGGCCTCGACAGCGGGCGCCAGCTGGTCGGGGTCTCGGTGCGCGAGCCCGGCGCCGCGGCCCCCGACATCAGCGAGCAGGCCTATCACAAGCTCCTGGCCGACGTCGCCGACTTCATGGTCGACCGCTACGACGCCGACGTCGTGTTCGTGCCGATGGAGCCCAAGATGGTCGACGTCCAGCACGCGCATGCGGTCGTGGCGCGGATGCTGCGCGCGCCGCGGGCGACGGTGCTGAAGGGCGACTACACCTCCGAGCAGCTGCTCGCGCTGATGCAGCACTTCGCGTTCGCGGTCGGCATGCGCCTGCACTTCCTGATCTTCGCCAGCCTGCAGAACGTGCCCTTCGTGGCCCTGCCCTACGCGCCCAAGGTCGCGGGCTTCCTCGAGGACCTCAAGATCGAGACGCCGCCGCTCGCGCAGGTCAGCGCCGGCCGGCTGATCGCCTACGTCGACCATGCGTGGGACCGGCGGCGCCTGCTGCAGGGGCGGATCGCGCGGGCGCTGCCGGCGCTGCGCACGCGCGCGCTGGAGAGCAACGCAGATCGCGGTCCGCCTGCTCACCCAGTCGCTGACCGGCCGCCGCGACGTGGCCTGACCGCGCGCCGGACGAGCCGATGCCTGCGCTCACCCGACCCGCGCGATCCGCCGACCATCACCCTGCCGCCGCGCGCCGCCGCTGGTCGCCGCCGAGACCGACGTCCTCGTGGTCGGCGGCGGGCCGGCCGGCATCGGCGCGGCGCTGGGCGCGGCCGAGGCCGGCGCCGGGGTCATCCTCGCCGAGCGCTACGGCTTCCTCGGCGGCAACGCGACCGCGGCGCTGGTCATGCCGCTGATGTCGTTCCACACCCAGCGGACGGCGTTCGAGCAGCCGGGCGCGACCAAGCTGTTCCCGACCGACCACGGGCCGGGCGAGCCGGTCGTCGCCGGCGCGCTGGCGCGCCTGCTCGAGCCGGCTGGTCGCGACCGGCGGCGCGATCGCGCCCGGCGCTCGCGACCGGCTACACGGTGCCGTTCGACCCCGAGCAGTTCAAGCTCGCCGCGCTCGAGATGCTCGACGAGGCCGGGGTCGCAGTTCCTGTTCCACGCCTTCGCGAGCGGCGTGGTCGACGACGGCCCGCTGCGCGGCGTGGTGTTCGAGACCAAGTCCGGCCCGCTGGTGGTCAGGCGCGGGTGGTGGTCGACTGCACCGGCGACGGCGACGTCGCGGCGCGCGCCGGCGCGCGACTACGAGATCGGCCGCAAGGAGGACGGCCTGGTCCAGCCGATGACGCTGATGTTCCGCATGGTCGCAGTTCGAGCAGGCGCGGCTTTCGCGGCCTACGTGCGCGAGCATCCGGATCAGTGGCGCGGCGTGCACGGCCTGTGGGACCTGATCCGCGCAGGCGAGCGAGGCGGGCGAGCTCGAGCTGCCGCGCGAGGACATCCTGTTCTTCGGCACGCCGCACGAGCACGAGGTCAGCGTCAACAGCACGCGGGTCACCCGGGTGCTCGCGACCGACGTGTTCGACTGGAGCCGCGCCGAGCTCGAGAGCCGCCGCCAGATGCGCCAGATCGCGGCTTCCTGCGCCGGCGCGTGCCGGGCTTCGAGCACGCCTACGTCGCCCAGAGCGGCGTGCACACCGGCGTGCGCGAGACCCGCCGGATCGTCGGCGACTATCGCCTTACCGCCGAGGACGTGCTGGCCGCGCGCAAGTTCGACGACGTGGTCGCGCGCGGCTCCTATCCGGTCGACATCCACAATCCCAAGGGCAGCGGCACGGTCCTCAAGCGCCTGCCCGACGGCGAGGCCTACGACATCCCGCTGCGCTGCCTCCTGCCGCGCGGCATCGAGAACCTGCTGGTCGCCGGCCGCTGCCTCTCCGGCAGCCACGAGGCCCACTCCTCCTACCGGGTGATGCCGATCGTGATGGCCACCGGGCCAGGCGGCGGGCGTCGCGGCCGCGCTGGCGGCGCGCCGCGGGCGTGAGCCCGCGCGCCGTGCCGTCGCCGAGGTCCAGGACGAGCTGATCCGCCAGGGCGCCAATCTGCGCGACGTCGGCCGCTGAGCCGGCGCGGCCTCGCGGCGACGCTTGATCGCCGGGCCGCGGCAGACGACAATGCCTGCCGAATGGACCAATCCATGAGGGAGGCACAACAATGACAAGAACATCCCGGGCGCTGGCGGGCGCCGCCGCGCTGCTGGCGATCTTCGGCCTCGGCGGCGCCGCGAGCGCGGAGGTGCCGGAATCCAAGGAGCCGATCAAGCTCACGCTGCACGACTGGACCGGCCAGCTCGTCACGACCGAGATCATGGGCCGGGTGCTGCAGTCGATGGGCTACAACGTCGAGTACGTCCAGGCCGACTACCTCGCCCAGTTCGCCGGCCTCGAGGCGGGCGACCTGCACGTCGCGATGGAGATGTGGGAGACCACCGGCAAGGACGCGATGGAGGCCTCGCTCGCGACCGGCAAGACGGTCGACCTCGGCGAGACCGGCATGCAGGCCAAGGAGGAGTGGTGGTACCCGGCTCTACATGAAGGAGAAGTGCCCGGGCCTGCCCGACTGGCAGGCGCTCAACGACTGCGCCGAGGCGTTCGCGACGCCCGAGACGGCTGCCGAACGGCCGCTATCTCGGCGGCCCGGTGACCTGGGGCGGCTACGACGACGAGCGGGTCGAGGCGCTCGGCCTCGACTACGAGGTGGTCCACGCCGGCACCGACGCCGCGCTGTTCGCCGAGCTCGAATCGGCCTACCAGCGCGAGGCGCCGTGGCTCGGCTGGATCTACACGCCGCACTGGGCGCCGATCAAGTTCGAGGGCGAATGGGTCGAGTTCCCGGAGTACGAGGACGCCTGCTACGAGGACCCGGCCTGGGGCGAGAACCCCGACCTGGCCTACGACTGCGGCAAGCCGCACGGCTGGATCAAGAAGGTCGGCTGGAAGGACGGGCGAGGAGCAATGGCCCTGCGCCTACGAGGCGATCCGCGGCGTTCAAGATCGACAACGAGACCATGGGCGGCCTGATCGCCAGCGATCGACCTCGAGGGCCGCGAGCTCGGCGAGGTCGTCCAGGAATGGCTCGACGCCAACCAGGACACCTGGCAGGCCTGGACCGCCTGCGCCGGCTGAACCAACAGGGGGCATGGTGGGGTGGATCAGGCGGCGAGGTCAAGGTCGGCAGGTGAGCGGTCGAGGGTCGGCCAGCCATCGACGCGGCGCATGGTGATCTGACCCGACGCCAGGAGCGCCCAGAACAGCATGGCGGCGGTCTCGGCGCAGGGCAGCAGGCACTGGGTCTTGATCCGGCGTTTGAACTCCTCGTGCAGGCGCTCGATGGCATTCGTGGTCCGGAGCGAGCGCCATTGCTCGGGCGGGTAGCGCAGGAAAGTGAACAGACGCTCGCCAGCTTCTTCCAAACTGTCGGCGACGGCGCGACAGCGCAGCTTCCACTTGGCCAGGAACGCCTTACGCTTGCTGAGCACGTCTTCGGCGGTGCTGGCGTGCATCATCTCGTTGAACTCGGCCTTGATCTCGTCGTGCAGGTGTTTGGGGGCGTGGGCAAGCAGGTTGCGCTCCTTATGAACGGTGCAGCGCTGGATCGCGACGTCGTCCCAGAGGCTCGCCAGGGCCGCTTCGAGACCCTTGCCGCCATCCACGATGACCAGCTCCGGCTTGGCCATGCCGCGCGCCACCAGCTCATCCAGAACGGCCCGCCAAGCGGCTTCGCTTTCCCCGCCCATGTTCTTGATCGCGAGCACCACTTTCTGGCCGTCGCGGCGGATGCCCATGGCGATCAGAAGCGAGATGGCCGTGGCCTTGCGATCCAAGCGCACCCTGACGACGGTGCCATCGAGGATCAGCCGGACGATGTCGTCACCGGCGAGGTCGCGCTTTTGCCAGGTTTCCCACGCCGACCGGGTTCGCTGCCACGCGCGGCTGACGATGTCCTTGCCGATGTGGCCGCCGAACAGGGTCTGGAGTGCCCGGCGCACCCGGCGGGTGTTGACCCCGGCGAGATAGGCTTCGGCGATCAGCGCCTCGGCCCGGCGGCTGAGCCGCTTGTAGGCCGGTAGAACCGCGCTCCTCCACTCCTGCTCGTCAGCCTCATCCGCCAGCCGCGCCCGCGGCACCGACAGGCTCAGCCGGCCGAACGTCGTGACCAGCTGGCGCGGCCGGTGCCCGTGGCGGCGCCCGCTCGAGACTCGCGCCTCGCTCGTAACGGCCCACGCCCGAGCGCGCCTCCAGCTCCTCCTCCAGCAGCTGCTCGATGAACGACCGTACCTGGCCGCGCACCGCCTCCTCCAAGGGATCGAACCATTCGCTGCCGGCGAACGGTGATGGCGGCGACGGCAAGGCTGACGTAGCTTCCTTCATGGCGTGGGTTCCTTCTCGATCGTGGCGATCGGAACCTACGCCGCCTCAACCAATTTCCACCAACCTCGCGACACGACCCGGGCGGTTCAGGCTGCGTCGGCCGGCCGGACACGCTGGGCGATCTCGCTGCCGCGGTCGCGCTCGATCAAGGCGATCTCGAATTGGCCTTGCAGGTCGAGCCAGAACTGCGGCCGGTTGCCGAAGTAGCGGCCGAGGCGCACCGCCGTGTCGGCGGTGATCCCGCGTCGTCCGTTCAGGATGTCGGTGATCCGACCGGAGGGCACGCCAAGATCGAGGGCCAGCCGGTTGGCGCTCAGACCGCGCGCCGCCAGCTCGCGCTTCAGCAGACGTCCAGGGTGAACGACGGGAGCCATCCTGTATCCCTTGTGGTAGTCGACGATCTCCACCTCGTAGGCGTCGCCGCGCCGGAACTCGAAGCAGATGCGCCAGGGGCCATGCACGGTCATCGCCCACTGCCCGCGGCGGTCGCCCTTGAGCTTGTGCAGCCCGACGCTCTTGAGGGGGCTGAGATCGCTCAGCGACTTCGCCACGTGCAGCGCCAGCAGAAGGTCGACCGCAAGGTCGAGTCCAGTCTCGAAACTGATTCGGTCGCCCACCCTCCCAGAGCTTGCGGCTCGCGGCGTTGGCGCCATGATCGGATCACGGCAGAGAGTATTACGACAAACGGTCAATCGCAAGCAGCCGAGATACGATGCAAGCCGCCGCGATCCTGGCAGGCTTGCCTTGCGCGGGCGTCACATCTTCGGGACGCTGGCGAGGAACTCCGCCAGCCGGTCGGCGTAGAGGGCCGCCTGGCTTCCCGTGGTGCCGTGGCCCGACGTCTCGGCGGTCGCCGGGATGATGTAGACCTCGCCATGGCCGATCGCCGCCATGCCGTTCGCGAGCGTGTCGAGCTCGGGCGGATTGCGCTCGTCGTCCTCGGAATTGATCACCAGGAGCGCCGCCTCGATCTTGCCGAGGTCGGCGGTCGGATCGAAGTCGCGGGACGCGTTCCACTGGTACATCGCGTCGTTGGCGTCCGGCGCCTTGGCCTCGGCGAGCTGCTTGTCGACATAGGCGTCCGCCGCCTCGCGCGTAGCGCCGATCTTCGCCAGCCGCTTCTCGCCGTTGCTGGTGGCGATCGCGTACCAGACGTTGGCGATCGCGCAGGTTGGGTGGCTGCTCCTTGTAGTTGCCGCCGTCCCAGGCCGGATCGGTGCGCACGGCGTCGATCAGCATCCGGCGCATCATCCAGTTGCGGCCGGACATCGGGCCGGGCAGAGACGCCATCGGCACGAGCGCGTCCATGAAGTCGGGGTGAGTGACGCCCCAGGCCCAGGTCAGCATCCCGCCCATCGAGTTGCCCATGACGAGGCGCAGATGGTCGATGCCGAGATGGTTCTTCACGAGATCATGCTGGGCGGCCACCATGTCGTCGTAGTTGTACTCCGGGAACCCCGCCCGCAGGCCGTCGGACGGCTTGCTGCTCGCGCCGGTCCCGATCGCGTCGGGGATGACGATGAAGTACTTGGTGGCGTCGAGCGCCTGACCCGGCCCGAAGAGCGCGCCGGCGAACCCGTCGGTGAGCATGCTCTTGGCGCTGCCGGTCGTGCCATGCAGCATCAGCACCGGCAGGCCCGAGGGGTCGCCGACCGTCGTGTAGCTCACCCTCATCTCCGGCATGACCTCGCCGGTGTGGAAGGCGAAGTCCTCGATGACGTACTCGCTCGTCTTCGGCTCGGGAAAATCCGCCGCCCCCGCGCCGGCCGCGACGGCGATCAGCGCCGCCGAAACGAGCGCGCCGCCAGCCATCCTACACATCCGCATGTCGTCCTCCCCGTTCAGCTTCCCTTCGGTCAAGCTAAACCCGCGGATGCCGCTCTCCAAGCATTTTGGCGGGAGTTGGAGGGGACACATCAGGGGGTCTGAGGGACACAATCGCGCAAAACGAGCGCGACGCGCGCGATGGCTACTCCTCCTCCAGCCCGGCGAGCCGCAGCCCTTCGAAGATCGCCGCCATGCGCGAGGGGTCGCTTGCCAGTTGCACGGCCCGGAGCCGAGAGAGGGTGATTCCCGGCGCGAGCGCCCGGAACCTCGCGAGCCAGCGTCGCGCTTCGTCCATCTGTCCGAGTTTCGCGTTGGCCGCGATCAGCATCCAATGGGTGGGATTGCAATCGGGGCTCGACGCGAGCGATCGCTCCGCCACCTTCAGCGCTTCCTGGTAACCTCCCGAGGTTCTTCTTCCTCTTGGATGCGGCTACAAACCAATCGCGCCGCCAGTGGGGTCCGCCGGCTGTTCACCGCCAGGAACATTTAAGACCAACAGGGTCCGGCTCGTCCTCGGTGCGCTGGCGCCGGGCGGCGAGCCCGATCAGGCAGCCCAGCCCGCGCGCCGCGAGCGCGCGCGGTGCGGTGAGCGGCGCGAGCGCGGCGCGCCGCAGGCGGCCGCTGACCAGGACGTTGTGCCGGCCGAGCGCGCGCAGAGCCTCGCCCGCGACCCGGCGCGGGTCGGCGGCGCCCGGCCAGTCGTTGAGCGCGAAGCCCGCCCGGCGGCCGAAGTCGCTGCGGGTTGCGCCGGGGCAGAGCGCCAGCACGTCGACCGGCTCGCCGCGCAGCTCCTCGGCGAGGCTCTCGGCCAGCACGAGATCGAACGCCTTGCTCGCGGCATAGGTCGCGAAGTAGGGCATCGGCGCGAAGGCGGCCTCGCTCGAGACGATGATCACCCCCGCGCGGCGGCCGGACGTCCCCGCCGCCGCCAGCATGTCCGGCAGCAGCGCGCGGGTCAGCACGAGCGGCGTCGTCACGTTCAGCTCGACGGTCGCCCGCTCGTCCTCGGGGGCATGGTCGATCAGGCGCCCGAGCTGGCCCCGCCCGGCGTTGTTGATCAGGAGGTCGACCCCCTGCTTTCGGGCCTGCGCGATCACCGCCGCGCGGCCGGCATCGGTCGTGAGGTCGGCCGGCACCACGACGACAGCGCGGCCGGGACGGCCGAGCGCACGCGCGAGCTCCTCGAGCCGGCCCTCGCGGCGCGCGACCAGCATCAGGCCGGTCCGCTCCGGCAGCTCCTCGGCGAAGGCCTGCCCGATGCCGCTGCTGGCCCCGGTGATCAGGGCCATCCGGTAGCTGGAGGGTCGCCGCATGAAGATCATCCGCCTGCTCGCCCGGTATGAAGCCGAACGCGGCGCAGTCCGCGCGGGGGCGGGCGGACCGCGCCGCACGGCACCGCTCGATAGGGTTACGCGCCCCCGCGCCGGGCGGATCAATGGCCGCTCCCGAGTCCTCGAGATAGCTCGAACCCGCAGCCGGGCCAGGGTTCCCGAGCCGCACGCGCCGGATCGGCAACGGCGCCGCCGTTGACTCGGGTTCGGCCAGAACTATGCTCTGTGCAACTGCGAAATCTCCTGCCGCGCCGCGGCAGGACACGGGAGAGCGTCATGGCCGGAGCCGGGCGGCCGCTGTCACCGCACCTGCAGATCTACCGCTGGTATCTGACGATGGCGCTCTCGATCGGCCATCGGGTGACCGGCGTGGCGATGGCCGGCGGCCTGTTCCTGCTGACCTGGTGGCTGCTCGCGCTGGCGAGCGGGCCCGAGGCCTTCGCCACCGTCGAGGCGGTCAAGGACAGCTGGCTCGGGGTGCTGGTGCTGTTCGGCTACACGCTCGTCCTGTTCTACCACATGGGCAACGGCGTCCGCCATCTGGTCTGGGATGCGGGCTACGGCTTCGACATCCGGGTCGCCGCCCATTCCGGGCTCGCCGTGCTGGCCTTTGCCGGCGCGATGACGATCCTGGTCTGGCTCGTCATCGCGGTCACCGGCTGAGGGGCGGCGCAGTGGGCATGCAGTCGCCGATCGCCAGGGTCCGCGGGCTCGGCCCGGCGCGCGAGGGCGTCGGCCACTGGACCCGCCAGCGCCTGACCGCCATCTCCAACCTGTTGCTGGTGCTCTGGTTCGTGTTCAGCGCGATGGCGCTGGCGGGCGCCGACTACGTGGAGGTGCGGGCCTGGCTCGCCTCGCCGCTGTCGGCGAGCCTGATGATCCTCCTGGTGATCTCGATCGTCTACCATGCGCGGCTCGGGGTGCAGGTCGTGATCGAGGACTACGTCCACCACGAGGGCGCCCGGATCGCGTCGCTCGCGGCGCTGACCCTGATCGCCTTCGGCCTCGCGGTCGCCTGCATCGTCGCGGTGCTCAAGGTCTCGATCGGAATCTGATCTCATGGCCAAGGCCTATCCGCTCGTCGATCACGAGTACGACTGCCTGGTCGTCGGCGCCGGCGGCTCCGGCCTGCGCGCGGCGGTCGGCATGGTCGAGGCCGGGCTGCGCACCGCCTGCATCTCGAAGGTCTATCCGACCCGCAGCCATACCGTCGCCGCCCAGGGCGGGATCAACGCCGCGCTCGGCAACATGGGACCGGACGACTGGCGCTTTCACATGTACGACACGGTCAAGGGCTCGGACTGGCTCGGCGACCAGGACGCGATCGAGTACATGACCAAGAACGCGCCCGCCGCGGTGATCGAGCTCGAGCACTATGGCGTGCCGTTCTCGCGCACCCAGGACGGCAAGATCTACCAGCGCGCCTTCGGCGGCCAGTCGACCGACTACGGCAAGGCCCAGGCCTATCGGACCTGCGCCGCCGCCGACCGCACCGGCCACGCGCTCCTGCACACGCTGTTCCAGCAGGCGCTGCGCCACCGCGTGCAGTTCTTCAACGAGTACTTCGCGCTCGACCTGCTGATGGACGACGACGGCGCCTGCCGCGGGCTGATCGCGCTCTGCCTGGAGGACGGCTCGCTCCACCGCTTCAAGGCGCAGCTCACCGTGCTCGCGACCGGCGGCTATGGCCGGGTCTACTTCTCCTGCACCTCGGCCCATACCTGCACCGGCGACGGCAACGCCATGGTGCTGCGGGCAGGATTGCCGCTGCAGGACATGGAGTTCGTGCAGTTCCATCCGTCGGGGGTCTACGGCGCCGGCTGCCTGATCACCGAGGGCGCGCGCGGCGAGGGCGGCTATCTCACCAACGCCGACGGCGAGCGCTTCATGGAGCGCTACGCGCCGTCCGCCAAGGACCTCGCGTCGCGCGACGTGGTCAGCCGCGCGATGACCATCGAGATCAACGAGGGTCGCGGCTGCGGGCCCGAGCGGGACTACATCGAGCTCCATCTCGAGCATCTCGACCCGGACCTGCTGCACGAGCGCCTGCCCGGGATCTCCGAGACCGCGAAGATCTTCGCCGGGGTCGACGTGACCCGGCAGCCGATCCCGGTGGTGCCGACCTGCCACTACAACATGGGCGGCATCCCCACCAACCACCTGACCGAGGCGGTGGGGGCGCCGAACGGCAGCGCCGACGGCGTCGTGCCCGGCCTGATGGCGGTGGGCGAGGCCGGCTGCACCTCGGTGCACGGCGCCAATCGCCTGGGCGGCAACTCGCTGATCGACCTCGTCGTGTTCGGTCGCGCGGCCGCGCATCGCACGGCGGAGATCGTGACCCCGGGCGCCAGCCAGAAGCCGCTCGCGAGGGACGCGGGCGAGGCCGCGATCGCGCGGCTCGATCGGGTGCGGCACGCCGCCGGCAGCCTGTCGACCGGCGCGATCCGCGCGAGCATGCAGCGCACCATGCAGCGCTACGCCAGCGTGTTCCGCACCGGCGAGGTGCTGGCGGAGGGCACCCGCAGGATCGGCGAGGTCGCGGGCAGCCTCGCCGAGATCCGCCTCACCGACCGCTCGATGATCTGGAACTCGGACCTGGTCGAGGCGCTGGAATTGCAGAACCTGATGCTGCAGGCGGTCGCGACGATGCATTCGGCGCTCTACCGGACCGAGAGCCGGGGCGCCCATGCGCGCGAGGACTTTCCCGAGCGCGACGACGAGCACTGGCTCAAGCACACGCTCTGCTGGGTCGACGAGACGCACCGGCCGCGGCTCGACGACCGGCCCGTGCATACCCGGCCGCTCACCAACGAGGTCGAGCCGATCCCGCCGCAGAAGCGGGTCTACTGAGGATGGCGGGACCGGCGAGAGCGTCCGCCGGGCCGAGCCGGGACGCGGGATAGGACTGTCGAAAGTGGCCGAGTTCAGGTTGCCGAAGAACTCCCGGGTGGTGGAGGGCCGGGCCCACAAGGCCGCGCCGGACGCCAAGCGCGTCAAGACCTTCAGGGTCTACCGCTACGACCCGGAGGCCGGCGCCAACCCGCGCCTCGACAGCTTCGAGCTCGACCTCGACGATTGCGGGCCGATGGTCCTGGACGCCCTGAACAAGATCAAGAGCGACCTCGACAGCGGCCTGACCTTCCGCCGCTCCTGCCGCGAGGGCGTCTGCGGCTCCTGCTCGATGAACATCCAGGGCCGCAACACGCTCGCCTGCACCGCTGCGATCGTCGACCTCGAGGGCGACATCAAGGTCTATCCCCTGCCGCACATGGCGGTGATCAAGGACCTGGTGACCGACTTCTCGCAGTTCTGGGCGCAGTACCAGTCGATCGAGCCCTGGCTGCAGACCGAAACCCCGCCGCCCGAGCGCGAGTGGCCCCAGGACCCCACCGATCGCGCCAGGCTCGACGGGCTCTGGGAATGCATCCTCTGCGCCTGCTGCTCGACCGCCTGCCCGTCCTACTGGTGGAACAGCGAGCGCTTCCTCGGGCCGGCAGCACTCCTGCAGTCCTATCGCTGGCTCGCCGACTCGCGCGACGAGCACGCCGGCGAGCGGCTCGACGGGCTCGAGGATCCGTTCCGCCTGTACCGCTGCCACACAATCATGAATTGCGCCAACACCTGCCCCAAGGGCCTGAACCCGGCTAAGGCCATCGCCGAGATTAAGAAACTTATGGTTGAACGCAAGGCATGATCATTCAATCACATGGATCTTGCACAGGCTGTGGAAAACCAGTACCAATAATGACGTGAACATAAGCCGGGAACGGCACCGCTCTTAGAGCATCACTCGCTGGGGAGGCTTCGGCCTCCTTTTTCTTTATCATCTGCTGGTTAAGTCCTGGCCCTGCGCCGGCGGCGCCTTTCGCTGCGACCATGACCGGACTATCCTGCCCGCTTCGCACTGGAATCCGCCCGCAGGCGGGCGACGGGGGGCCCCATGAACCTGTTCCGTCTGTTGTCGCGCAGGGCCGAGGCCGGCCGGCCGATCCGCGTCGGCGTGATCGGCGGCGGCAAGTTCGGCACCATGTTCCTCGCCCAGGCGCGCCTCACTCCCGGCCTGCACGTGCTGGGCGTCGCCGATCTGAAGCCGGAGCGGGCGCGGGCCTCGCTGCTCGGCGCCGGCTGGCCCGAGGAGCAGCTCGACGCACCCGACTGCGAGGCCGCGCTGGCGAGCGGCCGCACCCACCTCACCGACGACGCCATGGACCTGATCGGCGCGTCCGGGCTCGAGGTGCTGGTCGAGGCGACCGGCGACCCGCGCGCCGGCGTCCGCCATGCGCTGGCCGCGCTCGAGCACGGCCGCCACCTGGTCATGGTCAACGTCGAGACCGACGTCCTGGTCGGGCCGCTGCTCGCGGCGCAGGCGGCGAAGGCGGGCCTGGTCTACAGCCTGGCCTACGGCGATCAGCCGGCGCTGATCTGCGAGCTCGTCGACTGGGCGCGCGCCTGCGGCTTCGAGGTCGTCTGCGCCGGCAAGGGCACGCGCTACCTGCCGCATTTCCACCAGTCGACGCCGGCCACGGTGTGGGACAACTTCGGCATCAGCGCGGCCGAGGCGGCGGCCGCCGGCATGAACGCCAAGATGTTCAACAGCTTCGTCGACGGCACCAAGTCGGCGATCGAGATGTGCGCGGTCGCCAACGCGACCGGACTCGACCCGCAGGAGCGCGGCCTGTCGTTCTTCCCGTGCGGCACCCACGACCTGCCGGCGGCGCTGCGCCCCGCGAGCATGGGTGGCGAGCTCGAGCGCGCCGGCACCGTCGAGGTGATCTCGGACCGCGAGCGCGACGGCCGCCCTGTCCACAACGATCTGCGGCAGGGCGTCTACGTCACCTTCCGGGCGCCCTCCGCCTATGCCGCGGCCTGCTTCGCGCAGTATGGCGTCACCATCGATCCGAGTGGCGAGATCGCGGCGCTCTGGCGTCCGTTCCATCTGATCGGGCTCGAGCTCGGCATCAGCATCGCCTCGGCCGCGCTGCGCGGCGAGCCGACCGGCTGCCCGCAGGCGTTCCGCGGCGACGTGGTCGCGACCGCCAAGCGCGACCTCGCGGCCGGCGAGCTCCTGGACGGCGAGGGGGGCGAGACGGTCTGGGGCCGGCTGATGCCGGCGGCGGCCGCGCGCGCCGAGGATGGCCTGCCGATCGCGCTCGCCCACGACGTCCGGCTGAAGCGCCCGGTCGCGGCAGGCGGCCGTATCGCCATGGCCGACGTCGCGCTCGACGAGAGCGAGCCGGCGGTCGCCCTGCGGCGCCGGCTGGTGCAAAGCGTGCGCTGAGCGCCCAATCACCCCGGCCGGCCGTATTGGTGGGGCCGGCTCCCACGGCCTCACGTCAGGCGGCGGAGCGGGGCAGCGCCGGTCAGGGGAGACGACGTCCCGAGGCCGCGGTCGGACGCTTCGTCCCGGCAGGGCGCCGGCCCTCGCGCGACCTCGCGGTGCTGCTGCGCCTGGAATGCGGCTCAGGCGATCAGCCAGCGCACGCCCGCCAGGATGACGAGCCACAGGCCGGCGCTGGTCACCGTCACGAACATCGCCGTCTGAGGCGCCGGCCAGCGGTCGTCGTCCGCAGGGGCGGCCGTTCGCAGGACCTGGTAGCTGCTGGCGTTCGTGCTCTCGGCCATCACGACTCTCCAGTTGCGCTCCCGTCGAAGGTCGCCGATGGGATTTAACGAGTGGTTAACGCCGCGATGGAATCGTGGCGGACGGCCCGGGGCCGCCGCCGCGCCCGCGCGATCAGAGCGCGGCCGGCATCGCGCCGTGGTGCTGGCGCAGGCGCCGCGCCAGCAGCTTGCAGAGCTCCATCAGCATGTCGGGGTGGTCGCGGCTCAGATCCTGGAACACGATCCGGTGCAGGCGCAGCAGCGTGCCCTCGCCGGCGGCGACGACGCGGGGCGCCGGGCGGCTCGTCGGCCAGGATCAGCTCGCCGAAACAGGCCGGGGCGCGCAGATGCTCGACCACGCCCCCCGCCGCGAACAGATCGACCGCGCCGCTCTCGACGATGCAGAAGTGGTCCCAGCGCGCACCGGGCTCGAGGACCGTCTCGCCGCGAAGGTAGTCCGGCGGTCCAGCACCTGGCTCACCGCCAGCAGCGTGTCGAGCGGCAGATAGCCGAACAGCGCGACCCGCTTGAGCAGCAGGACCCGGTCCATGTCGAGCTCCGTGGCGGTGAGCGGCGGCGAGCCGCGCGGCCGGCGAGCGGGCCTGGCACGGCGCCGCTGGCGCGCCCCGCCCGCCGGGTTCCGCCCCGGCGCGCAGGGCGCGCGCGGTGTGGATGGCGCCGGAGCGCACCCAGGATCGACGCCTGGTTGGCAGTGGCGGGCCGCGCCGGCCCGGCCGGCGGCCGCGCGCTCTCGGGTATCCCTGGCGCCTCCAGCAGCGGCAGGATCGGCTGCAGCAGCCGCCGCTGCGGCAGGCCGAGCACGGCTTCCAGCGCATTCGCCCGCGTCCGCTGGTCGGGCGCGGCCAGCGCCTGGCGAAGGTCGGCGACCGAGCGATGCCGGCCGAGCGCCGCCGCACGTTCAGGACCAGGCCCACGATCCGACGGTTCTGGTCCTCGAGCGCGACGGCGAGCGCGAGCCAGGGTCACGCTCGCTGCCGCCGGGCAGCCGGCGCAGCCAGCCGAGGTTGCGCACGATGTCGCGGCCGATCGGTTCGGGCAGGGCGCCCAGCGCCTCGCTCGCCCGGCGCGAGCCGATCCGGGCCAGCGTCCGGATCGCGGCCTCGATGCGGCCCGGATCAGCCGCCCCGAGCCCGGCCAGCGCCGGCTCGACGCGGTCGCCCTGGGCCGCGAGCGCATCGGCGGCGCGCTCGCGCACGAGCCGGCTGCGATCGCCGAGCGCGGCGGCCAGCGCCTCCAGCGACCCGGGCGTGCCGGCCAGCGCGCCGAGCAGGCCGACCGCCTCGGCGCGCAGCCGGTCATCGGCGTGGCTGCGCCAGGCGGCGACCGAGCGCGGCGGCGGCGCCGTGCCGGGGGTCGACCAGCGCGCGCAGGACGGCTAGGCCCTCGCGCTGCCGCTCGAGCGGCGCGGCCTGGATCACCTCGATCAAGAGGTCGGCGAGCTCGGAGCGCCCGGCCTGAGCGCAGGCGTCGAGCACGTCGGCGGCAATCTCGGAATCGCGGCACCACCCCGGGTTGCCCTGAGCGGCGCGGACGCGCCACCGCGCCGGCGGGCGTGGGCGAGGGCGGCGACGCCGCGATGCGCTGAGCCGGCCAGGCGCTCGGCGCGCGCCGTGGTGAGCTGTCCGCCGCGTCGGAGCAGGGCCTGCAGCGCGATCAGCTGGCTGGAGGGATCGTCACCGTCGAGCAGCGGCGCCAGCTGCGGCGCCGGCGCCCCGGCGAGCAGGTCCGCGATCGCCCGCCGGGTGGGCCGGTCGGCGGCCGGCGCGAGCGCGCACAGCTGGTCCACGAACGGCGCCGGATCCAGCCGGCTCGCGAGCCCGAGCGCCCGGGTCTCGGGATCGCCGCTGCGCAACAGAGCGCCGATCTGGTCGGCGACCACGGTGACCGGCGGCCCCGGCCCGGGGGTGGCGGCGGCGTCCGCGAGGCCAGAGCGGAGGTTCTGCACCAGCGTCGGCAGGAACAGCAGGCCGCCCCGATGTTCAGGGCGATGAACACGAGCGCGAAGGTGATCGCGACGAAATTGATCTGCGCCGGCGCCAGCTGGGCCTGCAGCGTCAACAGCATGCCGCCGGCGAGCGCCAGCCCCGCGGGGTAGAAGACGCCGTCGGCGAGCATCCGGATCCGGCCGTGGAAGCGGAGCGGCAGGGCCAGGTAGTTGGTGTTGTTGACCGGCTGGAAGATCGCGTTGGAGACCGCCTCGGCGTTGATGTGGGTCGCGATCGCGGCCGGCAGCTTGGGGCTGATCGCGAGCCCGATCAGGCAGACCAGCGAGCTGGCCGGAAAGATCAGGTTGCGCGCGATCGGCCCGGCGCGCCGAGCAGGGCCGGCCAGGTAGAGCAGCGCGAACTCGAGCACCTGGATGCCGGCGAACACCAGCGCCAGGAACCGGGTCAGCGCGATCTGGCTCTCGAAATGCTGGGCGTAGACCGTCAGCACCAGATACTCGCAAAGACCATAGAGGATGGTCAGCATCGTCGCGTTGAGCGCGATCAGCAGGATCAACGGGTAGCGCGTAGCAGGCGCGGCAGCAGGCGCAGGTGCTCGACCGGGCCGGGCTGGTCCGGCTCGTGCCCGGCGGGATCGCGCAGCTCCTGCAGCCGGCGTCCGGCGAGCCCGAACTGGGCGGCCGCGAACGCCCAGGGCCGGTAGCGCCAGCAGCAGATCTTCGGTCGGCACGACCGGCGAGAGCGCGCTCGCCAGGCCGCCGGCGACCCCGCCGGTCGCGAGCGCCATGTAGATCAGCGGCGTGCCGCGCTTCAGCTCGATGGTATCGAGGAACGCGGCGACCACCACCCAGAAGACGATGTCGAGCACGATCTCGTAGATGTGCGCGCTGGCCAGCACCGCGAAGTAGGCCGCCGGCAGGTCGAGCGCGATCGGCAGGCGCAGGCTCGCCGCGCCGAGCAGCGTGCCGAGGAACGCCGCCTGGCCGAGCGCGATCCGCGGCACCCGTCGATCACCCCGCCCGAGACCGCCGACAAGAGGATCGCGGCGGCCGCGAACAGGACGTAGAACAGCGGCGGCTGGGCCGGGCCCGACCTTGGCCAGGAACAGCGCGACCCCGGCGGTGCTCGGATCACCTTGGCCGCCGCGAGCGTGATCGCGAGCGCCATGAAGTGGCGCAGGCAGGAGAGCCGCGCGTCGGCGAGGCCGAACCACCTGCGCCCCGGGAGGGCCGCCGGGCGGGCAGGCGAGGCGATCGCGCGAGCCAGCGTCCCGCCGCTAGTCGGCGACGTCCGCGGTCACGACCGGGCCGTCGACGAAGTCGCCGATGATGCCGAGCGCCCGGTAGCGGCGTTGGAGCTCGGCCGGCAAGGTGCTGCAGCTGCCGATCAGGCCGCGGCAATTGGCTGCTCCGCACAGGCAGCGCATGCGCTCGTAGGGGTTGTTGAGATAGGTCGAGTAGTCGTAGGTGAGCTCCTCGTGCGCGGCGATGTCGCGCAGCGCCACGACGAGCGCGCCGCGACCGGTGAGGCGGATGCCCGTATTCGGATCGCAGGAGTGGTTGGTGAAGTCGTCGAGGCTGCCGTTGCGGGCAGCTTGTAGCCGGTCGAACACCCACCCAGCAGGTGATGTCGGAGTCCTTCGCCGCGTTAGCCTGCTCGCCGATGGTTCAGGCCCGCGTCTGGCGGTAGTAGTCGCCGTCCTGGTCACTCATCACGGCCGCGCCCGCCGGGAACGGCTTGGCCGCAAAGATGCCGAGCCCACATTTTCCGGTGTCGGCGACGTAGATGCCGAGGCACTTGCTGAGCTTCCTGCGGACCAGCTCGAAGCTGCTCATGGCATGTCTCTTCCCCCGGACCCGGAACCGAGCCGGAGAGCGGTAGAGAACCTCGCGTTCTTCTTTGCAGTCTTCGCCGGATCAGGAGCGGTCCAGGGAAGTTTGGAGTTCTTCAAATCAGGATAGCGGAGTGGGCGCGCCGATCAACACCTTATTATTGGTAAATTTAGTCGTATTTGACTAAACTTTCGGATGCGGATTTCGACTTGCATTTCAGGATGCGAGCTAAGGCAACGGTTTTTGCGGAAGACGCTGATGCAGGAGAAGCGACGCCGGCAAGTCGTGGTCAGGCTGGTCGAGCCGGTAGTCGCCATACCGTCGAACGCCTCCAAGGCGCCGGACAGCCGCGCGGCCGCGCTCAGAAACAGCGGCGTGGCGAACAACTCGACGGTGCGGTGGCGATGCACGGTCCGGGTCCCATGGTCATCGACCTGGATCACGATCTCGACGTCGGCGGTCTGGGTGAGGGTGTCGGTCACCACGTCGGTCGCCCAGTCGAGCCGCACGCGGCAGCCGTCGCGCTCGGCCTGGTAGTGGAACGGCCCGTAGCCGATGATGCAGGTGTCGCGCTGGTGGCTCTGGCCGACGACGTACAGGCCGTCATCGGCGAGAATTTCGCGCCGCCACCGCGCGGAAATGGTCGACGAAGTCGTCGATCGTGCACAGACCGTGGATCGAGTCGAACAGGCAAAGCGCGAGATCGACCGGCTGCGGCAGCGCGAAGTCGCGCATGTCG
>CAVWCE010000015.1:0-24581 GCA_963753275.1 uncultured Alphaproteobacteria bacterium | reverse complement strand
GCCAGCAGCGCGCGCTTGTCCTCGGTGTCGCCGTACGGGCCGGCATCCGCCAGGAACAGGAACTTCTCGTGCTTGAGCGCCTCGCAGGTCGCACGGTAGCTCAGCCAGTTCTGGTGGTACTGGCTGAGGTGCTGCAGGCCTTCCAGGACCACGACCGCGACGCCGAGCAGCGCGATCGCGACCGCCGGCAGCAGCGCGAGCTCGGGAGCCAAGAGATCGGCCAGGCTGTCCTGGAAGCCGGCCAGGAACGGGATCAAGGCCGCCAGCACGACCTGGACGACCTTCAGGCGCTTGTAGGTCCGTTGCGCCTCCGCGCCCTTGCGGTCGTACCACTCGATCTGGTCCTCGAGCCGGGTCCACGTCGGATCGACCCAGGGCTCCTCCGTGCCGGGCGCTTGCATCCGCCGACTCCCCGTTCCTCCGAGAGCTGCCCGATCGGCGGAGTCCCTTGCCATGGAGCCTTTACCGCGGACAGGCAGGAGTCGGGATATCACGCTCACCCTGCGGGGTATACCGATTTCCGCGGCTTCGAAACCCCTTTCCCGGGCTGCGCGCGAGCCGCGGGCAATCAGCTCTAAGGTTGCGCTCGAGCCGCGGCCGTGCGCCCCTGCGCGGGTGCCTCGGGGAGCGGGGCCGGCGCGAGCGCAGCGCGTCGCGCGCGCCGTCGCGCTGGCGCTGGCCGGCGCGCTCCCGGCCCCGGCGGGCGCGGAGGAGGACGCCCGGAGCGCCGAGGCCTTCGAGCTCGCCGGCCACGTCGAGCTGGTCTACGAGCGCCGGCAGAATCTCGACCTCGACCGTGCCGAGGGCGACGACCTCGACCTGCTGCCGCTCGAGCTGGAGCTGGACGCGCTCTTCCGGCCGAGCGAGCGTTTCGAGGCCTACGTCCAGGCCCAGCTGACCCAGTGGCTCGTGCTCCACGAGGAAGGCCCGAACGACGTGCCGGCGACCGAGCTCGCCGTCGAGGAAGCCTACGTCCTCCTGTCGGAGCCGGCGGCGGGCCTCGCCCTGCAGCTCGGCCGGCAGTCGTTCGAGGACCCGCGGCAGTGGCTCTACGACGCCGAGCTCGACGCGGCCCGCGCGTACTATCGTCGCCGCGGACCTCGCGCTCGAGCTGTCGGCGAGCCGCGAGGCCCTGGTCGACCAGGACCTGCTCAACCCGGACGATACGGAACCCGCCGACAACTACATCCTTCGCGGCGCCTACGAGCTCGGCGACGACCGCGAAGTCGCGGCCTATGGCGATTCTCCGCGATCACGGCGCGGGCGATCGATCGGCGTTCCTCGGCCTGTCCTCCTCCGGCACCATCGGCCAGCATCTGACCTATTGGCTGGACGCGGCCCACCTGCGCGGCGAGGAGGACGGCAGGGATCTGCGCGGCTACGGCATCGACCTGCTCGGCACCTATCACCTCGCTGCCCGGTTCGCGCCGCACCTCATCCTCGGCTACGCCTTCGGCAGCGGCGATCCCGATCCCGACGACGACCGCGACCGCAGCTTCCGCCAGACCGGGCTGCAGGGCAACGAGACCGAGGTCGGCGGGCTGACGCCCTTCAGCTACTACGGCGAGACCTTCGATCCCGAGCTCAGCAACCTCGCGATCGTGACCCTTGGCCTCGGCGCACGGCCGACGCCGCGGCTGTCGGCCGACCTGATCTATCACCACTACCGCCAGGACGAGGCGGCGGACGAGCTGCGCGACGCCGGCATCGACGCCGAGCCGAGCGGGCGCAGCCGGGACCTGGGCAGCGAGCTCGATCTCGTCCTCGGCTTCGAGGAGCTCGGCGACCTCCGCATCCGCGGCTTCCTCGGCTGGTTCATGCCGGGACGCGCCTTCGAGCGCAGCGACGACGCGCTGTTCGCCCGGCTCGAGATCCAGTACGAGTTCTGAGCCCGGTCTGCCACGGAGCTGCTATGGTGGGGCCGGATCTGGCCCGCGGTGCTGCGAGGAGGAATCGGGTGGCCGGGCTCGACGAACGGCAGATCCGCTGGCTGCTGGCGGGCATGGGCCTCGGCTCCTTCGTCCTGCTGCTCGCGCTCGAGATCGTGACCGAGGCGGACGAGATCTCGCTCCTCGATCTCGTGGTCGACGCGCTTGGCCTGCTGCTCACGATCTCCGCCGCGGTCGGGGTGGCGCTGCTGGCGCAGCGCGTGCAGGCCCAGCGCGAGGAGAAGGCGGCGCTGGTCCGGGATCTCGAGCTCGCCCGGGCCGAGGGCGAGAGCTGGCGCGCCAAGGTGCAGTCGAGCCTGAACGGGATCCGCACCGAGATCGCGAACCAGTTCCGGCAGTGGGGCATGACCGCGGCCGAGCAGGAGATCGGGCTGCTCATCCTCAAGGGCCTGAACCACAAGGAGATCGCCGCTTTGCGCGGGACCAGCGAGGCGACCGTGCGGCAGCAGGCCCAGGCGATCTATCGCAAGGCCGACCTGCCCGGCAAGACCGCGTTCTCCGCCTATTTCCTCGAGGACCTGTTCGCCTCCGACAGCGTGACGGATGGTCGTCCCGCCGGTTCCGCACCAGCAGGCTATCCGACCTCCGAACCAGGGCGCGCGGCCGCAGTCTCTCTACGCGCCGCTGACGAGCGGGACCGGTAGCCGCTAGGCAGCCGAGTTGGCCACGCGGACCGCCCGCGACGGCGCGCCCGTCGGGCGATGGCGGCGGCGAGGAGGCGTCGCTGCGCTGGACGCCGACCCTGTCAGCGACCCGGTTCGTGATAGGTGACCCGGTAGACCATCCCGACGTGGTCGTCCGAGATCAGGAGCGAGCCGTCGGGCAATTCCTCGAGGTCGACCGGACGGCCTAGGACGCTGCCGTCCGCGCCGAGCCAGCCGTCGATGAACACCCACGTGCCCTGCGGCCGGCCGGTCGGCGAGAAGCGCACCCGCATGACCCGGTAGCCGACCGGCGGCGAGGGGTTCGAGGAGCCGTGTTGGGCGACCAGGGCGTCGTTGCGGTAGTCCGCGGGGAACATCCCGCCCTGGTAGAAGTCGATGCCGAGCGCCGCGACGTGGGCGTCGAAGGCGAGCGCCGGCGACGTGGTCGGTTGCGGCGCCTCGCGGCCGGCGAACTGCGGATCGGAGATGCCCTCGCCGTAGACGTAGGGGAAGCCGAAGTGGAGGCCCGGCTCCAGCGCCCGGTTGAGCTCGTCCGGGGTGACCAGGTCGCCGAGCTCGTCGCCGCCGTTGTCGGTGAAGAACATCTCGCCGGTGAGCGGATGCCAGTCGAAGCCGCCCGAGTTGCGCACGCCGCGGGCGAAGATCTCGAGCTCGTGCCCGTCCGGCCGCAGCCGGACGATCGTGCCCTCGAAGCCTTTGACCTCGCAGAGCTTGCAGGGCGCGCCGATCGCGACGTAGAGCCTGCCGTCGGGGCCGATGCCGGCGTA
Organism: uncultured Alphaproteobacteria bacterium; assembly: GCA_963753275.1. Classification (GTDB taxonomy): domain Bacteria; phylum Pseudomonadota; class Alphaproteobacteria; order Geminicoccales; family Geminicoccaceae; genus DATAOG01. The sequence continues at coordinate 21,200 of CAVWCE010000015.1, read as the reverse complement.
GCGCCAGCCGTGCCCGTCGCGGTCCGGGAGCACGCCCGGCGGGACGACGACCTTGCCGCGCCCGGCGCCGTCGAGCTCCAGGATACGGTGCTGCTCGGCGACCAGCAGCGCGCCGTCCGCGGTGAGCGCCAGCCCGTTCGGCGCCCTGAGGCCGCCCGCCACGGCGATCACCTCGTTGGCGATCCCGTCGCGCTCGGGATCGAGGATCGCGAACACCTCGCTCTCCCGGGTCGCCACGTAGATCTTCGCGCCATCCTCGGCGACCAGCAGCGAGCGCGCGCCCGGCACCCTCGCGAACGGCGCGATCCTGAAGCCCGGTGGCAGGTCCAGACCATCGAGCCGCGGGCCGGGGGCGGACTGCTGGCAGGCGGTGAGGAGCAGCGCCAGAGCGAGCGCGAGGCTGCGGGCGGCGCTCAGGAGCCGGTCCGCTGGCTGCCCGGCCGCGGCGCCGCGAGCGCCGCCGTCATCCCGTGGCGGGACCCTTTCGGCGCGACCACAGTCGCAACCAGGGCGCGCCGGCGGTCTCGTCCTGGTCGGGCCGCGCGAGGACCGGGCTCGGCACGACGTGCGCGCCGGGCTCGTCCCCCTGAGTTGCCGCCCGATACCGTTCCACCTCGGCGATCGTCTTGGCGAAGCGCCGCTGCGGTTCGGCGCGCCGCGGCGCGGGGCGCGGCCGGCTGTCGACCGGCGGCGGCGCCGGGGCGGCGCTCGCCGCGGGCGCGTCGATCGGGTCGGCATCCTCCAGCAACGGCGCGGAGGCCCGCCGCAACGGTCGAAACGCGACCGTCGAAGCCCGCGCGGCGGCCGCGACCGAGAGACCACGCGACTCGGCTGCGAGCGCTGGGAGCCCGGCGGAACTCGACGCGCGAAGGGCAGGACTGCGGGACCGGGTCGGCCGGCAGCGCCGCGGCGCCGTCGGCCAGGCGTTCCGTCAGGCTCTGCGGGACCGGCTGCGGCCGCCCGGCGCGGATCCGGGCCGTGTGGGCCCGGGCCGCGGCGGCCGCGCGCAGCGCGGGTGCGAGATAGGGATCCGGCCCCCCGGCCACGACCCGCGGCGGGGCCACCGTGCGGTTGATCCTGCCCGAGGACCCGGGCCCGGATCGGTCGGGCCGCTCCGCCTCCGGCTCGACGGTCTCTCTGTGCGCCGCGTCCTCGCGGCCGACTGCCGGCGGTATGGTGAGCATACCCCAGGCGCTGGTCATGGCGCCGATCCCTCCCCGTGACGACGCCGCACCGGGTCGTCGGTTCGCGAGGGCGAAGAAGCCAGAAACATTGCTCGCTCACCTGGCTGCGATGGCCAACTGATGTGAATGCGAAGCCTTTATCGCTAACCTATTGAACTTTTGTCAAGCGTGAATTGGCCGCGCGGTGCCTCGGCCGGCCCGGAACGCCCTCGCACCCTGCCTACTCCGGGAGCGCCGGCACGCCGAGCGCGGCGAGGCGCCGGCGGGCATCCGAGCCGGGGCGCCGGTCGGGATCGATCTCGATCGCCTTCCGATAAAGCGCGGCCGCGCCAGCCAGGTCGCCGGCCAACTCGAGGCTCCAGGCCCAGTCGTAGTAGACGAACGCGTTTTCCGGCAGCCGTGCCGCGGCGACCTCGTAGTGTCGGCTGGCGGCCATGCTCTTGCCCCGCTCCTGCAGCAGGTAGCCCAGATTGTAGTGGGCATAGGCGTGGTCGGGCTCGAGCGCTATCGTCTGGCGGTAGTAGTCCATCGCGGGTTCGCTCTGCCCCTGCATCTGCAGGACGTAGCCCAGGTCGTAGAGCATCGCAGGGTGGTGCGGGTTGAGCCGGAGCGCTCGCCGATAGGCGTCGGCGGCGGCCACCAGGTTGCCGTGCAGCTGGAACCGGTGGCCCTCCGCGTAGAGCGCCTGCCAGCCGGCGGCGGTCGCCGCCGGCGTGGCCGCCCACTCGCGGGGAGCGGATCGGGGAGAAAAGCGGCCGTGCTCGGACGCGCCGCCCTCGACCGCTCCGGCGTCGCCCTCCGCCTTCGCGAGCCCGGCTTGAGACGCCGTGGTCGTCGCGCCGGCCGCCTCGGATCCTGGCGCGGGTGCTCCCTGCGGCTTGGCGATCGGCGGGCGCAGTGCCGGCTCTGGCGCGTGCGCCGCGGGTGGCGCGCTCCCGGTCCGGCCGAACAGCCCGCGATCCAGCTCCAGCATGGCCTCACCCAGTTTCGAGCCGGTCAAGAGGGCGCCGCCATTGGCGACGATGCCGAGCCCGAAGCCGCCGATGATCGCACAGCCGATGGCGATCAGTCGGGCGGCAGAGCGCCCGCGTTCCGGGCGGGGACCGGCCGCCGCTTGCGTCGCCGACCCGCTGTTCGGCGCCCCAGCGCTTGCCTGGCTACGATGCGCCAGGGCCGGGAGCGAGCTCGCCAGCAGAGCGGCGAGGCGCGGCGCGGGCAAACCGCCGGCGCCGTGGTCGTCGGCGCCGGCGCGCCACTCGCCGGAAGGACCGCGCGGCGGCGCCCGGCTGCCCGCGCCGCCGCGGCGAGCGCGATTCGGCGGTCGAGGTCGTCCGCTCCGGTCGGGATCGTCCGCCAGCGCGCCGTCAACGCCGCACGAGCGGCGGCGCTCTCGACGCCGGACTCCGCGAGCCCACGCGACCCGGCCCGCTCCTTCTCGGGCGGGCTCGCGCGCGCTCCGTCTGCCGGCTCCCATGGCCAATCCCGTGCCGGGGGCGGTCGCTCGATCTCGCGCCGATGGGCCGAGGGTGTCGCCGCCGGAGGCGCAAAGGCCGGAGGGTGGAGGCGATGAATCGGGGTCGCCCCGGCCGGCGGTGGCCGACTCGGCGAGCCGGCGACGGCAGCGTTCGAAGGAGCTGGGAGCGCCACCCGATCCCCGTGCGCAGGCCTCCGCTGCGCGCTCAGCGATGCCAGAAGCCGGGACAGCCAGCGCGGAGGCCGCCCCGAAGCCTCCGCCCTCTCGTGCCGCAGCTGCAGATGCCAGGGAGCATCCGCTCCTTCCGCCGGCGCCGTGGAGCGCGCCTGGCGCGCGGCGGCGACGGTGCGGGCGAAATGTCGCCGCGGGTCCTCCATGCCGCGCGGAGTCCCTGGCAGGGACTCCGCCGGTTGGAGTCCCGTCGGTGGCGGCTGCAGGTCGCGCGCCGGCTCTGCCGGGAGCTCACCCGCCGGTCTGCCGGACTCGGGACGCGCCCGGATCCGCGCGGTTCGGGCGCGGGCGGCGGCGGCCGCGCGCAGGGCACCGCGCAGGTGCGGCGGCGGGTCCAGCTGCGCCGGTCCGGTGTCGGCTGGATGCTGCGTCGTCATGCCGGCGTTCGGTCCGTCTCGCCGGCCCGAGCGCGACCCGGGCCGCGCGTCCGCCCGCCGGGCGACGGTCTCGCCGCGCTCACAGCGCCGCGATCCAGCTGACGAAGAACATCAGCCCGGTCAGGCTGATCACCGACGAGCCCAGGAACAGAACGCAGAGGAGCAGCCAAAGCCGGCGGCTGGAGCTGTGGCCTGCGGTTTGCTCCGCCGACGCGCGTGGCACGGGTCTCAGCTGGGTCACGACGCTCGGCCGCCCGTCCGGCTGCTGCCGTCGATGAACGCTGCTGTCGGCCATGACGCGAAGTCCCTTCCCCGCTCTGTTCCACGATGGAGCAGAGCCTGGCCTCGCCTCGTCCGACGGCTGCCGGGATCCCTGGTCACGACCGACCGGGCTCGGCGTTTTCCTTCCTCCCGACCGTGGCGCCAGCCGCGGCCACTCGACTTCGCTGCTTTTTGCGAGCTTTTGCTCAGCCTTTTAAGTAAGGCCGGCAGCTAACACATTGGCTATGTTGCGATCAAGCCGCATTGTCAGGAGAAAGCCACAGTCAGTGGCTTGACTGTGTCGTGGCGGCCACAGCATGGCCCGGTTTCGAGGAGCGCACGCGCCGGCCCGTACCTCGGCGCCCGTGTGGTTGACTCGGGCGGGGGCGTGGCCATGATGATGCAACGTGCATGGCAGTCCTCGCCGATGCACCGCCACCAGGACCGAGGTCCCCGCGATGTCCCGCCACCCCAGCTCTTCCCTGCAGATTCCGCGCGACCGACGCCGTTTCCTCGCCGGCTCCTGCGCGATTGCCGCCGTGTTGCCGGCGCTCGGCCGGCAGAGCTTCGCGCAGGCGCCGCAGGTGAACGTCTACAACTGGGATACCTACATCGGTGAGACCACGATCGAGGATTTCAGCGACGCGACCGGGATCGCGGTCCGCTACGACCTGTACGCCAGCAACGACGAGCTGTTCGCCAAGCTGCGCGGCGGCAATCCCGGCTACGACGTGATCTTTCCGACCAACGACTATGTCGAGCGCATGATCGCGGCCGACATGCTGTTGCCGCTCGACCACGCCAAGATCCCGAACCGCGTCAACGTCGACCCGGCCTTCGTCGACCCGGCGTTCGACCCGGGTCTCAGGCACACCATGCCGTATTTCTGGGGCACGGTCGGGCTCGGCTACCGCAGGTCGGCGGCGGACCCCAAGGGGTTCGCGGACATCTTCGAGAGCGATGCCTACGCCGGCCGGATCGCGCTGCTCAACTCGATCGACAGCATCCTTGCGGCGCTCAAGTACCTCGGCCACTCCCTCAATACCGAGGATCCGGCTGCGGTCGACCAAGCCGTCGAGACCCTCGTCCGCAACAAGTCCAAGATCAAGTCGTTCGCCCCCGACACCGGGCAGGACCTGCTGATCTCGGGCGAGGTCGACGTCTGCCTGGAGTACAACGGCGACGTCCTGCAGGTGATGGAGGAAGACGACGATCTGGACTACGTGGTGCCCGAGGAGGGCAGCCTGCTGTGGGAGGACAACATGTGCATCCCGCGCGGCGGGCCGAACCCGGACAACGCCCACAGCTTCATCAATTTCATCCTCGACGCCGAGGTCCACGGCGCGATCGCGAGCTACGTCCGCTACCCCTGCCCGAACGCGGCCGCGCTCGATTTCATCCCCGAGGAGGACCGCAACAACCCGGGGCTCTACCCGCCCCGCGCGGTCCTCGAGCGCTGCGAGGTCAGGGTCTACAAGGGCGAGGAGATCGAGAGCCTGTACGCCGAGGCGCTGACCCGGGTGCTTGCCGCCTAAGCCCATGGGCTGCGCCACAAAAAATGATTTTTCCTGGGGCATTGTTGACGGCCCCCTCGTTGCCTAAGTATACGCGCCGTGGCGGTGGGGCAGCGCGCTCTTGGTGATGGCGCGGACCCGCCGCTAATCGTTTGGCAACGGCTGTCGGCATTGAGTACGGGCGGCCGGATCGATCCACCGCCGTAACCCTGGAGATCACGCCAATGACCTCTGCAACCACCGCTCAAATCTGAGCCGTACCACCGACGTGACGAACCGAGTGGTCGGCGGCGCACGGAAGGTCCCGTCCTTCTGACGCAAGGCCGGCGGTTCGGCCTAACGCTTTGGTTGTAGAGGAACATCAGCGATGCTATCTGCGGGCTTGCGCTCGGGCGGGCTGCTCGAGCTGGATCGGACGACTGCCATGGCCCATGCCGCGCACGCCGCTCCTGCGGCCGGGTTCGGTGTCCATCTGACTCTCGACGGCTATGGCGGCTCAAGGGAATGGCTGGCGGACGCGGACCACATCCGGGCTCGTCTCAGCGAGCTGCCGGAGCTGCTCGGCATGCACAAGCTGATCGAGCCGATGGTGGTCGAGGTCGGCGAGCTCAGCGACAAGGATCCGGGTGGGCTGAGCGGCTACGTGCTGATCGCCGAGAGCCACATCAGCATCCATACCTTTCCCTTGCGCGGCTTCGTCAGCGCCGACGTCTACACCTGCCAGAACAGCTTGGACGCGGAGCGGATCCGCCGCTACTTCGAGGAGGCGTTCGGCTTGCAGGACGTCGAGACCAACCTGATCCGGCGCGGTACGCGGTACCCGCAGGACAACATCTACGAGTCCGCCTGAGGCGCCTGCCGGCGGATCGCACCCGGGAGTTCCGATCCGATGGAGCGTCAGCGGCAGCAGAAGGCCGAGCTTCTGCAGCGCACGATCAAGCACATCGACATCACGGCCCATGACACGCGGGCGCTGATCGACGCCTTCCAGGACATGTCGTTCAGCGCCCGCGAGCTCGGCCGGGCGTGCGAGATCTACGAGCGCATGCTGCGCGATGCCGACTGCACCATCATCCTGACGGTCGCCGGCAGCACCAGCGCCGCCGGCTGCATGCAGGTCTACGTCGACCTCGTCCGCCACAACATGGTCGACGCGATCGTCGCCACCGGGGCGACGGTGGTCGACATGGACTTCTTCGAGGCGCTCGGCTTCGCCCACTACCGGGGCAGCCAGTTCGTCGACGACACGATGCTGCGCGAGCACTACATCGACCGCATCTACGACACCTTCATCGACGAGGACGAGCTCCAGCACTGCGACCGGACGATCAAGGAGATCGCCGACGGGCTGGCGCCGCGGCCCTACTCCTCGCGCGAGTTCATCCACGAGATGGGACGCTGGCTGGTGGCGCATCCGGGCCGCGCGCCGAAGCGCGACTCCCTCGTGCAGACCGCCTGCGAGCACGGCGTGCCGATCTTCTGCCCGGCGTTCTCCGACAGCAGCGCGGGCTTCGGCCTGGTCGCCCATCAGGTCGAGCGCCCCGACGCGCATGTGACGATCGATTCGGTGCGCGACTTCCGCGAGCTGACCGAGCTCAAGATCGCCGCGGGCGACAGCGGCCTGCTCATGATCGGCGGCGGCTCGCCCAAGAACTTCGCCCAGGACACCGTGGTCTGCGCCGAGATCCTGGGCAAGACCGTGCCGATGCACAAGTACAGCGTGCAGATCACGGTCGCCGACGTCCGCGACGGCGCCTGCTCGAGCTCGAGCCTGAAGGAAGCGAGCAGCTGGGGGAAGGTGGACGCCGCGGCCGAGCAGATGGTGTTCGCCGAGGCGACGCTCGCGCTGCCGCTGCTCGCCGCCTACGCCTACCACAACGGCAGCTGGAAGCAGCGCCCGAGGCGCGAGCTGGCGAGGCTCTTGGAGCGCGGCTGATGGTCGATTCGATCATCAACTGCGCCACGCCGGACGACGCCGATGCGCTGCTGATCTCGGTGCCCTACGAGCACGGCGCCTCGTTCGGCGGCGGGGCCAGCCGCGGGCCGGCGGCGGTCGTCGCCTGTCTCGACCGTCAGATCGAGCTGTTCGAGCGTCACACTCGAACCGAGCCGGCCTACCACTATCGGATCGCCCACCGCGAGCTCGCCGAGGTCGGCGCGCTGGCGCCCGCGGCGATGGTGGCGCAGGTCGCCGCGGCGGTGCCGCGCGCGCCGTTCACGGTCCTGCTCGGCGGGATCCACTCGGTCACGATCGGCGCCCTCGAGGCGCATGCCGGACGCCGGCCTGCGGACGAGATCACCGTGGTCCAGGTCGACGCGCACCTCGACATGCGCGACGACGACTCCGACTACAACGACGACGATCCGAGCCGCTACGCGCACTCCTGCGTGATGCGTCGCGCGCGCGAGCTCGGCTTTCGCACCTGCTCGGTCGGCATCCGGGCCTTTTCGCGCGCCGAGCATCGCTACGCCGCCTCTGAGGGGCTGCCGGTCTTCGAATGGGGGCGCGGCGCGGCGCCGGCGACGGGCGAGGTCCTGGCGGCGATCGCGACCGAGCGCGTCTACCTCACGATCGACGTCGACGGCTTCGACCCGTCGGTCGCGCCGGCGACCGGCACGCCGGTCCCGGGCGGGCTGTCCTGGGCCTACGGCACCCGGCTGCTGCGCGAGCTGTTCCTCGCCAAGGACGTGATCGGCGCCGACATCGTCGAGGTCGCCCCGATCGCCGGCTCGGCGCTCACCGAATACGCCGCGGCGCAGCTCTGCTACGACATTCTGAGCTACCGGCTGCTCAAGCGCGACCGTAAGCTCGTCTTCGTATAGCGCGGGGTATAGCGCGGGCGCGCGCGAGCCAGCCCGTCGCAGGGGCTGGCTCGCGCGCCGATCGAGCCGGGGCGCCGATGGAGAGCTGGCGGCAGCAGCCGGTGGTCTTCTGGACGTTCGTCCTGCCGGGCGGGCTGTGGCTGCTGCTGTTCTTCCTGGTGCCGCTCACCCTGATCTGGATCCTGTCGTTCGGCGAGCGCTCCGGCCCCGCCGAGGTCGTGGTCACCGGCACCCTCGACAACTACCGGAAGGCGCTCGATCCGCTCTATCTCGGGCTGTTCTGGAAGTCGTTCTGGATCGCCGGGCTGGCGACGGCCCTGGTCCTGATCGTGGCCTTTCCGGTGGCGCTCGCGGTCAGCTTCGCCCCGGCGCGCGCCAAGCCGCTCCTGCTCCTCCTGGTGATCCTGCCGTTCTGGACCAACCTTCTGATCCGCACCTACGCCATGATCGCGGTGTTGCGGACCCGCGGCTACGTCAACTTCGGGCTCGAAGGCCTCTGGGATCTGGCGAGCGATGGTCTCGCTGCGGTCGGGCTCGGCCCGCTGCCGCCCTATCAGCCGCTGGAGCTGCTCTACAACAACGCCGCGGTCGTGATCGGCATCCTCTACGTCTATCTCCCGTTCATGGTCCTGCCGCTCTACGCCACCCTCGAGCGCCTCGACCGGTCCTACCTGGAGGCCAGCCTCGACCTCGGCGCGGGCCAGCTGCGGACCTTCTTCGCGATCGTCGTGCCGCTCGCCCGACCCGGCATCCTCTCGGGCGTGATCCTGGTCTTCATCCCGGCGCTCGGCACCTTCCTGATCTCCGATCTCCTGGGCGGCCCGGACAGCCAGCTGATCGGCAACGTCATCGAGCGCCAGTTCAAGGCCGCCAACGACTGGCCGCTGGGCGCCGCGATGTCGTTCCTCCTGATGTACCTGACCTTCGCCGCGCTCGCCCTGCGCGCCTTCCTGGCCGAGCGCGACGTCTGAGACGGCTGCTGGCGCATGACCGCGTCGGCGCTTGCGCCGCGGACGCCGGTCCACGCCATCATGTCTCATCCTCCTGCGAGCCTCGGAGATGGAACCCGTCGCATGAACGCCGCCCACGCGATCCGCCGCCTGGAGGAGGCCGGCTTCACCCATCAGCAGGCAACCGGGGTGGTCGAGGTGGTGCAGGGCGAGGTGATCGAGACGGTCGCGACCCGCGACTACGTCGGCGAGCAGATCGCCCTGGTGCGCAAGGATCTGGCCGAGCAGATCGGGGGCGCTCGAGCGGACGCGGCCAGGGAGGCCAGCTCCATCCGCCAGGAGCTGACGGAGCAGATCAGTGCCGTCCGACAGGAGCTGGCGGAGCAGATCGGCGCGGTGCGGCAGGAGCTGGCCCAGCAGATCGGTGCGATGCGGTCCGAGCTGATGGCGGCCATCAACCGCCTGACCTTTTGGATGCTTGGCTTCCTCGCCGCGCTCCTGGTAGCCGTGCTCGGGCTCTGCGGGATCCTGATCGGGAAGCTGTGAGATCGCCGCGGGCACGCCGCGAAGATCCACCTGTGGTCGACGGCGACCGGAATTTAATTGCGCACCGAGTGTTGGCCTAGCAGGGACTACGCGCAGGGAACCGCCGCGCGGCGGAAGGCTTAGGGGAGACGGAGCATGGTCGCCGTTCGAGCCCTCCTTTCGAGCTTCAACGGGCTGGCGCAGGCGGGATCGCTCGCGCGCGACTGGCTCAGGTCCGGCCCGGCCTCCGGCGACCCGGCGAGGAGCGCTGCGCCAGCAGCCGAGCCCGCGGACGACGGCGCGTACGCCCATGCCGGCGACGAGCCGCCGCTCGAAGACCTGCTGCACGATCCGGTAGTGCGTCTGGTCATGGATGCCGACCGCCTCGAGCCGGCCCAGGTCCGACGCCTGCTGCGCGCCAAGCAGGGTCCCGTCGTCCGCTAGCGTCGCCCGCTCCGCCGCGTTCGCCGGCCGTGCGTCCGGCTTGGCGCGCCCGGCTGGCCGCCCCCCGATCATCGAGACTTACCAGCCCTTTCGCAGCGCCCTATAAGCGGGATCGATCGATCGCGCCGAAGGCGCGCGCCCGACGCGGTCGTAGGCGATCGACGCTGCCGGGTGGCGAAGGATGGGGCGACGCCAGCGAGCCGGTCCGCTCGAGTACAGCCGCAAGCTCTGGCTGCGGCTCTGGCTCGGGGCGACCTTCCTGTTCCTCTACGCGCCGATCGCGATCCTGATCCTGTTCAGCTTCAACGACTCGCGGCGCAACATCGTCTGGCAGGGCTTCACCCTCGACTACTACGAAAAGGCCTTCGCCAACGCCTCCCTGATCGAGGCGTTCACCAACAGCCTGGTCATCGCCCTGCTCAGCACGCTCGTCAGCACCGTGATCGGCGGCCTGCTGGCGCTGGCGCTGTGGCGCTTCCGCTTCCCCGCCAAGCCCGCGTTGGAGGGCGCGATCGCCCTGCCGATCGTGATCCCCGAGATCTGCCTGGGCGTGGCGCTGATGGCCTTCTTCATCCGCACTGGCTGGCCGGCCGCGCTGCCCTGGCCCTTCAACCTCGGGCCGATCGTCATCGGCCACGTGGTCTTCAGCTTCCCGTTCGTCACGATCGTGGTGCGCGCGCGCATGGCGGGCTTCGATCGCGCGCTCGAAGAGGCCTCGAAGGATCTCGGCGCCGGCGAATGGCAGACCTTCCGCCACATCACCCTGCCGTACATGCGGCCGGGCCTGATCGCGGGCGCGCTGCTCGCGACGACGCTCTCGCTCGACGACTTCGTGATCACCTTCTTCACCTCGGGCCCGGAGACCCTGACCTTCCCGGTCAAGGTCTACTCGATGGTGCGCTTCGGGGCGACGCCCGAGGTCAACGCCGCCTCGACACTTCTGATCCTGGTCACCGTGGCCCTCACCGTGATCGGCGTGCGGATGCAGCGGCCGGCGCGGCGCGAGAGCTGAGGGCGGGAGCCCGGCGATGCTTCGCCTCGAGAACGTCACCAAGCGCTTCGGCGAGGTGGTCGCGGTGGACCGGGTCTCGCTCGAGATCCGGGCCAACGAGTTCTTCGCCCTGCTCGGCCCCTCGGGCTGCGGCAAGACCACGCTTCTGCGCATGCTGGCCGGCTTCGAGGCGGCGAGCGCGGGCCGGATCCTGATCGATGGCGAGGACATGGCAGGCGTCGTCCCCAACCGGCGCCCGGTCAACATGGTGTTCCAGTCCTACGCCGTGTTCCCGCACATGACGGTCGCCGAGAACGTCGCCTACGGCCTCAAGGTGAGCCGCGTGCCGCGCGCCGAGATCGGGCCGAAGGTCGAGGGCGCGCTCGCGATGGTCCGGCTCCTGGGTCTCGAGGAGCGCAAGCCCGAGCAGCTCTCCGGCGGCCAGCGGCAGCGGGTGGCGCTGGCGCGCGCCCTGATCAAGCGGCCCAAGGTCCTGCTGCTCGACGAGCCGCTCTCGGCGCTCGACAAGAAGCTGCGCGAGGAGATGCAGCTCGAGCTCGTGCGCCTGCAGCACGAGGTCGGGATCACCTTCGTGATCGTGACCCACGACCAGGAGGAGGCGCTCTCGATGGCGGATCGGATCGCGGTCATGGACCACGGCCGGATCCTGCAGGTGGCGCCGCCGGACGAGCTCTACGAGCGGCCCAACTGCCGCATGGTCGCGGACTTCATCGGCACGACCAACCTGTTCCCCGGCCGGGTGCTCGGCCAGGGCGCGACCGGGCTGCGCCTCCTCGCTACCGGCCTGGGCGAGATCGAGCTGGCGGGCAACGGCGCGGCCGCCGGCGAGGTCGAGGTCGCGGTGCGGCCGGAGAAGGTCGACGTGAGCCAGGAGCGCCCGGGCGGCGAGCTGATCGCGCTCCCCGGTCGGATCGCCCAGCTCGCCTACTTCGGCGACTACAGCCACGTCTACGTCGAGACCGAGGGCGGCGTCCGGATCACCTGCTACCGCACCAACCGCAGCCGGCGCGAGGCCGGCGCGCTCGCGGTCGGCGACGCCTGCTGGGTGTCCTGGCACCCGGCCGACTGCATCCTGCTGACGGAGTGATCTCAGGAGCCTTACCCCGGATCCTACCTGCGAAGGAGGAAACTGCGCAGCTTGACGATGAGGTCGTCGCGCAAGCACCATGCCCGTTTCTTGGGAGAGGAGAACGATCGATGCGCATAGCACTTGTAGTTTCGGCGACGCTGCTTCCCTCTTGGCTTGGCCTGCCCTGGACGCCACGGCGCAGCAAGAAGCCATGAGCGACGAAGAGCTGATCGCCAACGCCACCTCCGCCGCGCCCGAGGCGGTGGCGCAGGACGCGACGGTCATGGCCATGGATGCGCAGGGCAAGATGCGCACGCTGCGCGAGGGTTCCAACAACTTCACCTGCATGCCCGACAACCCGCAGTCCCCGGGCAACGACCCGATGTGCCTCGACCAGAACGGCATGGAGTGGGCGCACGCCTGGATGACCAAGACCGCGCCGCCCGAAGGCAAGGTCGGCTTCGGCTACATGCTCCAGGGTGGCTCGGACGCGAGCAACGAGGATGCCCATGCCACCGGGCCGGCACCGGGCGAGGACTGGGTCGACACCGGACCCCACGTGATGATCTTCAACGCCGGCGCCATGGTGGAGGGCTATCCCTCGCAGAAGGACGATCCGGACACCTCGCAGCCCTACGTGATGTGGCCCGGCACGCCCTACGAGCACCTGATGGTGCCGGTGGAGTAGACGACACGGACGGAACCGAGCTGTGGGCGGGCAGCTCGGTCCCGTTCTCGACCCTCTCGCAGCTTCGCCAGGGCGGGCTGAGGTTATTGCCCGGCCGCGGCGCGCAGCGCGGCCCGCTCCTCCTTGAGCGCGCCCGCGATCAGGAACGCGAGCTCCAGGCTCTGCGAGGCGTTGAGGCGCGGATCGCAGTGGGTGTGGTAGCGGTCGCTGAGGCCCTCGTCGGTGATCGCCTGGGCGCCGCCGGTGCACTCGGTGACCTCCTGGCCGGTCATCTCGACGTGGACGCCGCCGGCGTGGGTCCCCTCCGCCTTGTGGACGGCGAAGAAGCGCCGGACCTCGACCAGGATCCGATCGAACGGCCGGGTCTTGTAGCCGCTCGCCGAGACGATGGTGTTGCCGTGCATCGGGTCGCAGGCCCAGACCAGCTGGCGGCCCTCCCGCTGCATCGCACGGATCAGGGCGGGCAGGCGGCGCTCGACCTGCTCGTGGCCCATGCGGCAGATCACGGTGAGCCGACCGGCCTCGTTCGCCGGGTCGAGCACGTCGCAGAGCGTCAGCAGCTCGTCCGCGGTCATGGAGGGCCCCGCCTTGAGCCCGAGCGGGTTGGCGATGCCGCGGCAGAACTCGACATGCGCGCCGTCGGGCTGGCGGGTGCGCTCGCCGACCCAGACCAGGTGCGCCGAGCAGTCGTACCAGAGGCCGGAGGTCGAATCGACCCGGGTCATCGCCTGCTCGAAGCCGAGCAGCAGGGCCTCGTGCGAGGTGTAGAGCGTGGTCCGCTTGATCTCCGGCGTGGTCGCGTCGGTGACCCCGCAGGCCTCCATGAAGGCGAGCGCCTCGGTGATCCGGTCGGCCATGTCGCGGTAGCGCTGGCCCTCGGGCGAGCGGTCGACGAAGCCCAGCATCCAGCTGTGCACCCGGGTGAGCGCCGCGTAGCCGCCGTCGGTGAACGCCCGCAACAGGTTCAGGGTCGCCGCCGCCTGGGCGTAGGCCTGGACCTGGCGCGCCGGATCGGGCAGGCGCGCGGCATCCTCGAACTCGAGCGCGTTGACGATGTCGCCGCGATAGCTCGGCAGCTCCAGATCGCCATGGCGCTCGGTCGGCGCCGAGCGCGGCTTGGCGAACTGGCCGGCCATGCGCCCGACCTTGACCACCGGCATCGCCGCGCCATAGGTCAGGACCACCGCCATCTGCAGCAGCACGCGCAAGGTGTCGCGGATGTTGTCGGGATGGAACTCGGCGAAGGATTCGGCGCAGTCGCCGCCCTGGAGCAGGAACGCCCGCCCGGCGGCGACGTCGGCGAGCTTGGCCTTGAGGCTGCGCGCCTCGCCGGCGAACACCAGCGGCGGATAGCGCGCCAGCTGCGCCTCGACCCGCGCGAGCGCTTCGGCGTCGGGATAGTCGGGCATCTGCCGGGCGGGCTTGCCGCGCCAGCTCGCCGGCGTCCAGGTGCTCGCCATGACGGCGTCCTCTTGTCGTTGGGCGTGGCCTACGCCGTCGCCTGGTACATGGTCACGAACTCTTCCGCCGCGCTCGGGTGCAGACCGACCGTGGCGTCGAACTGGGCCTTGGTCGCTCCCGCGGTCAGCGCGATCGCCAGGCCCTGGATGATCTCGGCCGCATCGTCGCCGACCATCTGGCAGCCGAGCACGCGATCGCTCGCGCGGTCGACCACCAGTTTCATCATGGTCCGAACCGGCTCCGCCGTCAAAGTATGCAGGAGCGGCCGGAAGCTGGTGCGGAAGACCGCGACCTCGTAAGCCCCGCTCCCGCGCCTGCGTCTCGCTCAGGCCGACCGTGGCGACCTCGGGGATGCCGAACACCGCGGTCGGCACCTGCTCGTAGTCGACGACGTGCGGGTTGTCGTTGAACAGGGTCTCGGCGATCACCCGGCCCTCGGCGATCGCGACCGGGGTGAGGTCGAACTGGGCCGGGTCGATGCCGCAGGCGGCGTGATCGCTGCAGTCGCCGACCGCGTAGATGCTGGGCACGCTGCTCCGATAGGCGGTGTCGACGCGGATCGCGCCGCTCTCGGTCATGGCGACGCCCTAGCGCCTCCAGGCCGAGCCCCCGGGTGTTCGGGATCGGCACCCGGCCCGTGGCGTACAGCACCGCGTCGGCCGGGATCGGCCCCGCCCCGGTCATCACCACCAGCCGCCCGCCGGCCCGCTCCACGTGGTGCACCGGCGTGCTGCCGCGGATGTCGAGGCCGTGCGCGCGCATCTGCTCGGTCAGGAACTGCTGGACGTCGACGTCGAGCCAGCGCAGCGGCTGCTCGCGGCGCACCAGGAGCGCGGTGGCGACGCCGAGCGCGTGGAAGATGCAGGCGAGCTCGACCGCGACGTAGCCGCCGCCGATCACCACCAGCCGCTCCGGCCGCTCGCGCAGGTTCTCGAGCGCCTCGTCCGAGGTGATGGCGTGCTCGATCCCGGGCTGCTCGGGCAGGCTGGGCTTGCCGCCGACCGCGATCAGGATGCGCTCGGCGGAATGCCTCGTCCCGCCGACCTCGACCTCATGCGCGCCGGTCACCCGGCCGTAGGCCTTGAACAGCTCGACCCCCGCCTGCTCCAGCATCCCGATATAGACGCCGTTCAGGCGCTCGATCTCGCGGTCGCGCGCGTCGATCAGGGCGGTCCAGTCCAGGCGCGGCGGATCGAACCGCCAGCCGTAGCCCTCCGCAGCCTTGAAATGACCCGGGAAGAGCGCGCCGTAGCGCATCAGCTTCTTGGGGATGCAGCCGCGGATCACGCAGGTGCCGCCGACCCGGCCCGGCTCGCACAAGGCCACCCGCGCACCGTAGGACGCGGCCCGCCGGGCGCAGGCGACCCCGCCCGAGCCGCCGCCGATCACGAACAGGTCGAAGTCCGCCAAGACCGCCCTCTCGCTCTGGACCCCGCAGGCAACGCGGTCGGGCTTAGCCCGGCCACCCCCGGAGTTCAACCGTCACGGAGCGATGACGGGCGCGGTCTCAGCGCGCCGGCTTCAGCCCGACCTGCTGCAGCGCCTGGCGGAGCTGGTCCATGCCGCCGTCATAGTTGTGTCCGTTGCAGGCCTGAGCGCCCTGCTTGGCGAGATCGGTCGCCGTCGTCTTGGTGGCGTCGTCGGCCTTGGCGGCCTTGATCGAATCGCCGAACTGCTGAGCCAGCGTCTCGCAATAGACGGCCTTCTGGATGTCGACCTGCTGCCCCAGCGCAGCGCTACCGAGGCCGGCCGCCAGACCCGCCGCGAAGAGAACGCAAAGCACCCGCTGCATCGTCATCGCCTCCCGGGATTGCCCTCCCAGGAGTGTGCCGAAACGGCGCGCCGCCGGCAAGCGGACAGCTTGCACGGACGAAGCGGCCGGACACGAGGGCCCGGCCGTGCTGCCGCCCACGAGTTCACGCGGCGGAGGCCGAAGCGGCCCGGGTGTTGAGCGGCCGCCCCGGACCTGCGCCCGTGCTCAAAAGATCAGCGCCAGGAGACCGATCACCACGACGAGGCCGATCAAGAAGATGATGCCGACCACGCTGCCGAAAAACTTCAGAATACCTGCCACAGGAGCCCTCGCACCTCAGTCGGTCGCCTCGTCGACCTTCTCGTCCACGCCCTCGTCCAGCACCGCGCCTCCGGTCGCGCCGGCGGCCCCGCCCACGACGGCGCCGATCGGCCCACCGATCACGGCGCCCGCGGCCGCGCCACTGAGGCCGCCGGTCGCCGCGCGTTCCTCCGTGTTCTGACCGCAGGCGGCGAGGCCCAGGAGCGCCAGGCCCGCGGCCGCCGCGATGCCGACATCTGATCGCCTCATTGCTCGTCTCCCTTGCATGTTCCACGCTTCGTGACAGACAAACTCCATCGCCGCTACTTGGTTCCCAGCGGCCGGCAGCCGGAGCGCGCCTCTCCCGATCCCGCGAGCCCTTGGGCCGGTCCGCGCAAGGACCGGCCTTCGACAGCCAGCGGTCGGTCGCGGCATTTCCCTCCATCGAAGGCGGGCCACGCGCAACGCGGCAGGCTTCGTCGAACTCGGCGGCGAGCTCCCGCGCGAGGGTGGTCCGCCGCTCCCGCCGCAGCGAATGCCCCTGGCGCAGCTCAGGCGGATCCCTGCGGCGGGTGTCTCGATGCAGGCCGGCGCGCGACCAGGCAGCGCTCGATCCCGGCGAGATCGCGCCGCCGCTCGTCGACCGCGAGCCCCGCGCGCATCAGGATGCCGGCGACCGCATCGCCCTGGCCGGCGCCGATCTCCAGCGCGACGCTGCCTCCCGCTGCGAGGAGGCGGGCGCAGTCCGGCGCCAGCGCGCGATAGGCGGCAAGGCCGTCGGGTCCGGCGAGCAAGGCTCCGGACGGCTCGAACTCGCGCACCTCGGGCTGCAGCTGCTGCCACTCGGCGGCGGCGACGTAGGGCGGATTGCCGACGATCAGATCGAAGGCCGGGGCGATCTCCCGGCCCCAGTCGCTCCGCCGCAGCTCCACGCGGCCGGCGAGGCCGAGCCGGGCGGCGTTGAGCCTCGGCGATGGCGAGCGCCGCGGCGCTGACGTCGGTGCCGAGACCGGTCGCCTGCGGCAGCTCGCTCAGCAGCGCGAGCAGCAGGCAGCCGCTGCCGGTGCCGAGGTCGAGGATCCGCAGCGGCGCGGCGCGATCCGGGATCCTGGCCAGCGCCGCCTCGACCACGGTCTCGGTCTCGGGGCGCGGGATCAGGACCGCCGGGCCGACCCGGAACGGCAGGCTCCAGAACTCCTTCTCACCGAGGATGTAGGCGATCGGCTCGCGCGCGCGGCGGCGGCGGGCCAGCGCTTCGAGGCGGAGCACCTCGTCGGCCGACAGGGCTTCCGCCATCCCGGCCATCAGCGCCGCGCGCGGGCGGCCGGTCGCGGTGCTAAGCAGCAGCCAGGCCTCGGCCCGTGCGGCCTCGATGCCGGCGCCGGCAAGTTGCGCGGCCAGCGGCGCGATCAGGTCGCGTGGGGTTGCTCCATCGGCCATGGCTCGAGCCAGCAGCGCGCAGGAACCCGGACGGCTGCCCGGCGTTCGCCTTGGGAACCAGCAGCTTAATCAAAGGAGTGCCCGCACGCCAGGAGCCGCCCAGCATCACGTCATCGCGGCGGCGCTCAGCCGCCCTCGGCGAAGCAGGGGTAGAGCGTCATGCCGCCGTCGACGTAGAGGGTGGCGCCGGTGACGTAGTCGGCGGCATCGGACGCCAGCCAGACCACGGCCCGGGCGACGTCCTCGGGCTCGCCGATCCGCTGATAGGGGATCAGCCCCAAGAGCTTGCGGTACTCGCCCGGGGTTTCCCAGGACGGGCGGTTGATCGCCGTGCGGATCGCGCCCGGGCTGACGCTGTTGACCCGGATCCGGTGCGGGGCGACCTCCTGGGCGATCGACTTCATCATCAGCATCACGCCGCCCTTGGACGCGGCGTAGTTGACCCGGCCCGCCCAGGGGATCACGTCGTGGACCGAGCTGATGCAGACGATCTTGCCGGCCGCGACCGACACCGCCTCGACCACGCCGCGCCGCCGGAACTCGCGTACCGCCTCGCGGGCGCAGAGGAACTGCCCGGTGAGGTTGACGTCGAGCACCTTCTGCCACTGCTCGAGCGTCATCTCCTCGAACGGCACGTCGCGCTGCAGCCCGGCGTTGTTGACCAGGATGTCGAGCGTGCCGAAGCGCTCGATCGCCTGCGCGAACATCCGCTGGACGTCCGCCTCCCGGGAGACGTCGCCCTGGACCGCGAACGCCTTGCCGCCAGCGGTCTCGATCTCGTCGACGATCGCGCGCGCCTCCTCCTCCTTGGCGCGGTAGTTCACCGCCACCGCCGCGCCCGCCCTGCCCATCGCGAGCGCCACCGCCTTGCCGATCCCGGAGCCCGCGCCGGTGACCAGAGCCTTCTGGTCCTTCAGCACCGGGTAGCTCGGCACGTTCGGCAGCGCCACCTGCGGCAGGTCGCCATTCGCTGCGCTCGTCATCGCACTCTCCCTCGGCCGACGGCATCACGCCTCACCAACGTCCGACCCGCGGTTCGGTTGCGCCGGGGCCAGGTGGCGAGCGCCCGGCGATGGGGCTACGATCCGGCGCGATCGCATCGAGACCACCTGGAGGACTGGGCATGCAGCTGACCTGGCTCGGCCATTCGGCCTGTCACCTCGACGTCGCCGGCCGGAGCGTCCTGATCGACCCGTTCTGGACCGGCAATCCCAAGTTTCCGAAGGGCTTCGAGGAGCGCCTCGAGCGGGTCGACTTCATCGTCCTGACCCATGGCCACGAGGACCACCTCGGCGACAGCGCGCGGCTCGCGCAGAAGTACGGCGCGACCGTGGTCGCCCAGTTCGAGATCTGCATGCACCTCGGCGGCCAGGGGGTGAGCCAGGCCGAGCCGATGAACATCGGCGGCACGGTCCGGCGCGACGGGCTCGCCTTCACCATGGTCAACGCCCAGCACAGCTCGGCGATCATCAAGGACGGCGTGCCGGTCACGATGGGCGACCCGGCGGGCTTCGTGATCAAGACCGCCGAGCGCACCGTCTACCACGCCGGCGACACCGAGATCTTCTCGGACATGGCGCTGATCCAGCGGATCCATCGGCCGACGGTCGGCCTGATCCCGATCGGCGATCGCTTCACGATGGGCCCCGAGACCGCCGCGCTGGCCTGCAACGAGTTCCTCGACCTCGAGGTCATCGTCCCGATCCACTGGGGCACCTTCGACCTCTTGACCGGCGATCCCGAGGTCTTCCGATCCCTGGTCCGGCGCGGCGAGGTGCGCTTGCCGGAGCCGGGCGAAGCCCTGTCGCTCTGACCGGGCCCGGCTCTGGATTCGGCCCGGCAGTCGTGGGATGGTGGTGCCGGCCCACTGACGCGAGGCGGCATGGTCGACAGCGTTCGCATTCGCCAGGCCGGTCCGGCCGACGCCGGCGCGGTCGCGCAGGTCCAGGGCGAGACCTGGCGGGCGGCCTACCTCGGCATGCTGCCGCATGAGGTGCTGGTCGGCTTCGGCGAGGCCCAGGGCGCCGCCTTCTGGCAGCGCGTGCTCGAGCGGGTCGGCGGCGGCGACGCGGTGCTGGTGGCGGAGTTCGACGGCGAGATCGTGGGCTTCGTCTCCTCGGGCCCGATCCGCGAGCGGATTCCGGGCTACAGCGGCGAGTTCTACGCGCTCTACGTGCTGCCCGAGGCGCAGGGCTGCGGCATCGGCACGGCGCTGATCGGGCAGGCCGGCCGGGCGATGGTGCGCCGGCGCTGGGTCAGCGCCGCGGTCTGGGTGCTCGAGGACAACGACCTCGGCCGCAGCTTCTACGAGACGCTGGGCGGCCTGCCGCTCGGGGTCGCCAAGACCCTCGCCTATCGCGGCACCAGCTATCCGAAGGTGCGCGAGATCGCCTATGGCTGGCCGGACCTCCGGCGCGCGCCCTGGCTGGTCAACGAGCGGGGCCGCCGGTGAGGGGCTCGAGCGCCGGACGCAACCGCAGCCGGCTTCGGCGTGGCCCGCCCGGCGCAGCGGCGCCGGCGCTCGGCCTCGCCGTCCTCGCTCTGGTCGGCTGCCAGTCGGCGCCCGAGGCGCCCGCCCCGGCCGCGCTTCAGGCCGCGCGCCCGGCGGTGGTCGATCTCGGCCCGCCGGCCGCCGCGCCGGCACGGCTGCCGCCCGAGCGCGAGCTCTGCCCGGCGCTGGCAGCTGTGCTCGCGGCCGAGCCCGCGGGCTTCGCCCGGCTGCGCGCGACACGGGTCGCGGGCGACCGCTGGCTCGGGCGCGAGAGCCTGCCCGGGATCGGGCGCTGCACGATCGAGGGCGAGGCCTGGCCGCGGGCGCGCTATGCCTGCACGAGCGAGCCCTTCCGGTCCGAGGACCGGGACGGCGCGCACGCGCGCTTCACAGCACTCACCGCGGACATCGACCGGTGCCTGAGCAAGCCGATCTGGTTCCCGCGCGCGTGGCGCAAGGGCGAGCCGTTCGAGTTCGCGATGGGCGAGCGGCTGCAGACCTGGACCGACCAGAGCTCGGCGCCGCCCTCGCAGGTCGTGCTCAAGGTCCAGCAGGACCTCGACCACGGCGGCTATCTCCTGAAGCTCGCCCTCGAAGCGATCCGCTGAGCCGTCCCTTCAGCCGTCGTAGAGGCGGCGGGCGGCGTGATGGAGCGGCCGGAGCGCGCCATAGGCCGGCCGGTAGACCTCGCGGTGGTGGAGATCGTAGCGCTCGACCCAGGCGGGCTCGGGCTCGACCACGCGATCGCGGGTCGCGAGCCCGGCGAGCGCGCTCGCAAGATCCGGAAACACCTCCGCGGCGAGGCCGCCGAGCAGCGCCGCGCCGAGCGCTGTCGCCTCGGGCATCTCGGCGGCGACGATCGGCCGGCCGTAGACCGAGGCCTTGATCCGCAGCAGGAGCGGGTTGCGGGTGTTGCCGCCGATCGCCCGGATCTCCGCGATCCGGCGCAGGCCAGGGAGCGCCAGCAGATCGTCGACCGTCAGCCGGGCCTCGAAGGCCAGACCCTCGAGGAGGGCGCGATAGAGCGTCGCGCGCGAGCTGTCGGCGGCGAGGCCGAACCAGGCGCCGCGCGCGTCCGGGTCGGGCACCGGCGAGATCCGGCCGCGCAGATCGGGGACGAAGGTCACGCCGTGGCAGCCGGCCGGCACCGCGTCGGCCTCGGCGATCAGCCGCTCGTGCGCCAGCTCGGCGCCGAACAGCGCC
>CAVWCE010000014.1:0-105539 GCA_963753275.1 uncultured Alphaproteobacteria bacterium | reverse complement strand
CCGAGCGGGCGAGGGCGGCGGCGGCCAGATCGTAATAATGTCGCCGCCGCGGCCTCCGCCAGAGGGTTACTGCGCTTCTGCATCGGATTACCTCCTTCTAGTCCAAGATCCGCCGTTCGGTGCCCGTGGCGTCGCGCCAGGGCGCCTCGAGAATGTCCCCCGCGGCGGTGAGTGCGGGTTGGTTTAGCGTAACAGGAGTAGAGCCGGAGCACGCCGATCTCGCTTTCGTGCCGGCGGTAGCACTCGATCATGTGGTCGATGCGCGCATGGCTCTCTGCGACGAAGTGCACCCGAAAGTGCGGCAGGCCGAAGAGTTTTTCGATTGAATGCGCGATCGGCCTGGTCGAGCGGTTAGCACCCCATAACGTCCGTTGCGCAGAGCGCCTCGAGGGCAAAAGGCGCGGAAAAGCTGGACTTCGCCCAGATCGCAAGAGGTAAAGGAGCGAGGGTTCGAAGGGTAAGCTCCGCTTTCAGCGGAGCGATCCTGGCAAGCCGACAGTCGCTCACATTCCGGCCGACACAAGGCGCTGGTGCTGCGCGGGCCCGACCTCGTGGAAGTCAATCAACAGACATGGTCGCCGCGCGTCCGCGAAGGGGCGGATCCATCCCCCGCCCCGCTCGCCAGGCCGGCCTATTTGGCGATCTTGACCTGCTCGACACCTCCATGACCATCATGTCGTCATGGCCCTCGCAGCCCTCGGCGACGGTCTCGGCGGTTACTTCCCTCTCGCCCTCGCGCTCGGGTTATCGCCGGTACCGGCGGCAAGGTGGCCGGGCGCGGCCGATCGAGCTCGACGACGTGGCCAGACGGGGTCCCGTCAAACACCGACAATCTGATCCTTCATCCCGCCGAGGGCACCAAGCAGCTCGTTCTTCTCCTGCTCAGGCACGTAGTACTGGTCGAGCGCCGCGACCAAGTCCTCGACCAGCGCGTTGAACTCCGCGTCGGTGATGTTCATGCCCGCGTGCGCCGTCAGCATGTCCTCTCCCGTATAGGTGCAGGGGCCGCCGGTCGCCTCGCAGATCTGCTCGACCAGCAGGCGCTCGAGGCGGTCGAGGTCGGTGCCCGCAAACCGACCGTTGATGCGGTCGTCTGCCCCACGTTGGCGACGAACTGATGGACGACCAGCGTGATGGCCTCCTGGCCGCCGAGCCGCTCGTAGAGCGTCGCCTTCTCGGCCATCATCTCAGTGGAGCGGCCCGCACAGGCTGCGGCGCTTGCCGCAAGCAACAAGACCACTGCCAGCTCACGCCACCGCCTGGTAGCGAACCCCCTCATCGGCATCTTGGCCTCCCTTCAGCGCGGCGGCCGGCACGACCGCGCCGATCCGCTCATCGGTTGTATCTCGGCTTAGAGCGAGTCCATGCTGCAAGTTCTACTCTTGCGTTCACCGGCTGCGCAAGCGCGGTCTCCGCCAGCGCACCGAGTTCCCCGTGATAAGCAACTCTGGCACCGTGGGGCGCGCTACCGGCGTTGGCACAGTTCAAAAGAGCGGTTGCCGCGCCCCGCCGTTCCCCTCCCATAACGTCCGTTCCACGGGCGCCGCGGGGGCAAAGGCCAGAAAGCGGGGCTTCGGCCCAGATCACCAGAGGTACCTGCGAGCGGCGCTCTCAGCGGCGAGGCTCCCCGTTGCCGCTGCCAGAAAAAAGCTGCCACACCTCGCCGTGATGCCCCATCGCAGAAGCCCCAACAAAACCGGTGCAGGCGCAACCTCGGAGCTGGCCACAAGCCACATTCCGGTACGTCGACAAGGTTGCCTGCGGCGCTGGGGGGGGCGCATCGTCAGGCCTTCGAGGCCGAGCATATGGGGGAAATGTCGGTCAAGAGTCGCTGTGATGGTGACGCATCTGGCAGGAATCCGCACACGTCGGGAGAACTCGCATGTTTCATGCAGGGTTCACCAGCTTGCGGCCTTTCTCGTGTGGGCGATCGTTGCAATACTCGGCGTTGCCGTACCGGCCGCCACTAAGGAGCCAATATCCTTGCGTTTCGCTAGCTACCCTGATGAAAGGAACTCGACGATTGAAGCTCTGTCAGCATTTGACAGCATGCTTGCCGACCTAAGTAACGATGAAGCATCAGTCTCGTTCGAACAGTCGCAAACTGGCATCGTTGAGCTTCTGATGAAGTCGCAAATTGACATGGCCGTAATCCCGTACAACACACTTTATGATGGGATGCTCTTTGGATTGCCCTTCTTGTTTGACGATTTGGGAGCGTCGCCTTCGGTCGCATGTTGCGATCACAGACATGCCATCATGGACGAACTTACTACGGCGGGTTTCCCCGAAGCCAGTAGTGCCGGAAGCCTCCATCATTGCCTTGTCTCTCTTCGACGGATCGCCACAATCATCCCCAGCTTCGCGTGAAGTGATATCAAATCCACAGCAACTAAACGGATTCTACATTGCCACGCAAAGTCGACCAGATAGTGATTTGTTCAGAATCTCCGCCTGACAGACCTCGTGCGGACCTGGGATCAACTTACCGCTATGGTTCGATCTGGCCAAACGGAAGCAATCATCACGAGAAGACGATACTTACTACAATTCGGGTATTTATGAAGTCTTGCCTCATCTGACGTACACCTACCATGCCAGAGAGCCCAGAATTCTTGCGATGTCTCGAACGATGTGGAGCAAGCTTGACCAAAGTTGGTGAAGAATGTCAAAAGGTAATCAAAGACATCGCCCGGCTTAGCGCGATAGTCCAGTGGGGATCTCGCGAGCATGAAATCAATGAAATATTCAATGATCTTAACTACAAGGTGCAAAACTGGGAAGAAGTAGATCAAGACGATTTCCGAAGTATAGCACAAGAAATTTGGCCGTCAGAAGTACAGGGTCATAGTACGGAGAGGATCAGGGATCTTGGTTTTTACAAGTCGAAAATCGACGAACTACACGAGATAGATGTTTATCAGCAGATGGGAGACGTGGCATAATATGAGTGTCTGCGCGCAATGTAAGGAAGACCATCCTGCGGCTTGCACCACGATCAAGCCCGATTGTCAGGCTATCGTGGATGCTGGTTGCGAGGATTGCGTTAAGGACGAGCATTGCCCAGTAGAGTGCGTTAAGGCCGCTGGTTGCCCGGTGGAGTAAGGATCGTTCGGAGGCAGATCCTCGGGCTGGTATTGGATCGCGCAGATGAGCACTCATCTGGCGGGCGCCGGCCGTCGATCTGGTCGAGTGGCCAACACCAGATATGGCGCCCCCAGCGGCGAGCAGGACAGCGCGGTAAGCGCGAGCGGAACCGGTTGACCGGCTTTCGCCTCGGCCTGGTCGCGTCCCCAGCGCTTCGGCCCGTACCTGTCGCTCAAAGTAGCTCGCCACGCCAACCTCGCGCCCGTTGGGGCCGGAACCGGGCTGCGAATTTTCGCCGCGGTTCCCAGCCCATAACGTCCGCGTGCCACCGTCTCGAGAGCGGTTTTACGGGATTTCGCCCGACCCTGCCGGCGTCGCCCGCGCCGGCTGTCGCACCGAGTAAGCTGAGCATCGCTGGCGCCGAGGCCGTGGCGCCCGATGGTACAAGGACGGGCAGCTCTTCCCGGCCGCTTTTGTTAGCTAAGCGCATATGTCCCCAGGCTTGCTTGCTACACCGAGAACGATGTATACCGACCTTTACCCTCCTCGATGCGTGGGACTCCACGATTATGATCGATCTTGAGAAACTGGCGTTTCTATTTATTAATATCCCAATATAATACCTGACACGTTCCCAGGCGACATACTCCCACTCGGCCTCGGAATGGGATCAGGATTTCACTGCTTCCGCCTTGGCGCGCTCCGTCTGACACTCGGGACGTGGCTTCAGAGCGGGAAATTGCGCGATCTCCTCTTTCGTCATGCATACCGGCAGGCCCGCAACCCGAAAGCCGTCGACGAAGAAGTCCTCGTCCTCCTGCCGCGCGTACACATAGTCCTCGTTGACCATCCGCTCTGCCGAAACGTTGGGGAAAGCCTTCAGCAGCTTGGCCTTTGCCTCCGCGGCCTCCTCCGTTCTGCCGAGCCGCGCGTAGCTGCCGGCGAGGATGACCCACGAGAGTCGCGCCCGCTGTGCTCCTCCGGCATCCGCGTCACGGCGTCGATCGTGTCCTCATAGCGCTGCGCCATGTAGTAGGCGTCCTTAACGCCGCTCAGGTTGGCGGGCGTCATGCGCGGATCGAGCCGGAGCGCACGGTCGGCGAAGCCTGCCCCTTCCTCGGCCTTGCCAATGAATGAGAACCCGGACGCCGCCAGGATCAGGGTATGCGAGTTGGCCGGGCACATCTCGACGGACGAGCGGAACTGCGCCTCCGCCTCCGCCCAGCGGCTCTGGTACAGCCGCGCGAAGGCGAGCGTCGCCGAGCGACTCGCAATCCTGTGGGTCGAGCGCCACGGCCTTCTCGGCGTCGGCGATCATCTGCTGCAGCGCGGTGGCCGCATCCGCCCCGAACATGATCGAGAAGTTGTGGAGCCATGCCCGGACGGAATAGGCGCGCGCGAGCTGCGGGTCGAGGGTGACGGCCTTGGTGAGATAGTCGATGCCCTGGTCGATGTTCGAGACCGTGGCCTTCGACTCCTTGCCGAGCTGGAAGTAGTCGTAGGCCGTCAGGTCGTTCGGCCGCAGGCGCTTGGCGCGCTGGAGCTCCGCCCTGGCTGATCTGGCCCATCGTCAGATCGCCGCCCAACGTCGGCGGCGACCTTCTCGGCCACCTCGGTCTGCACGGCGAAGATGTCCTCAGTCGGCCGGTCCCAGCGCTCCGACCAAACGTGAGAGCCAGTCCCGGCGTCGATCAACTGGCCGGTCACCCGCACGCGGTCACCCTGGCGCTGGATCGAGCCCTCGAGCACGTAGCCGACGTTCAGGTCCTTGCCGACCTGCCGAACGTCGACCGGCTTGCCCTTGTAGACCTCGGTCGAGTTGCGGGCGATCACGTCGAGGTCGCGGAAGCGGGCGAGATCGGTGATGATGTCCTCGGTGATCCCGTCCGCGAGCCGTCCGGTCGCCGCGTCGCCGCCGAAGTTGTTGAACGGCAGCACCGCGATCCCGGGCCTGCCATCGGCCGGCGGCGCGCCGGGCCAGAAGTGCCAGATGCCGCCGAGGATCCCGAGGGCGACAAGACCGCCAGCCGCGGGCGCCAGCCACCGCGTGGTGCGCCGGACCGCGACAACGCGTCGAGCGGCCGCCGGTGACGGCGGAATCCCGTCGAGCACCACCCGGAAAGTCTCGACCGGCTCGGCGATGTTCTTGACCTGATGCGACCCGCTGGCCACCAGGGCAACGCTCAGCTTACCCTTGACCTGGTTGTAGACGTTGCGCGAGACGCAGATTTCGCCAGGCTCGGCCAGGGCTTCGAGGCGGGCCGCGACGTTCACCCCGTCGCCCAGGATGTCGCCGTCCTCGACGATGATGTCGCCAACGTTGATGCCGATGCGGAACGCGAGGCGCCGATCCTCCGGCACCGCAGCCTCGCGCTCGGCGACGTCGTTCTGGATCGCGACGGCGCACTCGACCGCATCGACCGCGCTCGCGAACTCGACCAGCGCGCCATCGCCCATCAGCTTGACAACGCGGCCGTGGTGTTCGTCGATCAGCGGCTCGATCGCACTCTTTCCGGAGCGCCTTCAGGCGGGCGATCGTGCCCGCTTCGTCGGCCTCGACCAGTCGGCTGTAGCCGACCACATCCGCGGCCAAAATCGCCGCCAGCTTTCTCTCGATGCGCGGCGCCATCGATTCGCCTCCACCCGCGCCACCATAATTGGCAGCGTCGACTCACTAGAGACAATTCGCGCGTCTGTCGATGGCCAGCCCAAAATGCACCACTTCCTCCGGCCTTTCCCATCCCATAACGTCCGTTGCGCAGAGCGCTCGAGGGCAAAAGGCGCAGAAAAGCTGGGCTTCGGCCCAGATCAAAGGGTACTCGCGAGCGGCGCTGACGGCGGCGTGGCTCCCCGTTGCCGCAGAAAAGCTGCCATGCTCGCGGTGATGCCCTGGGGGAGGCACCACGATGCGCGCTCGAGCCGTCGTTCTCGCCGCAGCGATCGTCCTGGCGCCGCTCGGCGCACAGGCCGCCGACCTCGTCGTCTGGTGGGAGGAGGGCTTGTACCCCCAGGAGGACGAGGCGGTCGCGGAGATGGTCGCCGCCTTCGAGCAGAAGACCGGCAAGCAGGTCGAGCTCGTGCAACATCCGCAGGCCGAGCATCCGGAGAGGTCCAAGCCGCGCTCGATGCCGGGCAGCCGCCCGATTTCCTGTGGGGGTTCGGCGGAACCACCGGGCATCGCTGACCAGTGGGCCTACGAGGATCGGCTCGTGGACCTCGCCGAGATCCTCGGCCCTCTGCGGGAGCTGTTCGACCAGGACCTGCTGGAGCGCGCCACGCTGCTCAACGAGCGCACCGGCGAGCGCGGCCTCTACGCGCTGCCGATGGGGCGCATCACCAACCATGTCCACGTCTGGCAGAGCCTTCTGGAGCGGGCCGGCTTTACGCTCGCCGACATCCCCAAGGAGTGGGAGGCCTTCTGGTCGTTCTGGTGCGACCGGGTGCAGCCGGCGGTGCGCAAAGCCACTGGGCGTGACGACATCTAGGGCGTGGCGCTGCCGATGTCGATCGAGGCGAGCGACACCGACATGAGCTCGACCAGTTCCTCTGGGCCTACACCCCGCACTGGCCGCCGCCCGCAGGGTGGAACCTCGTCGACGCGCCGGCGGCGCGGGCCATCCTCGTCCAGGCGCTCGAGCGCTACACGGCGATCTACAGGAAGGGCTGCACGCCGCCCGATGCCGTGGGCTGGACCAACGTCGACAACAACAAGGCCTTTCTCGAGCAGCGGGTCGTGATGGTGACGAACCCCACGCTGTCGATCCCGAACATGCTGAGGGAGGAGCGGCCCGACGACTACTACCGGAACGCGGCGACGATCGAGTGGCCGCGCAACACCTTCGGCGGGCCGCTGGTCATCACCGGCGGCGCCACCGCGCCGTCGTGTTCAAAGAGGGCGGCAACAGCGCCACGGCCAAAGAGTTCGTGCGCTTCCTGGTGGAGGACGGCTGGCTCGCACACTGGCTCGACTTCGCGCGGCGATCGGTTGCTGCCGCCGATGCGCAAGCTCGTCGAGCAGCCGTTCTGGCTCGACCCGAGCGACCCGCACCGGATGCGCTCGGCGATGCAGACCCTGACCCAGCCGCACAGCTACGGCTGGTGGGGCGTTCGTCGCGATCATGAGCGGCGTTTCGATCTGGCCGAGCCACGATTTTGGCGGACGGCCGTGCACCGCGTCGCCGCCGAGGGCTGCAGCCCCGAGCAGGCTGTCGACGAGGCGATCGCCCGGATCAAGCAGATCCTGAGCGAGTAGCCCGGCATGGTCGAACGGCTGTGGCGAAGGAGGGCGGGGTGGTCCGAAAGTCCGAGGCGCTCAAGCGGAAACCGCGCCGGCAGTTACGTTTTCATGAAAACAAGTTCGGCGCTTCGGTGTAAAATGCTTTTGAACGCAATCCTTTGGAGCAGCGATGGCCCGTAAAACACCCCCGCTTAAGTTGGTCGGCACCGAGGCGGCAGCCAGGCCGAAGATACCGGCACCGCCCAAGCATCTAGGGCTCGGATGGGCTCCAACTCTGGCGCGGCGTGCAGCTGGAGTACAGCATCGATGATCCGGCGGGCCTGGAGCTGCTGCGCCAGGCGGCAGAGGCGGCGGATCGCATCGCAGCGTGCGCAAGCAGATCGACGAGGCGGGCGAGCTGCTGACGGTGCGCGGCGTGCCACGCGTCAACCCGCTCTGTGCCGTCGAGCGCGACCAGCGGGCGGCGCTGGTGCGCTGTCTGCGCAACCTGAACCTCGACCTTGAGCCGTTGAAGGCTCGCGGTCGTCCGCCTGGACCGCCGGGATACGCCTGATCATGCCGACCAACCGGACCCGGCGCCGCCGGCCGCGGATCGAGACCGAGCCGCCCGGCTGGGCGCTGCGGCTGTTCAAGGGCGAGTGCCCGGAGCGGGACAGCGAGGACGGCCATTCCTACTTTGGCTGGCTGTATTTCGATGATCCGGTGCCAGGTCTGCCACCGGCCGACGGCCGAAGGCCGCGAGCTCTGGTATCGGGCGACCTATGCCGACTAACAGGACGCGTCGCGCGCGAGCGCCGAGCCCGGACGTGATCAGCCCGGCGGTGGCCGAGGCGTGGCGGCAAGGCGACTTCCACCTCGTCAACCGACTGCTGGGGTTCTACCCGCATCAGATTTCCCCCTTTGATGCCGGCGGCCGGCCGCCGAAGGAGGGCGACCTGAATCCGATGGTATGCTGCGACCTGGCCGCGGGCTGCCGAGATGCGGAAGAAGCTGATTGAGGTGGCGGGGCCACCGGGGCGCTATGACAGGCACGGTGGTCCTCTGGGGCCGAGATACTGACCACGTGGGGCACGCCGCCGTGGTTCTGCGACCTGCACGCGCCGCGGATCCTCGCCGAGCTGCAGGCCGACGCGGCTGCATTCCGGGCCTCGCTACGGCAGCCGGGCAACGGTACGGTGTTGGACCCATAAATCCCATCGGCACCCTCGAAGCCGACGTCCCGCTCTGGACGGTGCCCCGCCCGAGCAAAGCATCGCGATCCTGAGGTTGGCGGCGTCAGGGATTATGCGACCGCGACTGCGACGTCCGCTTCGATGCGCACCGTGGCGTCCCCGAGCACATAATCGGTGAACCCGCCCGAGACGCTGCCGACCGTCCAGGCACCAACCAGGTTGGCCGCATCGGGAGCGCCGCCGGTATCCGAGGCGCTTCGCCTTCGACTCCAATACTCATTCTCCGAAATCGGATCGGCCACCAGCGCTAGCACGTCGTCGAGGTTCAGGGTCAGACTATTGCTGGCCCCGCTGGTGAGATCGACGCGCCCGATATCGGCGATCCTTTGGTTCCCGACCGCCGTGAGATCCAGGTCGAAGTCCACGACCAGCGTGCCCCCCGCCGCTGACGGTGGTTCCCGGCCCGATCAGATCGTCGGCGTCGATGATCAGCGTGTCGCCGCCGCCGCCTCGCAGGACATCGCTTCCCGCGCCGCCGTCCAGCAGGATAGCCATCGCCGCCGGAAATCCGTAAGCACGTCGTCGCCTTCGCCGCCGAACAGCTCGCTCGGGCCACCCTCGACGAACGGCGGCGCGCCCGTGACGAGCAGAACATCATCGCCGGCGCCCCCATCGAGGGTGTTCGTCGAACCAGTCCCGTGGCGGTCAGGCGGTCATCGCCCTCGCCGCCGGAAAGGCTGTTGCTGCCCGATACGCCAGCGTCGTAGCGGTGGCGGTCAGCACGTCATCGCCTTCGCCGCCCGAGAGATCGTTGCTGGCCGATGCACCAAGCCTCTGGCCGTGGCGGACGCACTCAGGTGGTCGGCGCCGGCGCCGCCGTCGAGGATGTTCGAGGCCACCTCGACCCAGTCCAGGTCGTCACCGTGATACTGGCGGTCGCGGTCAGGAGGTCGTCGCCGTCGCCGCCCAGGAGGCGATTGAGGACCGACGCGCCGCGGAGGATTCGGCGAGGCCCCGCCGGAAGCGACCAGAACGTCATTGCCCGTGCCGCCATCGAGCACGTTGGTAGCGGTGGTGGGCATCGGCCTTGAGAGCTGCTGGCTATGGCGTCGGCGGTAAGCCGGTCGTCGCCATGGCCCCCGATAAGCTTGTTCGAGGCCTGATCCCAGCACCGCGACTATTCGAGTAGGCCGTGGCACTGGCGGTCAGAAGATCATGGCCGGCGCCGCCGCGAGGCGGTTGATGGCTTCAGCGTCGTCTTCGTCGCTACCCGCTGCCGCCGTCGCGCTCAGATGATCATCGCCACCCCCGCCCGAGAGCGCGTTCCGGGCTTGCCGCTCGACACTGACCCCATCAGCATCGGCGACCAGGTAATCGTCGCCGGATCTGCCCGACAGGGTGTTCTCGGCGCTCGACCCTGCTTCATCGGCTCCTGGGCGACGCGGTCGCGCTCAGCCGGTCGTTGCCGCTGCCGCCCTCAAGCGTTGGAAGCGAAGACGCGGTAAGGTCGCTGCCCTTGCTTCGGCGAAGGCCTCCAGTTGGTCGTTGCCGTTCCCGCCCAAGAGCGTGTTGGAGGCGACGGCGAGGCACCGTTGAAACCTCGGCCGTCGCGCTGGCGGTGAGGCGGTCGTCGCCGCCACGGCCTTCGAGGATCTGCGAGGCTAAGGCATCTCGATCGATTCGCTCCGCGCTCGCCGCCGCGGTGCCGTCCAGCACGTCGTTGCCGAGTCGCCGACCAGCCGGTTACGGTTGCCCGAGCCTCCAGGTGGTCGTCGTCCCCGCCGCCCCTCAGCGTGTTGTCCTCGCCCTCGGCGCGCACCGTGTCGTTGTCGTCGACGCCGCCCAGCTGGTTGCGGTCCCCGATCGCCGCAGCTCGTCATCGCCGAAAATCGCCCTCGATCACGTTGTCGTCGCCGGTGATGACGACCACGTCGTCGCCCCTCAGCGCCCGGATCGTGCTGGCGCTGACCGTCGCATTGCCTCACGTTTTTGTTACCGGATAGGCTGGTTGCCTCAGCAGGAATGCTACCCGGGCAGCAGGGCGGCCGGGGTGGTGGATGGCGAGGCGGTCAGCATGGCGACGCGGCGGGAGTTGTTGGCGGCGATCCGGCAGCGGTACGGGGCGGCGACGCGGGAGGAGAAGGGCCGGATCCTCGACGAGCTCGTGGCCGTCGCGGGGTATCATCGCAAGCATGCGATCCGGGTCCTGGGCCGGCGCGAGCGCAGCTGGCCGTCGAGCGGGCGGAACCGAGCCGGCGGTACGACGAAGGCGATCGCGAGGCGTTGATCGCGCTGTGGGAGGCTTCCGACCGGATCTGCTCGAAGCGGCTCAAGCCGCTGATCCCGGTGCTGCTGCCGGCTCTCGAGCGGCACGGCCGGATCAGGCTGGCCGAGATGCGCGTGCTCGCTTGCTGGCGATCAGCGCGGCGACGATCGATCGCCTGCTGTCGGACGTGCGGTTGGTCGCGCGCGGCGGGCAGCGACGCCGTGCGGGCTTCAGCTCGGCGGTGCGGCGGAGCGTACCGGTGCGGACGTTCGGTGACTGGAACGACCCGCCGCCCGGCTATGTCGAGGTCGACCTGGTGGCGCATTGCGGGACATCGGCTTCGGGCAGCTTCGTGCAGACGCTGGTGCTGACGGACATCGCGACCGGCTGGACGGAGTGCGTGCCGATCGTGGTGCGCGACGGCGTGCTGGTGATCGAGGCGCTGGGCCGGGCGCGCGAGCTGTTCCCGTTCCCGCTGAAGGGCGTCGACTTCGACAACGACAGCGCGTTCATGAATGACGCGGTGGTGCCCTGGTGCCGGGAGCAGGGGCTCGAGGTGACGCGCTCGCGCGCCTACCGCAAGAACGACCAGGCCTGGGTCGAGCAGAAGAACGGCGCGATCGTGCGCCGCCTGGTCGGCTACGGCCGGCTGGAGGGGCTGGTCGCGGCCAAGGTGCTGGCCCGGCTGTACGCGGCGGCCGGCTGCACAGCAACCTGTTCCAGCCGTCGTTCAAGCTGAGGGAAAGACGCGGATCGGGGCACGCATCATCAAGCGCTACCACGCGCCGGTCCCGCCGCTTGCCCGGGTGCTGGCGCATCCGGCGTCGACGAGGCGACCAAGGCGACGGCTGCGCGCGGCCATCGAGCTCGACCCGGTCGTGCTGCTGGCCACGATCCGCGCCGCGCAGGCCGCGCTCGGCGAGCGGATCGACCGGCGCGGCGCCACGGCGGTTCGCCAAGATCCTGCGCCGGTGAACCTCGATCGCTTCGTCGCGAGCCTGGCGACGGCGTGGCGAGAGGGCGAGCAGCGGCCGACGCACAAGCGCGCGTATCGGCGCCGCAAGCCGGTGCCGCAGCGGCCGTCGATGCTCGAAGGGCTGCAGGAGGAGATCCATGGCTGGCTCGCCGCCGAGCCTGGGCTTTCGGGGCAGGCGGTGCTCTCGCGGCTGAAGGTGCTGGCGCCCGACCGGTTCCAGGCCACGCAGCTGCGCACCGTGCAACGAGCGGTCAAGGCTTGGCGGGCGCCAGTCGGCACGTGAGCTCATCCTGATTGGCGCGGGCATGCTGACGATCACCCAGCCTGTGGATTTGGTGGACGACGCTTTGACATCGCCCACAGCTCCACAGCCACCACCACCGCCGCCCCCCCCAGCGTTGAATGGAACGGACAACCACCCAAACGGCTGAGCGGCGACAGCGGCTTTGCCGGGTAACATCGCGACGTGAGGCAACACGACCGTCTCGGTGATGTTGTCGTCCTGATTGGTCCCGGTAATGTCGGGCATGGTGCTTCTCCCGCGCGTGAATCCCCCAATTTCAAAAAACGAGTGCATTTTCAGGATGAAGTAGGCAATCAGCGCGCGCCGATCAGAAGAGGCGGCGGACGGGGCCTATTTCCTGAGCCTGGGCGGACTTCCGGCCTGATCCCAGCCGGGAACGCGGCAGCTGAAGGCGGGCGGTCGCGAGGCCGCCTGTTTCGCCCGCAGCGCCCGTTGACCCGCGCCAACACCTTCATCAACGACGGTCTCGACCACGAACACAAACTGGGTCGGGTGCCGCTCCAGCACGTGCCTCGCCATCTGCACGGCTGGCACCTCGCGGCGCGCCGCCGCCAGCAGCTGGAGCGCTGCAATGCCAAGGGCGGCGACCAGCCCCGGCAATTTGCACTTACTCTGCACTTACGACAGGCCGTCTCCGGGCGGGCAACTTCAAAAACCCTAGGAAATCTGGTGCGGGCGGAAGGCTTCGAACCTCCGACACCGGCGGTGTAAACGCCGTGCTCTACCCCTGAGCTACGCCCGCCCGTCGGGGTGCGCAAGTTAGGCGCTCCGCGACCCCTGGGCAAGCCGCCCGCCGGCACGGCGCCGGGCTTGACTCCGCCAGGCGCGGTGACTACTTGCAGGCAGACCGTCCGGGGGGGTGTAGCTCAGTCGGTTAGAGCGCTGGCCTGTCACGCCAGAGGCCGCGGGTTCAAGTCCCGTCACTCCCGCCATCCTCGTCCCTCATCCCGCAGGCGCCGCACGGCCGTGCACGGCGCGCCGGCGCCTCGGAGAGCCGCCGCCGCGGGCCGGGTCCGGCCTTGCGAGGGGGTGGGGAGGGTGCTAGGTAAGCGCTGCCCGCCCCTGGGTATGGTCGCAGCGCGACCTATGTTCCCACCCGTGACCAGGTGCGACCGGCGAGCGCATCGCGCAGCCGGGTGACAGCAAGGGCGCCGCAATGTACGTGCTGTTGGCGGAGTATCTGCCAATCCTGATCTTCCTTGGGGTTGCGATCGGCCTCGCCGGCCTGATCCTGCTCGCGTCCTTCGTGATCGCGCGCCAGCGGCCCGACACCGAAAAGCTCTCGCCGTACGAATGTGGCTTCGCGCCCTTCGAGGACGCGCGCTCGCGCTTCGATGTCCGCTTCTACTTGGTCGCGATCCTGTTCATCATCTTCGACCTGGAAGTGGCCTTTCTGTTTCCCTGGGCGGTGTCGCTCGGCAACATCGGCCTGCTCGGCTTCTGGTCGATGATGATCTTCCTCGCGGTGCTGACCATCGGCTTCGTCTACGAGTGGAAGAAGGGGGCGCTCGAATGGGAGTAGCGATGCCTGCCCCGGCGGTGCAGCGCGCCCCCGGGGCCGACCCGCAGATGTTCGAGCGGGTCGACCGGGACCTCCAGCACAAGGGCTTCTTCGTCACCGGGCTGGACCGCCTGGTCGGCTGGGCGCGGGCCGGGTCGATGTGGCCGATGACCTTCGGCCTCGCCTGCTGCGCGGTCGAGATGATGCACGCCGCCGCGAGCCGCTACGACCTCGACCGCTTCGGCCTCGTGTTCCGCCCGAGCCCGCGCCAGTCCGACGTCATGATCGTGGCCGGCACGCTGTGCAACAAGATGGCGCCGGCGCTGCGCAAGGTCTACGACCAGATGGCCGAGCCGCGCTACGTGATCTCGATGGGCTCCTGCGCCAACGGCGGCGGCTACTATCACTACTCCTACTCGGTGGTGCGCGGCTGCGACCGCATCGTCCCGGTCGACGTCTACGTGCCGGGCTGCCCGCCGACCGCCGAGGCGCTGGTCTACGGCATCCTCCTGCTGCAGCGCAAGATCCAGCGCACCGGCACGATCGAGCGCTGACCGGCACGCTGCAGGAACGAGAGCGAGCCCCGAGCCGATCATGGCGGTCCTGACCCTGGCCGAGCGCGAAGAGGCCTTGCGCGAGCTCCTCGACGAGATCGCGCCGGCGCTGGGCGACGTCCTGCTCGCGACCAGCCTGGTCCGCGGCGAGCTGACGCTCCTGGTGCAGACCGGCGCCATCGCGCGCGTCCTGACCTACCTGCGCGACCAGCCGCAGTGCCAGTTCAAGATGCTGCTCGATCTCTGCGGGGTCGACTACCCGGAGCGCGAGCAGCGCTTCGAGGTCGTCTATCACCTGCTGTCGCTCAAGCACAATCAACGGATCCGGGTCAAGGTCGCGGCCGACGAGACCACGCCCGTGCCCTCCGTCACCGAGGTGTTCGGGTCGGCCAGCTGGTACGAGCGCGAGACCTGGGACATGTACGGCGTGTTCTTCGCCGATCATCCCGATCTGCGCCGACTGCTGACCGACTACGGCTTCGAGGGTCATCCGCTGCGCAAGGACTTTCCGCAGACCGGCTACGTCGAGGTGCGCTATGACGACGAGCAGAAGCGCGTGGTCTACGAGCGGGTGAACCTCCGCCAGGACTGGCGCAGCTTCGACTTCCTCAGCCCCTGGGAGGGCGGCGGCGTGCTCCCGGGCGACGAGAAGGCCGGCAACGGCGCCGCCGGCGCCGGCTGAGCGCGAGCGCGCGATGGGCGAGATCAGCCTCCAGAACTACACCATGAACTTCGGGCCGCAGCACCCGGCCGCCCACGGCGTGCTGCGCCTCGTGCTCGAGCTCGACGGCGAGGTGGTGGAGCGCGCCGACCCGCACATCGGGCTCCTGCACCGCGGCACCGAGAAGCTGATCGAGTACCGGCCCTACATCCAGAACGTCGGCTACTTCGACCGGCTCGACTACGTCTCGCCGCTCTCGCAGGAGCACGCCTACGTGCTCGCGATCGAGAACCTGCTCGGCATCGAGATCCCGGAACGCGCCAAGTACATCCGCGTGCTGTACGACGAGATCACGAGGATCCTCAACCACCTGCTCAACGTCACGACGATGGCGCTCGACATCGGCGCGATGACGCCGCTGCTCTGGGGCTTCGAGGAGCGCGAGAAGCTCATGGAGTTCTACGAGCGCGTGTCGGGCGCGCGCATGCACGCCTACTACTACCGGCCGGGCGGGGTCGCCCGCGACCTGCCGGCCGGCCTCACCGACGACATCCGGGCGTGGATCAAGACCTTTCCGCCGCTGCTCGACGACGTCGAGCGACTGGTGACCGATAACCGGATCTTCCGGCAGCGCCTGGTCGACATCGGCGTGGTCAGCGCCGACGAGGCGGTCGACCTCGGCTTCACCGGGCCGATGCTGCGCGCCTCCGGACTGGCCTGGGACCTGCGCAAGAGCCAGCCCTACGAGGTCTACGACCGCCTCGACTTCGACATCCCGGTCGGCCGCCACGGCGACTGCTTCGATCGCTACCTGGTGCGCATGGCCGAGATGCGCGAGTTGCTCAAGATCATGACCCAGTGCCTCGACCAGATGCCGGACGGGCCGATCAAGCTGCCGGACCGGAAGATCACGCCGCCCAAGCGCAGCGAGCTCAAGCGGTCGATGGAGGCGCTCATCCATCACTTCAAGCTCTACACCGAAGGCTTTCACGTGCCTGCCGGCGAGACCTACGCGGCGGTCGAGGCGCCGAAGGGCGAGTTCGGCGTCTACCTGGTCGCCGACGGCACCAACCGGCCACACCGGTGCAAGATCCGCGCCTCGAGCTACCCCCATCTCGCCGCGCTCGAGAAGATGTCCAAGGGGCACATGCTGCCGGACATCCCGGCGATCATCGGCGCGATGGACATCGTGTTCGGGGAGATCGACCGGTGAGCGCCGCAGCGGCGGGCGCGGGGGCGGTTTCGCCTTCACGCCCGAGAACGAGGCCGCGGCAAAGGCGATCGTCGCACGCTACCCGGCCGGCCGCCAGGCCAGCGCGGTGCTGGGGCTGCTCACGCTCGCGCAGGAGCAGTGCGGCAGCTGGCTGCCGCAGCCGGCGCTCGACTACGTCGCCGACTATCTCGCGATGCCCCGGATCCGGGTCTACGAGGTCGCCTCGTTCTACGACATGTTCAACACCAGGCCGGTCGGCCGCACCCAGATCCGGGTCTGCACGACGACCCCCTGCTGGCTGTGCGGCTCGGACGCCGTGCTCGCCGCCTGCAAGGACGCCCTCGGCATCGAGGTCGGCCAGTCGACCGCGGACGGCCGCTTCTTCCTGCGCGAGTTCGAGTGCCTGGGCGCCTGCGCCAATGCGCCGGTGCTCTGGATCGACGACGACTACTACGAGGACCTCACCTACGACAGCGCCAAGGCGGTCGTCGAGTCCCTGCAGCGCGGCGTGCGCCCGAGCCCGGGCTCCCAGGCCGGGCGGCAGGCCTCGATGGCGGCGCGCGGCAAGACGACCCTCATGGCCGACCCGCACCGCGACGGCGGGAAAGAGCATAAGAGCGGTCGCGGCGATCCCGACCAGGAGCCGGTCGACAAGGGCCGACCCGACGAGCGGGTCAAGGGCCACGCGGTCAAGGTCGAACGTGAAGGCCGCCCCGCCGAAGGCGTGGGCGACGACAATCTGGCGGAGCCGAAGGACCCCGATGCTCGCTGACAAGGACCGGATCTTCACCAACCTGTTCGGCGAGCACGACTGGCGGCTCGCGGCGGCGCGCCGGCGCGGCGACTGGGACGGCACCAGGGAGCTGATCGCCAAGGGGCGCGACTGGATCGTCGAGCAGGTCAAGGAATCGGGCCTGCGCGGCCGCGGCGGGGCGGGCTTTCCGACCGGCCTCAAGATGTCGTTCATGCCCAAGAAAACCGACGGCGCGCCGACCTACCTGGTCGTCAATGCCGACGAGAGCGAGCCCGGCACCTGCAAGGACCGCGAGATCATGCGCCATGATCCGCACAAGCTGATCGAGGGCTGCCTGCTCGCCGGCGCCGGCATGGGGGCGACCGACTGCTACATCTACATCCGGGGCGAGTACATCCGCGAGGCCGAGGTCCTCCAGGCCGCGATCGACGAGGCCCATGAGGCCGGGCTGATCGGCCAGGACGCCTGCGGCTCGGGCTACGACTACCACATCTATCTGCACCGGGGCGCTGGCGCCTACATCTGCGGCGAGGAGACGGCGCTGCTCGAGAGCCTCGAGGGCAAGATGGGCAAGCCGCGCCTCAAGCCGCCGTTCCCGGCCGCGGTCGGGGTCTACGGCCGGCCGACCACGGTCAGCAACGTCGAGACCATCGCGGTCATTCCGACCATCCTGCGCCGCGGCGCGGCCTGGTTCGCGGGCTTCGGCCGGCCGAACAACACCGGCACCAAGATCTTCTGCATCTCCGGCCACGTGAACCAGCCCTGCACCGTCGAGGAGGCGATGAGCATCCCGCTGCGCGAGCTCGTCGAGAAGCACGCCGGCGGCGTGCGCGGCGGCTGGGACAATCTGCTCGCGGTGATCCCGGGCGGCGCCTCGGTGCCGCTGATCCCGAAGTCGATCTGCAACGACGTGCTGATGGACTTCGACGCGCTGCGCGACGTCCAGAGCGGCCTCGGCACGGCCGGCGTCATCGTGATGGACAAGTCGACCGACATCGTGGCGGCGATCGCGCGCCTGGCGCGGTTCTACATGCACGAAGTCCTGTGGCCAGTGCACGCCGTGCCGCGAGGGCACCGGCTGGCTCTGGCGGATGCTGATCCGGATCGGCCAGGGCCGCGCCGAGCTCGCCGAGATCGACCTCCTGCAGGACGTCACCAAGGAGATCGAGGGCCATACCATCTGCGCGCTCGGCGACGCCGCGGCGTGGCCGGTCCAGGGCCTGATCCGGCACTTCCGGCCCGAGCTCGAGCGCCGGATCCGCGGCCAGCAGCCGGCCGGCCGCGCGGCCTGACCCCGCCGGCGAGCCCGACCTGGGAGCAAGAGAGCGCCTATGCCCAAACTGACGGTCGACGGCCTCGAGATCGAGGTTCCGCCAGGCTCGACGGTGCTCCAGGCCTGCGAGGCGGCGGGCCGGGAGATCCCGATCTTCTGCTTCCACCAGCGCCTCAACATCGCCGGCAACTGCCGCATGTGCCTGGTCGAGATGGAGCGTTCGCCCAAGCCGATCGCGTCCTGCGCGATGCCGGCGGGCGATGGCATGGTGATCAAGACCGACACGCCGCTGGTGCACAAGGCGCGCAAGAACGTGCTCGAGATGCTCCTGATCAACCACCCGCTGGATTGCCCGATCTGCGATCAGGGCGGCGAGTGCGACCTGCAGGACCTGACCCTGTTCTACGGGCCCGATCACTCGCGCTTCAAGGAGAACAAGCGCAGCGTCACCGACAAGTATCTGGGGCCCTTGATCTCGACCCATATGAACCGCTGCATCCACTGCACGCGCTGCATCCGCTTCCTCGACGAGGTCGCGGGCGTCCAGGAGCTC
The DNA here is from genome assembly GCA_963753275.1 of uncultured Alphaproteobacteria bacterium. Taxonomy (GTDB): domain Bacteria; phylum Pseudomonadota; class Alphaproteobacteria; order Geminicoccales; family Geminicoccaceae; genus DATAOG01. Next base: position 86,988 of record CAVWCE010000014.1, on the reverse strand, counting down.
GGCATGGTGCACCGCGGCGAGCACGAGGAGATCAGCACCTGGATCGAGCGCGCGCTGCACTCCGAGCTGCAGGGCAACATCATCGACCTCTGCCCGGTCGGCGCGCTCAACTCCAAGCCCTACGAGTACCGCGCCCGCCCGTGGGAATTGCGCAAGACCGAGTCGGTCGACGTGCTCGATGCGGTCGGCTGCAACATCCGGGTCGACGCGCGCCCGCCCGAGGTCATGCGGATCGTCCCGCGGCTGCACGAGGACATCAATGAGGAGTGGATCTCCGACAAGACGCGCTTCGCCTACGACGGTCTGAAGAAGCGTCGGCTCGACGTGCCGATGGTCAAGCAGGACGGCAAGCTGCGCGAGGCCTCCTGGCGCGACGCGTTCGGCGCCATCCGGGCCCGGCTCGAGGGGCAGGGCGGCGAGCGGATCGCGGCGATCGTGGGCGATCTGGCCGACTGCGAGGCGATGGTCGTCCTCAAGGAGCTGATGGCAGGGCTCGGATCGCCGCACCTCGACTGCCGGCAGGACGGTGCGAAGCTCGATCCGCAGGCGCGCTGCGGCTACCTCTTCAACACCACGATCGCCGGCATCGAGCGGGCCGACCTGTGCCTGCTGATCGGCACCAACCCGCGCTTCGAGGCCGCGCTGGTCAATGCCCGCCTGCGCAAGCGCTGGCGCCAGGGCGGCTTCACGGTCGCGCGGGTCGGGCCGGTTGCCGACCTGACCTATCCGGTGCTGGAGCTCGGTGCCGGTCCGCAGAGCCTGGCCGAGCTCGCGGACGGCAGCCACGACTTCGGCGAGCACCTGGAGCAGGCGGCGCGGCCGATGCTGATCCTGGGCCAGGGTGCCCTCCGCCGCCCCGACGGCGCGGCGGTCCTGAGGGCGGCGCGTGCGCTCGCCGAGCGCTACGGCATGGTCAGGGACGACTGGAACGGCTTCAACGTCCTGCACACCGCGGCCGCGCGGGTCGGCGGGCTCGAGCTCGGCCTGGTCCCGGGCCGGCGCGGCCTGGACGTGCCCGGCATGCTGCAGGCGGCCGGCAGGGGCGCGATCGAGGTCCTGTTCCTGCTCGGGGCCGACGAGGTCGACCTGTCGGGGATCGGCGATGCCTTCGTCATCTACCAGGGCCACCACGGCGACCGCGGGGCGCGGCGGGCCGACGTCATCCTGCCGGGTGCTGCCTACACCGAGAAGAACGCGACCTACGTCAACACCGAGGGCCGGCCGCAGCGCGCGCGGCTCGCCGTGTTCCCGCCGGGCGAGGCCAAGGAGGACTGGCGGATCCTGCGCGCGCTGTCGGAGGCGCTCGGGCGGACCGTGCCGCTCGACAGCCTGGGCGCGGTGCGCGCGCGGATGGTCGAGATCGCGCCGCAGCTGGCCCTGCCGGACGTGATCGAGCCCGCTCCCTGGCAGGAGTTCGGCCGCGCAGGCAAGCTCGACGGCCGGCCCTTCGCGAGCCCGATCGGCGACTTCTATCGCACCGATCCGATCTCGCGCGCCTCGCGCATCATGGCCGAGTGCAGCGCCTTGCACCTCCCGGCCACCGAGCCCGCGACCGGCACCCATGGCTGAGCTCTGGACCGGCTACGCCTGGCCGACGATCTGGATCGTCATGCAGATCGTGGTGATCGTCGTGCCGCTCCTGCTCGCGGTCGCCTATCTGACCTACGCCGAGCGCAAGGTGATCGCCGCGATGCAGCTCCGCCAGGGGCCGATGGTGGTGGGGCCGCTCGGCCTGCTCCAGCCGATCGCCGACGGCATCAAGCTCCTGGTCAAGGAGACCGTGATCCCGACCGGCGCCAACAAGGTCGTGTTCATCGCGGCGCCGATGATCACCTTCACCCTCGCCCTGATCGGCTGGGCGGTGATCCCGTTCGGCGCCGGCCTCGTGATCGCCGACATCAACGTCGGCGTGCTCTACCTGTTCGCGATCTCCTCGCTCGGCGTCTACGGCATCATCATGGCGGGCTGGGCCAGCAACTCGCGCTACGCCTTCTTAGGCGCGTTGCGCTCGGCCGCGCAGATGGTGTCCTACGAGATCTCGATCGGCCTGATCATCATCAACGTCCTGATCACCGTGGGCTCCCTCAATCTGTCCGAGATCGTGCTCGCTCAGCGGTCTTTGTGGTTCTTCATCCCGCACTTTCCGATGTTCGCGATCTTCATCGCCTCGATCCTCGCCGAGACCAACCGCCACCCGTTCGACCTGCCCGAGGCCGAGGCTGAGCTCGTGTCCGGCTACAACGTCGAGTATTCGGCGATGACCTTCGCGCTCTTCTTCCTCGGCGAATACGCCAACATGATCCTGATGAGCGCGATCTGCTCGATCCTGTTCCTCGGCGGCTGGCTGCCGCCGTTCGACATAGCGCCCTTCACCTGGATCCCGGGCCCGTTGTGGCTGATCGCCAAGATCTGCCTCGTCCTGTTCATCTTCATCTGGGCGCGCGCGACCCTGCCGCGCTACCGCTACGACCAACTGATGCGGCTCGGCTGGAAGGTGTTCCTGCCGGCGTCCCTGCTCTGGGTGGTGCTGACCTCGGGCTTCCTGGTGGCGACCGGCAACCTGCCGCGCTGAGCGCTGGAGAGACTCGATGGCGTTCCTCGACCGCACCGCCCGCACGCTGTTGTGGCAGGAGCTGGTGTCGGGCTTCGCGCTGACCTTCCGCTACATGTTCAAGCGCAGCGTCACCCTCGACTACCCCCACGAGAAGGGGCCGCTCAGCCCGCGCTTCCGCGGCGAGCACGCGCTGCGCCGCTACCCCAACGGCGAGGAGCGCTGCATCGCCTGCAAGCTGTGCGAGGCGATCTGCCCGGCCCAGGCGATCACGATCGAATCCGAGCCGCGTCCTGACGGCTCGCGCCGCACCACGCGCTACGACATCGACATGGTGAAGTGCATCTACTGCGGGATGTGCGAGGAGTCCTGCCCGGTCGATGCGATCGTGCAGGGGCCGAATTTCGAGTTCTCGACCGAGACCCGGGCGGAGCTCTACTACAACAAGGCGAAACTGCTCGCGAACGGCGACCGCTGGGAGCGCGAGATCGCGGCCAACCTTGCCGCCGACGCGCCTTACCGCTAAACCCTAGGCCGCCGGCGGGAGGGGCCGGCCGGCGCCGAGGATGGCATGACGCTAGCGCTCCTGGTCTTCTACCTGCTTGCGGCGGTCGCGGTGGCGGCCGGCGTGATGGTGATCTCGGCCCGCAATCCGGTCCATTCGGTCTTGTTCCTGATCCTCGCCTTCTTCAACGCCGCCGGCTTGTTCGTGCTGCTCGGCGCCGAGTTCCTGGCGATGGTCCTGGTCGTGGTCTACGTCGGCGCGGTCGCGGTCCTGTTCCTGTTCGTCGTGATGATGCTCGACATCAACTTCGTCCGCCTGCGCGAGGGCTTCCTCCAATATCTGCCGGTCGGCGGCCTGATCGGCCTGATCCTCCTGGTCGAGCTCGTGCTGGTCCTGGGCTCCTGGGCGCTCACGCCCGAGCAGGTGCTGATGGCCGCCGAACGGCCGGTGCCCTTGACGCGGACCAACATCGAGGCGCTGGGCGACCTGTTCTATACCGACTACTTCTACCTGTTCCAGGCCGCCGGCATGATCCTCCTGGTCGCGATCATCGGCGCGATCACGCTGACGCTGCGCCACAAGCCGGAGGTGCGCCGCCAGAGCATCGCCCTGCAGGTCCACCGCCGGCGCGAGGAGGCGGTGGAGCTGCGCAAGGTCCAGCCCGGGAGCGGCATCTGATGGCGGTGCCGCTCGCCCACTATCTCACCGTCGCCGCGATCCTGTTCACCCTTGGCATCTTCGGCATCTTCCTCAACCGCAAGAACGTCATCATCATCCTGATGTCGATCGAGCTGATGCTGCTCGCGATCAACCTCAACCTCGTCGCGTTCTCGGCCTATCTCGGCGACCTCGCGGGCCAGGTGTTCGCGATGTTCGTGCTGACGGTGGCCGCGGCCGAGGCGGCGATCGGGCTCGCGATCCTGGTGGTCTACTTCCGCAACCGCGGCAGCATCGAGGTTGAGGACATCAACCTCATGCGGGGCTGAGATGCGCGCGGGTGTCGGTGCCGTGCCCCCCACCCTGGCCCTCCCCCACAAGGGGGGAGGGAAGCTCTCGCGGCCGTCTTCGCCTATCTCCCCCCTCCTTCAAGAGGGGGGAGCTCTCGCGGCCGCTGCCATGTCCTCCAAAAGGAGGGGGGAAGGTCCTACGGCCGTGACCGATTCCCCTCCCCCTCGATGGGGGAGGGTCGGGGTGGGGGTGGCCGGCGTTTGCGCAGCCGGCGACGGAAGGCTCCTGATCGGTGTTCGCGACCGGGGTGGTCTTCTTCCCGCTGCTCGGCGCGATCATCGCCGGCCTGTTCGGCCGCGCGATCGGCGACCGCGGCGCGCAGCTGGTCACCTGCGGCGGCCTGATCCTCTCCGCGCTCTGCTCCTGGGTGGTGCTGGCCGACGTGGTCGGCGGCGCGCCCTACAAGGTCGAGGTCCTGCGCTGGATCCACTCCGGCACCTTCGAGGCCGACTGGGTGCTCCGCGTCGACGTCCTCTCGGCGGTGATGATGTTCGTGGTCAGCACGGTCTCGGCGCTGATCCACGTCTACTCGATCGGCTACATGGCGCATGACGCGAGCGTGCCGCGCTTCATGAGCTATCTGTCGCTGTTCACCTTCTTCATGCTCGCCCTGGTGACCGCGGACAACTTCCTCCAGCTCTACTTCGGCTGGGAGGGCGTCGGGCTGGTCTCCTACCTGCTGATCGGGTTCTGGTATACCCGGCCGTCCGCGGCCGCGGCCGCGATCAAGGCGTTCCTCGTCAATCGGGTCGGCGACTTCGGCTTCGCGCTCGGCATCGCCGCCATCTACCTCGTGTTCGACTCGGTCGAGTTCGACGTGGTGTTCGCCGGCGCGCCCGACTTCGTCGACACCGAGATCGTGTTCCTCGGCATGGGCGTCGACACGCTGACCGTGATCTGCATCCTTTTGTTCATCGGCGCGATGGGCAAGTCGGCGCAGCTGCCGCTGCATACCTGGCTGCCCGACGCGATGGAGGGTCCGACCCCGGTCTCCGCCCTGATCCACGCCGCCACCATGGTGACCGCCGGGGTGTTCCTGGTCGCGCGCTGCTCGCCGCTCTTCGAGTACTCGCCGACCGCGCTCGGCTTCGTCGCCTTCATCGGCGCCACGACCGCGCTGTTCGCCGCCACCATCGGCCTGGTCCAGAACGACATCAAGCGGGTGATCGCCTACTCGACCTGCTCGCAGCTCGGCTACATGTTCTTCGCCTGCGGCGTCTCGGCCTACGCCGCCGGCATCTTCCACCTCTACACCCACGCCTTCTTCAAGGCGCTCCTGTTCCTCGGCGCGGGCTCGGTGATCCACGCCATGTCCGACGAGCAGGACATGCGCAGGATGGGCGGCATCTGGCGCAAGATCCCGATCACCTACGCGGTCATGTGGATCGGCTCGCTGGCGCTCGCCGGGGTGCCGTTCTTCGCCGGCTACTACTCCAAGGACCTGATCCTGGAGGCGGCCTGGGCCGCGCACGGGCCGTTCGCGAGCTACGCGTTCTGGCTCGGCATCCTGGCCGCGGTGCTGACCGCGTTCTACTCCTGGCGTCTGCTCTTCCTGACCTTCCATGGCGAGCCGCGGGCGGCGCCCGAGGTCATGGCGCACGTCCACGAGTCGCCGAAGGTCATGACCGTCCCGCTGATCCTGCTCGCCGTCGGCGCCGCCTTCGCCGGGATCGCGGGGCTGCCGATGGTCGAGGCCTCGGGCGAGTTCTGGCAGGGCTCGATCTTCGTCCGGCCCGAGCACGCGGTGCTCGAGGAGGCGCACCACGCGCCGTTCCTGGTCAAGATCCTGCCGGTGATCGTCGCCCTGATCGGCATCGCGCTCGCCTACGTCATGTACCTCCGCGAGCCCGCCCTGCCGGCGCGGGTCGCCGGCGCGCTGCCCGCGCTCTACCGCTTCCTCTACAACAAGTGGTACTTCGACGAGCTCTACGACCGGCTGTTCGTCGCGCCGGCCAAGCGCCTGGGCGTCGGCCTCTGGCAGGCGGTCGACGTCGGCGTGATCGACCACTTCGGGCCCGACGGCGTGGCGGCGAGCGCGCTCACCGTCGCCCGGCGCGCGGTCCGCCTGCAGACCGGCTATCTCTACCACTACGCCTTCGCCATGCTGATCGGGGTCGCCGCCCTGGTCACCTGGTACCTGTTCCGGCTGTGAGCGGAGGCGCGCGATGAGCGACTGGCCGCTCCTCTCCCTGGTGATCTTCCTGCCGCTCGCCGGCGCCGGCTTCATCCTCCTGATCCGCGGCGAGGAGGAGGTCGTGGCGCAGAACGCGCGCAGCGTGGCGCTGTGGACCGCCGGCATCACCTTCCTCTTGTCGCTGCTGATCTGGGGCACCTTCGACCCGGCGCGCGCCGACTTCCAGCTGGTCGAGAAGGTCGAGTGGTTCGCCGGCTTCGACATCAACTACCACGTCGGCATCGACGGCATCTCGCTGTTCCTCGTCCTCCTCAGCACGCTGATCACGCTGGTGTGCGTGGTCGTCTCCTGGCAGTCGATCCAGTACCGGGTCAAGGAGTACATGGTCGCGTTCCTGGTCATGGAAACCTTCATGGTCGGGGTGTTCTGCGCGCTCGATTTCGTGCTCTTCTATCTGTTCTTCGAGGGCATTCTGATCCCGATGTTCCTGATCATCGGGGTGTGGGGCGGGCCGCGCCGGATCTACTCCGCGTTCAAGTTCTTCCTGTACACGCTCGCCGGCTCGGTGCTGTTCCTGGTCGCGATCCTGGTGATGTACCTGCAGGCCGGCACCACCGACATCCCGACCATGATGACCTACGACTTCGATCCGACCCTGCAGAAGTGGCTGTGGCTCGCGATGTTCGCGTCCTTCGCGGTCAAGGTGCCGATGTGGCCGTTCCACACCTGGCTGCCGGACGCTCACGTCGAGGCGCCGACCGCGGGCTCGGTGGTGCTGGCGGGCGTGCTGCTGAAGCTCGGCGGCTACGGCTACCTGCGCTTCTCGCTGCCGATGCTGCCCGACGCCTCCTTGTTCTTCACGCCGCTGATCTACGCGCTCTCGATCGTCGCGATCATCTACACCTCGCTGGTCGCGCTGATGCAGACCGACATGAAGAAGCTGATCGCCTACTCATCGGTCGCCCACATGGGCATCGTCACGATCGGCATCTTCACCCTCAACCCGCTCGGCATCCAGGGCAGCATCGTCCAGATGCTGAGCCATGGCCTGGTGAGCGGCGCGCTCTTCATGTGCGTGGGCGTGGTCTACGACCGCATCCACTCCCGAGAGATCTCGAGCTACGGCGGGCTTGCCGAGCGCATGCCGCTCTACGCGACGGTCTTCATGCTGTTCATGCTGGCCTCGGTCGGCCTGCCCGGCACCTCGGGCTTCATCGGCGAGATCCTGGTGATCATCGGCGTCTTCCAGGTCGACAGCTGGGTCGCCTTCCTCGCCGCGACCGGCATGATCCTCGGCGCCGCCTACATGCTCTGGCTTTACCGCCGGGTGATCTTCGGCGCGCTGCTCCAGGACCACCTGCGCACGATCCGCGATCTGCGCCCGCACGAGGTCGCGGCGTTCGCCCCGCTCGCGATCCTGGTGCTGGTCATGGGGATCTATCCGGCGCTGTTCCTCGACCCGATGGCGGCCACCGTCGACCAGCTGCTCGCCCGGGTCGCGGAGCAGCCGGCGGGCGAGACCGCGGCCGCCCTCGCGGCGCGCTGAGCAGGACCGCTGGGAGACCGCCCCATGTTCGATCTGGCGCCTGCGATCACCGAGATCTTCCTCGCCTGCGCCGCCATGGCGCTCCTGATGGTCGGCGCCTTCCGCGGCCAGGAGCCGGAGGCCGCCCGCCTGGTCACGCCGCTCGCGGTCATGGCGATGGTCGTCGGGCTGTTCCTCCTGGTCGTCGGCAGCCAGGCGCGCGCCGAGACCTTCGGCGGCCAGTTCGTGACCGACGGCTTCGCGGTCTACTTCAAGATCCTGATCCTGGTCGGCGCCGCGCTCTGCCTGGTCATGTCGTCCGACTACCTCCATCACGAAGGCATCGAGCGCTTCGAGTTCCCGGTGCTGGCCCTGCTCTCGACGCTCGGCATGCTGATGATGCTCTCGGCCAACAGCCTGCTCGCGCTCTATCTCGCGCTCGAGCTGCAGAGCCTGCCGCTCTACGTGATGACCGCGTTCCATCGCGACCAGACCCGCTCGACCGAGGCCGGGCTCAAGTACTTCGTGCTCGGCGCGCTCGCGTCCGGGCTGCTGCTCTACGGCTGCTCGCTGGTCTATGGCTTCACCGGCACGCTCTCGTTCGAGGGGCTGGCCCTGGTTCTGCAGCCCGGTCCCGCGGGCGAGATGCAGATCGCCTCCGGTGCCTTGATCGGGCTCGTGTTCATCGCCGCGGGCCTCGCCTTCAAGCTCGCCGCCGTGCCCTTCCACATGTGGACCCCGGACGTCTACGAGGGCGCGCCGACCCCGGTCACCGCCTTCCTCGCGGCGGCGCCCAAGGTCGCCGCGATCGGCCTGACCTTGCGCGTCTTCTACCAGCCCTTCGGCGACTGGGCGGCCGAGTGGCAGCAGATCGTGGTGTTCATCTCGATCGCCTCGATGCTGCTCGGCGCGTTCGCCGCGATCGGCCAGACCAACATCAAGCGCCTGCTCGCCTACAGCTCGATCGGGCATGTCGGCTATGCCCTGGTCGGGCTCGCGGCCGGCACGCCCGAGGGCGCCTACAGCGTCATGGTCTACATGGCGATCTACCTGGTCATGACCGTCGGCACCTTCGGCTGCGTCCTGGTGATGCGCCGCCACGGGCTCGCGGTCGAAGGGATCGACGATCTGGCCGGCCTCGCCAGCCATCAGCCGCTGCTCGCGGCCGCGCTCGCGGTCTTCATGTTCTCGCTCGCCGGCATCCCGCCGCTCGCCGGGTTCTTCGCCAAGCTCTACGTGTTCATCGCGGCGGTCGACGCGGGCCTGGTGCCGCTCGCGGTGATCGGCGTGCTGGCGAGCGTGGTCGGCGCCTACTACTACATCAGGATCGTCAAGGTGATGTACTTCGACGAGGCGCGCGAGGGCTTCGACCGGCCGATCGGCCGCGAGTTCGCGATCGTCATCGGCGTCACCGCGGTGCTCAACGTGGTCTTCTGCCTGCATCCGAGCCCGCTCCTGACCCAGGCCCAGGCCGCCGCCGCGGCCCTGCTCTCGTGACCTCCGGATGCCGGTTGCCGCACGGCTTCGTCCTGCAGACGCACGAGCGGCTCGCCAGCACCAATGACGAGGCGCTGCGCCACGCCGAGGCGGGCGCGCCGGCCGGGCTCGTGGTCGCCGCCGGCGAGCAGACCCGGGGACGGGGCCGCCATGGCCGCGCCTGGGCCTCGCCCCCCGGCAACCTGTACGCCTCGGTGCTGCTGCGCCCGGACTGCGCCATGGCGCTGGCCGCCCAGCTCTCGCTGGTCGCCGGTCTGGCGCTCGGCGAGGCGCTGGTGCGCCTCGGCCCGCCGCGAGCTCGACCTGCAGCTGAAGTGGCCGAACGACGTGCTGATCGGCGGCGCCAAGGCCGCCGGCATCCTGATCGAGGGCACGAGCGATGCCGCAGGGCGCGCCGCATGGGTGATCGTCGGCTCCGGGGTCAACATCGTGAGCTGCCCCGAGGATACCCCTTACCCGGCGACCTACCTCCTGCGCGAAGGCTTCCCAGCCCTGTCGCCGCTGGCCGTGCTGGAAGCCTATCTGTTCGAGCTCGACGCCTGGCTTGGCCGCTGGCGCGAGGCGGGCTTCGGCGCGGTGCGCCGCGCCTGGCTCGCGCGCGGCCTCGGCGTCGGCGGCGCGATCCACCTCCGCCTCGACCGCGACGAGTTCACGGGCCGGTTCCTCGACCTCACCGAGACCGGCTCGCTGCTGGTCGAGGAGGCCGGCGGGCGCCGGCGTGAGATCGCCGCCGGCGAGGTCTTCTACCTGGATCGCTAGCCATGGCCGGTGCCCTCCTGCTGGCGATCGACGTCGGCAACACCAACACCGTGTTCGCGCTCTACCGCGAGCGCGAGGCGCTCGGGCAATGGCGGATCTCGACCGTGCGCGAGCGCACCGCGGACGAATACGCCGCGGCCCTGACCCAGCTCATGGCGCTCAAGGGCTTCCGCCACGACGCGATCGGCGCCGCGGCGATCTCCTCGGTCGTGCCGCAGGCGCTGCCGCCGCTCAAGAGCATGTGCCAGGAGTTCTTCGGCTGCGAGGCCAAGGTGGTGGGCGAGAATCTCGGCGTGACCATCCCGGTCGTGATCGAGAACCCGCGCGAGGTCGGCGCCGACCGGCTGGTCAACGCCGTGGCGGCGCATGCGCGCTACGGCGGGCCGCTGATCGTGGTCGACTTCGGCACCGCCACGACCTTCGACGTGATCGACGGCGAGGGCCGCTACTGCGGCGGGGTGATCGCGACCGGGATCAATCTGTCGCTCGAAGCGTTGCATCGAGCGGCGGCGAAGCTGCCGCGGGTGGCGGTCGAGCGGCCGCCCCAGGTGATCGGGAGCTCGACGGTCACCGCCATGCAGTCCGGGGTGTACTGGGGCTATGTCAGCCTGATCGAGGGCATGGTCACGAGGATCAAGGCCGAGTTCGGCGCGCCGATGAAGGTGATCGCGACCGGCGGGCTGGCCGGGCTGTTCGCGGGCGCCACCGAGGCGATCGAGCAGGTCGACCGGGACCTGACCATGGCCGGTCTGGTCGAGCTGTTCTACGCCAATCGGATCCACGAAACGAACTGACGGGCGGGGTAGGGGATGCAGGATCGGGAATTGCTCTTCGTGCCGCTCGGCGGCGCCGGCGAGATCGGCTTGAACCTCAATCTCTATGGCCTGGACGGCCGCTGGCTGATGGTCGACCTCGGCATCAGCTTCGCCGACGAGACCCTGCCCGGGGTCGAGATCGTGCTGCCCGATCCGCGCTTCATCGAGGCGCGCAGCGAGGACCTCGCCGGGCTGGTGCTGACCCACGCCCACGAGGACCACTTCGGCGCCATTCCCTATCTCTGGCAGCGCCTGCGCTGTCCGATCTGGTGCACCCGCTTCACCGCGGCCGTGCTGCGCCGCAAGCTCGAGGAAAGCCGCATCCAGGGCGTGCCGCTCCACGTCGTGGGGCCGGGCGAGCGCTTCCAGGTCGGGCCGTTCGACTGCGCCCTGATCCAGGTCACCCACTCGATCCCGGAGGCGCACGCGCTGGCGCTCCGCACGCCGCTCGGCAACGTGCTGCACACCGGCGACTGGAAGCTCGATCCGAAACCCCTGATCGGCGCGCTCACCGGGGTCGACGACCTCGAGGCCTTCGGCCATGAGGGCGTGCTCGCGATGGTCGCGGATTCGACCAACATCCTCAACCCCGGCACCTCGGGCTCCGAGGCCGAGGTGCGCGACAGCCTGATGGAGCTGATCGGCCGGCAGTCGACCCGGGTGCTCGTCACCACCTTCGCCTCCAACGTCGCGCGGCTCGAGACCGCGATCAAGGTGGCGGAGGCGAGCGGACGGGAGGTGGCGGCGGTCGGGCGCTCGATGCGGCGCATGATCGAGGCCGCACGCGAGGTCGGCTATCTGCTGGACATCCCCGATCTCGTCGACGAGCGCACCGCGAGCGAGCTGCCGCGCCACCGCGTCCTGTGGCTCGCCACCGGCTGTCAGGGCGAGCCGCGCGCCGCGCTCACCCGGATCGCCGCCGGCCAGCATCCGACCGTCAGCCTCGAGCCCGGCGACGTGGTGATCTTCTCGTCCAAGATCATCCCCGGCAACGAGCGCACGCTCTACAACCTGCACAACGCCCTGATCCGCGCCGGCATCGAGGTGATCACCGAGGAGGACCACTTCGTCCACGTCTCGGGCCATCCCTGCCGCGACGAGGTCGAGCAGATGTACCGCTGGGTCAAGCCCGAGATCGCGATCCCGGTGCATGGCGAGGCGCGTCATCTGCACGAGCACCTGGCGTTCGCGCGTCGCCTCGGCGTGCCGCAGGCGCTCGAGGTCAGGAACGGCGATCTGGTGCGCCTGGCGCCGGCGCCGGCCGAGGTCATCGACGAGGTGCCGACCGGGCGCCTGGTGCTGGAGAACGACGGCCTGCTGGCGGCCGGCGACGACCTGTTCCGCACCCGCCGCCGGCTGATGGCCCATGGCACGGTCCAGGTCGGGCTGGTGCTCGACCAGTACGGCACGTTGCTCGCGGGCCCGCAGCTGTCGGCATTCGGCGCGGTCGGTCTCGACCGCGAGCCCGGTCTCAAGGCGAGCGTCCAGACCGCGATCGAGGACGCCGTGGAGGAGCTCGACGACGAGGCGGCACTCGACGACGAGCAGATCCGGACCAGCGTCCGCATCGCCGTGCGCCGTGCCTTCAAGCTGGTGCGCGAGCGGCGGCCGATCATCGAGGTGCAGATCACCCGCCTCGGCCGCGAGGCGCTGGAAGGGCTGCTCGACGAGGCCGGAGCGGCCTGATGATCGGACGGCTCAACCACGTCGCGATCGCGGTGCCGGATCTCGCGGTCGCGGCGGCGCAGTACCGCGAGCTGCTGGGCGCGACCGTGTCGCCCCCGGCAGCGCAGCCGGCGCATGGCGTGACCACGGTCTTCATCACGCTGCCCAACGGCAAGATCGAGCTGCTCCAGCCGCTCGGGGACGACTCGCCGATCGCGGGCTTCCTCGAGCGCCACCCGGGCGGCGGCATCCACCACCTCTGCTACGAGGTCGAGGACATCCTGGCCGCCCGCGACCGGCTGCGCGCCGCGGGCGCCCGCGTGCTGGGCGACGGCGAGCCCAGGCTCGGCGCGCACGACCGGCCGGTGCTGTTCCTGCATCCCAAGGACTTCAGCGGCACCCTGATCGAGCTCGAGCAGGCCTGAGTGCGATGGACTGGTTCGCCGCCGGCCTCGTGTTCGCGGTGGTCTGGTGGCTGGTCCTGTTTTTGGTGCTGCCATTCGGCGCCAGCCCGCCCGACGAGGTCGAGCCCGGCATGGCGACCAGCGCGCCGGCCAAGCCGCGCATCGGGCTCAAGTTCCTGATCACCACGCTGATCGCGCTGGCGCTGACCGCGGCGATCCTCTGGCTGATCGAGAGCGGCCTGATCCAGCTGCGGCCGTCGGCTTGATCGACCCGCGGGTCTTTCCCGCATCGGTAGAATTGTCCGGCACACTGCCGGTGAAGACTCAGGTGCCGCTTCATGCCATCTCTATAACTCGCGGGAATTCATGGCAAAGGGCGGAAGGGCAGCTCTCGCATTCGTGATCGTCCCGGCCTTGCCGTCCGCCGAGGCCCGCACCCAAGTTCATCGATGGCCGGCCGGCAGTTCTCGCCGCGGCCGAGGGAGCGGCGGCCCGCCTGCCTCGACGCGGGCTTGTTGCGCTTCGGAATGCCACTAAAATTTGAGGAAAAAGCGCGGTCTGTCACCGCAGGCTCAACAGTTTGTTTACTTATTCTTCATGAAATTTCTCTTGCCATCGGGGAAGCAGTACCCCATATTGATGGGGTGTTCATGGGATGTTTCCCCTGTGACACCCGACTTGAGGCGTTTCCTCCCTACCTTAGCCGCGTCAGAAGTTGACGCGGCTTTTTTCTGCACTGCTTCATGTACATCAGATAGTTATCTCGAAAACATTCAGCCATCACATCAACGTTCGGCGATCAGGGACGCGGCGTGATCGGATCGTTGGGCCCGATGAGGAAGGCGGCGCGCCGCGGCGCGACTTTCGAGGGCGGAGCGCCTGTCCGCCGGGTCAGTTTATCAACCAGCAGGAGAGGTTTTGGCTCGCGTGCCACGGCGCGACCACGGCCGCTGGCAGTGGGCGCGGCGGAATTGTCACCGCGGGGCGATCCTCCTAGAGTGGCGCCGCGTTGATCCTGGCCTGGCCTGAGCGAGACCGAGATGCGGCTGTCGCGCTATTTCCTGCCCCTGCTCAAGGAGACTCCCGCCGAGGCGCAGATCGTGTCGCACCAGCTGATGCTGCGCGCCGGCATGATCCGCCAGAGCTCCGCCGGCATCTACAGCTGGCTGCCGCTCGGCCTGCGCGTCCTGCGCCGGGTCGAGCAGATCGTGCGCGAGGAGATGGATGCCGCCGGCTGCCACGAGATCCTGATGCCGGCGATCCAGCCGGCCGAGCTCTGGCAGGAGAGCGGCCGCTACGACGACTACGGCAAGGAGATGCTGCGGATCACCGACCGCCACGAGCGGCCGATGCTCTATGGCCCGACCCACGAGGAGGTGGTCACCGACATCTTCCGCCGCAGCGTCCGCAGCTACCGCGACCTGCCGCTCAATCTCTACCAGATCCAATGGAAGTTCCGCGACGAGATCCGGCCGCGCTTCGGCGTCATGCGCGGCCGCGAGTTCTACATGAAGGACAACTACTCCTTCGATCTCGACTTCGAGGGCGCGAAACGTTCCTACGACAACATGTTCGTGGCCTACCTCAAGACCTTCCGGCGGATGCAACTGACCGCGATCCCGATGCGCGCCACCAGCGGCGCCATCGGCGGCGACATGAGCCACGAGTTCCAGGTGCTGGCGGCGACCGGCGAGAGCCAAGTGTACTACGACGCGGCGTTCGAGGACATCGACTTCGGGCGCGCGGCGCTCGACGTCGACCAGCTGAAGGCGCTCTATGCCGCCGCCGACGAGAAGCACGAGCCTTCGACCTGTCCGGTGCCGCCGGAGCGGCTGCGCTCGGGCCGCGGCATCGAGGTCGGCCAGATCTTCTACTTCGGCACCAAGTACTCCAAGACCATGGGCGCCACCGTGATGGGCCCGGACGGCCAGGAGGTCCCGGTCGAGATGGGCTCCTACGGCATCGGCGTCTCGCGCCTCGTCGGCGCCCTGATCGAGGTCTTCCATGACGAGGCCGGGATCAGGTGGCCGGAGCCGGTGGCGCCGTTCCGGCTCGGCCTGATCAACCTGCGCCCGGGCGATGCCGCCTGCGACGGCGTGGTCGCAGAGATCGAGGGCCAGCTGGCCAGCGCCGGCATCGAGGTTCTAGTCGACGACCGCGACGAGAGCGCGGGCGCCAAGTTCGCCGCGATGGATCTGATCGGCCTGCCCTGGCAGGCGGTCGTCGGCCCGCGCGGGGTCAAGCAGGGCCAGGTCGAGCTCAAGGCCCGCGCCAGCGGCGAACGCTGCGATCTGTCGCCCGAGGCGCTGGTCGGGCGGCTCGCGGCCTGATGTTCGCCCCGGTCGAGCGCCTGATCGCCGGGCGCTACCTGCGCCCGCGCCGCGAGGAGGGCTTCATCTCGGTGATCGCCACCTTCTCGCTGCTCGGCATCGCGCTCGGCGTCGGCACGCTGATCGTCGTGCTGGCGGTGATGAGCGGCTTTCGCGCCGAGCTGCTCGGCCGCGTGCTCGGCCTCAACGGCCACATCACGCTGCGTGCCGGCCCGCAGGGCATGGCGGATTTCGACCAGCTCGCCGATCGCCTGCGCGCCGCCGACGACGTGGTCACGGTGACGCCGCTCGTCACCGGGCAGGTCATGGTCACCGCCCACGGGGTCGCCTCCGGTGCCCTGGTGCGCGGCATACGGCCCGAGGACCTCGCCGCGCGCGAGGCGATTGCCGGCCACCTCCAGGCGGGCTCGGTCGCGCGGCTGAGCGACGACCAGATCGCGATCGGCTCGCGCATGGCGTACCGCATGGCGCTCGGCCTCGGCGATCGCCTGACGCTGATCTCGCCCAACGGCACGCCGACCGCGTTCGGCACGGTGCCGCGCATGAAGGCCTACGAGATCGGCGCGATCTTCGAGGTCGGCATGTTCGAGTACGACAACACGCTGGTGCTCATGCCGTTCGAGGCGGCCCAGCTCTATTTCCAGCTCGAGGAGCGCGCCAACGAGCTCGAGGTCATGGTCGCCGATCCCGACCGCGTCGCCGCCTATCGCCGGGAGCTCCTGCCGCTGGTCGGCGACGCCGGCCAGCTGGTCGACTGGCAGCAGGCCAACGCCTCGTTCTTCACCGCGCTCAAGGTCGAGCGCAACGTGATGTTCCTGATCCTCAGCCTGATCATCATGGTCGCGGCGTTCAACATCATCGCCGGCATGATCATGCTGGTGAAGGACAAGGGGCGCGACATCGCGATCCTGCGCACCATGGGTGCCACCCGGGGTGCTGTGATGCGCGTCTTCTTCCTGAGCGGCGCCGCGATCGGGGTCACCGGCACGATCGCGGGCTTCCTGCTCGGCCTGGGCTTCGCCGCCAACATCGAGACCATCCGCCAGTGGCTGCAGGCGCTCACCGGCACCGAGCTGTTCTCGGCCGAGATCTACTTTCTCTCGCACCTGCCGGCCCGGATCGAGGTCGACGACGTGCTGAGCGTGCTGCTGATGAGCCTCGTCCTGTCGCTGCTCGCGACCCTTTATCCGTCCTGGCGGGCGGCCCGGCTCGATCCGGTCGAAGCCCTGCGCTATGAATGACGCCGCCGGGCGGGCCGCAGCGACCTGCGGCGCGGCCATGAGCAGCGTAGCACTCCGGCTCGCAGGCATCAGCCGCAAGTTCCGCCAGGGCGAGGCGTGGCTCGAGGTGCTGCGGGGCGTCGACCTGGAGCTCGCGCCCGGCGCCGTGATCGCCCTGATGGGGCCGTCCGGCTCCGGCAAGTCGACCCTCTTGCAGATCGCCGGCCTGCTCGAGCATCCGGACGGCGGCGAGGTCTACCTCGGGGGCCGTGCCTGCGGCCGGCTCTCGGACGCCGAGCGCACCCGGATCCGGCGCGACACGCTCGGCTTCGTCTACCAGTTCCATCACCTGCTGCCGGAGTTCAGCGCGCTCGAGAACGTCATGCTGCCGCGGATGCTCGCCGGGCACAGCCGGGCCACGGCGCGGGCCCGGGCGCGGGAGCTCCTGGCCGCGCTCGGCGTCGACCATCGCGAGAGCCATCGTCCGGCACGGCTGTCCGGCGGCGAGCAGCAGCGGGTCGCGATCGCGCGCGCGATGGCCAACCGCCCGGCGGTGCTGCTGGCCGACGAGCCGACCGGCAACCTCGACGAGGAGACCGCGAGCGGGGTGTTCGCGACCTTGGTCAGGACCGCCCGCGAGACCGCGGCCGCGCTCCTGGTCGCGACCCACAACGCCGAGCTCGCCGGTCGCGCCGACTACACGCTCAGGCTCCACAACGGGGTGGTGGAGCCGGTCTGAGCGCTCAGCCGCGCCAGAAGCGCGGCGCCAGCAGCACGATCACGGTGAACAGCTCGAGGCGGCCCAGCAGCATGCCGAAGGCCAGCATCCACTTGGCCCCGTCGGGCAGGCTGGCGAAGTTGCCGGCCGGCCCGATGATGTCGCCGAGCCCCGGGCCGACGTTGCCGACCGCGGTCGCGGCCCCGCTCAGGCTGGTGATCCAGTCCAGGTCGAGCGCGGCGAGACCGAGCGCGATCGCGCCGACGCTCGCCGCGTAGACCACCGCGAACGCCAGCACGCCCTCGACCACGTCGTCCTCGAGCGGCTTGCCGTCGTAGCTGCGATTGCCGACCCCGTGCGGGAAGAAGCGCTGCAGCAGGTGGTCGCTGAGCACGATCGTCATCACGCGGAAGCGGAAGATCTTGATCGCGCCTGCGGTCGATCCGGTGCAGCCGCCGACGAAGGTGAGATAGAACATGATGCCGGCTGCGAAACCGCCCCAGAGGTTGTAGTCGGCCGAGGCGAAGCCGGTCGTGGTGATGATCGAGGTCACGTTGAACACGGTCAGGCGGACGGCGTCGTGGAGCAGCAGATCGCTGGTAGGCCGTGAGCCAGGCCGCGAGCGCCAGTGAGCTGATCAGGACGATGGCGAGGAACACGTGCACCTGCCGGTCGCGCAGGATCCGCGTGTCGCCGCGAACCGCGCGCACGTACAGCACGAAGGGCAGGGCGCCGGCCAGCATGAACAGCGTGCCGAGCCACTCGAGCAGCGGCGACTGGAAGTAGGCGAACGAGGCGTCGTGGCTCGAGTACCCGCCGGTCGAGAGCGTCGCCATCGCGTGAACGACGGCGTCGAACGCGCTCATGCCGGCGAGCCGATAGGCCATGCCGCAGAGGATCGTCAGCAGCGCATACGCCAGCACGAGAGCGCTCACCAGCTGGGTCGCGCGGGGGAACGGCTTCTCGTAGCGATCGGAGGACTCGGCGTGGAACAGCTGCATCCCGCCGGTGCGCAGCAGGGGCAGGATCGCCATCGCCATGACGATGATCCCGATGCCGCCGAGCCAGTGCAGCAGCGCGCGCCACAAGAGGATCGAGGGCGCCATCTGGTCGAGGCCCGTCAGCACCGTCGAGCCGGTGGTGGTGAGGCCCGACATGGCCTCGAAGTAGGCGTCGGTGAAGCTGAGGTCGAGGTCGGAGAAGACGAAGGGCAGGGCGGCGAACCCCGGCAGCACGACCCATGCCATGGCCACCAGGATGTAGGTCTGGCGGCGCGTGATCGTGATCATCGGCACCCGGTTCGCCGCCACCGCGGCGCCGGCGACCGCGATCGTGACGACGGCGGATGCGAAGAACGCCTCGCCATTCGGCGAGTCGCGCAGCAGGCCGACCACGCTCGGCAGCAGCATCGCCATGCCCACGATCAGCAGCAGCAGCCCGACCACCAGGAACACGGGTCGGAAATCGATCAACGGTTCCTGCCGCCGAACCGGCGCCGGAATTGCCATGGTGGTTGTGCCAACGGCCGAGCAGGCTCTCCGTGACCTGCGACGACGATAGGTGGCGGGAACGGACCAGCGGTCAATGAGCGACGCTGCGGCAGGACAGCGCAGCGCATCGCCTCGAATCCCGGCTGCAGCGGCGCCGCGGCTCCGACTTCGCTTGGCGGTTGCGCGGTTGTGATCGCCTGCCGGCTCGCCTAGTTTGCCGCGAGCCCACGCCCGGGGATCCCATGCCGCACGCTCCGTTCGTCCACCTGCGCGTCCGCTCCTGCTACTCGCTGCTCGAGAGCACCGTCCGCCTCGAGGGCCTGCTCCAGCGCTGCCGCGCCGACCTCATGCCGGCGGTCGGCATCGCCGACCGGGCCAACCTGTTCGACGCCCTGCCGACGAGCCTGTACGCCGCCAAGGCCGGCGTGCAGCCGCTGGTCGGCTGCCTCCTGCCGGTGCAGGGCGACGACCCGGCGAGCGGCAATGGCCGGCCCCCGGCGCCGGCCCTGCTGCCGGTGCTGGTCCAGAGCGAGGCCGGCTATCAGAACCTCCTGAAGCTGCTGAGCCGCGCCTATCTCGGGGGCGACGTGGGCGGCGCGCCCGAGCTGCAGCTGGATGACCTCGCGCGCTTCGGCGCGGGGCTGATCGCGCTCACCGGCGGTCCGGAGGGCCTGCCCGGCCGGGCGCTGCTGCACGGCAACCGCGGCCTCGCCGAGGGCCTGCTCGAGCGCCTGCTGCAGATCTTCCCGGGCCGGCTCTACGTCGAGCTGATGCGGCATGGACAGGTCGATGAGGACGAGATCGAGCCGGCGCTGATCGAGATGGCGCTGCGCCTCGACCTGCCGCTGGTCGCGACCAACGACGTCCATTTCCTCGAGGCGGCGGAGTTCGAGGCCCACGACGTGCTCCTGTGCATCGCCGAGGGCGCCCAGGTCGCGCAGGAGCAGCGCCGCCGGGTGACCCCGGAGCACCGCTTCAAGACCGCCGGCGAGATGGTGGAGCTGTTCGCCGACCTGCCGGAGGCGATCGCCAATACGCTGGTGATCGCGAGGCGCTGCGGCTTCATGGTCGCGACCCGTGCGCCGATCCTGCCGGCCTTCCCGACCGCGGTCGGGCGCAGCGAGGCGCTCGAGCTGCGCCAGCAGGCGGAAGCCGGGCTCGAGGCGCGGCTGACCACGCTGGTCCATCCGCCGCAGGCCGCCGACATCGAGCGCGCCGAGCTCGCACGCCCCTATCGCGAGCGCCTGGCCTACGAGCTCCAGGTGATCGCGGGCATGAACTATGCGGGCTACTTCCTGATCGTCGCCGACTTCATCCAGTGGGCCAAGGGCCAGGGCATTCCGGTCGGCCCGGGCCGTGGCTCCGGGGCGGGCTCGGTGGTCGCCTGGTCGCTCGCGATCACCGACCTCGATCCGCTCCGCTTCGGCCTGCTGTTCGAGCGCTTCCTCAACCCCGAGCGGGTCTCGATGCCGGACTTCGACGTCGACTTCTGCCAGGACCGGCGCGACGAGGTGATCCGCTACGTGCGCGCCAAGTACGGCGCCGACCGGGTGGCGGCGATCATCACCTTCGGCAAGCTGCAGGCGCGTGCCGTGCTGCGCGACGTCGGCCGCGCGCTCGGCATGCCCTATGGCCAGGTCGACCGGGTCGCCAAGCTGGTGCCGTTCAACCCGGCCCATCCGCCGACCTTGGAGCAGGCGCTGGTGCTCGAGCCGCGGCTCGCCGAGGCGGCGCGCGAGGACGACCAGGTCGGCCGCCTGATCGAGATCGCCAAGCGGCTCGAAGGCCTGCCGCGCCACGCCTCGACCCATGCCGCCGGCGTGGTGATCGGCGACCGGCCGCTCGACGAGCTGGTGCCGCTCTACCGCGATCCGCGCTCGGCCATGCCGGTCACCCAGTTCAACATGAAGGACGTCGAGCAGGCGGGCCTGGTCAAGTTCGACTTCCTGGGCCTGACCACGCTGACCCTCCTGGCGCTCGCCGAGCGCCTGGTCAACCAGCGCGGCACGCCGCTCGAGCTGGCGAAGCTGCCGCTCGACGATCCCGCGACCTTCGAGCTCCTGGGCCGCGGCGAGACCGCCGGCGTGTTCCAGCTGGAATCGAGCGGCATGCGCGACGCGCTGCGCAAGCTCAAGCCCGACAGCTTCGACGACATCATCGCGATGAACGCGCTCTATCGGCCCGGCCCGATGGACAACATCCCGCGCTACATCAACTGCAAGCACGGCATCGAGCAGCCGGAGTACATGCACCCGATCCTCGAGCCGATCCTCGAGGAGACCTACGGCGTCATCATCTACCAGGAGCAGGTGATGCAGATCGCGCGCGAGCTCGCCGGCTACTCGCTCGGCGGCGCCGATCTGCTGCGCCGCGCCATGGGCAAGAAGATCCAGGCCGAGATGGACGCCCAGCGCGAGGTCTTCATCGAGGGCGCGACCGCCCGCGGCATCCCGCAGAAGCTCGCGACCGCGATCTTCGAGCAGGTGGCGAAGTTCGCCTCCTACGGCTTCCCCAAGGCGCACGCCACCGCCTATGCGCTGCTCGCCTACCAGACCGCCTATCTCAAGGCCAACCATCCGCTCGAGTTCTTCGCCGCGGCGATGACCATGGACCGGGCCAACCAGGACAAGCTCAACCTCTACCGCCAGGAGATCGCCCGCGTCGGGATCGCGCTGCGGCCGCCCGACGTCAATCACGGCGGCGCGAGCTTCACCGTCGAGGACGGGCCGGACGGAGCCGCGATCCGCTATGCGCTCGCCGCGATCCGCGGCGTCGGGGTGCAGGCGGTCGAGGCCCTGGTCGCCGAGCGCGCGGCGCACGGGCCCTTCACCGACCTGTTCGACCTCGCGGCGCGCGCCGGCGGCCGGATCCTCAACCGTCGCCTGCTGGAGGCGCTGATCAAGGCGGGCGCGCTCGATCGCCTGCACGCCAACCGGCGCCAGCTGCTCGACGGCATCGACCAGGCGCTGCGCTACGGCGCCGCGCATGCGGAGCAGGCGGCGAGCGACCAGACCAGCCTGTTCGGTGGCCTGCTGGAGCAGCCGGAGCTGCCCAAGCCGCTCCTGCCCGACGCTCCGGACCTGCCCGAGCTCGAGCGCCTGCAGCAGGAGTTCGAGGCCTTGGGCTGCTACCTCACGGCGCACCCGCTCGAGGGCTACCGGGCGAGCCTCATGAAGCTCGGCGCGACGCCCTCGGACCAGCTCGCCGCCTGCGGCGGGCTGCGGGTCAAGCTCGCCGGCGTGGTGCTCGGCAAGCAGGAGCGCAGCACCGCGCGCTCGCGCTTCGCCTTCGTCCAGCTGTCCGATCCGAGCGGGGTCTACGAGGTGACGCTGTTCGCCGAGCTGCTGGCGCGGGTCCGCGAGCTGCTGGAGACCAACCAGCCGCTCCTGGTCGAGGGCGAGGTCCGCCTCGACGGCGAGGTGGTCAAGGTGCTGGCCTCGTCGGTGCAGGCCCTCGACCTGGTGCTCGCCAACGGCGGCGCGCGGGTCGAGAGCCAGATCGAGATCCGGCTCTCGGATGCCGGGGCGGCGGGCGCCATCGCCGATCTGCTCGGACCGCACGGCGACGGCAGCGCGCGGGTCCGGGTGGTCCTGCCGCTCGACGCCGCGGAGGAAATCGCGATCGATCTCGGCGACGCGCACCGCCTGGCGCTGGTGCGGCGGATCGACCTCGAGCGCCGGGCCGGCGTGCTGAGCGTGGTCGACCTGTAGCGGTCCTGCCGGACGCGTCAGGCTTGCCAAACCGCCCGCAGGTAGCTAAACAGCACGCCATCTCTCACGCGGGTCACGAGGCCGACGCGCAGGTCGGCCGGTGTTCCGGTGTCCGAAGGAACGGACCTCGACCCGCGGCGGCCAACCGGAGCGTGGAAGCAATCTCATGGCGATGCCCAGCTTTACCATGCGCCAGCTGCTCGAGGCTGGCGTTCACTTCGGCCATCAGACGCGGCGCTGGAATCCGAAGATGGCGCCCTATCTGTTCGGCGCCCGCAACGGCGTCCACATCATCGACCTGGCCCAGACCGTGCCGCTCCTGCATCGCGCGCTGGTCGCGACCCGCGACGTCGCGGCGGCGGGCGGACGCATCCTGTTCGTCGGCACCAAGCGCCAGGCCCAGGAGCCGGTGACGCGGTCGGCCAAGCGCTCGGGCCAGTACTACGTCAACCACCGCTGGCTCGGCGGCATGCTGACCAACTGGAAGACCATCTCCCACTCGATCCGCCGCCTGCGCGAGCTCGAGGGCCGGCTCGCCGAGGGCAGCCTCGGCCTGACCAAGAAAGAGACGCTGCAGCTGACCCGCGAGCGCGACAAGCTCGAGCGCGCGCTCGGCGGCATCAAGGACATGGGCGGCCTGCCGGACCTGATCTTCGTGATCGACACCAACAAGGAGGCGATCGCGGTCGCCGAGGCCAAGACGCTCGGAATCCCGGTGGTCGCGGTGGTCGACAGCAACTCCGCGCCCGACGGCATCGCCTACCCGGTGCCGGGCAACGACGATGCCTCGCGCGCGATCAACCTGTACTGCGATCTGATGGTCGGTGCGGTGCTCGACGGCATCCAGGCCGAGATGACGGCATCGGGCACCGACATCGGCGAGATCGAGGAGCTGCCCGAGGAGCTCACCGCGTCCGAGGAGCTCGAGCTCCCCGAGGAGGTCGCCGAGCCCGCCGGCAATGGCGGCGACCGCGCGGACCAGCCGGCTGCTGACGGCGGCGACGAGGGCGAGGCCGCGTCGGCGCCGACGCCGTCCGCCGAGGGGGTCGGCGTCCCGGGTCCGGATCAGCCGTCGCGCAGCGGTTCCTGACCGCGCATGAGGCGGGTCCTCCGCCCCCGTCGCCGCTCCGGCAACGACCTACTCTAGCGAAGTGCGAGATCCGATGGCCGAAATCACCGCCAACCTCGTCAAGCAGCTGCGGGACCAGACCGGCGCCGGGATGATGGACTGCAAGACGGCGCTCAAGGAGACCGGCGGCGACCTCGAGGAGGCCACCGACTGGCTGCGCAAGAAGGGGCTCGCCGCAGCCGCCAAGAAGGCCGGCCGGCTGACCTCCGACGGCCTGATCGGGGTCCAGGTCGAGGCCCGCCGCGGGGCCATGGTCGAGGTCAACTCGGAGACCGACTTCGTCGCGCGCAACGAGACCTTCCAGGAGCTGGTGCGCGCGATCGCCGCGCTGGCGCCCCGCGCCGGCGGCGACCTCGACGCCCTGCTGCGGCTCCCGATGCCGGAGAGCGGGCGCAGCGTCGCCGACGAGATCACCCACGCGATCTCGCTGGTCGGCGAGAACATCAACCTGCGCCGGACCGCCGCGGTCGAGGTCGACGAGGGCGTCGTCGGTTCCTACGTGCATGCCGCCCTCGCGCCGGGCCTGGGCAAGATCGGGGTCCTGGTCGGGCTCAGATCGGCCGGCGACGCCGAGCAGCTGGCGGCCCTCGGCCGGCAGGTCGCGATGCACGTCGCCGCAGCCCGGCCCGTGGCCGTGAGCGTCGATCGCCTCGACCCGACGCTGGTCGAGCGCGAGCGTGCGATCTACGCCGAGCAGGCGCGGGCGAGCGGCAAGCCGGACAACATCATCGACAAGATCGTCGACGGCCGGATGCGCAAGTATCACGAGGAGGTGGTGCTGCTCGAGCAGCCGTTCGTGATCGACCCCGACCTCAAGGTCCGGGACGCGCTCGATCGGCTGGCCGAGACCCTCGGCAGCTCGATCGCGGTCACCGGGTTCGTGCGCTTCGCCCTCGGCGAGGGACTGACGCCCAAGCCGACCAATCTGGCCGACGAGGTGGCGCAGCTGGCCGGCGCCTGAGGGGTGGCGGCAGCGGCCGTCGGGCAGCGCCGCATCCTCCTCTTAACTGCGGTCTAACCCGCGCGAGCGTAGCACGAGGCTGATCAGCGTCGATGACCGAGGTGACCGAGCCACAGCCACGCTATCGCCGGGTGCTGTTGAAGATGTCGGGTGAGGCGCTGATGGGCGATCGCGGCTTCGGCCACGACCCGTCGACGCTCGGGCGCCTCGCCGAGGAAGTGCAGAGCGTGCACGCCCAGGGGGTCGAGCAGTGCCTGGTGATCGGCGGCGGCAACATGGTCCGCGGCGACCAGTACGTCGCCAACGGCATCGAGCGCACAACCGGCGATTACATGGGCATGCTGGCCACCGTCATCAACGCGCTCGCGGTGCAGAGCGTGCTCGAGCAGGGCGGCCTGCAGACCCGGGTCCTCTCGGCGATCCCCATGGCCTCGGTCTGCGAGCCCTACATCCGCCGCCGCGCGATCCGCCACATGGAGAAGGGGCGGGTGGTGATCTGCGCCGGCGGCACCGGCAACCCGTTCTTCACGACCGACACCGCAGCCGCGCTGCGCGCGGCGGAGCTGGGCTGCGATGCCCTGCTCAAGGGCACCAAGGTCGACGGGGTCTATTCGGCCGATCCGATGAAGGACGCCGCGGCGGTCCGCTTCGACCGCCTGACCTACCACGACGTGCTGGCCAGGGATCTGAAGGTGATGGACGCGTCGGCGATCTCGCTGGCGCGCGAGAGCGCGATCCCGATCATCGTGTTCTCGCTGCGCAGCGCGGGCGCGCTGCTGCAGGTGTTGCGCGGCGACGGCCCGCATACGATGATCTCGCAGGAGGCGCCTGGAGCAAGGGAGGTTAGGTCATGAGCGGGTTCGACATGGCTGATCTCAGGAAGCGCATGAACGGCGCCGTCGAGGTCCTGCGCAAGGAGTTCGCCGGGCTGCGCACCGGGCGCGCCTCGGCCAGCCTGCTCGAGCCGATCTCGGTCCAGGCCTACGGCAGCGAGATGCCGCTCAACCAGGTCGGCACGGTGGGCGTGCCCGAGCCGCGCATGCTGTCGGTGCAGGTCTGGGACAAGAGCCTGGTCAAGGCGGTGGAGAAGGCGATCCGGACGTCCGACCTCGGCCTCAACCCCGCGGTCGAGGGCACCCTGATCCGGGTGCCGATCCCGGAGCTCAGCCAGGAGCGGCGGGCCGAGCTCGCCAAGGTCGCGGCACGCTATGCCGAGGCGGCCCGGGTCGCGGTCCGCAACGTCCGCCGCGACGGCATGGAGCAGCTCAAGCGGCAGGAGAAGGACGGCGAGCTGTCGCAGGACGCGCACCACAAGATCTCCCAGCAGGTACAGGAGCTCACCGACAGTGAGGTCAAGCAGATCAACGACATGCTGGCGGCGAAGGAATCCGAGATCATGACGATCTGAGGCGGCGATGGCTTCGCGAACCTCGATCGAACCCGCGCCTGCGCCGAGCGCCCCGCCGTGTGCCGCCTCGACGGCGGGTCGGCTCGAGCATCTGGCCATCATCATGGACGGCAATCGCCGCTGGGCGCGCTCGCGCGGCATGCCGCCGATGTTCGGCCACCAGCGCGGCGCCGAGGCGGTGCGCCGGACCGTGGAAGGCTGCCGCGAGCGCGAGATCCGCTTCGTGACCCTGTTCGCGTTCTCCTCGGAGAACTGGCGGCGGCCGGCGAGCGAGGTCAACGAGCTGATGAATCTCCTGCGCTTCTATCTGCGGCGCGAGATCAACGAGCTCGCCCGGACCGGCGTACGCCTGCGCTTTCTCGGCGAGCGCGACGTCATGGCCGGCGACATCGCGCTGATGATGGCCGAGGCCGAGCAGCGCACCCAGCACAACGCGGCGCTGACCTTGACCATCGCGCTGAACTACGGCAGCCGGCAGGAGATTGCCCGTGCCGCGCGCGAGCTCGCCGAACAGGTGGCCGCCGGTGAGCTCGACTGCCGCTCGATCGACGAGGACCTGTTCGGTCGGACCCTGAACTCCCTCGGCCTGCCCGACCCGGATCTCTTGATCCGGACCAGCGGCGAGCAGCGCCTGTCCAACTTCATGCTCTGGCAGATGGCCTACACCGAGCTGGTGTTCCTGCCGGTCCACTGGCCCGAGTTCGACCAGCGCCACCTCGCCGAGGCGATCGCGGAGTTTCGCCGGCGCGAGCGGCGCTACGGGGCCTCGAGTGGCTGAGCGCGATCCGGCGCTCCGGCTTCGCGTGCTCTCGGCCCTGGCGCTGGTCCCGATCGCGCTCGCGATGGTGGTGCTCGGCGGCTGGGGCTTCGCCGGCTTCGTCGAGCTCGCGGTCGTGCTCATGGCGATCGAGTGGGCCAGGCTCAGCATCCTGCGCTTCGGACGGCGGAGCGGCTGGATCGCCGGCGGCACGGTGCTCGCGGTCGGCTTCACCGCGACCCTGCTGATCGCCGCGGGCCGGCCGGAGGCCGCTCTGGGATGCCTGGTGGGGGGCGCGCTGCTGGCGGCGCTGTTGGCCCGGGCGGCCGGCGGACCGTGGGTCTGGACGGGTCTCGGCGTCCTCTACATCGGCCTGCCCGCCGTTGCCTTGATCTGGCTGCGCGCGCTCCCGGAGCTCGGCCTCGGCGTGCTGCTCTGGCTGCTGGTCGTGGTCTGGACCACCGATACCGCAGCCTATTTCGCCGGGCGTACCCTCGGCGGGCCGCGGCTCGCGCCGGCGATCAGCCCGAGCAAGACCTGGTCGGGACTGTGCGGCGGCATGCTCGGCGCGGCGCTGACCGGCGCCTTCACCGCCGGCCTGCTCGGGTCCGAGCGCCTGGTCCATGCGGCAGGGCTGGGCGCTGTGCTGGCGATCGTCGCGCAACTCGGCGACCTCACCGAATTCGGCGTGCAAGCGCATGGCGGGCGTCAAGGACAGCGGCGCGCTGATCCCGGGCCACGGCGGAGTCCTCGACCGCATCGACGGCCTGCTGTTCGCGGCCCCGGCGCTGGCCCTGGTCGGCCTGATCGCCGGGCCTGAGGGCCTGCCATGGCGCTAGCGTTGGCGACCCAGCCACGGCGCAGCGTGACCATCCTGGGCGCCACGGGGTCGGTCGGCCGCAGCACCCTCGACCTGATCGCGCGCGCCCCCGAGCGCTACCGGGTCGAGGCGCTCACGGCGCACAGCAACGCCGATGGCCTCGCGGCCGCGGCGCGCACCCACGGCGCCCGGCTCGCCGTGGTCGGCGACCCCGCGTGCTATCGGCGGCTGAAGGAGGCTCTGGCCGGCAGCGACGTCGCGGTCGCCGCCGGCAGCGAGGGCTTGGCCGAGGCGGCGGCGCGCCCGGCCGACTGGGTGATGGCGGCGATCGTCGGCGCCGCCGGCCTCGGTCCGACGCTCACCGCCGTACGTCGCGGCGCGATGGTGGCGCTCGCCACCAAGGAATGCCTGGTCTGCGCCGGTGCGCTGCTGATGGCCGAGGTCGCCAGCAGCGGTGCCATGCTGCTGCCGGTCGACTCCGAGCATAACGCGATCTTCCAGGCGCTGCGCGGCGAGGCGGCCGAGAGCATCGAGCGCCTGATCCTGACCGCCTCGGGCGGGCCGTTCCGGGGCCACACGCTCGCCGAGATGGCGGCGGTGTCGCCGCGCGAGGCGGTGGCCCATCCCAACTGGAGCATGGGCGCCAAGATCTCGGTCGATTCCGCGACCATGATGAACAAGGGGCTCGAGCTGATCGAGGCCCACCATCTGTTCGGGCTGCAGCAGGACCAGATCGAGATCCTGGTCCACCCGGAATCGATCGTGCACAGCATGGTCGCCTTCCGCGACGGCTCGGTGCTCGCCCAGCTCGGCCAGCCCGACATGCGCATCCCGATCGCCTACACCCTCGGCTGGCCCGAACGGATCAGCGTGCCGACGCCGCGCCTCGATCTCGGCAGGATCGCGCGCCTGACCTTCGAGGCGCCCGACCCGGCGCGCTTTCCGGCGCTCAGACTGGCCGAGGAGGCGCTGCGCCAGGGCGGCACGGCGCCGACCGTGCTCAACGCCGCCAACGAGATCGCGGTCGGCGCGTTCCTCGCGGGCCGGATCGGGTTCCTCGACATCGCCGCGCTGGTCGAGGCAGCGCTCGAGGCCTGCGCGGGCCTGCAGGCGGAAAGCCTGGACGACATTCTGGCGGTCGACGCCCTGGCGCGCCGGCGGACCGAGACGCTGGTCGCGGACTGGTCCCCGCCGCGGGCGGGCACGGCGTGAGGTGAGACCATGGATCTGCTGACCAGCATCGGCACGTACCTGATCCCGTTCCTGATCATCCTGTCGGTCGTGGTGTTCGTGCACGAGCTCGGCCACTATCTGGTCGCCCGCCGCAACGGGGTCCGGGTCGACGTGTTCTCGATCGGCTTCGGGCCCGAGCTGTTCGGGTTCAACGACCGCGCCGGCACGCGCTGGAAGTTCAGCGTGCTGCCGCTCGGCGGCTACGTCAAAATGCACGGCGACGCCGACCCGACGAGCTCGACCATCGATCTCAACGCCCGCCCGGATCCGGACAGCTTCCCGGCCAAGACCGTCTGGCAGCGGATGGCGATCGTGGTCGCCGGGCCGGTCGCCAACTTCGTCTTCGCCATCGTGGTGCTGGGCCTCCTGTTCGCGACCGTCGGGCGGCCGGTCACGCCGGCCGAGGTTGGCGAGGTCCAGGAGGGCAGCGCCGCCGCGGCGGCCGGTCTGGAGCCGGGCGATCGGATCGTCGCGGTCGATGGCGAGCCGCTGGGGAGCTTCGAGGAGCTCCAGCTGGTGGTGCGCGACAGCCCAGGCGTGCCGCTGTCCTTCACGATCGAGCGCGTCGGCGAGCGCCTCGAGGTCACGGTCACGCCGCGCCAGACGGAGCTCACCGACCGCTTCGGCCAGGTCCACCGGATCGGCCTGATCGGGGTCAGCCGCTCGGGCATCGAGTTCGAGCGCTCGAACCCGCTCCTGGCGGTCGTCGAGGGCGGCAGCGAGACGCTTCGCCTGATCGGCGGCACCCTCTATGCGCTCGGCGAGATGATCGTCGGCAGCCGTACCACGGAGGAGCTCGGCGGCCCGCTGCGCATCGCGCAGATGTCGGGCGAGATCGCCAAGGATGGCGCGATCCCGCTGATTTGGTTTACCGCCGTATTGTCGGTCAATCTCGGCTTGATCAACCTGTTCCCGATCCCGCTGCTCGATGGCGGGCATCTGGTGCTCTACGCGGTCGAGGCGCTGCGCGGCCGGCCGCTCAACGAGCGCAGCCAGGAGGTGGCCTTTCGCTTCGGCTTGGTGCTCGTCCTGACGCTGATGGTGTTCGCGACCTGGAATGACCTGGTACAGCTCAACGTAATCGAATTCTTCAAGGGCCTGGTCTCCTAGCGAGAGGAGACCATGGTCGCCAAGAACCGACGACGGGAGGAACGATGGCGCCGCGTCTCGCCGCGTCTGTGGCCGTTGGCTGGCTGGTGCTCGGCGCGCTCGGAGCCCCCTCGGAGCGCGCGCTGGCGCAGCAGCCGGAGCCGCCGCTAGGGCCAGCTCCGGAGATCGCGTCGCAGGGCGTCGTCGAAGGCGTTCGGGTCGAGGGCAACCAGCGGATCGAGGCGGCGACGATCCGCAGCTACATGGCGGTCGAGATCGGCGACCGGTTCGACCCCGCCGCGCTCGACCAGTCGCTCAAGAACCTCTACGCGACCGGCCTGTTCGACGACGTCGCGCTGCGCCGCGAGGGCGATCAGCTGGTCGTGAGCGTGGTCGAGAACCCGATCATCAATCGCATCGCGTTCGAGGGCAACCGCCGCCTCGACGACGAGCTGCTGCAGAACGAGGTGCAGCTGCGGCCGCGCGTGGTCTACACCCGCTCGCGGGTGCAGAACGCGGTCAGCCGGATACTCGAGCTCTACCGTCGCAACGGGCGCTTCGCCGCGACGGTCGAGCCCAAGGTGATCGAGCTCGAGCAGAACCGCGTGGACCTGGTGTTCGAGATCAACGAGGGGCCGCTCACCGACGTGTCGCGGATCGTGTTCATCGGCAACCAGGCGTTCAGCGACGGTACCTTGCGCGAGGTCATCCAGACAAAGGAAGCCGCCTGGTACCGGTTCTTGACCAGCGACGACACCTACGATCCGGACCGGCTGGCGTTCGACCAGGAGCTCCTGCGCCGCTTCTACCTGTCGCGCGGCTACGCCGATTTCAACGTCGCCTCGGCGATCGCGGAACTCACGCCCGACGGGCGCAAGTTCGTGATCACCTTCACCGTCGAGGAGGGCGAGAGCTACGACTTCGGCCAGATCGACCTCGAAGTCGCGGCTGCCCGATATCGAGCCCGGGCAGCTGCGCGAGCTGGTCGAGACCGAGGCGGGGGACGTCTACAACGCGGACGAGATCGAGGACTCGATCGTCGCGCTCAGCGAGGAGCTCGGCGCGCTGGGCTACGCTTTCGTCGAGGTCGAGCCGGTGCCGAACAAGCGCGCCGAGGAGCGGGTGATCGACCTCACCTACGTGATCAACGAGGGCCCGCGGGTCTACATCGAGCGGATCGACATCGTCGGCAATCTGCGCACCCTCGACCGGGTCATCCGGCGCGAGTTCCGGGTCGACGAGGGCGACGCCTTCAACACCGCGCTGCTGCGCCGCTCGCGCCAGCGGATCGAGAACCTCGGCTACTTCGAGCGGGTCGAGCTCAACACGCTGCCAGGCTCGAGCCCCGACAAGACCCGGGTGGAGGTCGAGGTCAGCGAGCGCTCGACCGGCGAGCTGTCGTTCGGCGCCGGCTTCTCGACCTCCGAGGGCCCGCTCGGCGACATCCGCCTGACCGAGCGCAACCTGCTCGGTCGCGGGCAATCCGTGCGCGCCGAGTTCACCATCTCGGCGCGTACCCAGCAGATCGACTTCGGCTTCACCGAGCCCTATTTCCTCGACCGCGACCTGGCCGCGGGCTTCGATCTGTTCCGGCGCACGACCGACTTCCAGAGCGAGGGCTCGTTCGATCAGAAGTCGACCGGCGGCACGCTGCGCGCGTCCTATCCGCTCACCGAGCGGTGGCGCCATGGCGTGCAGTTCACGGTGCGCCAGGACGAGATCACCGACGTCGACGACAGCGCCTCGCGCTTCATCCGGGAGGAGGAGGGCGACAACCTGACCCTTCTGGTCGGGCAGAACCTGACCTACGACGTGCGCGACACCCGCTTCCTGCCGTCCGAGGGCTACCTGTTCCGGCTCGACCAGGACGTCGCCGGACTGGGCGACACCCAGTTCATCCGGCACGAGGCGACCGGCTCCTACTACTACCCCTTCACCCCGAACTGGGTGCTCAACCTCGCGGCGCGCGCCGGCTATATCTTCGGCTACGGCGGGGAGAACGTGCGCCTGTTCGACCGTTTCTTCCTCGGCGGCCAGTCGCTGCGCGGCTTCAAGTTCGCCGGCGTCGGGCCGCGCGACGTCACCACCGACGACGCGTTGGGAGGCAATTTCCTGTTCACCTCGACCGCGGAGCAGCGTTTTCCCCTGGGCCTGCCCGAGGAGCTCCGGATGTTCGGCCGCGTGTTCGTCGACGCCGGCACCCTGACCGATCTGGACGTTGAGGGCGTGGAGATCGCCGACAGCGGCAGCCTCAGGCTGGCGGCGGGCGTCGGCCTGTCGTGGCTGTCGCCGCTCGGCCCGATCGCGATCGACCTGTCGAATGCGTTCATCAAGGAGAGCGAGGACGAGACCGAGTTCTTCCGGATCAGCTTCGGCACCCGGTTCTGAGCGGGAGAGGCGAGCCCCCTTGCCGGTTGTTCGCGATCGCCTCCGCAGCCTGGTGACCGGCACGCTGCTCGCCGCCGCGATCGTCATCGCCGGGCCGCTCGAGACCCGGGCGCAGAAGCTGCCGACCACGGTCGCCGCCGTGATCGACTACCAGCGCATCCTCACCGAAGCCGCGGCGGCGCGCAGCATCCGCGAGCAGATCGAGGTCCGTCGCAAGGCCTACCAGGAGGAGATCGGCAAGGAGGAGCAGCGCCTGCACGAGGCGGACAAGGAGTTCGCCCGGCAGCGCTCGCTGCTGACCCCCGAGGCCTTCGCCGAGAAGCGGCGCGACTTCGAGCGCGAGGTCGCGGAGGTCCAGCGCATGGTGCAGGAGCGCCGCCGCGAGCTCGACAGCGCGTCGGCGGTCGCGCTGAAGGAGGTCCAGGACGCGCTGATCGAGGTGGTCACGAGCATCGCCGAGGAGCGTGGCTTCAACCTCGTGCTGCCGAGCTCGGAAGTGCTGTTCTTCGCCCGCAGGATCGACCTCACCGAGGAGGTGCTGACCAAGCTGAACGATCGCCTGCCCGACGTGCAGGTCCCCCGGACCACCCAGTAGGGCGATGGCCGACGCCCGGTTCTTTCGTCCGGCCGGGCGCTTCGCGCTCGGGGCCCTCGCGACCCTGGCCGAGGCGCGCCTGGTGGGCGGCGATCCGCAGCGCGAGATCACCGATGTCGCTCCGCTCGAGAGCGCTGGCCCTGATCAGGTCACCTTTCTCGACAACGCCCGGTACCTCGATCAGGCCGCGACCACGCGCGCCGCCGCCTGCCTGATCCGTCCGCAGCATGCGGACCGGCTGCCCGACGACGTCGCGCGGCTGCTGACGACGGACCCCTACCGGGGCTACGCGCGGGTTGCGGCGGCGTTCTATCCGGAGGCCGCCGCACCGGGCGCGGATCATCCGCCGGTCCCGGAGATCGCGGCCGGCGCGCTGATCGACCCCGCCGCGATCCTCGGCGCAGGCTGTCGGGTCGCGGCCGGCGCGGTGATCGAGGCCGGCGCGGAGCTCGGCCCCCGCTGCCGGATCGCAGCCAATGCCGTGATCGGCGCCGGCGTGGCGCTGGGCCCGGACTGCCGGATCGGACCCGGCGCCACCCTCAACCACTGCCTGCTCGGCAGCCGGGTGGTGGTTCACGCCGGCGCGCGCATCGGGCAGGACGGCTTCGGCTTCGCGCCCGCTGCGCAGGGCCATCTCAAGGTGCCCCAGATCGGCCGGGTGGTGATCGGCGACGACGTCGAGATCGGCGCCAACACCACGGTCGACCGCGGCAGCGGACCCGACACGGTGATCGGCCGCGGCTGCAAGATCGACAACCTGGTCATGATCGCCCATAACGTCAGCCTGGGAGAGGACTGCATCGTGGTCGCCCAGATGCGGTATCTCGGGCAGCACCGCGATCGGCGCCGGGAGCATCCTCGCCGCGCAGGTCGGGATCACCGGCCATCTCAACGTCGGTGCCCGCGTTCGGCTGGCCGCCCGCAGCGCCGTGATCCGCGATCTGCCTGCGGACCAGACCTACGGCGGCACCCCAGCGATCCCGATCGGCCAGTGGCGGCGGCAGATGGTGGCGATCATGCGGCTGGGCAGACGAAAGGTGGCGAAGGATGAATGATGCGATCCAGACCGGCGACCGCCTGGACGATCTGGATATCTACACGATCCAGCGGATGATCCCGCATCGCTATCCGTTCTTGATGATTGATCGGGTGGTCGAGATCGAGGCCGAGACCAGCGCGGTGGGGATCAAGAACGTGACGGTCAACGAGCCCTATTTCGAAGGGCACTTCCCCGGCCGTCCGATCATGCCGGGCGTGCTGATCATCGAAGCCATGGCGCAGACCGCGGCCGCGCTGGTCGTCGCCAGCATCGGGCCCGCGGCGGAGGGCAAGCCGGTGTACTTCATGACGGTCGACCAGGCGCGCTTCCGGCGGCCCGTGGTGCCCGGCGACCAGCTCCGCATCAAGGTGGTCAAGCAGCACAAGAAGCTCAGCGTGTGGAAGTTCGTCGGGCGGGCGACGGTGGTCGACCGGCTGGTCGCCGAGGCGATCATCAGCGCCAAGATCATGGATCTTTGAGCCCGATGACGGAGATCCATCCGACGGCGGTCGTCGATCCGCGCGCCGAGCTGTCCGAGAACGTCGTCATCGGACCGTACTGCGTGGTCGGCGCCGGGGTGCGCCTGGGCGCCGCAGTGCGTCTGGATTCGCACGTCGTGGTCGCGGGGCGGACCACGATCGGCAGCGGCTGCCGGATCTTTCCCTTCGCCTGTCTCGGCCACCGTCCGCAGGACCTCAAGTATCGCGGCGAGGACACCGAGCTCTTGATCGGTCGCAACAACCAGATCCGCGAGCACGTCACCATGCACCCCGGCACCGCCGGCGGCGGCGGCATCACCCGGGTCGGCGACGAGGGGCTGTTCATGGCCGGCATCCACGTCGCCCACGACTGCCAGGTGGGCGACGGCGTGATCATGGCCAACAACGCCACGCTCGGCGGCCACGTCGAGGTCCAGGACCACGCCTATCTGGGTGGCCTGTGCGCGGTGCATCAGTTCGTGCGCATCGGCCGGCAGGCGATGATCGGCGGCCTCGCCGGGGTCGAGCAGGACGTCATCCCCTACGGCATGGTCCTCGGCAACCGCGCCTATCTCAATGGCATGAACATCGTCGGTATGAAGCGGCGCGGCGTGTCGCGCGAGGAGATCCAGGACCTCCGCACCGCCTACCGGCTGCTGTTCGCGCCCGAGGGCGCCTTCGTCGAGCGCCTCGCCGAGGTCGCCGCCCAGTTCGCCGACCACAGCCGGGTGATGGAGATCGTGGGCTTCATCCGCAGCGCCGGCAACCGTGCGGTCTGCATGCCGCGCCAGAACCACCGGATCGGCTGAGCGATGGGGCGCCGGCTGGCGGTTCTGGCGGGCGGCGGGCCGCTTCCGGGGGAGGTGGTCGGGGCGGCCCAGGCCGCGGGCCGCGAGGTCTTCGTGGTCGCCTTCGAGGGCGAGACCGATCCCGCCGTGGTCGACGGCGTGCCGCACCAGTGGGTGGCACTCGGCGCCGTCGGCCGGACCATCCGGGCGCTGCGCGAGGCCGGCAGCGAGGACGTGGTCATGATCGGCCCGGTGCGCCGGCCGGCGCTCGCCAGTCTGCGGCTGGACTGGCGCGGCATGCAGCTCTTGGGCAAGCTCGGGCTCGGCGGCGGACAGGGCGACGACCGGCTGTTCAAGCTGATCGTCGGCGAGCTCGAAGGCGAGGGCTTCCGCGTGATCGGCGCCGACGACGTGATCGGCGCGCTGCTGGCGCCGACCGGTCTGCTCGCCGGGCCGGCGCCGGATCCCCTGGCGGAGCGCGACATCGCGCAGGGCGTCGCGGTCGCGCTGCGCCTGGGCGAGCTCGACATCGGCCAGGCGGTGGTCGTGCAGCACGGCCTCGTGCTCGGGGTCGAGGCCGTCGAGGGCACCGATCAGCTGCTGGCGCGCTGCGCGGGGCTGCGGCGGGACGGCCCGGGCGGCGTGCTGGTCAAGCTCAAGAAGCCGCGGCAGGAACGGCGGGCCGATCTGCCGACGATCGGTCCGGCCACGGTCCGGGCGGCGGCTGAAGCCGGCCTCGCGGGGATCGCGGTGCACGCCGGCAACTGCATCATCGTCGACCGCCAGGACGTGGTCGAGGCCGCCGATCGCCGCGGTCTGTTCGTGGTCGGCGTCAGCGCGCGCGCCTGATGGGCGAGGGACCGGGAATGCAGCGTGCGCAGGTCTTCGTGCTCGCCGGCGAGCCTTCGGGCGACATGCTCGGCGGGCGTCTGCTCGATGCGCTGCGGGACCAGGCCGGCGACCGTCTCGAGTTCTTCGGCGTCGGCGGGCCGCGCATGGCCGAGCGCGGCGTGATGAGCCTGTTCCCGATGGAGGAGCTGTCCCTGATCGGCTTCACCGAGATCCTGCCGCACCTGCCCCGGCTCGCCGCCCGCCTGCGCAGCACGGTAGCCGAGATCCGGCGGCGGCAGCCGGCTCTGGTGCTGACCATCGATTCGCCGGGCTTCGCGCTCCGCCTGCAGCGCCGGCTCGGCGGCCTCGCGGTGCTGCGCATGCACTACGTGGCGCCCCAGGTCTGGGCGTGGCGGCAAGAGCGCGCCGCGCGGCTCGCGGGCGACGTCGACCATCTCCTCGCGCTGCTGCCGTTCGAGCCGCCGTTCTTCGAGCGCTATGGGCTGTCCTGCAGCTTCGTCGGGCATCCGATCACCGAGGAGGCCGGCCGGCAGGGGGACGGGGCGCGCTTCCGCCGCCGCTACGGCATCCCGCCCGATGCGCCGCTGATCTGCCTGTTGCCGGGCAGCCGGCGCGGCGAGGTGATCCAGCACCTGCCGCTCCTCGGCCAGGCGGTCGCGCTACTGTGGCAGCGTTTTCCGCGGGTGCGGCTGGTGCTGCCGACGCTCGCCGCCATCGCGCCGCTGGTCAAGGAGCTGGTCGCCGACTGGACGGTTCCGGCGCTCGTGCTCGAGGATCGCGCGGAGCGGTTCGACGCCTATGCCGCGAGCTGGCTGGCGATCGCCGCCTCCGGCACGGTCTCGCTCGAGGCGGCGCTCGCCGGCCTGCCCCTGGTCACGATCTACCGCACCGGCCCGCTGACCGGATGGCTCGCGCGCCGCCTGATCAAGGTGCCGCACGTCAACCTGGTCAACCTGATCCTCGGCCGGCCCGCGGTGCCGGAGCTGCTGCAGGAGGACTGCCATCCGGAACGGATCGCGGCGACCGCGGCGCGCCTGATGGAGGACGAGGACCTGCGCCAGGCGCAACAGGCCGCGCTGGCCGAGGCGATCGCGCGCCTGGGGCCCGCCGATGGCCGCTCGCCCAGCCAGCGCGCCGCGGCCCGCGTCCTCGAAGTCATGGCCGACGCCCAGCGAAGGAGAACCGCATGACCAGCAGCACGGACAAGTTCCGCCTCCTCCATACCATGCTCCGGGTCAAGGATCTGGACGCCGCGCTCGACTTCTACACCAACAAGCTCGGCATGAAGCTCCTGCGCAAGACCGACTTCCCGAGCGGCGAGTTCACGCTCGCCTTCGTCGGCTATGGCGACGAGGAGAGCCACACGGTGGTCGAGCTGACCCACAACTGGGGTGAGCACGACTACGAGATCGGCACCGCCTATGGCCACATCGCGATCGCGGTGCCCGACGTCTACAAGGCCTGCGACGAGCTCGCGGCCCAAGGCGTCAAGATCCCGCGCCCGGCGGGCCCGATGAAGCATGGCGGCCGCGCGATCGCCTTCATCGAGGACCCCGACGGCTATAAGATCGAGCTGGTGGAGCGGGGCTGACGGGCTGAGGTCCGGCCCGGCGCAGCGACGCAGCTGCGCGCAACCGGGCTGGAGGAGCTGGCCACCTCGGCGGCCAGCTGTGGTCGTGGCGACCCTGGCTCGCCCTGGCAAGCAGTGCGCCTGCAGCGGACAGCGGCGCTGGGTCGAAGGTGCGGCGTCGACGGAACGCGCCGCGCCATTCAGGGGCGGGTCAGCTTGCCTGCGCGAGAACGCCTCGCTATCGATCGAGTGAGGCCACGAGGCGAGCGCGAATGGCAGCGGAGGGCGGCACCGGCGGCGGGCTTGCGGAGAGCGCTGGCGCGCACGCGCGATGTCGCCGAGCGCTGCGCGGCGGCTTTGCGCTCCAGGCGCTCTGCGCGGTCCTGCTGGCGCTGTGCGCGAGCTGCTCCTCCAGCCGCGATCCCGCCCCGCTGATGGCCGACAGCCTGTTGCTCAAGCCGGTCGACCGCGGCCGCCTGAGCTCGCCCTACGGCCCGCGGCACCACCCCATCCTGAAGCGGCGCCAGATGCATCGGGGCATCGACTGGGCGGCGCCGCGCGGCACGCCGGTGCGCGCCGCGGGCCACGGCGTGGTGGTCGCCGCGGTGCCCCTCGGCGCCTATGGCCGCTATCTGCGGATCGACCACGGCGGCGCGATCGCGACCGCCTATGCCCACCTCGACGGCTACGCCAAGGGCCTGCGCCCCGGCCATGCGGTCCGTCAGGGCGAGCTGATCGGCGCGGTCGGCAGCACGGGCCGCGCGACCGGCCCGCATCTCCACTACGAGATCCTGGTCGCCGGCCGTCAGGTCGACCCGCTGGCGTTCACGCCGGTCCTGGCCGCGCAGTCGGCCGCGCCCGGGAGCGAGCTCGCGATCGGCGGCCCCGACCTCGCTCCGAGCGCCCGCGAGGCTGCGTCCGCGGCGCGCCGGGCCGCCCCCTCGGTCGCGCCGCTCGCCGATCCCGCCCCGCTGCTGATCCGGGTCGAGGACCTGCTCCGCCTGCGGCCCTGAGAATCGGGCCCAAGCTTCCAACCTCCTCGGCGAGACGGGCCAGATCGAGCGTGCTTTCGGTCCGGATCGCCTCGAGCGCCACGCCGACCTCGACGTCGTGCCAGGCCCGGTCGGGAGCACATCGGACCGTCCGGATGCTAGATGCCTCTCCCGACGATGCCTATATGGGGTATGCCAATGCCGACAACGGCACCGCCACCAGCCTTAGGGGGAGAGAGCGATGGCCACTTTGTTTCCCTTCGGTTTTCCTGGGGGCGCCGACCCGTTTCGCGAGTTGCGCCGACTGCAGACCGAAATGGATCGCGTCATGGGCAACCTTCCTGCGGCCGGCGGGCTCGCGGCCGCGGGAGCCTTTCCGGCCGTCAACGTCTATGCCGGTCAGGAAGGGATCGCGGTCGTGGCCGAGCTGCCCGGCGTCGAGAAGGACGACCTCGAGGTCCAGGCCCACGAGGACACGCTCACCATCCGTGGCACCCGCCGGCCAGCCGCTGAGCGGAGCGACAACTACCACCGGCGGGAGAGGCGGAGCGGGGCGTTTACCCGCAGCATCCAGCTTCCGTACCGGATCGACTCCGATCGCATCGAGGCGCACCTCGAGAACGGAGTGTTGCGCCTGAGCCTGGCGCGTCCCGAGGAGGACAAGCCGCGTCGGATCGCCATCCGGGGCTGAGGGGACCACGGCGACAGGTGTCCCCC
Organism: uncultured Alphaproteobacteria bacterium; assembly: GCA_963753275.1. Taxonomy (GTDB): domain Bacteria; phylum Pseudomonadota; class Alphaproteobacteria; order Geminicoccales; family Geminicoccaceae; genus DATAOG01. The sequence continues at coordinate 47,840 of CAVWCE010000014.1, read as the reverse complement.
TGCGCTTCATCGGCTGAGGAGGAAGAGATGCCGGAACCTGCGAGCAAAGCGGGCAAGTCCCGCGGTAAGGATGTCGCCGCCGAATCCGAACGCGTGCCGGCGGCCCAACCCGAGGGCACCGAGCGGACACGCAATCGAGCCGTCTACGCACCGCGTGTCGATATCATCGAGACCGAGGACGCGCTCGAGATCTTCGCCGACGTGCCCGGCGTGACGAAGGACAGCGTCGAGGTCACGCTGGAGAAGCGTGTGCTCAGCATTCGGGCTCGTGGTGACATCTCGCTGCCCGGAGACCTCGCGCCGCTCTATCTGGAGTACCAGCCCGGCGACTACGAGCGCGCGTTCACGCTCTCGGACGCGGTCGATCCCGCCGGCATCGAGGCGCGGGTCCGTAGCGGCGTCCTGCACCTCAGGTTGCCCAAAACAGGCCCGGCTAAGCGGCAGCGCATCGAGGTCCGGGCAGACTGAGGGAATCCACCGCGAGGTGGTGCAGATGCGCAGCAGTCGACCTCGACAACGCTGAGGGCTCGTCCCCGCGGATGCCCTGGTCGATCAGTATCGAAGGGCTTGACCCTCGGCGCGAGCGCCGGCGCCTCGGCCTACGCCGGAGCCGGCGCGGCTGCCGTCGCAGGGCTACCCTCCGGCGGCCCTCGTCCCTATATGCTGCCCGCGCCCGCCGGGGGCGCGGGTCCGGTCCGAGACGTCCTCCCGGTTTCTGGATGCTGTCGAGCGCGGAGCGATCCGCGCGGGAAGGGGTTGCGTGACCAGCGTGCTGCAAGCGGCGGAGCCGAGCGAGGTCCGGGAGCGGGGGGCGCCGCTGCCGCGGCGGACCTTCGCGATCATCTCGCATCCGGATGCCGGCAAGACCACGCTCACCGAGAAGCTCTTGCAGGTCTCGGGCGCGATCCGGCTCGCAGGCGCGGTCAAGGCGCGCGGCGACCAGCGGCGCACGCGCTCGGACTGGATGGCGATCGAGCGCGCGCGCGGCATCTCGGTCTCGAGCTCGGTGATGAGCTTCGAGCACCAGGGCCTCGCCTTCAACCTGCTCGACACGCCCGGCCACGAGGACTTCAGCGAGGACACCTACCGCACGCTGACCGCGGTCGATTCGGCGGTCATGGTGATCGATGCCGCCAAGGGCATCGAGCCGCAGACCCGCAAGCTGTTCGAGGTCTGCCGGCTGCGCGACGTGCCGATCGTGACCTTCGTCAACAAGGTCGACCGCGAGGGGCGCGACCCGTTCGAGCTGCTCGACGAGATCCAGGACACGCTCGCCCTCGAGGTGGCCCCGGTGACCTGGCCGGTCGGCATGGGCAGCGACTTCCACGGCTGCTACGACCTGCGGGCCGACCGCCTGCTGCTGCCGGCCGAGAGCGGCGCCGCGGCCGCGGCCTTCGCCTGCAGCGGGACCCACGATCCGCGCCTCGACGAGCGGGTCGACCGCCAGACGCTCGCCGCCTTCCGCGAGGCGGCAGCACTCGCGCTCGCGGCCTGCCCGGCGCCCGATCTCGCGGCCTACCGCGAGGGCCATCTCACGCCGGTCTACTTCGGCAGCGCGCTCAAGGACTGCGCCGTGGGCGCGCTCCTCGACGGGCTCGCGGCCGCGGCCCCGGGGCCGCGCGCCCAGCCGGCCGAGCCGCGTCCGGTCGGGCCGGAGGAGCCGGCGGTGGCGGGCTTCGTGTTCAAGGTCCAGGCCAACATGGACCCCAACCACCGCGATCGCGTGGCGTTCCTGCGCCTGTGCTCGGGCCGCTTCCGGCGCGGCATGAAGCTGCGCCAGGCGCGCACCGGCAAGAGCCTCGCGGTCCACAGCCCGATCTTCTTCTTCGCCCAGGACCGCGAGCTCGCCGAGGAGGCCTGGCCGGGCGACATCATCGGGATCCCGAACCATGGCACGCTGCGCGTCGGCGACACGCTGACCGAGGGCGAGGACCTGCGCTTCGTCGGCATCCCGAGCTTCGCGCCGGAGATCCTGCGCCGGGTGCGGCTCGACGACCCGATGCGGGCGAAGCAGCTCAGGCGCGCCCTCGAGGACCTCGCCGAGGAGGGCGTGACCCAGCTGTTCCGGCCGCTCACCGCCGGGCAGTGGATCGTGGGGGTGGTCGGCCCCCTGCAGCTCGACGTGCTCGCCGCCCGCATCGCGGCTGAGTACAACATCGCGGCCGGTTTCGAGGACGCGCCGTTCGAGACCGCGCGCTGGCTGAGCGCCGAAGAGCCCGCCGAGCTGCAGCGCTTCATCGCCCGCCATCGCGCGAGCGTCGCCGAGGATCGCGACGGCGCGCCGGTGTTCCTCGCCCGCAACGCCTGGGACCTCCGGCGCACCGCCGAGGACTGGCCCGCCGTGCGGATGAGCGCGACCCGCGAGCGCACCTGATACCACCCAAGCTATGTTCACCCCCACCCCGACCCTCCCCCATCGAGGGGGAGGGGGACGGTCGGTCTGGCCGCCGCCGTCTCCTTCCTTGCGGGGGAGGGGGACGGTCGCTCTGCCGCCGCCTTCTCCTTCCTTGCGGGGTAGGTAGCGTTCGATCTGGCCGCCCTGGTCTCCCTCCTTGCGGGGGAGGTAGCGTTCGGTCGGGTCGCCGTGGTCTCCCCCTTGCGGGGGAGGTAGCGATCGGTCTGGCCGCCGCGGTCTCTCCCTCCCCCCTTGCGGGGGAGGGTCGGGGTGGGGGGGACCGTCAGGACTTTGTGGGAGCAGCATGAGCTCCGGCGGCGCGCCGATCGCCAGCCGGCCGTGATCCGCCATCTCCCGCCGGGCGAGGCGGCGTCAGGAGGCGACGAGGCCGCCGGCGCGCTCCAGGAACCAGAAGCAGGCGACGGTGCCGATCGCGTAGGCGGGCAGGGGCTCAAGCCAGGGCGGCCAGGCGATCTCGAGGCGGCGCAGCGCCGAGCGCACGCTCAGGACCGCCGCGACGAACAGCAGCTGGCCGGCCTCGACGCCGAGGTTGAAGAACAGCAGCGCCAGCGGGATCTCGCCTGCCGGCAGGCCGATCTCGGCCAGCGCGCCGGCGAAGCCCAGCCCGTGGAGCAGCCCGAAGCCGAACGCGATCAGCCAGGGAAAGCGTTGGGTGAGGCCGAAGCGGCCCTGCCGGGCGCGCAGGATCTCGGCCGCGAGGAACACGATGCTGAGCGCGATCGTGGCCTCGACCGGAGCGGACGGCACGGCGACCAGCCCGAGCGTCGCCAGCGCGAGGGTGAGGCTGTGGGCGAGCGTGAAGGCGGTGACGGTCGCGATCAGCCGCCAGGCGCCACGCACGAGCAACAGCAGGCCGAGGACGAACAGCAGGTGATCGACGCCGAGCAGGATGTGCTCGACGCCGAGCGCCAGATAACGCCTCGCGGCATCGCCGGCCCCGCCGGAGCTGGCCCGCAGGAGCTCGAGCGGCAGGTCGATCCCGGCGCCGCTGCGGGTCAGGAACTGGCGCGCCGTGGTGCCGTCGCCCCAGCGGGCGGTGACCAGGACGCCCTGGCGCTGCCACGGCAGATGGAGGACGTCGCCGGCCTCGAGCGGCCGCTCGGAGCAACGGAACGCGTAGTGCAGCCGCAGCGCGTCGGGGCGCACGGCGCCCTGCGCCGGCTCGGCGGCGCAGCGCTCCGGCAGGCGCGGGGCAGCGAACGACCCGGGCGGTGCCTCGCCCACCTCGACCTCGAGCAGGTAGCGGCCCGGGGCCTGCTCCTCGAGGGTCGCCCGCGCGACGCCGACGTCGTGCGCGGCGGCCGGGTCCACGAGTCCCGGTGCCAGCCCGAGCGCCAGCAGGACGATGGTCCAGCCGAGCCGCACCCTGACCGCGCTCACGACTCGCCCTCGCCCTCGACCACGATCCGGTAGCGCTCGCGCAGCGCCTCGAGCTCGGCGCCGATGATCTGCTGCTGCCGGGCGTGGAGCCAGTCCTGGCGCAGCCAGTCCACGATCTCCTCGAAGGCGGGCAGGCGTGCCGGGTGCCGGGCCGCGAGGCGGACGAAGTGGACGCCCTCGGCGGAGCGGAACGGCCCCTGCCAGCTGTCCGGCGGCAGCTCGAAGACGCGGCGCGCGAGCTCGGGGCCGAGCAGATCGGCCAGATCGGCGACGCTGTAGCGGGCGAGCCTCGGGCCGAGCATGAACAGCCGGTCGCCCAGGCCGCGGGCGTCCGCCCCGGAGCGCAGCTTCTCCAGCAGCCCGTCCGGCACGGCCTTCGGGTCGGCGTAGAAGACGTGGTCGAGGGTCACGGTCGGCGGGCTGCGATAGCGCAGGCCCTCGGCCTCGAAGTAGGCGCGGAGCTCGGCCTCGCTCGGCTCCGGCACCTCCTCGCCGAGCAGAAAGCGCATCTTCTGGACCAGATGCCGCTCGACCACCGCGTCCTGCTCGAGCCCGCGCTTGTACGCCTCGCGCAGCAGCACGGCGTCGTCGATCACGCCCTGGAGGAGCAGCGCGCGCTCCTGGTCGGACGGCGGGCGGCCCTGGATCTCGGCCTGCTGCTGGACGAGCGCGTCGAGCGTCGGGCGGTCGATCACGATGGTCTCGCGGCCGGCCGAATCTGCGCAGCGCGCTGGCCGCGAACAGCAGCGCGCCGAGCAGGACGAAGTGGACCAGCGGCTCGCGTCGCAGCAACGTCCACAGACGCCGAACGAACACCGGATTGCTGGACAAGGGGCGGCCCGGCGGAGGCTAGCGCATGCGCGCTCCGGCCGCCCTCCGGGCGCTCCCGACCGGCGCCGCGAGGATGGCGAGGCTCATACCCGCTCTCCGCCGGTCGCCAGCTGAACCGAGCGCGGCGCGATGCCGTAGCGCAGCGCCCAGCCCAGGCCGTCCTCGGTCGCGCCCGCGGGCAGGTACTCGCAGCCGACCCAGCCCGCGTAGCCCAGGCGGTCGAGCAGATCGAACAGATAGGGATAGTTGACCTCGCCCGTATCCGGCTCGTGGCGCTCCGGGACGCCGGCGATCTGCACGTGGGCGGTGATCGGGAGGTGGCGCTCGAAGCTTCGGGCGAGATCGCCGGTCATGATCTGGGCGTGGTAGAAGTCGAACTGCAGGCGCAGGCTCGGCTGGTCGAGCTCGGCGATCACCGCCGCGCCCTCGGCCGGCGTGTTGAGGAGATAGCCCGGGATGTCGCGGGTGTTGATCGGCTCGATGACGGCGCGCCGGCCGGCGCGCGTGCAGGCCTCGGCGGCGAGCCGCAGGTTCGCCTTGTAGACGGCGAGGCAGGCCTCCTTGCTGGTGCCCGCGGGCTGCACGCCGGCCATGACGTGGATCTGCGCGGCAGGCGAGCGCCTCGGCGTAGGCCAACGCCTGGCCGAGCGCGGTCGCGAAGTCGGCCTCGCGGCGGGGCAGGCCGGCGAGGCCCCGTTCGCCGGCGGCGAAGTCGCCGGGCGGGGTGTTGAGCAGCACCAGCTCGACGCCGCGCCGCATCCAGCCGTGCCTTCAGCTCCGCCGCCGGCACCTCGTAGGGGAACTGGCACTCGACCGCGCGGAAGCCCGCTGCCGCCGCGGCCTCGATCCGCACGGCGAAGGGTCGGTCGGTGAACATCGTGCTGAGGTTCGCGGCAAAGCGCGGCATGGTCGTTCTCCTCGAGCTTTGCCGCCCTTCTACACCAGTTCGCGGGCGACCGCCGAGCCCTTTGCAGCGCCGCCCGGCCGCCACGGTCCGCGGCCCGGAGAGGGGGAGCGTTAAGACGCGGTTAGGACCGCCGCCGGCATCTTCCGAGCCCGGTCCTGCCACACGCGGAAGCGCCGTGATCCCATCGCCCCCCAAGCCGGGCCGACCGTCGGTGCCGGCGATCGGCCGTAAGGACCTCGGGCTCCTCGGTCTGGTGCCGGCGCTGGCTCTGCTCGCCGCGCTGACGCCGGAGCGCGCCTGGCCGGTTCTGGCCGATCGTCTGGCGGGCCTGCGCCTCGCGCTGCGCGGCGCCCGTACGGCGGACGAGGTCGCCCGGCTGGCGGCGGTGGTCGGCGCGCGCCCGCTCGGCCTCGCGCCCGCGCCATGCTGGCGCGCGCATCTCGCCAACAACTACCTCGCCTGGATGGTGCTGCTGCGCTGCTGGGCTCGCGCCGGCTGGCGGCCCGCCGCGCGGCTCGAAGGCGCGGCGCAGATCGAGGCCGCTCTCGCGCAGCGGCAGGGCGGGATTCTGTGGGTGGCGCCGTTCGCGTTCAGCGATCTGGTGACCAAGCTCGCCCTGCACGAGGCGGGCTACGCGGTCGCTCACCTGAGCCGCGACACCCATGGCTTCTCGACCACCCGCTTCGGCCGGCGTGTGCTCAATCCGATCCAGACCCGGGTCGAGCGCCGCTATCTGGCGGAGCGGCTGGTGATGAGCGACGAGCGCAGCGTCGGGCCGCTGCGCGAGCTGGCGGCGCGCCTCAAGCAGAACCGGCTGGTCTCGATCACGCTCGCCGCGAGTGGCAGGCGGACCCGGCTGGTGCCGTTCCTGGACGGCTACATCCGGATCGCGACCGGCGCCCTCGCGCTCGCCTGCCAGACCGGCGCACCGATCCTGCCGGTCTTCACGCTGCGCGAGCCCGACGGCCGCTTCGCGACCCGGATCGAGCCGGCGATCCACGCCGATCCGGGGCTGGCGCGCGATGCCGCGATCGACCGCATGCTGGCGCCCTACGCTGGCCCTGCTCGAGACCTACGTCCTGCGCAGCCCCGACCAGTTCCCGCTGCCCTACCTCTCGACCGGGCGCGACGCCAGCTAGCGGGCTCAGTAGGCGAACTCGCGGAAGACCGGGTCGACGCTGCCCTGCCAGCGGCCGTGGTAGAGGGCGAGGAGCTCCTCGGCCGGGGTGCGGCCGGTCTCGACGATGCCGCGCAGCGCGGTCAGGAACTGGCGCTCGTCCTGGCCGCCCCAGTCCTCCTCGGAGCGGCGCTGCAGGCCGATCTCGGCGAGCGCCAGCATGCGCCGGGCGAGATCCTGGCACCGTGCCGTCGCGAAACGGCGTCCTGAGCCCGCGCCGCGGCACCTCGGCGCGCAGATGCTCATGCTCCTCGAGCGTCCAGTCCTGGGTCCAGTCCCAGGCCGCATCCAGCGGCTCCGTGGTGGTAGAGCACGCCGACCCACAGCGCCGGCAGCGCGCAGAGCGAGCGCCAGGGCCCGCCGTCGGCGCCGCGCATCTCGAGGAAGCGCTTGAGGCGGACCTCGGGGAACAGCGTCGTCAGGTGATCGTTCCAGTCGGTGAGCGTGGGCATCTCGCCCGGCAACGCCGGCAGCCGGCCCTTCAGGAAGTCGCGGAAGCTCTGGCCGCTCGCGTCGATGTAGCGGCCGTCGCGGTAGACGAAGTACATCGGCACGTCCAGCGCGTGCTCGACGTAGCGCTCGAAGCCCATGCCGTCCTCGAACACGAACGGCAGGACGCCGCTGCGGTCGGGGTCGGTGTCGGTCCAGATGTGGCTGCGGTAGCTGAGGAAGCCGTTGGGCCGGCCCTCGGTGAACGGCGAGTTGGCGAACAGCGCGGTCGCGACCGGCTGCAGCGCGAGGCCGACCCGGAACTTCTTCACCATGTCGGCCTCGGACGCGAAGTCGAGGTTGACCTGGATCGTGCAGGTGCGCAGCATCATGTCGAGGCCGAGCCCGCCCTTCTTCGGCATGTACTCGCGCATGATGCGGTAGCGGCCCTTCGGCATCCAGGGGATGTCCTCGCGGCGCCATTTGGGCTGGAAGCCGAGGCCGAGCATGCCGATGCCGAGCGGCTCGGCCACGGTCTTGACCTGATCGAGATGCTCGTGCACCTCGGAGCAGGTCTCGTGCAGGGTCTTGACCGGCGCGCCCGAGAGCTCGAACTGGCCGCCCGGCTCGAGGGTGATGTTGGCGCGGCCGCGCTGCAGCGCGATCGGCCGCCCTGCCCTCCTCCAGCGGCTGCCAGTCGAAGCGCCGGGCGAGGCCCTCGAGCAGCGCCCGCACGCTGCGCTCGCCCTCGTACGGCAGGGGCCGCAGGTCGTCGTGGGTGTAGCCGAACTTCTCGTGCTCGGTGCCGATCCGCCAGTCGCCCTTCGGCTTGCAGCCCGCATCGAGATACTCGATCAGCTGGCGGCGGTCGGTGATCGGCTCGCCCTTGGCTTGCGGCGGAGCGGACATGGCGGCTTCCGTTGGACTGAGCGAGGGCAGGCAGGCGGGTCGCCGGGCCGCGGCTGCTGGGACTTGGAGCAGGGTACGCGCCTTGTCAAGGCCGCCGGGCGGGCGGCCTGGCGAGAGGCGTTGACGCTGAGCCGCCGGCCTCGCAGTCTCTCTCGCGCGCGCAACCGGGCGGAGGGCAGGCTGTGGCCAGGCACAGGATCGCGGCGATCGGCGGCGACGGCATCGGCCAGGAGGTGATCGCGGCCGGGCTCGAGGTGCTGGCGGCGCTCGCAGCTGCGCGAGCGGGACCTCGCGCTCGAGATCACGAGCTTCGCGTGGGGCTCGGAGCACTACCGGCGCACCGGCCGGATGATGCCGGCGGACGGCCTCGCGCAGCTGCGCGAGTTCGATGCGATCTACTTCGGCGCCGTCGGCGCGCCCGACATCCCCGACGACGTCACGCTCTGGGGCCTGCGCCTCGCGATCTGCCAGGGCTTCGACCAGTACGCCAACGTCCGCCCGGCGCGGCTGCTGCCGGGCGTCAAGGGCCCGCTCGAGGGCGTGGGCCCGGCCGACCTCGACTGGGTGGTGGTGCGCGAGAACACCGAGGGCGAGTACGCCGGCGCCGGCGGGCGCGTGCATCGCGGCCTGCCGGAGGAGGTCGGGACCGAGGTCGCGATCTTCACCCGCACGGGCTGCGAGCGGATCATGCGCTTCGCCTTCGAGCTCGCCCGCGCGCGCCCCAAGCGGCGCCTGACGCTGGTCACCAAGTCGAACGCCCAGCGCCACGGCATGGTCATGTGGGACGAGATCTTTGCCGAGCTCGCGAAGCAGTTTCCCGGACGTGCGCACCGACAAGGAGCTGGTCGACGCGATGACCACGCGCATGGTGCTGAAGCCCGGGACGCTGGATGTGATCGTCGCGACCAACCTCCACGCCGACATCCTCTCCGACCTGGCGCGCGCGCTCTCGGGCTCGCTCGGCCTCGGGCCCACCGCCAACCTCAATCCCGAGAAGAAATATCCCGTCGATGTTCGAGCCGATCCACGGCTCGGCCTTCGACATCACCGGCAAAGGCGTCGCCAACCCGATCGCGAGCTTCTGGAGCGCGGCCTTGATGCTCGAGCACCTGGGCGAGGCGAGCGCCGCCGCGCGCCTGATGGCGGCGATCGAGCGCACGCTCGCCGCGGGCGACGTGCTGACCCCGGACCTCGGCGGCAGCGCGCGGACCGCCGAGGTCACCGCCCGGGTCTGCGATCTCCTGCGCGGCGCGAACCTGTGAGCCCGAGGCGGATCGCTCGTTGCGGCGCTGCTGACGGGGCTGCTCGGGCCGAGAGCGCTCGCCCAGGACGATCTCGCCGAGACCGTCGGCGCCTGGACCGTGACCTGCCACCAGACCGAGGCGGGCGGGCGCGAATGCCAGCTCAGGAACGCCGAGGACGGCAAGCCCGCTCTGGAGCAGGCGAGGCTGCTGTCGTTCACCCTCCACGACGGCGGCACCGAGGCGGACGGGCTGGTGCGGATCGCGGATCTCGAGCTGCCGCCCCGGCTCGAGGTCGAGCTCGCCCTCGGCGGCCGCACCCTGACGATCGAGGGCGTCGGCCGCCACGGCCGCCTCGCCGCGCGCTTCGCCCTCCCCAAGCAGGAGCTGCCCGGCCTCGCCGCCGCCGAGACCATCGTCGTCCGCTTCGCCGACCAGGCCGGCCAAACCCACGAGATCCGATTCCCCACGACCGGCCTCGCCGATGCGCTGACCCTCGCCGAGCATCACCTGTAGGACGTGGTGCTCGGCCGTGCGCGAGGAGGAGCACGTGGCGCTCGCGCAGAGCGCCCGGGTGATCAAGGAGGCGCTGGCGGGGCGCTGGTAGCGGCGCTCGTCAGAGCGCGCGCTCGGGACGGCGGGCGATCGTCTGGGGGCGGCGCTTGCGCAGGCGGGTCGCCTCGTAGTGGCGGGCCTCGGCGCTCGCGATCAAGGCCTGCTGCGAGCCGCCCTCGACGCCGTTGCCGGGCTGGCGCTGCACGTAGCTGCCGTCGGACCGCATCTCCCAGGCGTCGCGCCGGTCATTCAGCTGAGCGGTCGAGGATGGTGCGCAGCTCCCCGCACAGCGCCGGGTCCTCGACCGGGGTCACGACCTCGACGCGGCTCTCGAGGTTGCGCGTCATCAGGTCGGCCGAGCCGATGAAGTACTCCTCCTCGCCGCCGTTGCGGAAGTAGTAGATGCGGGCGTGCTCGAGGAAGCGGCCGACGATGCTCACCACGCGGATGTTGTCGGACAGGCCGGGCAGCCCGGGACGCAGCCGGCAGGTGTCGCGCACGATCAGGTCGACCCGCACGCCGGCCTGCGACGCGCGATAGAGCGCCTGCACGATGTCGGCGTCCTCGAGCGCGTTCATCTTGAAGCGGATCAGGCCCGGCCGCTCGGGCGCGTGGCGCTGGATCTCGCGCTCGATCCTCTCGAGCAGCGGCTGCTTGAGGCCTTTGGGCGCGACCAGCAGCTTGTGGTACTTGCGCGACGGCTTGTAGCCGGTGGTCAGGTAGTTGAAGAGCTCGGTCAGGTCGTGGCCGATGGCGTCGTCGCAGGTCAGCAGGCCGAGGTCGGAGTAGATCCGCGCCGTGCCGGCGTGGTAGTTGCCGGTGCCGATGTGGGCGTAGCGCCGGAGCCCGTTGTAGTCGTGGCGCACCACCAGGACGATCTTGGAGTGGGTCTTGAGGCCGACCACGCCGTACGTGACGTGGATCCCGACCTCCTCCAGGCGGCTCGCCCACTGGATGTTGGCGGCCTCGTCGAAGCGCGCCTTGATCTCGACCACGACCGCCACCTGCTTGCCGTTGCGCGCCGCCTCGACCAGGTGGTCGATGATCCGCGTGCCGGCCGAGGTGCGGTACAGCGTCATCTTGATCGCGCGCACCTTGGGATCGCGGCTCGCCTCGCCGAGGAAGCGCTCGACCGAGGTGGCGAAGGATTCGTAGGGGTGCTGGAGCAGGATCGGCCCGGTCCTGCGGATGATGTGGAAGATGTTGCGCGGGTCCTCGAGCTTGGCGTTGGTGACCGGATGATGGACCGGGTCGTGCAGCGCCGGGAGGTCGAGCGCTGCGATCTCCAACAGATCGCGCAGGCCGAGCGGCGCGCTGGTCTCGAACACGTCCTGGGCCTCGTCGAGGCCGAGCTCGGCGGCGAGCATGCCGCGGTGCACCGGGTCCATGCCGGCGCCGACCTCGAGCCGCACGATCGGCGCGAACTTGCGCTCGCGCAGCTCGGCCTCGATCATCGACACCAGATCGTCGGCCTCCTCCTCGTCGCGCTCGGTGTTGGCGTTGCGCGTGACGCGGAAGAACTCGCAAGCGTCGATCTCCATGCCGGGGAACAGGAGGTCGAGGTTGTGCGCCATGACCTCCTCCAGGCGCACGAAGCGCTGGCCCGCGCCGACCCGCAGGAAGCGGGGCACGCCCTTGCCCACGGGCACCTTGACCCGGGCGAACAGCGGCTGCTGGTCGTCCTGGTGGCGCAAGGTGACCAGGAGGTTGAGCGAGAGGTTGGAGATGAACGGGAACGGGTGCGCCGGGTCCATCGCGAGCGGCGTCACCAGCGGGAAGATGTTCTCGAGGTAGTAGGTCTGCGCGGCCTCGCGCTGCTTGGCGCTCAGCGCGTCCCAGCTCAACAGCTCGATCTCGTGCTCGAGGAGGGCGTCGCGCAGCCCGGCGTAGGTGTCGCGCAGCTCGGGCGTGAGCTCCTTGATCACCGCCACGCACTCGGCGATCTGCTGCTCGGGCGTGCGGCCGTCGACCGTCAGGTTGTGCAGGCCGGCGCCGACCTGCTGCTTGAGGCCGCCGATCCGCTTCATGAAGAACTCGTCGAGATTGGCGCTGACGATCGCCAGGAACTTGACCCGCTCGAGCAGCGGCGTGCGCTGGTCGCGCGCCTCGTGCAGGACCCGCCGGTTGAAGCTGAGCCAGGTCAGCTCGCGGTTGAGGTAGAGCTCCGGTGCGCGCAGATCCCGCCGCGACGCGACCTCGACCCGCTCGGGCGCGGCGGCCTCAGGCGACCCCCTGGCGCCCTTGGCGCGTTCCGCTCGCGCCCGGCCGGCCGAAACCTCGAGCAAGGCCGCCGGTGCGGCATGCCGTGGCTCCGCATCGGATTCGTGGTCCAGCCTTCCGCTCATCGCCGCGCGCCCCAGATCGAAACCCACATTCTCGTCTCGTCTTGCCGACCGATAGGACCAACACATGATCGATCGTAGCGATCTCGTAAAGGCGCTCACCGCTCACGAGCCGTTTGCGCCGCCGGCGGCGGGCGGGTAGGGAGAGTCATGAAGCCGATCGTCACCTTGACCCTGAACCCGGCCATCGACGCGTCCTGCCAGGCCGAGGTCGTGCGGCCGATCCACAAGATCCGGACCTCGGACGAGCGCTACGACCCGGGCGGCGGCGGGATCAACGTCGCGCGCGTGATCCGCGAGCTCGGCGGCGAGGCGCTCGCGGTCTACTTCGCCGGCGGCCTGACCGGCCAGGCCTTCAACCGCATGATCGACGCGATCGGCCTCGCCCACCGCGTGGTCCCGATCGCCGGGATGACCCGGGTGAGCCACACCGTCTACGAGCGCTCGAGCGGGCAGGAGTATCGCTTCGTGCCCGAAGGACCGGCGCTCGCGGAGGCGGAATGGCAGGCCGGCCTCGCCGCGCTCGAGGGGCTCGAGGCCGACTACCTCGTGGCGAGCGGCAGCCTGCCCAAGGGCGTGCCGGCCGACTTCTACGCCCGGATCGCCCGCAGCGCCCGCGAGCGGGGGATCCGCTTCGTCCTGGACACCTCGGGCGAGGCGCTGCGCCAGGCGCTCGAGGTCGGCGTCCACCTGATCAAGCCCAACCTCGGCGAGCTCGAGCGGCTGCTCGGCCGCGCGCTGCCCGATCCGGCCGCGCAGGAGGCGGCCGCGCGCGGGCTGGTGGGCGATGGGCGCGCCGAGATCGTGACCGTCAGCCTCGGCGCCGACGGCGCGCTGCTCGCGACGAAGGACGGCTGCCTGCGCCTCGCGGCGCCCGCGATCGAGCCGAAAAGCGCGGTCGGCGCCGGCGACAGCTTCGTCGCCGCGATGACCTTCGGGCTCGCCGAGGGGCGCGCGCCCAAGGACGCCTTCACGCTCGCGGTCGCGACCGGCACGGCGACGGTGCTCACCATGGGCACCGAGCTCTGCCGCCGCGCGGACGTCCTGCGGATCGAGCGCCAGATCCGCGCCGAGCAGATCGAGGTGGCCGCCTAGCGCGCGGAGCGATCGAATGACGAGCGAGCGGGCCAGCAAGACCAAGATCGTCGCCACCATCGGGCCGGCCTCGGAGGACCGGCCGACGCTGGAGCGGATGATCGAGGCCGGGATGAACGTCGCGCGGCTCAACTTCGCCCACGGCGACTTCGCGGCCCATGGCGCGACCATCAGGGCGATCCGCGCCGCCGCCGAAGCGGTCGGGCGGCGGGTCGCCATCCTGGCCGATCTGCCGGGGCCCAAGCTGCGCATCGGGCAGCTCGCGGAGCAGCCGATCGAGCTCGCGCGCGGCCAGAGGTTCACGCTCTCGGTCGGCACCTTCACGGGCGATGCGACCCGCGCCGCGACGACCTTCGCGAAGCTGCCGGAGGTGGTGAAGCCGGGCGACCTGATCTTCCTCAACGACGGCCTGGTCCAGCTCCGGGTCGAGCGGATCGAGGGCCAGGACGTCCACGGCGAGATCGTCGCCGGCGGCCCGCTCCTGTCCAACAAGGGCATCAACCTGCCGGACGTCGATCTCGGCATCGGCGCCTTCACCGAACGCGACCGGGAATGCCTGGAATTCGCGCTCAGCCAGCGGGTTGACGCGATCGGCCAATCCTTCGTGCAAGGAGCGGACGACGTCCTCGCGGTGCGGAGCGCGGCAGCAGGCCGCGGGCGGCACGCCGCTGATCTTCGCCAAGATCGAGCGCGCGGTCGCGCTCGAGCGGATCGACGAGATCCTCGCGGCGGCCGACGGCATCATGGTCGCGCGCGGCGACTTGGGCGTCGAGATCCCGATCGAGCGCATCGCGATCGCCCAGAAGGACCTGATCGGCAAGGCGAACCTCGCGCGCAAGCCGGCGATCACGGCGACCCAGATGCTCTTGTCGATGGTCGAGAGCCGGCGCCCGACCCGGGCCGAGGCGACCGACGTCGCCAACGCGATCCTGGACGGTACCGACTGCGTCATGCTGTCCGAGGAGTCCGCGGCCGGCGCCCACCCGGTCGAGGCGGTGCGGATGCTGTGCCGGATCGCGCGCGTGACCGAGCCGCGCGTCGTGCCCCGCTTCGGCCCGGCCTGGCGGGAGCCGACGCCTGAGACCGCGAGCGATGCCGAGCTGGTGGTGGCGAGCGTCGCGCACATCGCCGAGCGGACCCGGCCGCTCGGGATCCTGGTGCCGAGCGCCACCGGCGGCACCGCGCGGCGCATGGCCGCCTACCGCCAGCCGGTCTGGATCACCGCGGTGAGCCGCTCGGCCAGGACCTGCCAGGAGCTGCAGTTCGTCTACGGCGTCGATCCGATCCATGCGATCGAAGCGCCCGACAGCTGGGCCGAGTTCGCCCGCCGCCGGTTCCAGGACCGCGGGCCCGGCCGGGTGCTGCTGACCCAGGGCACGATCGGTCCGGCCGGCGGCGCCAACCGCTTCGAGATCCTCACGCTGTAGAGTGGTCGCAATCTGACGGACGGTACACGGCGGCCGATGAGCGGGTGGCCTTGGGGCGTCGCCCGCTGAGCGACGGAGGGATCACAGGCTTGACACGCCCGGTCGGCGGGAAGGATGGTTTCCCTTCCGGACAGGTCATGCCCGGGTGGCCATGGCGCGCTTCTGGGCGCCGCTGCTGCGTAGAAGTTACGGAGAGCATCCGTGTCCAGAGTTCCGCTGCCGAGATCGGGCGGAGGACCGCCTGATCCGCGATCGATCACTTCGACGGCAGAGCTGTGCCGTCGGCCCTCACGACCTCCAGACCATGAGGCAGAGAACCGGGCCTTGATCGCGTTGGCGCAGGAGATGGCACGCTCGCCCGAGGGCATTCTGCAAAGGCTCGCGGAGACCGCCCTGACCCTGTGTCGCGCGCACTCGGCTGGGCTCAGCCTGCTGGAGGCGGGGGACCAGCACAGAAACTTCCACTGGCGTGCCATCGCCGGGCAATGGGCCTCTCACCTGGGAGGCGGCACGCCGCGCGACTTTGGTCCCTGCGGCACAGTCCTGGATCGTAATGCCACACAAGTGCTTTCACACCCCGAACTCGATTTTCCCTACTTCGCCGAGGTCACGCCCTACGTCGAAGAAGGGCTATTGATCCCCTTCTACATTGGTGGGGAAGCAGTCGGAACGATCTGGGTCGTATCCCACGATGAGAGCCATCGTTTCGACGCGGAAGACCTTCGCGTAATGACAAATCTGGGAAATTTTGCCGCGGCGGCTTACCAAACGTGGCTAAGCCTGAAGGCGGAGGCGAAGGCCAACGAGGAATTGCAGCAATCCGCCCTGACGCTGCAGCGGCTCGCCTTCATCGTCGAGTCCTCTGATGATGCAATCGTCAGCAAGAACCTCGATGGCATCATCACCAGTTGGAACCGCGGTGCTGAGCACCTCTTCGGTTATACGGCCGAAGAGACGATCGGCAGGCCGGTCACGATGTTGATCCCTGCAGACCAGCTCGACGAGGAACCCGGAATTCTGGAGCGTATCAGGCGCGGTGAGCGCATCGACCACTATGAAACCGTTCGCCGGCGCAAAGATGGCAGCCTGGTCGATATTTCGCTCACCGTGTCCCCTGTCAGGACGCCGGAGGGCAAGATTATCGGCGCGTCGAAGATCGCGCGGGACATCAGTGAGCGCAGACGGGCGCAGGAACAGCAGAACCTTCTGCTTCGCGAGATGAGCCACCGTGTCAAGAACCTGTTCTCCGTAACCAGCAGCTTGGTGACGCTGAGCGCGCGTTCCGCCCGTACGCCGCAAGAAATGGAAACGGCGGTTCGAGAAAGGCTGGCTGCGCTCACGCGCGCCCAAGAACTGACGCGGCCCGGCCTGATCGGCACAGGCGACGAAGCCGTTCAAGAGACGACGCTGCATGCTTTGATCGGCACGATCTTCGCCCCCTACGTCAATAGACGCTCCAAGGGTCACGAGGGCATAATCCTCATCGGACCTGACGTGCCGATCGGAGCAGATGCGATCACGAATGTCGCCCTTGTCGTGCATGAGCTGGCCACGAACGCAGCGAAATACGGAGCGCTATCGTCTCCAGGAGGCGTGGTTCACATCGATTGCTCCCTGCAGAACGACGAGCTTTTGCTGACCTGGAAGGAGCGCGGCGGGCCTTCGCTCGACGGTCCGCCGGATGCCGAAGGATTTGGCAGCATGCTCGCCCGTCGAATCGTCATCGATCATTTTGGCGGTCGGATTTCCAACGACTGGGGACGTGATGGCTTAGTTGTCCATCTGTCGCTGCCCGTAGAACGTCTGAACGCATGAACTACTCCCGGCACTCTCCGATGTTCAACTCTGGGCGGCGTGATAGGCAGCTTGGCTGAAAGTCGAACTTCGGCCAGCATCTCCGAAGCCCGCTTCAGGTATCTTCCGTTGGATCTCGACCACGAGCGGCTGCGCCTCAGGCGGCCTCTTCGGCGCGCTCCTTCGCGGGCCCGCGCGCGACGGTGAGGTTGTGCGCGCTGTTGATCAGCCCGACGTGGGAGAACGCCTGGGGGAAGTTGCCGAGCTGGCGGCCCTCGACCGGGTCGTACTCCTCGGCCAGCAGGCCGACGTCGTTGCGCAGCGCGAGCAGATGCTCGAACAGCTCGCGCGCCTCGTCGAAGCGGCCCAGCATCGCGAGGTTGTCGACCAGCCAGAACGAGCAGGTGATGAAGGTGCCCTCGCCCGGCGGCAGGCCGTCGACCGCCTCCTCGGTCGCATACCTTCGCACCAGGCCGTCGTGGGTCAGCTCGCGCTGGATCGCAGCGACCGTGCCGATCATCCGCGGGTCCCCGGGCGGAAGGAAGCCCACGAGCGGGATCATCAGCAGCGCGGCGTCCAGGCCCTTGCCGCCGTAGTACTGGACGAAGGCGTTGCGCTCGGCATCGAAGCCGTTGCCGCAGACGTCGGCGTGGATCCGCGCGCGCAGCTCGCGCCAGCGCTCGACCGGACCGCTCAAGCCGAAGCGCTCGACCGCCTTGACCGCGCGATCGGCCGCGACCCACGCCATGATCCTGGAGTGGGTGAAGTGCCGGGCCGGGCCGCGCATCTCCCAGATCCCCTGGTCGGGCATCTGCCAGGCGCCCTCGAGGTGGTCGAGCAGCACTTTCTCGAGCCGCCAGGCGTGGTCGTGCGCCGGGATGCCGAACTTGCGCGCGGCGTGGAACACGTCGAACAGCTCGCCGTAGACATCGAGCTGCAGCTGGGCATGCGCCGCGTTGCCGATGCGCACCGGCCGGCTGTTCTCGAACCCGGCGAGCCACGGCAGCTCGCGCTCGGGGACCTGGCGCTCGCCGGCGACGCCGTACAGGATCTGCAGCTGCGAAGGCTTGCCCGCGGCCGCGCGCAGCAGCCATTCCCGCCACTGGCGGGCCTCCTCGCGCAGGCCGGACACGAGAAAGGCGTAGAGCGTGAAGGTCGCGTCGCGGATCCAGCAGTAGCGGTAGTCCCAGTTGCGGCAGCCGCCGATCCGCTCGGGCAGCGAGGTCGTGCCGGCGGCGGCGATCCCGCCGGCCGGGGCATAGGTCAGCGCCTTGAGGGTGATCAGGGAGCGCATGACCGCGTCGCGCCATTCGCCGCCGACCTCGCTTTGCGCCGTCCAGTCGCGCCAGTAGAGCGTGGTTTCCGCCAGCAGGCCTGCCGGCTCCAGACGTGGCGGCTCCGTCTCGTAGGAGCGAAAGCAGGAGAGCCGGAACGGGATCGTCTCGCCGGCGCGCACGGCGAAGCGGCCGATCGTGCGGAAGTCCCGGCCCTCGAGCTCGACCGGGGTGTGCAGGCGGAGCGCGTCCGGGCCCGCGATCGCGATCAGGCCGTCCTCGGCGCTCCGTACCCACGGCACGGTCTTGCCGTAGTCGAAGCGGAATACGAGCTCGGTCAGCACCCTGACCTCGCCGGCACGCCCTTCGACCAGGCGCACCAGGTCGACCACGTGCTCCTCGCCGCCGACCGGCATGAAGTCGATCACCGCGCAGACCCCGGTCGCGGTCTCGTACTCGGTCTCGAGGATCAGGGTGTCGTCGCGGTAGCGGCGCCGGCAGGCGCGGACCTCGCCCTCGGGCGCCAGCAGCCAGCGGCCGTTCTCGACCTCGCCGAGGAGCGCGGCGAAGCAGGCGGCGGAATCGATCCGCGGCACGCACAGCCAGTCGATCGAGCCGTCGCGGCCGACCAGCGCCACCGTATGGGTGTCGCCGAGCAGCGCGTAGTCCTCGATCCGGCCCGCCATCGGAGGGATCAGGCCTTGAGGAAGTCGAAGTCGCAGCCCTGGTCGGCCGGCAGCACGTGGTCGTGGTAGAGCCGCTGGTAGCCCCGCGCTCGGCCGGGGCGGGCTCGGCGCTGCTGCCTCCCGGCGCCGCGCCAGCTCGTCGGCCGGCACCAGGAGGTCGAGCCGGCGCTCCGCCACGCTCAGCCGGATGCGATCGCCGTCCCGGACCAGGCCGAGCGGCCCGCCCAGCGCCGCCTCGGGCGTCACGTGCAGGACGATCGTGCCGAACGCGGTGCCGCTCATCCGGGCGTCCGAGATCCGGATCATGTCCTTCGTGCCGCGGCGCGCGAGCTTGCCCGGGATCGGCAGGTAGCCCGCCTCCGGCATGCCCGAGCCGCTCTTCGGGCCGGCGTTCTGCAGCACGAGCACGTCGTCCGGCGTGACGTCGAGGTCCGGGTCGTCGATCCGCGCCGAGAGGTCCTCGAGGCTCCGGAACACGACCGCCCGGCCCTCGTGCTCGAACAGGCGGGCGTCCGCCGCCGAGCGCTTCAGGATCGCGCCGCCGGGCGCCAGGCTGCCGAACAGCGCGACGAGGCCGCCCTGCTTCGAGACCGGCTCCTCGAACGGCCGGACCACGCCGCGATCGACGTAGGGCGGATCCGCGGCCAGGCGCTCGGCCAGGCTCTGGCCGGCGACGTTGCGGGTCTGAAGGTGGAGCTGCGGCTTGAGCTCGCGCAGCACAGCACCAAGGCCGCCGGCGTTGAACAGGTCCTCCATGTAGTGCGGGCCGGTCGGCTTGAGGTCGACCAGCACCGGGGTCTCCTCGGAGAGCGCGTTGAAGCGCTTGAGGTCGACCGCGATGCCGGCGCGCCCGGCGATCGCGGCGAGGTGGAGGATGCCGTTGGTCGAGCCGCCGAGCGCCAGCAGCACGCGGAGCGCGTTGTCGACCGCGTCCGCGGTCACGATCTCGGCGGGCCGCGGCGCGCCGGCCTTAGCCATGGCGACGGCCTGCGCCCCGCTCGCCTCGGCGGCGCGCAGGCGGTCGGCATGGACCGCGGGGATCGCCGCGGTGCCGGGCAGCGTCATGCCGAGCGCCTCGGCGAGGCAGGCCATCGTGCTCGCGGTGCCCATCACCATGCAGGTGCCGGCGGTGGTGGCGAGCCGGCTCTCGACCCTGGCGATCTCGGCGGCGTCGATCGTGCCGGCGCGGTACTGCGCCCAGAAGCGCCGGCAGTCGGTGCAGGCGCCGAGCCGCTGGTCGCCGTGGCGGCTGGTCATCATCGGCCCGGTCACGACCAGCAGCGCGGGCTTGTCGGCCGAGAGCGCGCCCATCAGAAGCGCCGGCACGGTCTTGTCGCAGCCGCCGATCAGCACCACCGCATCCATCGGCTGGGCGCGGACCATCTCCTCGACGTCCATGCTCATCAGGTTCCTGAACATCAGGCTGGTCGGGTGCAGGAACGGCTCGCCGAGCGAGATCACCGGGAACACGAGCGGCAGGCCGCCCGCCGCGAGCACGCCGCGCTTGGCGGCCTCGATCAGCTCCGGCAGATTGCGGTGGCAGTTGTTGAAGCCGCTCGCGGTGTCGGTGATGCCGACCACCGGCCGCGCCAGCATCTCCTCGCCATAGCCCATCGAGCGCGCGAACGAGCGCCTGAGATAGAGCGCGAAGTCGGGATCGCCGTAGTGGGTGAGGCCGCCTGCGAGGCCTGTCTTGCGGGGTTTGGTCATGTCAGCTCGTGCGGCAGACAAGGGGCGGCTGCATCCGTCTGCCTACCACGGCGCGCCACCTCCGCCAACCGGAGATGGTCGCGGCGACGCCGCGCAAATCAGCCGAAGCCATGTGCAATACCTCACAGGTAGTTCGGCCCGCGACCATGTCTAACTTCGCGGTGCAAAGTCATTGGAACTCAGGGAGCGCAATCCTATGCCAAAATACCTCGAGTTCGGCATCAACGAAATTGGGACTCGGTTGGTCGAAACGACCAGAATCATTCTGCGGCCGCTATCGATCATCGGCACCGAAGTGACCCAGGCCATCCAGTACCATCGCGCGCACGAGCACCTCACCGACGCGGCTGACCGCCAGCCCGATAACGCCGCACGGCTGGTCGCGGGCAAACCCGCCTGGGCAAGGGTTTATGTCCGTACCCTCAATTTCAGCGACCTCTCCGGCGTCAGCGGCACGCTTGAAGTCCAGCGCCGTCATTCGGGCTTCCTCTGGTCGACTGTGGCGACCCTTACCCCTCAGGCCCCCGGCAGCGTCACGGCCCAGGGGACTCCCTCCTATGCGACCGAGCGCGGTGGCATCGGCTCGAGCCTCAACTTCATCATCCCGGCATCAACGATGTGCGGG
Organism: uncultured Alphaproteobacteria bacterium; assembly: GCA_963753275.1. Taxonomy (GTDB): domain Bacteria; phylum Pseudomonadota; class Alphaproteobacteria; order Geminicoccales; family Geminicoccaceae; genus DATAOG01. The sequence continues at coordinate 27,042 of CAVWCE010000014.1, read as the reverse complement.
ACGCTGAGGCTGATCGCCCGCGTTGCTGCCGGCAACTTCAGCGACGATGCGACCACCATCGTCGATGTGACATTGCAACAGACGCTACGGCTGGCGGGCGTCATGATCGCCTATAATGGCCCCGCGAGTAACGCGCCCAACGCGCCGAACCTCACGATTGCGGCGCCCACGGTCGCGCAGCTGCAGACCATGGCGGCGAGGACGCTCACCATCTTCCCGGTCCGCAGCGCCGCCAATTTTCGCGCCGGAGGGACGACCACGTGGAACCAGCACCTCCAGGATCCTCTCGGCGCCATCAACTGCACGCCCAATTGGGACGCGTTGCACGCCGCCATCATGAACGCGCGTACCGCCGACGGCAACCAGGCGGGATGGATCTACTACGGTCTCCTGCCCAACGGTGTGCCGATGGGGCCCGTGGTCGGCTGCGGCGGCCAAGGCGTCAGCGTAGGCCTTGTCGGCGACGCCGTTACGATGGCCCATGAGATCGGCCATTCGTGCGATCTGGGCCATGCCCCTTGCGGCGGCGCGGGGCGGCCGGACGCGAGCTTCCCCGCCTATGAGCCCTACGATCCCGTCAACACCGCGGCCGGCTCGATCGGCGAATACGGGCTTGACATCAACAACGGCAACATCAAATCGCCGGCGACTTTCAAGGACTTCATGTCCTATTGTGGCCCAAGCTGGATCTCACCCTATCACCACGGCCGGCTGATCAATCATGCGCGTCTCAATCCGACTATCGTGTGCGTCGATCACCACTGGTGGCGGGACGTGGTATGGGAAGAACAGCGCATCCCCGGCTTCCCCCTACCCGACCCCCCGCCGTTCGAGCTGGAGCTGCCAGTGAACCCGCCGGCCAGCCCGCCGATCGACCTCATCTCGATCATCCTCGATGTCAGGCGCGGCGGCTTGGTCGAGGTTCGGCATCTTGCGCGTACCCGTGCCCGACCCGAGACGGAGGCCGCGGTGGCCACCGATCTCGTTGCGCGGCTGCGTGGCGAGCGGGGCGAGATCCTGGCCGAGGCGACGGTGATGCGCCTGACGACGCAGCCTTGCGGGCGCTGCGCCTGCAAGAGCGGCGAGGAGCCGCCGGCAAGCTATCTCGCGCAAGCCTTCATCCCCGATGTCGCGCCGGGGGTCGCAATCGAGATCGTCGAGGGCGACAAGGTCCTCTGGGAGCGGACGGCGCCGGCCAGCCCGATCACGATCGGTCGCTTCGATGCCAAGACTCGGCGCCAGCGCTACGCTCGATGCGCGTTGGGAGGTCGGCGGCGAGGCGGTCGAGGTCTGGCTGCGCTGGTCGCGCGACGGCGAGACCTGGCAGGCGCTCGCCACCGGGCTCACAGGGCGGGAGGCCACGGTCGAGACCGGGGACTTCCTGCCAGCCGGCAAGGTGCTCATTCAGCTGGTCGCCCATGACGGCTTCTTCAGCGCCGTTTCCGAAGCCATCGCTCTCGAGGTGCCGGGCCGGCCTGCGTCGCTCGCCATCCTCCACCCCCGCGAGGGCTTCACCTACCAAGTCGGCCAGACGCTGCGTCTGTGGGGCAGCTCGGCCTCGCCGGTCGAACGTCCGATGGATCCGGGCTGGTACACCTGGAAGCTCGACGGGCGCGAGATCGGCACCGGCGACGATCTGTGGATCACGGCGCCTAAGGCCGGCGAGCACGTGTTGACGCTCACTCTGATGGACCCCGACCACGGCAAGGTCAACCAGGAGGTTCGGTTCACCACCGCCGGCCCGCCCCGCCCGTCTCGCAGGCGCGGGCGTTGAGCCGCGACCTGGTTTGATCCGACCGCTGCCGTTTGCTGGCAGTGAGGGCCACGACGACGGAGAGGATTAGAGCCGTCGTCGTGGCCGCCGGCTGCGCAGCCCGCATTTCTCAAACCCGGAAGCGAGATGGGGGTTTGTGAGCGGGACTGGCGCGGCGCGGGGGCGGGTGACGCGCGCGGAGCGTGGACGCCGCCCGCGGGTGAATTTCCGGACGAGCGGAAGCGGGCGCCCGATGCGGGCGCGGGTTCGGGTATGCCGGATTGCTCAGAAGGCGGCGCGCTTCAGGTAGAGATAGGCCAGGTGATACTCGGTCTGGTAGGGGCAGGCCGAGGCCATGGCGACCTTGATCCGGCGCACGCTTTTGCGCACCTGGGCGCCGATCTTCAGGAGCTTGAGCCGGATGGTGCCGCAGGTGGCGCTGGCGAACTGGGTGTGGCGCAGCCCGATGCGGCGCAGCGCCTCGAGCAGGACATAGGCGAAGGACGCGAACCACAGCCGGAGCTGGTTGGCACGCATGGTGGCCGCCGACGTGCGATCGGCGAACAGGTCGAGCTGCTGCTCCTTGATCCGGTTCTCGACCTCGCCGCGGGCGCAGTAGACGTCCTCGTACAGGGCGCGGGCGTCGATCGCGCTGGCCGGCAGCGAGGTCACGACGAAGCGCGGGTTGGCGCCTTGGGGCAGATGCTCGGCCTTGGCGACCACGCGCCGCGTCCGGCTCCAGCTGTCGCAGCGTGCGCCAGGCGAAGTCGGCGAAGCGGCGCGCCGGGCCGCTCTTGGCCAGGCTCTCGGCCGCGGCGGCGGCGAGTCTTCGGCGATCGCGCCGACCAGGCGCTCGTTGCGGGCGAGCCCGAAGACGTAATCGACGCCGTTCGCCTCGCACCATGCCATCAGCTCTTCGCGGGCAAAGCCGGAATCGGCGCGCAGCATGATCTTCACCCGCGGCCAGCGCGCCCGGATCTGGCCGACGATCCGCTCCACCTCCGCGACGGCACCCGCTGACGCATCGATGTTGGAGCGCCGGAGCTTGGCCGCGAGCAGGTGCCGGCCGCAGAACACGTACAGCGGCAGATAGCAGTAGCAATCGTAATAGCCGTGGAAGAAGCGGCCTTCCTGGTGGCCGTGCAGAGGATCATCGGTCGCGTCGAGGTCGAGGATGATCTCCTCAGGCGGCGTCCTGTGCGCCTCGAGGAACAGCTCGACGAACAAGCCCTTCGATCGCCGCGCGCATCATGGCCGATCTTGTGGTAGCGCTCGCGCGCCGAAGGGCGCGTGCTCGAGCCGGTTGAGCGTGCTCTTGCCGGCGAGCGGGGCGCAGTCCTTGCGCCGCGCCTCGAGCTTGCCAGCGAGGGCCGCCAGCACCGGATCATGACGCAGCTCGTCGTGGTCGACCAGATCCTCGTACCCGAGCGCGAGCCCGCAGATGCGCTGCATCAGCATGGTCTCGACGGTGTGCTCGACCAGCTCCGGCGCCCGGCCGTCGGTGAAGCACCCTGCCAGGCGCCGCACCAGCCCGATCGCCCGATTGGCGGCGCCCAGCAGCAGCGCGCCGGCGTCCGAGGTCACCTGCCCGCCGTCGAACGCGGCCACCACCTGGCGGCCTTCGACCACTTCATATCCGAACAGATCGCGGCTACACTCTGTCGGCATCGGGGAACTCCTCTGCGTCGCGTTAAGCCTTTGTCATAGAAGAGTTATCGCCGATCCAGAGCCCCGATGCACCTCCTAGTTTGAGAAATCCGGGCTAGACGGAACTTCCTTCTTTCAGCGGGCGCAAGCGCTTGATCTGCCTTGAGATTGCCACGTAGGCGAGGGCGGTTGCTGGGTGCGGGCGGCGGCCAGGCCGAGGAGATCGAAGGCCTTCTGCTGGAGCGGGGTCGGGCGGGCAGTGAGGGTGAACGGGTGCTCGGGCGCGAGCGCGCTGAGCATGGTGTTGCGGGTGAGCGTGGCCAGATCGGCGAGCAGGCTCTGGAAGCTGTGCACCGGCAGGCCGTCCGCGGTGCGGCCGGTGGTCTGCTTGGCGAGCGCGGCGGGCGAGCGCGGCGCCTTGGCGACGATGCTGGTGCGGACCGCCTCGGCCGCTGCCTGGTCGGCGTCGTCATAGAGCATGGGCGCCAGGCGAACGCGCATGTGCCACTCGACATGGTAGGCGAGCATGCAGACGAACACATGGCCGCGCACCCGGTCGGCCAGCCAGTGGTAGATCGGGCGGATCTGGAGGTCGACGGTCTTCAGGCAGCGGAACGCCCGTTCGACGACGGCGAGCGACTTGTAGGCGCGCACCGTCCCGACGTCGTCGAGGGTCTCGGCGGGTAGGCTGGTGCGTACGACGTACAGCCCGTCCAGCGCCGCCTCCGCGGCGATCTCCGCGTCCTGCGGGTGAAGCGGAAGCTGTCGTCGGTGATGGTGAGCGCAAAGTGCTCGCCATGTTGTCCGATCGAGCACGACGCCGACCTTCAGGCCGATCGCGGCGGCGCCGCGCAGCGGCCGGCGTTGGCACGCCACCGCGGCGGCGATCGCCGCCAGATCGCGTTCGGTGGCGGCCAACAGGGTCTCCCGCTTGCGGCGGCGTTCGCCGGCGAGGTCGGGATTGCGGCAGACGATCAGCCGCTCGCCGGAGAACTCGGCGCTGTGATCGCCGCCATGTCACGCTCGTCGAACAGCGACAGTTGCAGCGCTCCGGCCGCCACCAGCGCCCGGATCGCCGGGGCGCGTAGCGCGCTGATCCAGTCCAGCCCGGCCGGCTTGAGGTCCTCGTCGATGCGGGCCTGGGTGATCATGCCGCGGTCGCCGACCAGCACCACATGCGCGAACCGAAGCGCTGCTCGAGCTTGGCGATCTGGCCGGCGAGCGTCGCCGGATCGGCGGTATCGCCGTCGAACACCTCGATCGCCACCGGGCAGCCGTCTGGCGCGCAGAGCAGGCCATAGACGATCTGCAGCTTGCCCTTCTTGCCGTCCCGATTGTAGCCGAAGCGGGCCAACGCGCAGCACCGGCCTTCCAGATAGCTCGACAACACATCGTAGAGCACCAGCGTGCCGCCCCGCAGGTGGCGCTTGGCCAGCGCAGTCTCGATCGCCGGCTGGCGGGCCAGCAGCCAGTCGAGCGCCGTGTACAGCTCCTCCTCATCGACTGGCCCCAGGCCGAGAACCGCGCCCAGGCTGGAGGCGGCGGTGGCCGGATCGAGCGCCTTGGCGGTGGCGAGCTTCGAGGTCGGGGCGAGGATCCGGCTGACGATCAGGGCCAGGACCAGATCGCGGCAGCGGTGGCCTTCGGGGCCGAGAAGGCGGTCGACGCCGATCTTGCGCAGCGTGCCGAGCACGGCGGCGACGTGACCATGCGGCAGCGAGCGGGTGACGGTCAGCGCCTGCTGGCCCGCCGCGATGACCGTGCCGCCCTTGAGCACGGCCCGCAAGCCCGCCACCAGATCGCCCGGCCAGTCGGTCAGGTTGAGCAGGGTCCGCTTCCTGACCCGGCGGCCGTCGCGGTAGCTCTCGCGCAACAGGATCGCCGGCGGCGAGCCGCGGTTCGGCACGGCCTCGATGTACATGGCCGCATGATCCGACCATCGATCACAAAGCAAAGAAAAACCGTTGATTACATGGCTACATTTCTATAGATCACGGCCGACATCTGTGGCCAGATCAACAGCTTAGATCATGCCGAAGTCGGAAGTTCGGCTAGCGTTGGAGCCGCGCGAGGTGCTCCTTGCGGAACTTGGCGACCTTGGGGGCGATCACGATCTGGCAGTAGCGCTGGCGCGGGTTGTTCTCGTAGTAGTCCTGGTGGTAGCCCTCGGCAGGGTAGAAGGTCTCGAGCGGCACGACCTCGGTGACGATCGGCTCGCGCCACATGCCCTGCTCGCCTAGTCCGCGATCGCGCGCTCGGCCTCCGCCTTCTGCTCCGCATCGTGGTAGAGGATGATCGAGCGGTACTGCGGGCCGACGTCGGCGCCCTGGCGGTCCCTGGTGGTCGGATCGTGGATCGTGAAGAACACGTCGAGCAGGTCTCGTAAGGAGACGACCTTCGGGTCGTAGGTGATCTGGACCACCTCGGCATGGCCGGTGCGGCCGCCGCAGACCTGCTCGTAGGTGGGGTTCGGGACCGTGCCGCCGGCGTAGCCCGAGACCACGCGCTCGACGCCCCAGGTCCTTGTAGACCGCCTCGAGGCACCAGAAGCAGCCGCCGCCGAGCGTGGCCGTCGCGCGTTCCTGCTCTGCCATCATCGCGTCTCCCTGCGTGACCGGTCCGCACCGGCGCCCGCCTGCCCTCGCCCGGCCGATCTGCGGGCGACGGTCTCGCCCGGGCGAACTCGAAGCTAGGGTGCCGCGCCGAGCACGCGCAAGGGCGAATCGCATCGTGGCCGACCACGGCCAGGACTTCGCTGATCCTGCACCACACCGGTCGCTCACGCGGCGGCCCTACGGCGCCGGCTAAGGGTCGCGTGCTTGCGGGCAGGGGCGGTGATACCCCACGAGTTCCGGAGGTCCATGCGCCACTTCTGTCCACCATGGCGCACCTCCTGCGCAATCGGTTCGAGTGATGTATCAATCCATCCTCCAATTTCAGGCCTCTGCCTTCGCTCCATGTCCGCTTCGGAAAACCGCAGTTTTCCTCGATGTGACGGAAACAACATCAACATCATCAAGTCAGTTTAGGATTGATTGATTGATCGTTTTTCAATCCCTCAGCTCAGCAAGGACTGAACTCGTGCCGTGCGTCACTCAAAGAACAACTTGCGCCATCGATGCGCCACCCCACAACTGAAAGCGACGCATCGGTGGCGCATTGCAAGTAAAATGGCGGGATCAATTTAGGGCCTGAGTGGGCGTTCCACTTATGCCATGCCGCGGGAAGTTGACGCGATATCCATCTGTGCGGTAGCGCGCGACTTCAGCGATTTCTTTTGAGCTGCAATCTGGACTGGCCAGCCGAGCGGCAACCGGCGCGCCTAGGCTCTCGTGCTACGACGATCCCCCGGCCCGGCGCTTGTGGGCATCGACGTAGGCGCGCAGGACGGCCTTCATGCGGGTGATGTGGGCCTTGCTGCCGGCTTTGAAGAACTCGACCACCTCGGGGTCGAGCCGCAGGTGGACCGAATGCCTGGGCCGGGCATGACCAACGCGGCGCGCGTCCAGTCGGGCTCGAGATCGCGCTCGTCCGCGTCCAGGGCTATCGCCCGCTCGAGGTCGGCTTGTGTCATGGCATCGACCTTGGCACAGTCGGTGCGGCTCTCGCCGCGCCGCCTCATGGCCCGGAGCTCATCGGCCGTATAGGTCCTGATATCTTCGCCTTTCCGCATCGCGCGCGCTCCTCCCGCTCACTCGACCCCGTCCGCGAACCAGAAGGTGTCCGGGCGGTAGATGCCGAACTGGGCGCCGGGTTCCCAGTTGTAGATCGCCTCCTCGGGGACGTTGCGCAGCTGCTCGTCGGCGACGACCGGCTGCGGGATGCCGGCGATGATGCCGATCGAGTAGACCTGCTCGCTGTAGATCTCAAGGATGCTGTGCCAGATCCTGCGCCGCTCCTCGGTCGTGCGGCTGACCCGCCAGGCGTTGTAGAGCTCGAGCAGCAGCTTGGCCTCGAGCTGGTCGGGCGGCGCGCCGGCCTGGCCGCTGGTCTCGTAGTGCTGGCCCCACTTCGGCCACTGGTACTGCTGCTGGGTGGTCGGCGCGAACTCGTAGGGGCTCATGTCGGCCGACGGGATGCCGTTCTCGAGGCCGAACCAGATCGCCATCAGCGTCTCGCCGGCGAAGATCCGGTTGCGCAGCACCTGGCGCTGCGAGGGCCTGACGTAGGCCTTGATGCCGAGCGCCTGCCAGTTCTCGATCACGAGCTGCATGACGTCGGTCTCCTCGACGCTCTCGCCGGCGCTCTCGACGATCAGGTCCATCGGCCGGCCGTCGGGCAGCAGGCGCGCGCCGCGGTCGTCGCGCCGGGCGAGGCCGAGCTCGTCGAGGAGCCGATTGGCGGCGGCCGGATCGAAGCCGGCCCAGGCGTAGCGGTACTCGGGCTCGTAGAGCGGGCTCGCCGGCAGGACGCTGTTGTTGCCGCCGATGCCGAGGCCGAAATAGAAGGTCTGGTTGATGTCGTCGCGGTTGATCCCGAGGGAGAGCGCGCGGCGGAAGCGGGGGTCGCGGAACAGCGCGCGCCACACCGGGTCCTTGGCGTTGAGGTTCGGGTAGAGCGCGAGGTGCGCCCCGCGCGCGGTCGGCCACAGCATCGTCTTGAGATCGTTGTGGGCCTCGCTCTGCTTGAGGAAGGTCGTGTCCTTGAAGGCCAGGCCGCGCGCCTGCAGGTCGGTCTCGCCGGCGCCGGTCTTGACCGGGATCAGCTTCTCGTCGACGACCTCGAGGGCCACCCGGTCGATGTAGGGCAGCTGCTGGCCGGCGCTGTCGACCCGGTGGTAGTGGGGGTTGCGCCCGGCGACGAAGCGCACCGCGGGCGGGCGGGTCTGCATCACCCAGGGCTGGAGCGTCGGCAGGTCCGGGTTGTCGAAGCGGTACATGTCGTCGCGCCGGCCGTGGAGCTGGGCCCAGTCGCGCGCCCGGTCGCCCTTGACCAGGCGGGCGAGCTCCTCCGGGTCGGGCGTAGTCGGCGTGGAACTGCCTGAGGTAGTGGGCGGGCGCGTAGATGAACAGCGGCCGCGCCCCGGCGAGCGCCGGCAGGAAGAACGGGTTGGGCTTGGACCAGGAATAGCGCACGGTCAGCACGTCCAGGATCTCGACCGTCGGCAGCTCGTCCTCGACCACGAGGTCGCGCGGCGGGCCGACCGGGCTCAGCTGCTCGTGGGTTGCGACGTCCTGCCACCAGTAGCGGAAGTCCTCGGTCGTGAACGGCGCGCCGTCCGACCAGCGGTGGCCGTCGCGCAGATGGAAGGTGAAGATCCGCCCGTCCGCGACCTCGACCGCCTTGGCGATGTCCGGCACCAGCTCGAGGCCCTGGTCGTAGCCGACCAGGCGGGCGTAGCCGTAGACCACCAGGAGGCGCGTGTCGCGGGTGCCGCCGACCAGGCTCCTGAGCTCGCCCCCCGGCGCGCCGGGGCCGCCCCCGATCTCGACCACGCTGGGCTCGGCCGGCGGGCCGGCCAGCGCCCTGCCCCCGGGCAGGAGCGAGAGCGCCAGCAGCGCGGACAGAGCGCCCAGCCAGGCATGCGCAAGACGCCGCTCGCCGCCGGTCACCATCAGCCTCATCTCCCTCGTCGCGGCCCCGCCTGCCGCGAGGTGGCGGCATGCTACCGCCGGCCCGCCTCTGGCGAAATGGTTCCGGGCCGGGGCCGGGACCAGTCGGGTCCGGCTAGGGCGTGCGTTTCGCGGCGGAGCTTGCCAAGATGCGCGATCGTAGTGGGGGAGGGGGAGCATGGTCGACCGGGCGAAGGCCGCGCGCATCGCGGCGCACATCGTGGATGCGCATCGGCGCAAGGAGCGCTTCCAGCGATTGAGGGGCGAGCTCGCGCCCGCCTCGCTGGACGAGGCCTACGTCGTTCAGGACGAGGTGCACCGGCGGTTCCGCGAGGCGGGCTGGGGCGAGCTCGGCGGCCACAAGATCGCGCTGACCTCAAAGGCCGTGCAGGAGCTCTGCGGGGTCGACCAGCCCGCCGGCGGCGGGATCTTCGCGCGCACCATCCAGCGCTCGCCCGCGACGCTCCGCCTTGCCGACTTCATGCACCTCGGCCTCGAGTTCGAGCTCGGCGTCCGCCTCGGCCAAGACCTGCCGGCCGAGGGCGCCCCCTATCGCGGGACAAGGTCGGCCCGGCGGTCGCCGCCTGCATGCCGGCCTTCGAGCTGATCGAGGACCGCGGCGCCGACTACGGCGACCTGGATGCGGCCTCGATCCTGACCGACAAGTGCTGGTGCGGCGGCGTGGTGCTGGGGCCCGAGGTGACCGGCTGGCACGAGCTGGATCTGGCGAGCGCGCCGGTCGAGCTCCTGTGGAACGGCGAGGCCGTGGACCGCGGCGTCACCGGCGCGGCCATGGGACATCCGTTCGAGGGTCTGGCCTGGCTGGCCAACCTGCTCGCCGCGCGCGGCCGCGGCATGCGGGCAGGCGAGATCGTGATCACCGGCAGCGCGCTTAAGACGCGCTTCCCCGCGGCCGGCGACGAAATCGCCTACCGCATCGCGGGGCTCGGCGAGACCACGGTGCGGATCGTTGCCTGAGCCGACATGAGGCGGCATCGCGCGGCGGGTGGTGCTTGGCGCGGATGAAGTCGATCGCCCATCAGGACCTCGTCGAGCGCCGGCCGGGCGGATGGCACCGACGGGACCGCGGCCCAGGGGCTTGAGCATCGATCGAGGTCCCGTCGGCTTGGGTGGGCCGCCGATGGGCTATGGCGGGGGCTCAGGCGCCGCGCGCGCGGGCCTTGATGTCCTGCCACACCGGGCGGAAGTCGTAGGTCGGGTAGAACTCGGTCTCGAACGCGCCCCAGGCGTTCTGCTCGATCGCCAGATTGACCGCGCGCAGCTTCTCGGCCGGCAGCCTCAGGGTCACGACCTGGCCGATGCCCATCATCACGTACCAGGACACGACCTCGACGCCGTCGGGCGGGAACTTCTGCCAGAAGCCGGTCTGCTCCAGCTTCTGGTTGATCTCGGCGAGGTTCAGGCTCTGCCGGTGCTTGAGGAAGACGGTCAGCAGCATCTCGCCGTCAGCGGTCATGTCAGCCTCCGCGCGTTCCGGTCTCGTGTCAGCAGTCCTAGCGCTCGGCGCCGGGAATGCAACCGGCGAGCCGCCCCGCCGGCCCGATCGTCCCCGCCGACCCGGCCGGGGCGCGCGGTGGTCTGTTAACTAATTGCTGCCCGCCCGCAAGGGCTAAGAAATTCTACTATCAGCCGGCCGGGACGGGACGCGGCTGTACCTGAACGGCCAGGAGGTCGACCGCGACGGCTACGGCGGCGGGCGGCGGGGTCGGCAGCGCGGTCCTGCACCTGGTCGACGACGGCGGCGGGCAGGCGGCGGTGGCGTGAGCCGCGCGCGGGGACGCCGGCGGCGGCGAAGTTAGGCGGCCGGCGCCGGGCGGCCCTGGCGCCGCGCCCAGTCGGCGAGCGCGCCCAGGAACTTGGCGAGGATCTCGCGGGTCGCCCCGTCGGTCAGCCGCAGCTGGTCGTCGAACATCTGCGGGGCGCCGGCGATCATCACCTCCGGCGTGTTCATGACCAGGCCGTTCAGGAAGATGAAGCACTGGCGCAGGTGGTACTGCGCGCGCGCCGAGCCGAGCCGGCCGGGGCTGGCGCCGATGATCCCGATCGGCTTGCCCGCGAACGGCTGGTCGGGCGGGCGCGAGGCCCAGTCGATCGCGTTCTTGAGCACGCCCGGGATCGAGTAGTTGTACTCGGGCGTGACGATCAGCAGCGCATCGGCGGCGCGGATCCGGTCGCGGAACTCCTGCACCGCCGGCGGGAAGCCCTGCTGCTTGACGTCCTCGTTGTAGAGCGGGATCGGCGCGATGTCGAAGGTCTCGAGCGCCATGCCCGCGGGCGCCAGCTCGACCGCGGCCCGGAGCGCCGCTTTGTTGAACGAGCCCTGGCGCAGGCTGCCGGCGATGCCCAAGACGCTGATCGGATCCGCCACGTTCGCTTTCTCCACCGCTGCGCCGCCTCGGACAGCGCGGCGACTCCCGCGCATGAGATAGGGCAGAGGCCCTTGTTAAGCGAGCGAAGGTGATGACATTTGCGGGCATGGCGGAGGCAAGATCGAGTGAGGGCGCGGCCCCGGCGGATCCCGGCTTCGGGCTCTACGTCCACTGGCCGTTCTGCCGGGCGAAGTGCCCCTATTGCGACTTCAACAGCCACGTCGCGCCGCAGGTCGACGAGGCGCGCTTCGCGCGCGCGCTCGTCGGCGAGATCGACCGCTACGCGGACGAGCTCGGCCCGCGGCGCCTCGCCTCGATCTTCTTCGGCGGCGGCACGCCGTCCTTGATGGCGCCGGCCACGGTCGCGGCGGTGATCGAGCGCGCGACCGCCCGCTTCGCGCCCGCGGACGACCTCGAGATCACGCTCGAGGCCAACCCGACCTCGGTCGAGGCGGAGCGTCTCGCGGGCTTCCGCGCGGCCGGGGTCAACCGGGTCTCGCTCGGCGTCCAGGCGCTGGACGATGCCGCGCTGCGCTTTCTCGGCCGCGAGCACGGCGCCGCCGAGGCGCTCGCCGCGGTCGACCTCGCGGGAGCCCTCTTCGCGCGCTTCTCGTTCGACCTGATCTACGGCCGCCCGGGGCAGACCGCCGCGGACTGGCAGGCCGAGCTCGACCGCGCGCTCGGCCACGCCGGGGGCCATCTCAGCGTCTACCAGCTGACGATCGAGCCCGGCACGCGCTTTGCGCTTCTGGAGCGGAGCGGCGCGCTCCGGATGCCGGACGACGACCTGCAGGCGGACCTCTACGAGGTGACCCGGGAGCGGCTCGAGGGCGCCGGCCTTGCCGCCTACGAGGTCTCGAACCACGCCCGGCCGGGCGAGGAATGCCGGCACAACCTGGTCTACTGGCGCTCGGGCGAGTGGCTGGGCGTCGGCCCCGGCGCGCACGGCCGGCTGAACGCGGGCGGCGCGCGCGTCGCGACCGAGGCCTGGCGCCTGCCCAAGGTCTGGCTCGAGCGGGTCGAGGGCGCGGGCTCGGGCGAGCGCACGCGCGCCGCGCTGGGCCGGACCGAGCAGGTCGAGGAGCTGCTGGTGATGGGCCTGCGCCTCGCCGAGGGGGTCGACCTTCGGCGCCTGGCACGGCTCGGCGGACGGCCGCCGGACGAGCTGATCGACCCTGCGGCGCTCGAGCGCTTCATCGTCGACGGCTGGTTGACGCGGCGCCACGGCCGCCTCGCCGCGACCGCCGCCGGCCGGCAGCGCCTGAACGCGATTCTCGCTGCCTTGCTGGTCCCGCCCGGCGCTGCGGTCGAGGGCGGCCGAGCGCAGGCCGCGCCCGCCAGCGAGGCTGCCGGCGCGTGGCGCTGACGGTGGCCCACCCCCAGCTCCGGGCCGCAGCCCGAGGCCGCTCGGCGAAGAGTGGGACAGAGCAACCGGGCCCGGGTTTGCCGCGGCGGCCCGGCCGTTAACGGTTTGGTAGGCTTCGCGCGGCAGCTTGCCCGATCGCCACCGCCGACGAGGGCATCGGATGCCACCTGAGCGCGCGCTGCTCTGCCACGGTCTGGCCGTCACGACCGGCGTCCTGACCTACCTCGGCGCGCTCGCCATCGAGGGCCTCGCCAGCGGCGACATGGCGCGCGCTTCGCGCGCGAGGCGGTCGACGTCGGCGCCTATTGGTACTTCGCCTTGCCGGTCTGCTACCTGGTCGCCGGCCTGCTCGGCTATCTCGGGCCGGTGCGGACCTGGCGCTGGAGCCTCGACATGCTGGCCACTCATGCGATCTGCATGCTGCTGTTCGCCGGCAGCGGCCTCAACCTCTGGCCGCTCGCGCTGATCACCACCCTCGTGCTGGCGCTCCCCGGCATGCTCACGGCCTGGGTCGGCAGTCGAGTTCATCGCAGCCGCGCGGGGTGCGCCGCTAGACGAAGCGTTGCCTGATCGCGCGCGATCTCGACGATCAGCTGATCCAGCTCCGGCGCCGCCCGGGTGTCAGCAAGCTCCCGACGGTTTTCCGGGTCTCCTGATCTCTGGAGCGGCGAGTGACAACCTGCCGCGGCCGGCGATAGCGCGGTCGCGGCCCGCCCGCTCACGCTTCAGGTTCCTGAGCGTCAGTCGGAAAAGAACCGTGGGTTTGTGAAACAGCTCACAACCGCACCGCCGACCCCTGCTGGATGCTCCGCAGCCGGTAGCGTCGGTCAGGTGACGGCGCCCTTATGGGGATGCATCAGATGTCAGTCGTACGCCTGCTGGTAGGGATGGCGGCAGCGCTGAGTGCGACCTTGCCGACGGTCGGGACGGCGCTTGGGGCGACCGCCGATCCGGACAAATCGACCGGATTGGCGGTCGCGATATCGCCGTCTGGCTGCCGCCCGATACGGAGGGACCTCACCCGCTCGTTCTGTTCTCGCACGGGTTCGGCGGATGCAGCGCCCAGTCGGCGTTCCTGATGCGCGCGCTGGCCCAGGCCGGAATGCTGGTGGCGGCGCCCGATCATGCCGACAAGGGCGTCGGCTGCCCGGAAAGTCGGCCGGTCCCGAACGGCCTGGCGCTCGAGTACCTGATAAATCCCGCGAACTGGAATCCGGCGTTCTATCAAGACCGGCGCGACGACCTCGAGCAGTTGTGGGCCGCGCTTCAGACCGATGCCGACTACGCGGGTCTGACCGACCAGAGCCGCGTGGCGCTCGTCGGTCACTCGCTCGGCGGCTATACGGTCCTGGCGCTCGCCGGTGCCTGGCCGACCTCCAAGACCAACGGGATCGCCGCCGTTGTCGCGTTGGCGCCGTTCGCCCAGCCATTCAGGCCTGGCGCCGTGCCGCTCGGCATCGATGTCCCGGTTCTGTTTCAGGCTGGCAGCGAGGATAAACAAACTCCGGAGTCCCTCGTGCGTGCGACCTACACCGCGACCACGGGGCCGGCATGCATCGTGGTCTACAAAGGCGCCGACCATCTCGCCTGGACCGACCTCGACCGCGAGTATCGAGACGCGATGGGGGCCGCTATCGTCGCGTTTCTGGATGAGGCGTTCGCAGGACGGCAGCCGACCGCAACAAATCTCGTCTCGGCTCAGACCGACGGAGCAGAAGAGTGCAAGTGAGCTGTCAGTGGCCGGAACTTCACGACCGCTGCGTCCGACCCGGAGCTGCAGCGAGATCAACGGATCGGAGTGACGAAAATGCATGAGAACGCGCATTTGCTGGACCAATTCTACGCGAGCCTGCAGGCCCACGACCATCGAGCGACTGCAGCTGCTACGATCCTGACGCGAGCTTCGAGGACATCGCATTCAAACTCCCCGACAAGAAGATGATCCACGCCATGTGGCACATGATCTCCACAACGGACTTGCAGCTGACCTACAAGATCGAGAGTGCCGACGACCGCCACGCGACCGCGTGTTGGGTGGCTCGCTACACTTTCAGGGATACCAGCCGGAAGGTGCGCAACGATCTGAGATCGAAGTTCACGTTCAAAGACGGCCTGATCATCCACCAGCGCGATGACTGCGATGCATGGAGTTGGGGCATGCAGGCCTTGGGTCCGGTCAAAGGTGCTCTCTCCTGGCTGTTCCCGGGAAGCGCCGCGACGCGGCCATGAACAAGCTGCATGCCTTCATCGAGCGCCACCCGCAGTATCGGTCCGGCGACGGGGGCGCTCTTGCCGCCCGCGTCGCCGTTCCGACCTGAGGCTGATCCGAGCGCGGTCGTCCTGGAGTCCGTCGGCGCGCCGCGACGGACCTCAGAGGGCTTCTGCTACTTGAACTTGGAGACCGCGACCTCCTTCGAGGTGATGAACTCGAGCAGCGCGGGCTCGCCGCGTTCGGTCGCGGCGATGCCGCGCTTGATCGCGGGGATGATCTCGGCGGGCTCGGTGATGCGCTCGCCGTAGCCGCCGAAGGCGCGCGCCATCGCGGCGTAGTCGCCCGAGATGTCGGTCGCCCGGTAGCGCTCGGTCGAGACCGGCATCACCGCGAGCTCGATCGCCATCGAGAAGTTGTTGAGCAGGATCGAGAGGATCGGGATGCGCTCGCGCACCGCGGTCTCGAAGTCCATGCCGGTGAAGCCGATCGCGGCGTCGCCCCAGACGTTGATGCAGAGCCTCTCCGGGTGGACGAGCTTCGCTCCCATCGCGAGGCCGAGGCCGTAGCCGAGCTGCGTGGTCTTGCCCCAGCCGATGTAGGAGAGCGGCACGGTCGAGACCCAGAACGGCGAGAGCTGGTCGCGCGGGCTGCCGGCGTCATGGGTGATGATGGTGCGGTCGAGATCGACCGTATGCGCGAGCTCAGAGAGCACGCGGTAGGGGTTGAGCGGCACCTCGTCCGAGGTCAGCTTGGGCCGCCACTCGGCGAGCCAGGGCTCGCGCACCGCCTTGATCTCGTCGACCACCGGCGCCGGATCGCGCGGGCCCTGGACCATGGGCTCGATCTCGGCCAGCAGCGCCTCGAGCACCAGCCCGGCGTCGCCGATCAGCGCCTGCTCGCAGACGACGTCCTTGTTGAGGTCGAGCGGATCGAGGGTGGCGTGGATGATCGCCTTGCCGGCCGGCATGTCGACGCCGAAGTTGGTCGTGGTGAAGCTGCAGCCGATGCCGAAGATCAGATCGGCGTTCGCGAGGAAGTGGTGGACCGGGGCGGGGATCGCGTTGCCGCCGGAGCCGAGTGCCAGCTTGTGGTTCTCGGGGAACGCGCTCTTGCCGCCGAGGCTCGTGGTGACCGGGGCGGCGAGCAGCTCGGCCAGGCGCTTCAGCTCTTCCCAGGCACGGGCGTAGTGGACCCCCTGGCCGGCGTAGATCACGAGCCGTTTGGCCGCGACCAGCCGGCTGGCGACCGTGCGCACCGCGGCCGGATCGGGGCCGATCCGGGGCAGGGTCGCAGGCGTGTAGGCGAGCGGCTCCGGCACCTCCTCGGTGAACGCCTCGCGCGGGATCTCGACCAGCACCGGCCCGCCGCGGCCGGTCTTGAGGCGCGTGAACGCGCGCCGGAAGACGTTCGGCAGCTCCGAGGTCAGGACGATCGGCTCGGCCGACTTGGTGACGTGGCGCATGTTGAGCACGGAGTTGAAGTTCGGCTCGACGTAGGCGAGCTGGCGCGGGTAGCCCATCGGCAGGACCAGGATCGGCACCGCCTCGCCATAGGCCTGCGCGATGCCGCCGAAGGCGTTCTCGGCGCCGGGCCCGTGCTGCATCGCGAACACGCCGATCTTCTGCCCGCTGGTCAGGCGCGACATGGCGTCCGCCATGTGCAGCCCGATCCGCTCCTGGCGCACGATGATCGGCCGGATGCCGGCGCGCGCCGCATATTCCAGCACGTGGTTGACCGGATAGCCGAAGACGATCTCGACGCCTTCGCGCTTGAGGATCTCCGCGATCGCCTCGCCCGCCTTCATGGTGTCGCTCCCGCTCTGGACGGCGGCCATACAACCGCCGGCCCGGGCGCTTGTCCAGGCCCTAGCGCCGGATCGCCGGCAGCGGCGCGGTCGAGGAGAGCATCCGGCGCAGGATGCCGTCCTTGCGGACGTAGTGGTGCTGGAGCGCCCCCGCGACGTGCAGCAGAACAGTGAAGTAGAGCACGAACTGCAGCGTCAGATGGGCGTACTTGAAGACCTCGGCCACCGGCTTGTTTTCGGGCACGAAGCCGCGCGAGGTCGTAGAGCATGAAGAACGGCACCGGGAAGCCGCCCATGGCGGTGTAGAGGAAGCCGGTGATCGGCATCAGGAACAGGACGAGGTAGAGGAGCGCATGGGTGGTGCGCGCGAGCCGCGCCTGCCAGACGGGCAGGTCGGCCGGCAGCAACGGCACCGGATGCGCCCAGCGCCACCCCAGCCGGACCAGTGCCAGCAGGAAGATCACGATCCCGGTGGTCTTGTGGATGTTGTAGCCGACGTTCTGGACCGTGCCCGGCTCGACCGAGGTCATGGTGATGCCGGCCGGCACCTGCACCAGCAGCACGAGCGCCGCGATCGTCCAGTGCAGCGCGATGCTGACGCTGCCCCAGCGCTCCGGCGTGTTCTCCCGCATCGCTCCCCCGCCTCTTCGAATCGCGCGCCCTCAATGAGTATAGGGCAGGGCAACGCGTTTCCACGTCCGCGGACGTGGAAGATGCGGCGCGGGCAACGCAAAGCTTGAGATCAGCCAGGCCGCGAGGGCCGGACGCCACGTCAGCGCGCGGCACAGCAATAAACCTCCTCGTCCCGTCCGGCAGCGCCAGCCCGCCGCCGGCGTGTGCCGAAGCATGTCCCCTACGGCATGGCCCGTTCAGCCGATCGGGCTCCCGAGAGCCACGCGCGCCGGAAGGACGCGTCGCCTCCATGTTCGCGAATACCAGGGCACGAGCCCGAGCTCACCGCGCCCGGACCCGCAGAGGGCAGGGGCCGATGCGACCCGGGTTGCTGTGCCATCTTATGGAGTTGAACCTACGTATTATGCTCCGAATATCATGTATTCAGCAAATTCCAGTTCAGAATTGAATGCAGTGTGCTGCTTCACAGATCCAAATTCATCGCATCAGATATAGGTACGCATGCACAGCCCTAGTTCATCACTTCCAACGCACAAATCGAGCGTGGTTCGTCCCCGCTCTCATGAGGATCCCGCAATGTCAACGACGATCTCAGCAGAGAATCCCATCGATCGCGACCATCACCAGGACACAGTTCGGCTGGAGCGATTTGCCTCGCCTGGCGCCAGAATCCGAAGCGGCGCCGACGCCGACCGGGATCGCGATGGCCGCAACAGGCGCCGTCGTGAACCGCCGCTGGCGCAACGCCGTGACGTCCGCTCTTCCGCTGGTGGCGCTGTGCGCTCTCTCCGTCGGCAGTTCATCGGCAGGAGCCGCCACCTTCATCTGGAAGGACGTCCGTCAACGGGAACTTCAACGATCCGAACAAGTGGTTCCCCATCGGCACGCCGGGGGCAGGCGACTTCGTCAAATTCGAGGTCGGCCAGGGCCCGTTCACGGTCACCTTCCCCGGCAAGCTACCTCCCCATAACATTGCCGATTACACGACCAGCCATTTGCGGGTACGCGACAACGGAGTCACGTTCTCCGGCTCAAGCCAGCCCTTCCACGGCCCGGCAACTTACACCGTCGGCAGCCACCACGATGTCGGAAGCGGACCGCGGAATCGTCATCGGCTTGGGCTCAGGCGAAAGCGCCGTGCTGAGCGTCAGCGAGAACCTGATCACCGGAGCGTTCCTTTCCAGCCTCACCGGCGTGGCCGCCACGATCGGCGACGGCGCTGGTTCCACCGGAACGCTGAACGTCAACGTCGGCGCGTTCAACGTGACCGGCTCCGGCCTCAACGACGACTCAGCTCATCGTCGGCAATCACGGAACTGGCACGCTGAACATCAACAACGGCGCGGATGTGAACGTCACCGGCTTCAACAGCACGGCATCGCTGGGACATCGTTCCACCGGCGTCGGCATCGTGAACGTCAGCGGCGCCGGCTCGACGTGGACCAACAAGAACCAGCTTTGGGTCGGCGAATTCGGGCGTGGGCATGCTGACGGTGCAACACGGCGGCAGCCTCAGGACCAGCAGCGCCGCCAACTTCTCCAATGTCATCGGCACGTTCGCCGGCTCCCGCGGCACGGTCACCGTCACCGGCGCCGGCTCGACGTGGACCAACAGCAACGAGCTCCGCGTCGGCAACTCGGGGGACGGCACCCTCGTGATCTCCGATGGCGGCAGCTTGATCAACAACGCCGCCGCCTTCACCAGCATCGGCCAGAGCACGACCGGCACGGCGCAGGTCACCGGCGCCGGTTCGACCTGGAACACCCCCGGCCCGATCCACGTCGGCAGCACCGGCAGAGGCGCTCTCGCGGTCCTGGACGGCGGCAGTCTTGCCAGCGGCAGCGCCAGGATCGGCGGCCTCAACGCCGGCGCGGGCGAAGTCCTCGTCGCCGGCGCCGGCTCCACCTGGACGGTGACGAACGGGCCGCTCGAGATCGGATTTACCGAGCCCGGCTTCGGTAACGCACCGGGTACGGTCACCATCAATCCGGGCGCGACCGTCAGCGTCGCTCAGGACGTCGACCTCGATACCAACGGGCTGTTGCAACTCCAAGGCGGCACGCTCAAGGCGGCGCGCATCGGCTCTCTCGACCTTCTGTCAGGTCAGTTCGAGGGCGATTTCGAGTGGACCTCCGGCACGCTCAGCGTCGGCATCGTCGGCGGCAGTGTGACGAACCAAGGCGGCACGCTGGCGCCCGGGCAACCGGCCGGCAAAACCACGATCGACGGCAACTATACGCAGCAGGCCGGCGCCGCGCTGGCGATCGAGATCGGCGGCACGATACCCGAAGCGCAGCACGACTTCGTGCTGGCCGAAGGCAGCGCCAGCCTCGATGGCGAGCTGCAACTCGTCCTGATCGGCGGCTTTGCCCCGACCGCCCAGCAGACGTTCACCGTGTTCGATACGGTAGGTGGCCTCACGGGCGCCTTCAGCAACGTCGCCAACGGCCAGCGGCTGACCACGATCGACGGCCTGGGCTCGTTCCTGGTCCATTACGGCCCGCAAAGCGCGTTCGATCCGAACCAGATCATTCTTACCGGCTTCGAATTGTCTGGGTGCTCGAGTTAGGGTTCGACCAGCAGCAAGCAGCGAGCCGGCAACACGCGCCCGCACCGACCCGACGCTCTATGGAATGGAGAGAAGCGGCCCGCCGGAGCGGGCCGCCGTCGGCGCTTGTGGCCCTGTCACTCTCGTGCCCGCCAGTTCAGGCGCATGCCGTCCACCGCCACGCGCACCCGCACCGCGGCGCAGTTCGACCGGATTGGAAGAGCCTCGTGCGCCGGGGCAGCGACGGGAGCTCGCTCAGGTGCGACCTTGATGGGCCGTCACCAGCTCCGAGATCTGCTTCTGCAGATCCTCAATCTTGTCGTTCAACTCTCTGATCTGCCTGGAGGTATTGTCATCGAACCCGGCCTCCGGGAAGGCCGGCGGGATGGCCTCGCCGTTCTCGTTGGCGCCCGGCTGCGGGCGTGAACATGTGGGCGGCGCGCTGGAACATCGCCATGTTCTGGCGCGCCATGTCCTCGAACGGGCCCATCGGGAAGAAGCGGCCGAGGGTGCTCTCGATGTAGCGCCGGATCTGCTCCTGGTTGCGCGCGAAGTTCTCCATGCTGAGCTCGAGGTAGCGCGGCAGGAACGCCCGCAGGCTGTCGTCGTAGAAGCTGATCACCTGGCGCAGGAAGTTGATCGGCAACAGGTTGCGCCCCTTGCCGTCCTCCTCGAGGATGATCTGGGTCAGGATCGAGCGGGTGAGGTCCTCGCCGTTCTTGGCGTCGTAGACCACGAAGTGGTCGCCGGCGCGCACCATCTTGCTGAGGTCGTCGAGGGTGACGTAGCTGCTGGTCGCGGTATTGTACAGCCGGCGATTGGCATACTTCTTGACGACCGCAACCTTGTTGCCGGCGTCTTTGCTCGTGGACCGGACCTCGTCGACCATGGGCCCGCCGGGCTCCCGCAGATGCGCCTTCATTCGGGGCACGAACCTAGAACAGAAAGCCCCGGCCAAGCCAAGCCTTTTTTTGCATTGCGAAAGGGCCCGCCGGGGCCGGCTAGACGAGCGGCTGCTCCTCGGCCTCGGCCCGGGCGGCGGCCGCCTCGGCCTCGGCCTCGGCCCGCTCCGCCGCCTCGGCGGCAGCCGCGGCCGCGGCGAGCTCCGGATCGGCCTGGATCTCGGCCTCCTCGGCCGAGCGCGCGACGTTGACCGTGACCGTCACGTCGACCTCGGGATGGAGCGCGATCCGCACCTGGTGGACCCCCAGCTCCTTGATCGGGCTCGCGAGGCGCACCTGCTGGCGCTGCATCGCGACGCCGTCCTCGGCGAACGCGGCGGCGATGTCGCGCGGGTTGACCGAGCCGTAGAGCTGGCCGCCTTCGCCCGCCTGGCGCAGCACCACGACCGAGCGGCCCTCGATCCTGGCGGCGGCCGCGACCGCCTCCTCCTTGCGCTGCAGATTGGCGGTCTCGAGCTGCACGCGGCGGCGCTCGAACTCGCCGAGATTGGCCTTGGTCGCGCGCAGCGCCTTGCCCTTGGGCACCAGGTAGTTGCGCCCGAAGCCGTTCTTGACGGTGACGATGTCTCCCATCTGGCCGAGCTTCTCGATCCGCTCGAGCAAGATCACCTGCATCAGGGCGTCCTCCAAGGGCTACAGGTAGCGCTGGCGCACATGCGCAAAGTCCTCGACGAAGCCGAGCAGCAGGACCGCGAGCAGCGGCCAGCCCAGCAGCGTCACGCTGACGTAGAACAGGCCGAGAGCGAGCCGGCGATGCGGCCAGCGGCGCGCAAGCGCGTGGATCACCGCGAGGCCGAGGAACAGGTAGGGCACCACCAGCACGATCAGGAGCGCGCGGCCGAGAAAGCCGATGCCGCCATCGCCGATCACCGCGAGCAGCGCGGCGATGCCGATCGCCGGCCACAGCCAGCCCGGCAGCTCGAGCTCGCTCAACGCGGGGCTCGGCCGGCGGTTCCAGCCCAGGCGCACCGCCAGCGCCTGGGCGAGCACGCCGTTGACCACCACCATCACGAGCCAGGACGCCGCCATCAGCCCGGGGAACAGGAACATCCAGCGCTCGAGCTCGGGGCTCGCCATGGCCTCGACCTCGACCGCGCCGAGACCGGCGAGCGCCGCGCCGACGAACTCGCCCAGCACGCCCTGCAGGCCGCCCGGCTGGCCGAGCAGCAGCACGAAGGCCGTGGCGATGCCGAGCGCCGCGAGCGCGGCGAGCTGGGCCAGCACGAGGCCCAAGGGATACCATTCGACCTTGCCGTCCTGGCGGCGCGACAGCAGCGCCTGGCGGACCACCACCACGGCCGGCACCGCCTGGACCAAGGCGAACATCGCCGCGGCGACGATGCCGGCGATCAGGCTGCACACCAGGATCGCGCCCGCGGCCGCGATCACCGATGCGGCGAGGCCAAGGCTCAGCCCGACGAACAGCAGCGGCAGCTGGACGAAATAGGCCAGCAGCACCATCCCCGGCGCGCCGCTCGAGAGCGCCAGGAACAGCGTGCTGCTGATCAGCCCGGCGAGGACGGCGAAACCGATGGCCTGCGGCATGAGGGACGGGCGGACCGCGGCGGCCGCGGTCCGCTCTGGGCTCAGCTGACGATGAAGGGCAGCAGCGCCAGCAGGCGGGCGCGCCGGATCGCCTGGGCGAGCGCGCGCTGTTCCTTGGCGGTCACGGCGGTGATCCGGCGCGGCACGATCTTGCCGCGCTCGGAGACGAAGCGCTGCAGCAGCTTGAGGTCCTTGTAGTCGATGCTGCGGCGAATCCTCGCTCGCGAACGGGCTGGTCTTGCGCCGCCGGAAGAACGGCCGGCGGATGGTGATGGTCGGCGGCTCGGACGGCCGCGACGACCGATGCGCCGCCATGGCCGCCGCCGTACGCAGTGCCTGATTTCGGCCATGCTGATCCCCAATCACTCGGCGTCGCTGCGCGGCGTCGCCGGCGACGTCGCTGTCCGCGGTCCGCTCGGCCGCCCGCCGCGGCCGCTCGCCGTCGTCGCGCCGCGGCCGCTCGCCGTCGTCGCGCCGCGGCCGGTCGCCCTCGTCGCGCCGCGGCCGGTCGCCGTCGTGGCGGCGCGGCCCGTCCTCGTGCGGCCGACGCGAGCGCTCCTCGCGCGAGGAGCGCACCTGCATGATGATCGACGGCCCGTCCTCGAGCTCCTCGACCCGCACCGTGAGGTAGCGGATCACGTCGTCGCTCAGCCGCTCCTGGCGCTCGAGCTCGTCGATCGCGGCCGACGGCGCGCGCAGATTGAGATGAAGATAGTGGCCCTTGCGGTTCTTCTTGATCCGGTAGGCGAGGTTGCGCAGGCCCCAGTACTCGTTCTTGGTCACCTCGCCGCCATGCTCGGCGATCACGCCGGCGTAGGTGTCGGCCAAGGCCTGGGCCTGCTGCGGCGAGAGGTCCTGCCGCGCGATGAAGGTATGCTCGTACGCCCGCATGACGGCCTGCTACTCCTCGAGATCGACCGGGTCCAGCCCATGCGAAACGGAGCCGTGCGCGCTCGGCATCGGCTCTCGCGAGGCCGCGCCGCGGCCGGCCGGTGACCCAGGGCTCCGGATCGGCGCGCACTATACAAAAAAAGCTGCGCCCGGCAAGCCCGCTTGACAGGCCCCGGCGAGACGCTATCACCGGCCGGACTTTTCCCTCGGCAGGCTGTCGATCCAGCACCGATGACCACCGCCTTCATCTTCCCGGGGCAGGGCTCGCAGGCCGTCGGCATGGGCCACGCGCTGTGGACCGCCGAGCCGGCCGCCCGGCAGGTCTTCGAGCAGGTCGACGAGGCGCTCGGCGAGGCGCTGACCCGGCTGGTCTTCGAGGGGCCCGAGGAGCGCCTGCGGCTGACCGAGAATGCCCAGCCGGCCCTGCTCGCGACCTCGCTCGCCGCGCTGCGCGTGCTCGAGGCGCGCAGCGGGCGGCCGCTCGAGGAGCTGTGCGCCTGCGTCGCCGGCCATTCGCTCGGCGAATACTCGGCGCTCGCCGCCGCGCGCAGCCTGACGATCGAGGATGCCGCCCGGCTGGTGCGGCTGCGCGGCCGCGCGATGCAGGTCGCGGTGCCGGTGGGCGAGGGCGCGATGGCCGCGATCCTGGGGCTGGAGCTGGCCGCGGTCGAGGAGGTCGCGGCGGCGGCGAGTGCCGCCGGCGTGTGCGACGTCGCCAACGACAACGCGCCCGGCCAGGTCGTGGTCAGCGGCGCGCGCGGCGCGGTCGAGCTGGCGGTCGAGCTCGCCCGGGCGAAGGGCGCGCGGCGCAGCATGCTGCTCGCGGTCAGCGCGCCGTTCCACTGCCGGCTGCTGGCGCCGGCCGCCGACGCGCTGCGGGCGGCGCTGGCGGGGATCGCGCTGCGGCCGCCCGCGGTGCCGCTGATCGCCAACGTCACCGCGGCGCCCGAGAGCGATGCCGGCGGCGCTCGCCGTGCTGCTGACCCGGCAGGTGACCGCGCGCGTGCGCTGGCGCGAGGTCCTCCTGACCATGGCGGCGCGCGGGGTCGACACGACCGTCGAGCTCGGCGCCGGGCGGGTCCTGACCGGGCTGACCAAGCGCACGCTCCCCGGCGTCGCCGGCAGCGCGCTCGGCAACCCGGACGAGATCGACGCCTACCTCGCGGCGGCGTCGGCGAGCTGAGGAGCGGGCAGGATGGCCACCGCCTTCGATCTGTCGGGCCGGACCGCGCTGGTGACCGGCGCCTCGGGCGGCATCGGCGGCGCGATCGCCCGCCAGCTCCATGGCCAGGGCGCCCGGGTGGTGCTGAGCGGCCGGCGGCGCGAGGCGCTGGACGAGCTCGCGGCCGATGCTCGGCGAGCGGGTCGCGGTCGAGCCCTGCGAGCTCGCCGACGCCGGCGCCGCCGAACGGCTGGTCAAGGCGGTCGAGGCCGGCGGCGCGCTCGACATCCTGGTCAACAACGCCGGGCTGACCCGCGACGGCCTGGCGCTCAGGCTCAAGGACGAGGACTGGCAGACGGTGCTCGAGGTCAACCTTTCGGCGGGCTTCCGCCTGATCCGCAGCGCGCTCCGCGGCATGCTCAAGCGGCGCTTCGGGCGCATCGTCAACATCACCTCGATCGTCGCCGTGACCGGCAATCCGGGGCAGGCCAACTACGCCGCCGCCAAGGCCGGGATGATCGGCATGAGCAAGGCGCTGGCGGCCGAGGTCGCGGCGCGCGGCGTCACCGTCAACTGCGTGGCGCCGGGCTTCATCGCGACGCCGATGACCGAGGTCCTCGGCGCCGAGCAGCGCGCCCGCCTGCTCGAGCGGATCCCCCTCGGACGGCTCGGCAGCGGCGCCGACGTGGCCGCTGCGGTCGGCTATCTGGCGAGCGCCGAGGCGAGCTACGTCACCGGCCAGACGCTGCACGTCAACGGCGGAATGGCGATGATCTGAGGCGGGGATCGTTCGGCGCGCCCCAGCGTTAACGCCTAGTCAACCTTGGCGAGACTGTGATAGGCAGAGGTGCCGCGGCGCGAGATCGGGCCAGGGCGGCCCTTGATGGTAACCAGTTCGAGCCAGGCCAGAGCAACCGAGGAACTTCCCCCATGAGCGACACTGCGGAGCGCGTCAAGAAGATCGTCGTCGAGCACCTTGGAGTCGACGAGAGCAAGGTTACCGACAACGCGAGTTTCGTCGACGATCTGGGCGCCGACAGCCTCGACACCGTCGAGCTGGTGATGGCGTTCGAGGAGGAGTTCGGCTGCGAGATCCCCGACGAGGCGGCCGAGAAGATCCTGACCATCAAGGACGCGATCGGCTACATCGAGCAGCATACCTGAGCAACGGAGACGGCGCGATCCGGCCGACCCGGCCATGACGAAACGGCGCATCGTCGTCACCGGTCTGGGGCTGGTGACGCCGCTGGGCTGCGGCGTCGACGTGGTCTGGCGCCGGCTGCTCGAAGGCCAGAGCGGGATCGTGCGCATCGACCGCTTCCCGGTCGACGACCTGCCGGCCAAGGTCGCGGGCCTGGTGCCGAGCGAGGGCGAAGGCGCCTTCAAGATCGACGAGGTCGTGGCGCCCAAGGAGGCGCGCAAGAACGACCTGTTCATCATCTACGGCATCGCCGCGGCGATCGATGCGGTGCGGGATGCCGGCTGGCAGCCGGTCGACGAGGATGACTGCCGGCGCACCGGGGTGCTGATCGGCTCCGGGATCGGCGGCCTCAGCACCATCGCCGACACCGCGGTCGAGCTCGAGCGGCGGGGCCCGCGCCGGGTCAGCCCGTTCTTCATCCCGGCGAGCCTGATCAACCTGGTGAGCGGCCAGGTCTCGATCCGCTTCGGCTTCAAGGGGCCGAACCATGCGGTGGTGACCGCCTGCTCGACCGGCGCGCATGCGATCGGCGACGCGAGCCGCCTGATCGCGCTCGGCGACGCCGACGTGATGGTCGCGGGCGGCGCCGAGGCGGCGATCTGCCGGCTCGGGGTCGCAGGCTTCGCCGCGGCGCGCGCGCTCTCGACCCACTTCAACGACACGCCGGCGCGCGCCTCGCGCCCTTGGGACGAGGACCGCGACGGCTTCGTGATGGGCGAGGGCGCCGGCGTCGTGGTGCTCGAAGAGCTCGAGCACGCGCGCGCCCGCGGCGCCCGGATCTACGGCGAGATCGTCGGCTACGGCCTGTCCGGCGATGCCTACCACATCACCGCGCCGAGCCCCGACGGCGACGGGGCTCCGCTCGATGCAGGCGGCGCTGACGCGCGCCGGCATGACCCCGGAAGCGATCGACTACATCAACGCCCATGGCACCTCGACGCCGCTCGGCGACGAGATCGAGCTCGGCGCGGTCAAGCGCCTGTTCGGCCCCGCCGCCAAGCGGCTCTCGATGTCGTCGACCAAGTCGGCGATCGGCCATCTGCTCGCGCAGCCGGCAGCGTCGAAGCGATTTTTTCACTGCTGGCGCTCTTCACCAGACCGTGCCGCCGACCTTCAACCTGGACCGCCCCTCGCCCGGCTGCGACCTCGATCTCGTGCCCTACGAGGCGCGCCGCCGGGAGGTCCGGGCGGCGCTGTCCAATTCCTTCGGCTTCGGCGGGACCAATGCCAGCCTGATCTTCGTCCGAGCCCCCGAGCACTGAGCCTTCGCCCATGAGCCCGCGCGCGCTGAAGCTCCTGGCAGCGCTCTCGATGCTGGCCGCTCTCGCCGGGTGGTGGTGATCGCCGGCCTGACCCAGCTCAACGCCTATCTGGT
>CAVWCE010000013.1:0-51281 GCA_963753275.1 uncultured Alphaproteobacteria bacterium | reverse complement strand
GAACGCGCTGGTGGTGGTCGACGCGGTCTACCCGGACGTGGTCGCCGCGCTGGCGGCGCCAGGGCGGCCATATCTGCTCAGCAGGCCGAGCGCCCACCGGCTGGAGGCGGCGCTGTTCCAGGGCGGCAGGCTCAGCCGCGCGCTGATCGCGAGGGACGCCGCGGTGATCGCGGCCGAGGTCGGCCTCGGCCCCGGGGCGGCGGGCGCGCGCTTCTTCCTGGTCGAGGAGAGCGGCATCGGGCAGGGCCACCCCTTCTCCGGGGAAAAGCTCTCGCTGGTGCTGGCGCTCTATCGCGCCCGCGACTTCGAGCCACGCCAAGGCGCGCTGCCCGGCGCCATCGAGCACCAGGGCCGCGGCCACTCGGTCGGCATCCACACCGCGGCGGACGCGCACGCGAGCTCGCGCGGAGCTGACGTGGCGCGGGTGATGGTCAAGCAGGCGCACACCTTCGCCACCGGCGGCAGCTTCGACAACGGCATGCCGTTCTCGCTCTCGATGGGCTGCGGCACCTGGGGCGGCAACACGTTCTCGGAGAACCTGAACTAGCGCCACTTCATCAACGTCACCCGCATGGTGAGCACGATCCCCGCGGACGGCCGACGAGGACGCGCTGTTCGGCCCCTACTGGCAGGTCTTTGGACGATGAAGTTCGAGGAGCCCGCCGCGCAAGCCGCTGCTGGCCTGGCCGGCATCGCGCTACCGGCGGGCGAGCTGGCGGCGACACCGCGGGCGCGGGGCGGGCGGCGCGCGAGCTCGGGCGCGGCGTGGTGAAGGCGCAGGTCCCGGCGGGCGGGCGGGGCAAGGCGGGCGGCATCCGGGCCGCCGCGACCCCGGACGAGCGGGTCCGCGCGGGCGATCCTCGGCATCGGATCGGCGGCCACCCGGTGGAACAACTGCTGGTCGAGCGCCGGTCGCGGTGCGCGGGAGCTCTACGCGGCGGTGCTGAACGACCCGGCGAGCCGGGGTCCGCTGATCCTGGTCTCAGCACGAGGGCGGCATCGACGTCGAGGAGCTCGCGGCGGCGCGCCGCCCGCTCTGCGCCGCCTGCCGGTCGATATCCGCCGCGGTATCACGCGCGCCGAGCGGCGGTCGGCGCTGGTGGGGGCTCGAGCTCGCTGGGACCGCGCCGGGCCTGGCCAGGCTCAACCGGCATCTACGCCGATCACGACGCTCGAGCTGGTGGAGGTCAATCCGCTGGCCGTACGCGTGACGGCCGCTGGTCGCGCTCGACTGCAAGCTCGTGATGGACGACGCGGACGCCGTCGCGCCGGCCGGAGCTCGCCGCGCCGGCCAGCCCGGAGCCGTTGACCCGCTGGAGCCAGCGCGCACGCCGCGCATGGGCTCAAATAATCGAGCTCGACGGCGACGTCGGCGTGCTGGCGAACGGCGCCGGGCTCACCATGACCACGATGGACGTGGTCCGCCACCACGGCGGCGCGCCCGCCAACTTCCTCGAGATCGGCGGCGAGGCCTACCCCCTCGGCCGCCCGGCGCTGGAGCTGGTGCTGGCGAACCCGAGGATCAGGACCTGACGTCAACTTCTGCGGCGCGTTCGCCCGCACCGACGTCATGACGCACGGGGTGATCCTGGCGTGGAGGCGCTCGAGCCGCAGCTCCCGATCTTTTTCAGGGTGCACGGCACCGGCGACGACGAGGCGATCGCCTTGATCCGGGAGCGGCTCGGGGTCGCGCCCTTCGATCTCATGGACGAAGCCGTGCGCGCCGCGGTGGAGGCGGCAACCGGGAAATGATCGTGCGCGGCGCCGAGCGCGTGCTGGTGATGGGCATCACCGGGAAGCAGGGCACGTTCTGGACCGAGCGCATGCTGGAGTACGGCACCGCGGGGTCGGCGGGGCGAACCCAGGGCGCCGGCGAGACCCGCTGCGGCGTGCCGGTGTACGCCAGTCCGCGCGGGGGCGATGCGGCGGCGGCGTTCGAGGTCGCGGTGCTGTTCATCCGCCGCTCGGCGTAAGGAGGCGGCGCTCGACGCGATCGAGGCCGGCTGGCGGAAGCTCGTCGTGCTGACCGAACACGTCCCCTTGCAGGACATGGACTTGGTGCTCGCCGCGGCGCGCGAGGCGGGGTGCGGGTGATCGGCCCGAACACCGCTGGCGTGGTCACCCCGGGCGAATGCCTCGCCGGTTCATGCCGGCGTTCGACCGGCGTATCTCCGCAGGGCGCGGTCGGCGTGATCTCGCGCAGCGGCACGCTCGGCACCCTCTCCTGCCTGGAGATCGTGCGCGCCGGCTCGGCATATCGGCGTTCCTCGGCATCGGCGGCGACCCGGTCCTCGGCACCACCACGCGCGAAGCGCTCGCCCTGCTGGAGCGCGACCCGGGCACCGAGGCGATCGTCATGATGGGCGAGATCGGCGGCTCGATGGAAGAGAGGCGGCCGAGTACGCCTGCGAACATGACGAAGCCGGTTGTCGCCTTCATCGCGGGAGGCGCCTCGCCGGCCGGAAAAGGATGGGTCACGCAGGCGCGATCGTGAGCGGCGGCCGGCAGCTTCGACGCCAAGCGCCCGGCGCTCGAGGCGGCCGGCGTCGAGGTGCTGGCGACGCCCACCGCGATCGGCCACAGCCTGCGCCAGCGTCTCCCCGCAGCGGCAGCCCATCAGGAGGACCCTCAGCGATGCAGCTGGACGACCTGCTACGCACCGGCATCGAGCCGACCACCAAGGGCTGGCCGGCGCTGGCGGGCGCCCTGCCGCCGCGCGCGGTCGGGCAGCAAGGCTGGAATCTCCTGCGCAGGACCTGCCGCTGCCGGTGGCGGTCATCAAGGCTTCGGCGCTCAGCTCACAACAGCCGCTGGATGCGGCGCTTCCTCGCGCAGTTCGACGTCCGCCTGTGCCCGCACGGCAAGACCACCATGGCGCCGCAGCTGTTCGACCGCCAGCTCGCCGACGGCGCCTGGGGCATCACGGTCGCGACCGTCCAGCAGCTGATGGTCTGCCGGCGCTTCGGCGTGCCGCGGGTGCTGATGGCGAACCAGCTGATCGGCCGCCAGGCGATCCGCCAGGTGATCGCGCTGCTCGAGGCCGACCCGAGCTTCGAGTTCCTGTGCCTGGTCAATTCGCGGGCAGGCGTCGCCGCGCTCGAGGGGGAGCTGCGCCGACCACCCGCTCGGCCGGCCGTTCGAGGTGCTGCTGGAGGGCGGCGTCGCCGGCGGCCGCACCGGCTGCCGGAGCGTGGAGGACGCGCTCGCCGTGGCCCGCGCCGTCGCCGCCGCGCCGACTCGCGCTGGTCGGGGTCGAGGGCTTCGAGGACGTGATGGGCGGCGGCATCGAGGACGCGGAGCCCAGGGTCGCGGCCTTCCTCGACTTTCTGGTCGAGGTCGCGCGCGCCTGCGCCGACGAGAGACCTGTTCGCCCCCGGGCCGGTCATCCTGAGCGCCGGCGGCTCGAAGTATTTCGACCAGGTGACGCGCATCTTCTCAAGCGCGGAGCTCGGCCGCCCGGTCGAGGTCGTGCTGCGCAGCGGCTGCTACCTCAGCCACAATTCCAAGATCTACAGCGAGGCCTTCGCCCGCCTCGCCGCGCGCACCCCGGAGATCGCGCAGCTGGGCGAGGGGCTCCGGCCCGCGCTCGAGCTCTGGGCGGCGGTGCAGTCGATGCCCGAGCCGGGCCTTGCGGTGCTCACCCTGGGCAAGCGCGACGTGTCCCACGACATCGACCTGCCGATCCCCAGGCAATGGCATCGGCCCGGCGTGGGCGCCCGCCCGCAGGACCTGGGGCCCGGCTTTGCAGTGAGCGCGCTCTACGACCAGCACGCCTGCCTGCGCCTGCCCGAGGGCGCGCCGCTGCGGGTCGGCGACCTCGTGGGCTTCGGCATCTCCCACCCCTGCACCACCTTCGACAAGTGGCAGCTGCTCTACGTGGTCGACGACGACTACACCGTGACCGAGGCGCTCCGCACGTTCTTCTGATAACCGGCCGCAGGATGATCCGACTTTCCGCCTGGCCGGCACCCCCACCCCGACCCTCCCCCATCGAGGGGGAGGGGGTAACCAACAGGCCGGCCGCCATCACCTCCCTTCCCATCAAGGGGGAGGGGCAACGATTGCCGGTGGCCGTCACCTCCCTCGCCGATCGAGGGTGAGGAGGTAACATCGGCCGGCGGCCGTCTCCTCCCTCCCCCCTTGTGGGCGACGGTCGGGGCGGGGGGAAGGGAGTACGAGCGATCCGCGGGTCTGCCGAGCCACGCCGCGCCGCGCAGGCCGCTCTCGGCGCCGAAGCGCGCCGGGACCAGGCGGGTCGTCGGCTCGGGTGCGACGACGAGGGGTCGCCAGAGGTTCGGCACCTCCTCGCACAGCCCGGGCAGCGCCGAGAGGCCGCCGCCGAGCACATCACGTCGGGATCGAGCAGGTTGACGACCCCGGCGAGCGCCGCGGCCAAGCGGCGCCGGTAGGCCGCCAGCACGGCAAGCGCATCGAGATCGCCCTGCCCGGCAAGCCGGGCGATCTCGGGCGCCTCGGCGTGGCGGCCGGCGATCCTGGCGAAGTCACGGGCCAGCGCGGCGCCGTTCAGCCAGGTCTCGATGCAGCCGGTGCGCCCGCAGCCGCAGACGACCGCCGGGCGGTCCGCAGGGTCGAGCAGCGGCAAGGGATTGTGGCCCCATTCGCCGGCGATCGCGTTGGCGCCGGGAAGCGGCCGGCCCGCGACCACGATGCCGCCGCCGACCCCGGTGCCGAGCGTCGCCCCGAACACCACGCTCGCGCCTGCCGCCGCGCCGTCGATCGCCTCGGACAGGGCGAAGCAGTTGGCGTCGTTGGCGATCGTCACCGGCAGGGCGACCGCCTGCTCGAGCTCGCTCCGCAGCGGCCGGCCCGCGACCCACGGCAGGTTGACCACCCGGATCAGCTCGCCGCCGGCGCCGATCATCCCGGGCATCGCGATCCCGAGCGCCACGGCAGGGCCGTGCGCCCGGACCAGATCCTCGGCCATCCCGACGAGGGCGGCGAGGGTACCGTCGTAGTCGCGCGGCACGTCGCGCCGGCGGCGTCCGACCTCGCGGCCCTCCGGGTCGAGCGCGAGCGCGGCGATCTTGCTGCCGCCGATATCGAAGCCGATCCGGATCATGAGGCGCGCCGTCGACCTGCCTGCCCGATCCCGCTCATCGGGGCCGCAAGCCCATCATCGCAGGGAGGACAGGCCATGGGCAAGCAGGCGATCGGCGGCCAGCATAGCGGATGGCGAGCGACGACGGCGCCTCAGGATCGGACGCGGTGACCGTCGACGGCGGGCGCAGCATTCGCTGAGCGGGCTCGCGATCTAGGAGATCAGGCTGATCAGGAAGCGCAGGCCGACGGCGAGCAGGAAGGTCGCGAACGCCAGCTCGAGCTTGCGCCGCGAGATGCCATGGGCGAGGCGCACACCGAGCGGCGCGGCGCCGACGCTGGTCGGGACGATGACGAGCGCGCCGAGCAGGCTGACGTAGCCGAGCGAGCCCGGGGGCAGCCCCGCCTCATGCCAGCCCGCCCAGACGAAGCCGAGCGCGCCCGGAATCGAGATCAGCGGGCCGAAGCCCGACGAGGTCGCGACCGCGCGGTGGATCGGCTTGCCGTAGAAGGTCATCAGCGCGGTCACGAAGACGCCGCCGCCGATGCTCATGAGCGTCGAGACCAGGCCGACGAAGCCGCCGTAGAGCGCCCGGAACGGCTGCCCGGGGATCTCCTCGCCGAGCCGCCAGTCGTCGCGCGCGACGATCAGCTTCAGCGCCATGATCGCGGCCGCGCCGACCCACACCGCCTGGAGCAGGGCGGCATCCGCGTGGCGCGCCAGGAGCGCGCCGAGCGCGACCCCGGCGACCACCGGCAGCGCCATGCTCGTGAGCAGGGCCATGTCGACCGCGCCGCGGGCGCGGTGGCCTTTGAACGAGCGCAGCGAGGTCGGCACGATCACCGCGAGCGAGGTGCCGACCGCGAGGTGCATGCGCACCGCGTCGGCGATCCCGAGCGCGCCGAACACGTCGTAGAGCACCGGCACCAGGATGCCGCCGCCGCCGATGCCGAGCAGCCCGGCGAGGACGCCGGTCGCAAACCCGGCGGCGAGCAGCGCGCCGACCAGCAGGACGAGCTCGCCCGCGGGCACGCCCAGGTCCATGTTGTCACCGCTTCCCGATCCGCGGCATCATCCTGCGCGTGGAGCGGCGCCGCGCCAGGTCCCGCCTCCGCCGGTCAGCATAGACACGGGTCGCCCCGATGAACATTGCCACGCTGTTCGTGCGCGCCGGTAGCACCCATGGCGAGCGCCCGGCGCTCGCGCTCGGGCCGGAGGTCCTGCTGAGCTACGGCGAGCTGGTCCGGCAGGGGGCGGTGATCGCCGGGCAGCTGCGCGGCCGGCTCGGCCTCATGCCGGGCGACCGGGTCGCGCTGGTGATGCGCAACCTGCCCGAGTACGTCTCGCTGCTGCTCGCCGGCTGGTATGCCGGCCTCACCATGGTGCCGGTCAACGCCAAGCTCCATCCGCGGGAGCTCGAGTACATCCTCGGCCATTCGGGGGCCAGGGTCGGCTTCGTCACGCCGGACCTCGTCGACGCGGTCGGGCCGCTGCAGGAGACGATCGCGGGTCTGGAGCGCGTCCTCGAGGTCGGCAGCGCGGATTTCCGCCGGCTGCTCGAGGGGGATCCGGTGCCGATGACCGACGTCGCCGCCGCCGACGTCGCCTGGCTGTTCTATACGAGCGGCACCACCGGGCGGCCCAAGGGTGCCATGCTCTCCCATCGCAACCTGCTCGCGATGACGCTCTCCTACTTCGCGGACGTCGACCAGATCGGCCCTTGCGATGCCGTGCTGCATGCCGCGCCGATGTCGCACGGCTCGGGCTGCTACATCCTCCCCCACGCCGCTAAGGCCGCCTGTCAGGTCGTGCCGGCGAGCGGCGGCTTCGATCCGGCCGAGATCTTCGAGCTGTGCGCCGTGCATCGGGGCGTCACCCTGTTCGGCGCGCCGACGATGGTGAGGCGCCTTGCGGCCCATCCCGCGGCCGTGCGCTCCGACCATCCGGGGCTCAAGACCATCGTCTACGGCGGCGGGCCGATGTACCTCGCCGACCTCGACCAGGCGCAGGCGGCGTTCGGCCACCGCCTCGCCCAGATCTACGGCCAGGGCGAGAGCCCGATGTGCATCACCGCGCTGAACAAGCGGGCGCACGCCGATACCGGCCACCCGCGCCACCGCGAGCGGCTGAGCTCGGTCGGCAGCGCGCAGCTCGTGGTCGAGGTCCGGGTGGCCGACGAGGATGACCGGCCGCTGCCCGCGGGCGCGATCGGCGAGGTGCTGGTCAGGGGCGACAGCGTGATGGCCGGCTACTGGCAGGACCCCGAGGCCAGCGCCCGGACCCTGCGTGGTGGCTGGCTGCACACGGGCGACCTCGGCGTCATGGACCAGGATGGCTTCCTGTCGCTGCGCGACCGCTCCAAGGACCTGATCATCTCGGGCGGCTCCAACGTCTACCCGCGCGAGATCGAGGAGGTCCTGCTGCAGCATCCAGGCGTCGCCGAGGTCGCGGTGGTCGGCCGGCCCGATCCGGAATGGGGCGAGCTGGTGGTGGCCTTCGTCGTGCCGGCCGAGGGCCGGCGCCTCGCCGCGCGCGAGCTCGATGCCCACTGCCTGGCGCACATCGCGCGCTTCAAGCGGCCGAAGGACTACCGCTTCGTCGAAGCCCTGCCCAAGAACAACTACGGCAAGGTGCTCAAGACCGAGCTGCGGGCCTGGCTCGATCGGGCCTAGCCCAGGCCGGGTGAGCGGCCGCGGGTCGCGGCGCCGGCCGGACCGGCGTCAGGGCGTCAGCCCGAGCCGCCGCCCGCCGCGACCTCGTCCGGCACGCAGCGGCTCCACGCGAAGCTGCGGGCGAGCATCGGCCATTGGAACTCCTCGCGCGGCATGCCGGCGTAGGCGCCGAACTTTTGGGTCTGATCGGCGGTGACCTTGACCAGCTCCGCCCGGGTGGACTCGCAGGTGGCCGCCGAGCGGAAGACGCGGACCTCGCGCCACTGCTCGACCGGCGCTTCGGTCATCGCCGAGGTCTCGGTCAGGATCCGCAGGCGTCCCTCCGGCGATTGCTCGGCCGCGACCTGCTCGAACAGCTGCTGCAGGGAGCGGCGCTGCGGCTCGCTCAGTCCATTGGTGCTCCCGGGGAAGCGATCCTGGTGATCGGGGAGGAACTCGAAGGTGGCGAGGAACGCGGCGGTCTGATCGTTCTCCGGCGGCGCGATCAGGACCCAGTCCTGCTGCACCACGGCAGTCGCTTCGACCGCCGGTTTGAGTGTTGCGAGGCAGCCTCCGAGAAGCGCCGTCGCGCAGACGGCGAGGGCAACCAGGATGCGCATGATATCTCCAGATGATGAGGGCCGACTTGGGACGACATACTACATTTAGCAGGCCGGGCGTGACAAGATCGTCACTTCGGGCAGCTTTTCTTCGACGCGCGGCCGGTTGGCGCTGACCCTACCGACCCGCTCCTCGATCCTACGAACAAGGCAGGCCCAGGGTTTATTCTTCGTTGCCGGGCTGACAATCAGGCTGGTTGACGCGCGCGCGCCGGCGTCCTCAGATCGCCGGCCAGGAAGGCGGCGCGGAGGGCACGATGGGCGAGCGTCTCAAGGGCAGGGTCGCGCTGATCACCGGCGCGGGCTCGATCGGGCCGGGCTGGGGCAACGGCAAGGCCACCGCCGTGCTGTTCGCGCGCGAAGGCGCCCAAATCTTCGGGGTCGATCTGAGCCTGGACGCGGCCAACGAGACCAAGGCGATCATCGAGGGCGAGGGTGGCGAGTGCGCCACCCACGCGGCCGACGTCGCCAAGTCGGCGAGCGTGCCGGCGATGGTCGAGGCCTGCCTCGCCGCCTTCGGCCGGATCGACCTGCTGGTCAACAACGTCGGCATCGCGCGGCCGGGCGGGATCGTCGACACCGCCGAGCCCGACTGGGACCTGGTCACCGCGGTCAACCAGAAGAGCGTCTATCTGGTCTGCCGCGAGGTGGTGCCGGTGATGGAGCGCCAGAGCAAGGGCGCGATCGTCAACATCGCCTCGGTCGCGGCGCACCGCTGGACCGGGATCAACTACGCGAGCTACTACGCGACCAAGGGCGCCGTGGTCGCGCTGTCGCGCGCGATCGCGCTCGAGTTCGCGGGCAAGGGCATCCGCTGCAACTCGGTCTCGCCCGGCCTGATGAACACGCCCATGGTCCACCACGGCCTGACCGGCGCCTACGGCCGCGAGGGCGACGTCGAGAACCTGGTCCGGGTGCGCGACGCGCAGTGCCCGATGGGCCACATGGGCACCGGCTGGGACACCGCGCATGCCTGCCTGTTCCTCGCCTCGGACGAGGCCAAGTACATCACCGGCATCGACCTGATCGTCGACGGCGGCCTCACCGCCAAGTTCGCGTGAGCGCGTCCTGGTGGCCCCCGCAGCGCCAGTGCGTGCGCGCCGTCGCCCATGCCTTCGAGGTGCCTCGGCTGCGCCCGTCCGCGGCCGGCCCGCCGCCTGGAAGTCTTTCTGGCTTGCGCTATGCTGGCCGTCGAAGGGAAGATGATCACCAACTCCAGCGGACACGTCGCAGGCGTGTCGAGCTGCAGCACTAGGGGAAGGCTACGATGGACAGACGACTGGCACTGCGCTTCGCCGCCGTTGTGGGGCTTGGCGCGATCGGCCTCGGCCCGGGCGGTCCGGCGTTCGCGCAGTCCGAGATGGTGCTCAAGTCCGCCGACGTGCATCCGTTCGGCTATCCGACCGTCGAGGCGGTCAAGTGGATGGGCGAGGAGCTCGAGAAGCAGACCGACGGCCGCCTCAGCGTCGAGATCTACCCGTCGATGCAGCTCGGCGGCGAGAAGGAGATGATCGAGCAGGCGCAGGTCGGCGCGCTCGCCATGGCGCGCATCAGCGTCGGCCCGATGGGGCCGCTCGTGCCCGAGCTCAACGTTTTCAATCTGCCCTACCTGTTCCGCGACGCCGCGCATATGGAGAAGGTGATCGACGGACCCATCGGCGACGAGCTGCTGCAGAGGCTCACCGACCATCCCACCGCCGGCCTGGTCGGCCTGTGCTGGATGAACGCCGGCACCCGCAACGTCTACAACAGCCAGCGCCCGATCCGTTCGACCGAGGATCTCAAGGGTCTGAAGATCAGGATGATGGGCAACCCGATCTTCGTGGACACCATGAACGCGATGGGCGGCAACGGCGTCTCGATGGGCTTCGATCAGCTCATCAATGGGCTGCAGACCGGCGTGGTCGATGGCGCCGAGAACAACTACCCGACTTATACGAGCGGTCAGCATTACCGGTACGCCAAGTACTACTCGCGCACCGAGCATCTGATGATCCCCGAGATCCTGGTATTCTCCAAGCGCGTGTGGGAAGAGCTCTCCGCGGAGGATCAGGATCTGATCATGAGCCTCGCCAAACAGGCGCAGCAGCGCCAGCGCGAGCTCTGGTACGCCGAGGAGGAGAAGGCGCTGGCCGCCATGCGCGAGAACGGCGTCGAGGTGATCGAGGTCGCCGACAAGGAGGCTTTGCGCGAGGCGGTGAAGCCGGTCTGGGAGAAGCACGGGGCGCAGTTCGCCGACCTGATCGAGCGCATCCAGGCGGTGCAGTAGACGAGGACGCGGACGCGCCGCCGGGCCGTCCGGGTCAGGGACCGTCCGGCGGCGCGCTCGCGCGGATCGAAGAGACGGCGCGATGCTGGCGAGCTACGTCGGCGTGATGAACGCGCTCCACCGCTTCTGCGTCGTGGTGGCGGGCCTCTGCCTCGTGGTGATCACGATCATCATCCCATGGGGGGTGTTCACACGCTACGTGCTCAACTACGGCTCGTCCTGGCCGGAGCCGCTCGCGGTGCTCCTGATGATCTGGTTCTCGTTCACCGCCGCAGCGCTGTGCTATCGGGAGAGGCTGCACATCAGCGTCCAGATCCTGCCGTCGGTCCTGCAGGGCGTGCCGCGTCTGATGATCGGCTGGCTGGTCGAGCTCGCCATGGCCGGCATGAACCTGTTCATGCTGGTCTGGGGCGTGCGCCTCGTCCATACCACCTGGTTCCAGGGGATCTCCGATTTTCCGCTGATCTCGGTCGGCATCTCCTACCTGCCGGTCCCGATCGGCGGCGCGATCACGCTGCTCTTCGTCGTCGAGCGGCTGTGGACGGGGCGGCTGTTCCAGGAGCCCGTCGAGAACGGACTGGCGCCCGTGAGCGTCGACTAGGTCCCGCCGTTCGGATGGTGGATGGACCTCCTGATCCTGATCGGCGGCTTCGCCGGCCTGTGCGCGCTCGGCATGCCGGTCGCGTACGCGCTCGGGCTCGCGGCCGTGCTCGCGGCGCTCTGGATCGACATCCCGCTCGAGGCGGTGATGCTCAAGGTCTCGGACGGCACCGACGACTTCGCGCTGCTCGCGATCCCGTTCTTCATCCTCGCCGGCGGCATCATGGCGGAAGGCGGGCTCGCCGAGCGCCTGGTGAACCTTGCCAAGATCTTCGTCGGCTTCATCCGCGGCGGCCTGGCGCTCGTCAACATCCTGGCGTCCGCCTTCTTCGGCTGCATCTCCGGCTCGTCGGTCGCGGATACCGCCTCGATCGGCTCGGTCATGATCCCGCAGATGGAGAAGAACGGCTATCCGCGGCTGTTCGCCACCAGCGTGACCTGCGCGGGCTCGCTCCAGCCGCTCCTGATCCCGCCATCCCACAACGCCGTGATCTACTCGCTCGCGGCCGGCGGCACGATCTCGATCGCCGATCTGTTCCTCGCCGGCGCCATCCCGGGCTTCCTGCTCGGGCTGTGCCTGATGGCGCTCGTCCTCGTCATCGCCCGCCGGCGGAATTTTCCGAGGGGCGAGGCATCCCGCCGCGCCGGGCGCTCAAGATCATCGTCGAGGCGTTCTGGGCGCTCTTGACCGTGGTGATCATCATCGGCGGCATCCTGAGCGGCGTCTTCACGCCGACCAAATCCGCCGCCGTCGCCTGCATCTACGCCTTCATCGTCACGATGTTCATCTACCGCGACTACAAATGGCGCGAGGTTCCGCTGCTGGTCGCGCGCGTCGTGCGCACGGTCGGCATCGTCATGATCATGATCGGCTTCTCGGTCGCCTTCGGCTACCTGATGGCGCTGATGCAGCTGCCGGCCAAGGCCGCCACCTTCTTCCTCACCGTGGCCGACGACAAGTACACCCTCCTGCTCCTGATCAACGTGCTGCTGCTGGTGCTCGGCACCTTCATGGACCTCGCGCCGATGCTGCTGATCTGCACGCCGATCTTCCTGCCGATCGTGGTCCAGTTCGGCATCGACCCGGTGCACTTCGGGATCATCATGATCCTCAATCTCGGGATCGGTCTTCTGACCCCGCCGGTCGGACCCACGCTCGCGGTCGGCTGCGCCATCGGCAAGGTCTCGATGGAGACGCTCTCGCGCGCCATTCTGCCCTTCTACATCCCGATGCTGCTCGTGCTGATCCTGGTCACCTACGTGCCGGCGCTCTCGCTCTGGCTGCCGAGCCTGTTCCGGTGAGGTCCCGCCGGATCTCTGCGCAAGAGGCGGCGTGCCGGATTGAGCGCATCGAG
Source organism: uncultured Alphaproteobacteria bacterium (assembly GCA_963753275.1). Taxonomy (GTDB): domain Bacteria; phylum Pseudomonadota; class Alphaproteobacteria; order Geminicoccales; family Geminicoccaceae; genus DATAOG01. Next base: position 38,727 of record CAVWCE010000013.1, on the reverse strand, counting down.
AGCCCACCGACCAGGTGGGCGTACGCGCGATGATGGAACGCTAACGGGAGCTTGCTCGGAGATGCCCCTGCACTTCACGCCTGAGGAGTTCGCTGAGCGCCGGCGGCGGGCGCTGGACGCGCATGGCCGCGCGCGGGCTCGATGCGCTGCTGATGTTCAAGCAGGAGAGCATGTACTGGCTCACCGGCTACGACAGCTTCGGCTACTGCTTCTTCCAGTGCCTGGTGCTGCGCGCCGACGGCGATCTCGTGCTGCTGACCCGGGCGCCCGATCTGCGTCAGGCGCAGCATACCTCGCTGATCGAGGACATCCGGATCTGGGTCGATCGCGCGGGCAGCGACCCCGCCCGGCAGTTGCGCGAGCTGCTCGCCGGGCAAGGGCCTCGCCGGCAAGCGGCTCGGCGTCGAGTACGACAGCTACGGGCTGACCGCGGCCAACGGCAAGCGGGTCGACGCGGCGCTCGAGGGCTTCGCCGCGGCGAGCGATGCCTCGGACCTGGTCGACCGGCTGCGCCTGGTCAAGTCCGCCGGCCGAGCTCGCCTGCGTCCGGCGCGCGGCCGAGCTCGCCGATGCCGCGCTCGATGCGGCGCTCGCCGAGACCAGCGCCGGCGCCGACGAGGGCCGGATCCTCGCCGCGATGCAGGGTGCCGTGTTCGAAGGGCGGCGGCGACTACCCGGGCAATCCGTTCATCATCGGCTCCGGCCGCGACGCTCTTCTGTGCCGCTACAAGTCCGGGCCGCCGCCGGCTCGACCCGGAGGACCAGCTGACCCTCGAGTTCGCCGGCGTCTACCGCCAGTACCATGCCTGCCTGATGCGCACGCTCCTGGTCGGCGCGGCGACGCCTCGCCAGCGCGCGCTGCACGCCGCCTGCCGCGAGGCGCTCGCCGCGGCCGAGGCGAAGCTCACGCCGGGCACCGCGATGGGCGCGGTGTTCGACGCCCAGGCCGCGGTCCTCGACGCGCACGGCATGGCCGCGCACCGCTTCAACGCCTGCGGCTACTCGCTCGGCACGGTCTACGCGCCCTGCTGGATGGACTGGCCGATGTTCTTCACCGGCAACCCGGTCGAGATCGCGCCGGGCATGGTGTTCTTCCTCCACATGATCCTGATGGACAGCGAGGCCGGGCTCGCGATGACGCTCGGCCGCACCTCGCTGATCACCGCGCAGCGGTGCCGAGCCGCTGTCCAAGGCGGCGCTCGATCTCGTCGTGCAGCTAGAGCCTTGCCGTATCTGATGATCTTCCTGCTGGTTCTGCTCGCCGGGCTGCTCGCCACCTGCTTTTTCTGAGGCGGCGCCCGTCGCGCCAGCCGAGAGTTTACTTCGCCAGGACGGCTTGTTACATCTCGCCCCGCCGTGCGGTCGCGGCGGGAGAGACCAGTGGGATGAAGCTGCTCGCCGGCAACAGCAACCGGCCGCTCGCCGAGGCGATCGCCGCCTTCCTCGGCATGCCGCTGACCGACGCCACCGTGCAGCGCTTCGCCGACATGGAGGTGTTCGTCGAGATCCACGAGAACGTCCGCGGCGAGGACGTCTTCCTGATCCAGTCGACCTCCTATCCGGCCAACGACAACCTGATGGAGCTCCTGGTCTGCATCGACGCGCTGCGGCGCGCGTCGGCCCGGCGGATCACCGCGGTCATGCCCTACTTCGGCTACGCCCGGCAGGACCGCGAAGCCGGGCCCCAGGACGCCGATCTCGGCCAAGCTCGTGGCCAACCTGATCACCGTCGCCGGCGCCCACCGGGTCCTGACGATGGACCTGCACGCCGGCCAGATCCAGGGCTTCTTCGACATCCCGGTCGACAATCTCTACGCCGCGCCGCTGATCGCCGCCGACCTCAAGCGCGCAGTACGACCCCAAGGAGATGATCATCGTCTCGCCCGACGTCGGCGGGGTCGGCCGCGCGCGCGGCATCGCCAAGCGGCTTGACGTCGGCCTGGCGATCATCGATAAGCGCCGCGAGCGCGCCGGGGTGTCCGAGGTCGTCAACGTGATCGGCGACGTCGAGGGCCGTCTGTGCGTGCTGGTCGACGACATCGCCGATTCCGGCGGCACGCTCTGCAACGCCGCGCAGGCGCTGGTCGACGCCGGAGCCACGGCCGCGGTGGCCTATGTGACCCACGGCGTGCTGTCGGCCGGCGCCGTCGCCCGGATCAGCGCGAGCCGGCTGGAGACGCTGGTGATCACCGACAGCATCCGGGCCACCGAGGCGGTCCGGGTGAGCGACAAGATCCGGGAGCTTTCGGTCGCGCCGCTGATCGGCGAGGCGATCCGGCGGATCAGTGACGAAAGCTCGGTGTCGAGCCTGTTCGACTGAGGCGCGCGCCGCTGGGCCGCCGCCGGCTAGGGACGAGAGAGCATGGTCGAGATGATTACCTTTGCGGCCGAACTCCGCGCGCGTCGCCGGCAAGGGGCCGGCCCGCGCGCTGCGCCGCGCCGGCCGGGTGCCGGCGGTGATCTATGGCGAGCGCAAGGACCAGGAGATGGTCTCGCTCGAGGCGCGCGCGCTGCGCCGCCAGCTCGGCAATCCGCACTTCTTCAATACGCTGTGCAGCCTGCAGGTGAATGGCGAGACGGTCCGCGTGCTGCCGCGCGACGTGCAGCTGCACCCGGTCACCGACGATCCGATCCACGCCGACTTCGTGCGCGTCTCGGCGGGCGCCACGGTCGAGGTCGAGATCCCGGTGGTGTTCGTCAACGAGGAGATCTCGCCCGGCCTCAAGCGCGGCGGCGTGCTGAACATCGTCCGCCGCGAGGTCGAGCTGGTCTGCCCGGCCGATGCGATCCCGGGCGAGATCACGGTCGACCTCGCGGCGTTCGACATCGGCGACAGCGTCCACATCAGCCACGTCGTCACTGCCGGAAGGCGCGCGGCCGACGATCACCGATCGCGACTTCACGATCGCCACGATCTCCGCGCCCACGGTGGTGGCGGAGGAGGCGGCGGCAGCCCAGGTGGAGCAGGCGGAACAGGCGGCGGCCGACGCCCAGCCCGAGGCCGAGGGCAGCAGCGAGTAGGCTGCCGGCGCGGTCTCCGCCAGCGACTTGATGCTGCTGCTGGTCGGGCTCGGCAATCCCGGCGCCCGCTACGCCCGCCACCGGCACAACGTCGGCTTCATGGCGGTCGACGCCGTCGCCAGGGCGCACGGCTTCGCCGCCTGGCGCAGCCGCTTCTCGGGCCTGGTGAGCGAGGGCCATCTCGGCACCCGGCGGGTCCTGCTGCAGAAGCCCCAGACCTACATGAACTGCTCCGGCGAGGCGGTCGCCGCGGCCGCGCGCTTCTTCAAGCTGCCGCTGTCCGAGATCGTGGTCTGCCACGACGAGCTCGACCTCGCGCCGGGCAAGCTCAGGATCAAGACCGGCGGCGGCGTCGCCGGCCACAACGGCCTGCGCTCGCTCGCCGCAGCATCTGGGCTCGCGGGATTTCCGCCGGGTCCGCTTCGGGATCGGCCATCCGGGGCACAAGCACCTGGTGTCGCCGCACGTGCTGGGCGATTTCGACGCCGCCGGACCGGCTCTGGCTCGAGCCGCTGCTGGACGCGTTCGCCGAGGCAGCACCCCTGCTCGCCGGCGGGCGACGATGCCGGCTGCATGAACAAGATCGCGCTGCTGCTGCAGCCGCCCAAGGCCGAGCGCCGAGCCGCCGCCGGCCGCGGACCGCTGAGGCGGAGCGCCGTCATGGGCTTCAACTGCGGCATCGTCGGCCTGCCGAACGTCGGCAAGTCGACGCTGTTCAACGCGATCACCAGCACCGCCGCGGCCGCGGCCGCGCAACTACCCGTTCTGCACGATCGAGCCGAACCTCGGCCGCGTGCCGGTGCCCGACCCGCGGCTCGAGGTGGTCGCGCGGATCGCGCGGCTCGCGCGCAGGTCGTGCCGACCCAGCTCGAGATCGTCGACATCGCCGGCCTGGTGCGCGGCGCGAGCCGCGGCGAGGGCCTCGGCAACCGCTTCCTCGGCGCGATCCGCGCGGTCGACGCGATCCTGCACGTGCTGCGCTGCTTCGAGAGCGACGACGTCGCCCATGTCGAGGGCAGCGTCGATCCGGTGCGCGATGCCGAGCTGGTCGAGACCGAGCTGCTGCTCGCCGACCTCGCCTCGCTCGAGCGCCGGGTCGACGGCCTGACCAAGCGCGCCCGCGGCGGCGACAAGGAGGCGCAGGCCCAGCTCGCGCTGATCGAGCAGCATCCTGCCGGCGCTGCAGGCGGGCGCGCCGGCCCGCCGGCTGGCCGCTCGCGGCCGAGGACCGGCCGATGTTCGAGACGCTGCAGCTCTTGACCGCGAAGCCCCTGCTGTACGTCTGCAACGTCGAGGAGAGCGCCGCCGCCGGCGGCAATCGCGCTGAGCGCCCGGCGTCGCCGAGCGCGCCGCGGCGCGAGGGCGCCGGCTGCGTGGTGGTCGCGGCCGCGATCGAGGCCGAGCTCGCCGGCCTCGGGCCGGACGAGCGCGGCGAGTATCTGGCCGCGCTCGGCCTCGAGCGGCCCGGGCCTCGACCGCGTGATCCAGGCCGGCTACGAGCTGCTCGGCCTGATCACCTTCCTGACCGCCGGCCCCAAGGAGGCGCGCGCCTGGACGGTCCCGCGCGGCACCAGCGCGCCCGAGGCCGCCGGCAGCATCCACAGCGACTTCAAGCGCGGCTTCATCTGCGCCGAGGTGGTCGCCTACGGCGACTATCTCGCGCTATCGGCGGCGAGGCGGGCGCGCGCGAAGCCGGCAAGCTGCGCCAGGAGGGCCGCGACTACGTCGTCCAGGACGGCGACGTCATCCACTTCCGCTTCAACGTCTAGGTAGCGGGTCCCCGGGGTGAGCGCGGTGTCAGGAGTCGATCTCGAAGGTGACGCTGAAGTTGCGCGCCTGCTCCGCCGGGTTGATCAGACGACCGGAGAAGCTGGTCTTCGCCGCCGGCGGCGAGCGCCGCTGTCCTTGGCGCTGGAACAGCTCCTGCTGCAGACGCCGGCCGCCGCCATCGAGCAGGGTGACGCGGATCGGCGGCACCTGGCGCTGCTGCTCGGAGAGGTTGACGATCGCGCCCTCGACGACGAGCACGGCGACCCCGCCCTCCTCGATGCGCTTGGAGGTCACCTCCTCGAACTGCAGGCCGAGCTGCGGGTGATCGGCAGCCCGAGCCCTGGTAGATGGCCGGCGCTGGCCGGGAACCCTGCGACGATCTCGTTGCGGCCGATCACCGCGCTCGCCACGACCAGGAGCACCAGCACGCCGGCCAGCCAGCCGACCAGGCTCGCCGAGCCCCGGCCGCGCGCTGCTTCGGCGACCGCCACCGGCCACATGCGCGGCATCGCGCCGGTCGCCGGCCGGGTGCGAGCTCGACCACCTTGGGCGTGTCGGGCGGCGGTTTCGCCAGCCAGCGGTTGCCGCAGCTCGGCGCAGCGCACGGTGCGGCCGGTGGCGCCGAGCGATGCCGGATCTACATGGTACCGGGTCGAGCACTGTGGACAGGTCAGGATCATCATGGTGTAGTCTTGGAGAGCCCTATTCCCGCCTTAGTTGAGCAATCACTGGACTAAAATGCGCGGCTGTGCAATCCTTAAAATTTGAGGGAGGTCCTCTACGGACCACTGCGCAGCGTCATGCTCCGGCTCGACAATGTTGCCATGCGCTACGGTGACGGCCCTGAGGTCCTGCACGACCTGAACCTCGCCCTGCCGCGCGGCGACTTCGTCTTCCTGATGGGCCCGACCGGCGCCGGCAAGACCTCGCTGCTGCGTCTGCTCGGCCTGCTTGCAGATGCCGTCGCAGGGCGAGTTCACCCTGTTCGGGCGCGATGTCGCGAGCCTGAGCCGCGACGAGCTCAGCGCGCTCCGCCGACGGATCGGCATGGTGTTTCAGGACGTTCGACTGCTCGACCATCTGTCGGCATTCGACAACGTCGCCCTGCCGCTCCGGATCAACGGCGGCCAGGACGACCAGATCGGCGGCTTCGTGTCCGAAATGCTGGTCTGGCTGGGCCTTTCCGGCGCCATTGAAGCCAAACCGCCGAATCTGTCAATGGGCCAGCGCCAGTTGATCGCGGTCGCGCGCGCGGTCATCGTCCGGCCCAACCTCTTGCTCTGCGACGAGCCCACCAGCAACCTCGACAGCAAGCTCGCCCGCCGGCTGATGCACCTGTTCACCCAGCTGCGCAAGCTCGGCACCACGGTGGTCGTCTGCGACCCACAGCGAGGACCTGGTCGAGCGCTATCCCCATCCGATCCTGCGCCTCGCCGAGGGCCGCCTGAAGGGGCCGTTCCCGGCGCCCGCGGCGATGGCCGCGGCGGACTGAGCGCGGCACGCGGATGAACCTGCGCCGCCTCGACCTGCCGCTCGACCAGACCGCGGTCGGCCGCTTCCTGCCGTGGACCGTCGCCGCCCTGGTCTACCTGGCGGTGCTGGCGCTCGCGGTCGCGGCGGTCGCCGACGGCGCGCTGCGCCTCTACAGCCTGCGCGCGCAGGCTGGTGACCGTGACCTTGCCGCCGGTCGAGGACGCCGGCCAGAGCGCGCGCGAGATCGCGGCCGCGCTCGACGTCCTGCAGCAGACCCGCGGCGTCACCTCGGCGAGCCTGGTCCCGCCCGAGGAGCTGGAGCAGCTGATCGAGCCCTGGCTCGGCAACGTCACCGACCGCCGGCGAGCTGCCGCTGCCGCGGCTGATCGACGTCACGCTGGACCCGCTCGCCGAGCCCGATCTGCCGGCTCTGAGGAGCCGGCTGCAGGAGGTCGCCGCCGGAGCGACGATCGGGATCGAGGCCCTGACTCGCGCGACCGCGCCGAGCGCGATGGCGGCGTTCTTCCGCGCCTGGGGGGGCGGCGCCGGGGTCGTCACCCTGCTCGGCGCGCTGCTCGCGGTCGCGCTGATCACCCGCAGTCAGCCTGCGGGCGCAGGCCCAGATCGTCGAGCTGCTGCGCAGCATGGGCGCGCCCGACAGCTACCTCGCGCGCCAGTTCGAGCGCTACGCCCTGCTGCGCTGGCCTGCGCGGCGGGCTGATCGGCTTCGTCCTCGCGGTGCTCACCATCCTGGCGCTGCTCTACAGCAGCCGCGCGGATGGAGCTCGCCGGGCTCGATCGAGCTCCAGCTGCGCCCGCTCGACTGGCTCCTGCTCGCCTGCGTGCCGGTGGTCAGCGCGCTGCTGGTCACCGGCGATCGCCCGGATGACGGCGCTGCGCGGCCTCGCCCAGATGTCCTGAGGCCGACGCCGGCGCTTGCCTTCGGCGGCGCGCTCCGCTTACCTGCCGAGCGCGATGTCCGAGCCGACCCCGTCCCGCACCACCGCCGGCGCCGCGGATTCGAGCCCGAGCCGTGGTCGCGCGCTCGCTCGCTCTTCAACCTCGCGCTCTGGCTCTGGACCGGCGCGTCATGGTCGTCGCGGCGCTGCCGTTGCTGCTCGCCCCGCGCGAGGCCATGGTGGCCGCTCGGGCGCCTTTGGCAGCGCGGGCGTGCAGGCGCCTGCTCGCGACCGCTCGCCGGCCTGACCTACGAGGTCCGCGGCCGCGAGCGGATCCCCGAGACGCCCGCGGTGTTCGCCTTCAAGCATCAGTCCGCCTGGGAAACCCTGGTCCTCCACCTCCTGTTCGCCGACCCGGCGATCACGCTCAAGCGCGAGCTGACCCAGATCCCGCTGTTCGGCTGGTACCTGACCCATGCCGGGATGATCCGGATCGACCGCGCGGGCGGCGGGCGCGCGCTCCGCGCGCTGGTCGACGACAGCCGCGCCGCGCTCGCGCGCGGCTCCTCGATCGTGATCTTCCCGGAGGGCACCCGCGCGCCGGTCGGCGAGCGCAATCCGTACCACCCGGGGGTCGCCGCGCTCTACCGCCAGCTCGACTGCCCGGTGGTGCCGGTCGCGCTGAACTCCGGCGCTGTTCTGGCGCCGGCGCGGCTTCATCAAGCGCCCGGGCCGGATCGTGCGTCGAGTTCCTGCCGCCGATCGCGCCGGGCCTGGACCGCAAGCGCCTTCATGGCCGAGCTCGAGCACCGGCTCGAGAGCGCGACCGAGCGGCTGATCGCCGAGGCCCGCCGCAACCGATCACCGCGGCTAGCGGAGGTCGAGCCGCCTGGCCAGCGCGTGCAGCGGGCGGTCGAGGATCGCCCAGCTCCTCGAGGTGGCTGACCGTGCTGAGCAGATAGTCGCGGCAGTGGCCGGACTGGCCGACGCCGTCGCGCACCAGCTCGAGCACGCGTCGCGGCTCGAGCTTGCCGGCGTACTGCGGGTGCTCGCGGCGGACCACGTAGCACCAGGCGGGCAGGCGGCCGCGCGCGCGTGATCACCTCCAGCCGCTTGCGGCGATAGACGTCGGTCACCAGCTCGCGCGCGTCGAGGTAGCGCAGCACCTCGGCCTCGCGCTCCGCGCGCGATCGCGAAGGCGCGGCCGCGACAGGAGCCGCCGCGATCCAGGCCGAGCACCAGCCCGGGCCGCTCCTGGGTGCCGCGGTGCACCCAGGAATAGACGCACAAGGCTGCGGTGATAGCCGTGCAGCCACGCGTCGAGCACCTCGCTCGTGGGCGAAGCCCGGCCGCCACATCAGCGAGCCGTAGGCGAAGACCCAGACCGGGCGCGGCCGCCGGCACGCGCTCAGACGCTGAAATTGAAGGCCACCGAGATCCGCATCCGGTCGCCGAGATAGGGCCGCACGCCGTGCTGCAGCCAGGACGGGAACAGGACGAACTGGCCGCTCTGCGGGAAGATCAGCTCGCTCGCCGCCGGCCGACTGGCCGCCGGGCACGGCGAAGCCGAGCAGCGGCGCGTACATCGCCGGCGCCACGCCGCGCGGGTCCTGGATCTCGAACGCGCCGCCGAGCGCGTGGTCGGCCGCGATGCCGCCGTCGTCGACGTAGTAGGTGCCCGACCAGTAGGCGCCGGGATGGGTGTGGAACTCGTTGCCGTGGCCCTTGCGGTTGACGTTGGCCCAGGCGTTGGTCTTCCAGCGCGACGCGCACCGGCTTGCCGGCGCGATCCGAGGTCAGCCGGGTCGCGAGCTCGCGCGCGCGCGTCGAGCAGCCGGCTGCGCCGGCGCGCCGCCCCAGTCCTCGAAGTCCCAGCTCGACTGCCAGCCGCCGAGGTTGCTGTGCTGGACGCCCTGGTCCTCGCGCTCGCGCTCGAGGATCGCCCGCTCGAGCTCGGGGTTGAGGGTCTCGGCGTCGGCCAGCGTGACCACCGCGACCGGGGTCGCGAAGTAGCTACGGAGCTCGGCGTTGATCCGCGTCATCGCTGTCTCCCTGGCGCTGCGCCTCGGTCAACGCCTGGCGGTCGTAGGCCTGGCCCTCGGCGATCACGCCGCGCCGGACCGCGCGGGTGCGGGTGAACAGGTCCTCGAGCTTGTCGCCCTCGCCCCAGCGGATCGCCCGCTGCAGCGCCGCGAGATCCTCGGTGAAGCGGCCGAGCATCTCGAGCACCGCCTCGCGATTGTTGCAGGAACACGTCGCGCCACATCACCGGGTCCGAGCCCGCGATCCGGGTGAAGTCGGTGAAGCCGCCGGCGGCGTAGCGCAGCACCTCGGTCTGCAGATGATCCTCGAGGTCGGCGACCGTGCCGACGATGCATGTAGGCGATCAGATGCGGCAGATGCGAGGTGATCGCGAGCACCCGGTCGTGGTGCTCGGGCGTCATGGTCTCGACCCGTCATGCCGGCCGCCTGCCACATCGCGGTGACCGCAGCGACGGCCTCGGGATCGGTATCCTCGATCGGCGTCAGGATGCAGTGGCGGCCGCGGAACAGCGTCTCGAACGCGGCTTCCGGGCCGGAATGCTCGGTGCCGGCGACCGGATGCCCGGCGACGAAGCGGCTCGGGCTCCGGCAGATGCGGCACGCACGTCCCGGATGATCTGGGCCTTGATCGAGCCGACGTCGGTCACGATCGCGCGTCTGGCCAGGCCCGGCGCCATGGCCTCGGCGACCGCCCCGGCCGCCGCCGGCGGCGTGCCGATCACGACCAGATCGGCGCCCGCGACGGCGGCGCGCCGGCTCGGTCGTGGCGCGATCGGCGAGGCCGAGCGCCCGCGCCTTCTCGAGCGTCGCCTCGCGTGCGGGCGCAGGCGACGATCTCGCCGGCGAGCTCCGGCGCGCGCAGGTTGAGCGCGAGCGAGCCGTTGATCAGCCCGATGCCGATCAGCGCCACCCGCTCGAAGTGCTGCGGACCGCCCTGCGCGCTCACCCGACGAACTCGCGCAGGCTGTCGACCACGGCCCGGTTCTCGGCCTCGAGGCCGATCGACAGCCGCAGGCAGTGCGGCAGGCCGTAGGCCGCCATCGGGCGCGCGATGATGCCGTCGCGCTCGAGCCAGGCGCTGGCCGCGGCGGCGCCTCTGGCGCCCTCGGCCGCGAACTCGACCAGGACGAAGTTGGCGATGCTCGGGTGCACCGTCAGGCCGAGCTCGGCGAGCGCCCGGGCGAGCCAGGGCAGCCAGCGGTCGTTGTGGGCGCGCGAGCGCTCCTGATGGTCGAGGTCCTCGAGCGCGGCGATGCCCGCGACCTGCGCCGGCGCGCCGACGTTGAACGGGCCGCGCAGCCGATTGAGGACGTCGACCACCGCGGGCGGCCCGTAGAGCCAGCCGAGGCGCAGCGCGGCGAGCCCGAACAGCTTCGAGAAGGTGCGGGTCATCGACCACGTTGTCGGCGCGGTCGACGAGCTCGATGCCGGTGCCGTAGTCGTTGGCGCGCACGTACTCGGCATAGGCGGCGTCGATCACCAGCAGCACGTCGTCGGGCAGCCCGGCGTGCAGGCGCGCCAGCTCGTCGGCGGCGAGATAGCTGCCGGTCGGATTGTTCGGATTGGCGATGAACATCATCCGGGTGCGGCTGCCGACGCAGCCGAGCAGCGCATCGACGTCGGCGCGCAGCGCCCGCTCGGGCGCCGCGACCGGCATCGCCCCGACGCCGAGCGCGCTGAGCTTGTAGATCAGGAAGCCGTGCGCGCTGTGGACCACCTCGTCGCCCGGCCCGGCATAGGCCCGCATCAGCAGCTGGATCAGCTCGTCCGAGCCGGCGCCGCAGACGATCCGGGCCGGATCGAGCTGGAAGCGGCGCGCCGATCGCGGCGCGCAGCGCCAGCGGCGTCGCCGTCCGGATAGCGATGGCAGCTCGAGCGCGGCCGCCTGCAGCGCCGCGACCGCCCTCGGGCTCGGCCCGAGCGCCAACTCGTTGGCCGACAGCTTGATCACCCGCGCGGCGCCGGCGAGCTCGGACTTGCCGCCGACGTAGGGCTCGATCTCCAGGATACCGGGGCGTGGCCTCAGGTTGGCCATCGAACAGGTCTCGCGCTGAGGGATGAAGAGAGACGGACGGCGGTCGCGGCGGCGGTGTCAGTCCGGCGGCAACGGCCGAGGGTAGCCGCCGACCGGCACGATCCGCAAGATCTCGCCGCGCGCCGCGCTCAGCACCTCGGCGACGCGCTCGTCGCCCTCGCGGACGAAGCTGCCGATCTCCACCAGATGGACCGCCTGGGGCGGATCGGCCGCGCGCCAGGCGGCGAGCCAGACCGGCTCCAGCCCGGCCGCCGAGCAACAGATCGCGCAGGCGGCCGCGCGAGACGCCGGACTCCGCCTCGATCGCCAGCAGCGCCAGATCGTCGCCGCTCGGCTCCGGCTCGAGCCGGCCGAGCGCCAGAGCGTTGGTCTCCTCGGCGTCGCCGGCGGCGCTCGGCGACGAACGGCAGGCGCGCGAACACGCGCAGGCGGTCCTGGTGGTCGGACATCAGCGCGAGCCACCAGGGGTCGTCGTCGTCCGGCAGCGGCAGCACCGCCACGCGTGGCGCTGCCGTCGCTGACCGAGCGCAGCGCCTGGCTCGCGCTGTCGACCCGGACCATCGGCGTGACCGAGCCGAAGTGGTCGCGCGCGAGATCCCAGGTGCGAAAGCCGTGCTGCCTGGGTGGTGAACACCGACGACCGACATCGGCGTCTGCAGGCGGGTGGTCGCGGCCAGCAGCTCGCGCCACATGCGCACCAGCACCGGGCGCGGGAAGCGCTCGCCCGCCAGCCGCCACCAGACCGGCGCAGGATCACCGCCTCGCGCGCCGGCCGCGCGGCGAGCCGATCGTTCAGCACGGTCCGCCTTGACCGCGCCGATCCGGCGCACCACGTCGGTGCGCTCGATCAACAGCTCGAGGATCGCCTGGTCGATCCGATCGACTTCGGTCCGAAGGTCTTCCAGAGGAGGAGCGGCCGCTTCCATCGGATCCCAGGGACTTGCGCCAAATTCGCCGGCAGAGTAGTCCGGCCGAGGCTGGGAAGTAAAGCCGCATTGACTTTGCCGCCGGCCGCCGAGCAACTATGCTGCCAGGGTTTGCGCGAGCTCAGCCGGTGAGCCGTCCGATGGGTGCGTCGCAGTCGATCTCGCTCGTCGAGCCGAACACGGGCCGCCTGCCCGGGTTTCGGGTCCGGCTGGCCACGACCGCGCCGTTCCAGCTCGACTCGGGCACGGCGCTCGGCCCGATCACCGTCGCCTACCAGACCTACGGCGAGCTCAACCAGGCGCCGCACCAACGCCATCCTGGTCTGCCACGCGCTGACCGGCGACCAGTTCGCCGCCGAGCCGCATCCGGTCACCGGCAAGGATGGCTGGTGGCAGCTGATGATCGGGCCCGGCAAGCCGCTCGACACCGAGCGCTACTTCGTGATCTGCGCCAACGTGCTCGGCGGGTGCATGGGCACCACCGGACCGGTCGAGACCAATCCCGCGACCGGCCGGCCCTACGGCCTCGGCCTTCCCGGTGATCACGATCGGCGACATGGTGCGGGTCCAGGCGCTGCTGCTCGACCACCTCGGCATCGAGCGCCTGTTCTGCGTGCTCGGCGGCTCGATGGGCGGCATGCAGGTGCTGGAATGGGCGGCGCGCTATCCGCAGCGCGTGTTCAGCGCGGTGCCGATCGCGACGGCGGCGCGCCACTCGGCGCAGAACATCGCCTTCCACGAGGTCGGGCGCCAGGCGATCATGGCCGATCCCGACTGGCAGGGCGGCAACTACCTGCGCACCGGCCGGCGCCCGACCCGCGGCCTGTCGGTCGCGCGCATGGCGGCCCACATCACCTACCTCAGCGAGGCCGCGCTGCATCGCAAGTTCGGCCGCGCGCTGCAGGACCGGACCGGCATCAGCTACGGCTTCGAGGCCGACTTCCAGGTCGAGAGCTACCTGCGCCATCAGGGCATCAGCTTCGTCGACCGCTTCGACGCCAACTCCTACCTCTACATCACCCGGGCGATGGACTACTTCGATCTCGCGGCGTCCTACGACGGCGTGCTCGCCAACGCCTTCCGCGGCGCGGCGAGCCCGCTTCTGCGTGATCTCGTTCAGCTCCGACTGGCTGTTTCCGACCGCCGAGAGCCGCGAGCTGGTGCGGGCGCTGACCGCGGTCGCGGCCAACGTCTCGTTCTGCGAGATCGAGACCGATCGCGGCCACGACGCCTTCCTGCTCGACGAGCCCGAGTTCCACCGCGTGCTCACGGGCTTCCTCGACGGCGCCGCCGCGCAATGCGGGCTGCGGTGAGCGCGCGGTCTGCGCTGAGCGGTCATGACGCCGGCGGCCAACGCCGAACGGCCTGCGTCAGGATCTGCGCCTGATCGCCGACCTGATCGAGCCCCACACCCGGGTGCTCGACGTCGGCTGCGCGGACGGCGCGCTGCTCGCCTATCTCGCCCGCGCCAAGGCACGTCGATGCGCGCGGCATCGAGCTCAGCCCGGCGGGCGTGCACGAATGCGTCAGCCAGGGGCTCGCGGTGGTCCAGGGCGACGGCGACACCGACCTCGCGATCTACCCGGACGGCTCGTTCGACTACGTGATCCTGTCGCAGACCATCCAGGCGATGCGCCAGCCGCGCCTGGTGCTGGAGAACATGCTGCGGATCGGCCGCTACGGCATCGTGTCGTTCACCAACTACGCCTACTGGCGGGCGCGCTGGTACCTCATGCGCCGCGGCCGGATGCCGATGGCGCGCTGCCTGCCGGAGCCCTGGTACCGCACCGCCAACATCCATCCCTGCACGCTCGAGGACTTCGAGCACCTGTGCGCCGAGCTGGGCCTGCGGATCGAGCAGCGCACCTGCCTCGCGGCCGACGGCGCGCCGAGCCGGCTCGCGAGCAGCCGCTGGCTCGACAATCTGTTGAGCGAGCAGGCGCTGTTCGTGCTCAGTCGGCCGGAGCAGCCGGCTGCACCCGGCACCCGCGCCGGGCGGCCCCGATACCCGTTCGGCCGCCGCCAGACGCCGCGCCACCGCCGCATAGGCCGGCAGCCTGACGGCGCTTGACCACGGGCTCGACCGGCGCGGCGTAGATCTGCTTCTCGGCGGCCATCAGCAGCACGCCGGAGAAATGCTTGGCCCAGCGCAGCCCGATGCGCTCCCAGGCCATGGCGGTGCGCAGCACGAGGCGCGAGCGGCTCGGCGGCACGAACAGCGCGCGCGCGGTCCGCCGCGGCGTGAAGAGATTGCCGCGCAGCGCCTGCTTGAGCTGGGTCGAGCTGAACGGCCGGCCATGGCCGAAGGGCGTGCCCTCGCTGAGGCACCACAGGCCGCGCCGGTTCGGCACCACGATCAGCGCCTCGCCGCCGTCGGCCAGCACCCGCCAGACCTCGCGCAGCAGCCGCTGCGACTGCTCGGCCGAACTCGAGCGCGTGGACCATCAGCACGCGATCGATGCTGCGATCGGCGCAGCGGCAGCTCGTCGTCGACCGCGAGGACCGCCTGGTTGGGCCGCTCCGGCGGCCAGGGCGCCACGCCCTGCCCCGGCGGCATGACCACGCAGACCCGCTCCGCCTCCTCGGCGAGCGACCCAGGAACGGCACCGTGTAGCCGAGGCCGAGCACGCGCCGGCCGGTGAGATCCGGCCACAGCAGCCGGATCTGGCGGCCCACCAGACGGCGCACCAGCTGCCCCTGGCGAGAGCCGTAAAAGGCTTGCAGCTCGACGACGTCCGGGCGCATGCTCCTCGGCGATCTGCTGGGGCCGCACCCCCAACACATAAGGTGGCGAGTCGGCATTTGTGAACCGGACAGCGTAAACGGGAGGTGACGCAGCGATGACCCAGCTCGAGATCGAGCAGATCCCGGTGCTCAGCGACAACTACGTCTACCTGGTCCACGAGCCGCAGGGCGGGGGTCACGGCCGTGGTCGATCCGGCGGTCGCAGCACCGGTGCTCGAGCGGCTGCGGCAGCGCGGCCGGACGCTCGACTGGATCCTCTCGACCCACCACCACGCCGACCACACCGGCGGCAACCTCGAGCTCAAGCAGGCGACCGGCTGCCGGATCGCGGGCGCCAAGAAGGACGCGGCCAGGATCCCCGGCATCGACCTCGGCCTGGTCGAGGGCGACCGCTTCGAGCTCGGCCAGGCCCGGGCGGAGGTCTTCGAGACGCCCGGCCATACCTTGGGGCACATCAGCTACTGGTTCGCGGCGCCGAAGGCGCTGTTCTGCGCCGACACGCTGTTCTCGCTCGGCTGCGGGCGCGTGTTCGAGGGCAGCTTCGAGCAGATGTGGCGCTCGCTCTCCAAGCTCGCCGCTCTGCCGGACGACGCCGCGGTCTACTGCGCCCACGAGTACACGCAGTCGAACGCGCGCTTCGCGCTCTCGGTCGACCCGGACAACCCGGCCCTCAAGGCGCGCGCGGCCGAGGTCGAGCGCCAGCGCGCGGCCGGCCGGCCGACGGTGCCGACCATGCTCGGCGAGGAGCGCAAGGCCAACCCCTTCCTCCGCCCGCACGACCCGGCGATCCGCCAGCGCCTCGGCCTGGCGGACGCGAGCGACGCCGAGGTGTTCGCCGAGCTCCGCCGGCGCAAGGACCGCTTCTAGCGGCGCAGTTTATCAACCTAGATTGTTCATTTGAGGTGCGGGAGCAGTTCACCAGGATGCTCATTCAACTCTGCAGCCAGGCGCCCGATCCGATGACCGATTTCCAGGCCTTTAGCGGAATCGAAGGGAAAGTGGATCCCGGCATAGACACGCGAGACTGCCGCCTCTTCAGCCAATTCTCGAATGCGCTTCGCCTCATCGGGGAACAAGTACGAAAGAACTTCCGCCGCCGCTCCCGAGAAACTCGCGTGCCCAGACGTATAAGATGGGAAGTTTGGAACAGCAATGCTTGGCATGATCGCGGCATCCAACTGGTTTGGCCGCGCCAGCCAGTAAGTATATTTGGTTTTCCAGCATGCTATTCCGGCATCGAACAACGCGATATTTAGAAGCGCGAACGTCCTCGCGGCTGATCGCTCCGACAGACGATGATCCAGGATCAGCGCCGCCGCGATCTCGTTCCAATGGCCGGCGGGCGTCGAGGTGCCGACACCGTCGGCCCAATGTCGGACGAGCTTCCACTGTTGCCCGCTGAGCTGGCTCGCCAGGACCTTGACCGCTGTCAGAGCCGAGCGAAAGCCCGGTGACTCCACCGCTGGCGGTGGCTCTGCAACGAAGTGATCGACCGAGTCCATCAGCAGTGGGCGAACCTGCCCCCAATACGGTCGTAGAGGTCGGCGCTGCGGCTCGGGTCGCCAATGACCCAGACCGTCTGGTACCGCGATCTCCCCGTCGTGATCCGAACCGTCATCACCTGCGCGAAGCAAGACGCGCAGGGCGACGGCGACAGCATGGCCCGACGCGTTCTGGTGTGTGATGGCTCCCCCGGTCGCCTCCTCGAGCTCCACGGCTTCGGCCCAGCCTGCGTACGCGTTCCTCATCTGATTGCGATACGATGGAAAAAACTCGGAAAGGACGGCGACCGAAGCGCTCGCCGCAGCGTCACGGGCGACCATGTCGAGTACCGCCGAGGAGCCATCAGATGATCGTTGGCCCTCCGCCTCTTGTGCTGTCGCAACGGCGTCATTTTGCGCAATGCTAAGAAACGCATAAACTCTTGAGGCACTCACCGGATCCAACTTTTCCATCCCGACCAGATCTCTGGCAACCTCATTCCAGTAGACGCTTGTCGGGCCGTATGGCGCGGCGGAACGTCCTTGATCGATCTGTGCCAGGGATTCGCAAGGAAGAGCTGTGCTGGTGACCAGAATCAAGCTCAGGCACAAATACCAGCACCTGGACACCCGTGCTCGCAGCAGCTTGCCAAGGCTGTGTCCTGGCTGCGGGAAAGGCGCGATCTCAAGCACGTCAGTGATCACCCTGTCTTGTCGGTCAGAGCGTCTCGGCATCGCCTCGGGTCAAGGGCGCGAAGCCCCAGGAGAACAGCGGGCGGCCGCCGTCCGGGGTGATCGCCACCACCTCCTCGACCCAGACGCGCTCGTGCTCGCCGCCGGGGTAGAGGAGGTGCACCGGGGCCACCATGCCGTCCTCGAGCATCCAGTCGATGTTCGACGTCCCCTCGGCGGTGGTCTGCTCGATGTCCATATGCGAGAGGCCGAGGCCATGGAAGAAGATCACCGCGGAAGCCGCGTCGGGCACGCCCGACTTGCGGTAGACCTCGCGCGCCCGCGCCTGCAGCGCGCTCACCCGGACCCCCGGCCGCATCGCCTCGAGCAGCGCCTCGGCGACCGCGACCGTCGCGTTGGCGAACTGCCGCGCGCCGCCCTCCGGCTCGCCCTCGACCACCCAGGTCTTGCCGCCGTCCCAGCAATAGAGGTCGAGGGTGCCGTGGCAGTCGAACATCACGTGCGTGCCGCGCTCGACCTCGCCGTCCTCGAGGCCGGTCTGCAGCATCAGCGCCGGGTCGGCGCCGCGCGGGTGGCCCCAGACCATGCCGCCCGGGTCGCGCACGAAGCCGCCGAGATCGACCACGGCGCGGGCATACGCCCGGTTGAGGTCGCGCCAGGTGGCGCCCTCGTCCCAGGCCGCGACGGTGCGCCGGATCGCGGTCTCGTTCAGCCTCGTCGCGCGCTCGATCAGGGGCATCTCGGCCTCGGTCTTGACCGCGCGCGCGAACATCAGCGGATCGTAGCCGTCGGCCACCTCGAGGCCCTCGAGGCCGAGGCGGAAGCCGAAGCCCATGTCGTCGAAGGCGACCCGGCCGCGGTCGAGCTTCAGATCGCGCAGCGCGCCGCGGACGGCGCTGCCCATGTCGAAGGCGTAGGCCGCGCGCGCCCGGGCGAGCCAACCGACGCCGGCCCCGCTCGCGGGAATAAAGCGATCGATGTCCTCGCGTCGGGGTGGCAGGTCGAGCGGCATCATCACCGCCCGGAACGGCCGGATGTCCAGGATCCAGGTCGGCTGGGCGAGGAAGGTCGCCAGATAGTAGTCGGCGACCACCAGGATCGGGTGCTCGGGGGCATCCCGCGCGAGCACCACGGCGTAGGGCCGCGGCTCGTCGGACTTGTGGGCGACGCCGTTGAAGCTGGTCAGGTAGAACACGTTGTTGGGCAAGGATGCGACGATGCCCTCGAGGCCGCGGGCGGCCATCGCATGCCGCAGCCGGTCGAGGTTGCAGAGCCGCGGCAGAACCGCGCGCGCGAACGACGGAGCGGACCCGGACTCGTGCAGGCTGGTCATCACGGTTGCCTCCTCGTTGCGGCGCGTGCGGCTCTCGCATCGGACCCGCGAGCCTGCCCTCCGGTCAGGCTCCGGTCAATCGCCACCGTGGGCGTCGACATCCGCGCGCGGGCGGGCTAGGGCTCGCGGGGCGCCGGCTCGTTGACCTCAAGAGTAAGCCCATGAGCCCACGACCCTTCACGCTGCACCTGCCCGAGGAGGCGATCGCGGATCTGCGCGAGCGCCTCGCGCGCACCCGTTTCGCGGACCAGACCCCGGGTCCGCCCTGGGCCTACGGCACCGACGTCGCCTACCTGAGCGAGCTGGTCGGCTACTGGCAGGGCGGCTTCGACTGGCGGGCGCAGGAGGCCCGGCTCAACGCGTTCCCGCAGTATACGGTGCCCTTGCATGGCATCGAGCTGCACTATCTCCATGTCCCGGGCCAGGGACCCGCCCCCTGTCCGCTGCTGCTCGCCGCATGGCTGGCCGGGCTCGGTGTTCGAGTTCCTCGAGCTGATCCCGCGGCTCGCCGACCCGGCCCGCTTCGGCGGCGATCCCTTCGATGCGTTCACCGTGGTGGCGCCCTCCCTGCCTGGCTTCGGCCTGTCGTTCGCGCCCGGTCAGCCGCGCTTCTCCGCCGAGGCGATCGCGGACTGCCTGGCCGAGCTGATGGCCGAGGTGCTCGGCTACGAGCGCTTCGCCGCCCAGGGTGGCGACTGGGGCGCCTTCATCGCCGCGCGCCTCGGCTATGCCCACGCGAGGAGGATGATCGGCATCCACCTCAACCTGATGCCGCTCCGGCGCGAGCCGGACCTGGCGGCCGACGGCGCCGCGCTGGCGCCCGAGGAGCGCCGCTACCTGGACGAGCTCGCGCAGTTCCTGAAGGAGGAGACCGGCTACCAGTGGATCCAGGGCACGCGGCCGCAGACCTTGGCCTTCGGCGCTCACCAATTCGCCGGCCGGGCTCGCCGCCTGGATCGTCGAGAAGTTCCGCGCCTGGTCGGACTGCGGCGGCGACCTCGAATCGGTGTTCAGCAAGGACCAGCTGCTCGCCAACATCGGCCTCTACTGGCTCACCGGCGCGATCGGCTCCTCCTTCTGGCCCTACTACGCCCGCATGCACGGGCCATGGCCGATCCCCAAGGGCGAGAGCGTGGGCGTGCCGACCGGCTACGCCGAGTTCCCGCGCGAGATCCTGCGCCCGCCGCGCACGCTGGCGGCGCGCAGCTTCAGCGACATCCGGCGCTGGAGCGTGATGCCGCGCGGCGGGCACTTCGCGGCGCTGGAGCAGCCCGAGGCGCTTGCCCAGGAGATCCGCGAGTTCTTCCGGCCGCTGCGCGCCGCGCCGTAGGACGGCGGGATGATCGAGGTCGATGAGCTCGAAGTCCGGTTCGGCGAGTTCCATGCGGTGCGCAACGCCTCGTTCCGGGTCGAGGCGGGCGAGGCGTTCGGCCTGGTGGGCGAATCCGGCTCAGGCAAGACCACCGTCCTGAAGGCGATCGCCGGCCTCATACGCGGCTGGCGCGGCCGGATCAGGGTTGCCGGCGAGCCTCTCGGCGATCGGCGCAGCGCCAGCTTCTGCCGGAGGGTGCAGATGGTCTTCCAGGACCCCTACGGCTCGCTCCACCCGCGCCACAGCGTCGATCGCACGCTGGCCGAGCCGGTCCTGATCCACCGCCTGGGCGAGGTCGGCCCCCGCGTCGAGCGGGCGCTGCGCGCGGTCGGGCTCGGCCCTGCCTTCCGCTACCGCTTCCCGCATCAGCTCTCGGGCGGCCAGCGCCAGCGGGTGGCGATCGCGCGCGCGCTGATGCTCGAGCCCGAGGTGCTGCTGCTCGACGAGCCGACCTCCTCGCTCGACGTCTCGGTCCAGGCCGAGATCCTGAACCTGCTCAGCGCACTGCGCGCGGCGCGCGGCCTGACCTATCTCTTCGTCTCGCACAACCTCGCGGTGATCGCCCATATGTGCTCGGCGGTCGCGATCATGAAGGCAGGCGCCATCGTCGAGCAGGTGCCGACCAGCGCGCTGCGCACCGGCGCGCTCGCCGACCCCTACTCCCGCCAGCTGCTGAAGAGCAGCGAGGGCTACGATCGTGCCGCCGCCGCCGCGCTCGTGAGCTACGACTGAGCTCGCTGGCAGGCGACCCCGGGCGTCCGCCTGTCCGGTCGCCTGAAGCCGCGCCTGTGTCGGCCGGCGCCGGCGCGCTAGCCGACCCCGATCCGCTCGCCCAGCCAGCGGCCGATCTCGCCGGCGGCGAGGGGAGCGCCCACCGCATGGCCCTGGACGGTGTCGCAGCCGAGACGGCGCAACAGGGCGACCTGCCGCTCGGTCTCGACGCCCTCGGCGACCACGCGCAGCCCCAGCCGGTGGCCGAGCTCGATCAGCGTCCGCACGATCGCCGCCGCGCGCGCCTCCCCCAGGTCGGCGACGAACGAGCGGTCGATCTTGAGGCGATCCAGCGGGAAGCGCTTGAGCTGGGCGAGGCTGGCGTGGCCGGTGCCGACGTCGTCGAGCGCCAGCGAGACGCCCATGCCGTGCAGGGCCTCCAAGGTGGCTGCGACCCGCTCGACGTCCTGGAGCACCGCGGTTTCGGTCAGCTCGAGCTCGAGGCGCTCGGCCGGCAGTCCGCGCTCCTTGAGGATCCGCGCGACCAGCCCCGCGAACTCCGGGCTCGCGAGCTGGCTCGCCGAGACGTTGACCGCGAGCATGAGCGCCGGCTCGCCGGCCCCCCAGCTGGCGGCCAGCGCGCAGGCTTCGCTGAGCGCCCACTGCCCGACCGTGGCGATCTGGCCGCTCGCCTCGGCGGCCTGGATCAGGGTCTCCGGATCGATCGGTCCAAAGCTCGGATGGTGCCAGCGCAGCAGGGCTTCGACGCCGCTGATGCGTTCCGGCCGCAGGTCGAGCTGCGGCTGGTACTCGAGGCTGAGCTGGCCGCGGGCGATCGCCCGCACGAGATCGCTCTTGAGGTTCTGCCGGTGGTCGAACTCGCGCTTGATCGCGGCCGCGAACAGCTGGCAGCCGCCGCCTTCAGCCTTGGCGCGGTACATCGCCAGATCGGCGTTCTGCAGGAGCTGCTCGGCGCTTTGGCCATCGCCGGGAAACAGCGCGATGCCCAGGCTGGCGCGCGGCTGCCAGAACTCCGAGGTCGAGCTCGAAGAGCGGCTCGAGCTGGCCCATGATCTTGTCGGCGATCACGGCCGCCGCGTCGGGATCGGGCAGATCGGGCAGGATCAGCGCGAACTCGTCGCCGCCGATCCGCGCCACCGTATCGCTCTCGCGCAGCGCGCCCTGCAGACGCAGGCCGATCTGGCGCAGCGCGTCGTCGCCGACCCGATGCCCGAACGCGTCGTTGACCTGCTTGAACTTGTCGAGGTCGAGCAGAACCACCCCCAAGAGGCCGCCCTCGCGCCGGCAGCGCGCCATCGCCTGGCGGAGGCGGTCGTGGAACAGGAGGCGGTTGGGCAGGCCGGTGAGCGAATCGTGCTGGGCGAGATGCCGCATCCGCGCCTCGGTGCGCTTGCGCTCGGTGATGTCGGTCGAGGTGCTGACGAAGCCGCCGCCTGGCATCGGGTTGCGCTCGACCTGGAGCACCCGGTCCTCCGCGCCCGGCTGCTCGAAGCGGGCCGGCGCCGGACGCCGTAGCAGGCTGCGGAGCCGCTGCCTGCCGGGGCGGTCGAGGTGGTCCCTGCCGGTGCGGGCGAGATCGTGGCGCAGGAAGTCCTTGAGGAGGGCGCCGCGGCGGTACAGGTGAGAGGGATAGCCGTGCAGCTCGCGGTGGCGCGGGTTCCAGGTCGCGAGCCGGCCCTCGCGCTCGAACACCGCGACCCCCTGGTTGATGTGGTCGAAGGTCGCCTCGAGCTGGGCGGACTTCTGGCGCAGGGCGGCCGCCAGGTCCTGGTTCTCCAGCGCCAGCCGGACCGAGGCGACGAGCGATGCGCTGACGGTGCGGCCGAGAACCGCCATGCCGATCAGGTAGAGGAGTACGAGCGTCGCCATCACCAGGTGCGGCCGGTCGCCCTCGACGGCCAGGCGCGTGGCGAACGGCACCAGGGTGCAGACCGAGAACGCGAGATAGGCCGGCATGTGGCCGGTGAGCGCGGTGATCGAGCCGCCGACCATGCCGGCCATGACGAACGGCAGGTAGACCTGCGCGACCCAGGCGTGCGGGGCATAGAACAGGACCCCGGCCAGGCCCCAGACCGCGCCGGTCGCCGCCGCGCCGAGGGTGAAGCGGCGGGCCCAGGCCGGCGCCGCGCTCGCATCCTCCGGCGCGCGGCGGAACCGGCGCCAGTAGTGAAGGCGGAGCGCAAGCGTCAGCAGCATGAGCAGCAGCCAGGCCCCGAGCACGAGCGGCGGCTGGCCCCCGGCGAACACCAGCACCGTGCCGGCGGCGACCGCCAGGTTCAGCGCGCTGACGATCGGCACGCGCTCGAACAGCCCCGCGATCAGGGTGGCTTCGGCGCGCGCGCTCAGCTTGGGAGCCTCGAGCCCCGCCCGCTCGCGCGCCTCGGCAGTCGCCGGAGGATCCATGCCCGGTCCGCAGCCTGTCCCCCTTGGGGCTCTGGCCTTTCCATTGGACCACGAATCGCGCCCGGCGTCGCCTGCGAAACCGGCCTCCGGTTTTCTGCTGCACTGCACAATTTTTAACTTGAACGAGGCATGATGCTCCCCTATATGGCTCATTGTGCAATGCAACAAACGTGCGACGAGGAGTCAACCGATGGCCACCAAGACCACAGTCAAGCCGCTGCCGTTCCCGATGTTCGATGGCGATCGGATGGTCGCCGCGCAGCAGCGCAACCTCGACGCCTGGGCCAGCGCCAGTCAGATCGTCGTCGATGGCGTCAAGGCGATCGCCCAGCGCCAGAGCGAGATGATGCAGTCCTCGGTCGAGCAGTGGGTCGCCACCGGCCAGGGCGCCATGAACGGCAAGCCCGCCGACTTCAAGCCGGCCGACCAGATCGCGACCGTCAAGTCGGGCTACGAGCAGGCCGTCACCAACGCCCGCGAGATCGCCGAGATCGCGCTCAAGGCGCAGAGCGAGGCGGTCGACGTGCTGACCAAGTGCATGATGGCCAACATCGACGACCTGAAGTCGCTGGCCAAGGCTGCGTAACGCCCGCAGCTGCGCGGCGCGGGCCTGAGCCCCGAGCCGCGCGCGACGAGTTCGATCCACGGCGGTCCGTTCGGGCCGCCGTTGGCTTTTCCGCGCGCCGGCTGCGCCCGCTCCGCCCGGCGCGGCGCGTTGACGCTGTCCGGCCGGGACCCTACATACGAGCGACCCCAAGGACCAGGAGAGAGCCCGCCCGGATCGATCATGATCACCGAGCTCAGCGAACGCTCCAAGCAGATCTTCCGCCAGATCGTCGATGCCTACGTCGAGACCGGGGAGCCGATCGGTTCCCGGACGATCGCGCGGCGCCCGGATCAGCACCTGTCGCCGGCGACGATCCGCAACGTCATGGCCGATCTGGAGGACGCTGGCCTGCTGTATGCGCCGCACACCTCGGCCGGGCGCGTGCCGACCGATCTCGGCTTTCGGATGTACGTCGACGGGCTGCTCGAGCTCGGCCATCTGAGCGAGGACGACCGCATCGTCATCGACAGCCAGTGTGGCGGCTCCGGGCGCAGCGTCGAGGCGATGCTGGGCGACGCGAGCGGCGCGCTCGCCGGCCTCTCGCACTATGCCGGCCTGGTGCTCGCGCCCAAGACCGAGCATCCGTTCAAGCAGGTCGAGTTCATCCCGCTGAGCCCGGGCCGGGCGCTGGTCGTGGTGGTGACGACCAACGGCATGGTCGAGAACCGGGTGATCGAGGTGCCGGTCGGGATCGGCGCCTCGACCCTGCTCGAAGCCGGCAACTTCCTGACCGCGCGCCTCAACGGCCGCTCGCTGGCCGAGGCGCGCGAGATCATCGAGCGCGAGATCTCCGAGCGCCGCAGCGAGCTCGACATCCTGACCGGCAAGGTGGTGCAGGCGGGCCTCGCGACCTGGGTCGGCGAGCGCGCGCCGGACGACGGCGTGCTGATCGTGCGCGGCCAGGCCAAGCTCCTGGACGACGTGACCAACCTCGCCGACCTGGAGCGGATCCGCGCGCTGTTCGAGCTGCTGGAGACCAAGAAGAACCTGATCCGGCTGATCGAGCTGGTGCAGAGGGCCCAAGGCGTTCAGATCTTCATCGGCTCGGAGAACCAGCTGTTCGGCATGACCGGCTGCTCGGTCGTGATCGCGCCCTACGAGGCCGGTCAGCAGGAAGGCTCGGGCCGGGCCAAGATCGTGGGCGCGATCGGCGTGATCGGCCCGATGCGGATGAACTATGCGCGGATCATTCCGATGGTGGACTACACCGCGCGGGTGGTCTCGCGTCTCCTAGGCAGCTCAGACCAAGAGTTGAGGCGATGAATCAGGACAAGCGAACCGACGACTTCGAAGCGGAACCGATGGCGACCGCCGTCGAGCAGGACGGCGCGCCGGGCGAGCCTGAGGCGGAGCAGCCCGACCCTGCGGCGCCGGGCGAGGAGGCGCAGGACGAGCGCACGGCGCGCGAGCGCGAGCTCGAGGCTGAGCTGGCGGCGACCAAGGAGCGCCTGCTGCGCGCTCTCGCCGACACCGAGAACCTGCGCCGCCGCTCGACGCGCGAGGTCGAGGAGGCGCACAAATACGCGATCACCGGCTTCGCGCGCGAGCTGCTCGAGGTCGCCGACAATCTGAGCCGCGCGCTCGACAGCATTCCGCCGCGCGCCCGCGAGGAGATCGACTTCGTGCGCAGCCTCGCCGACGGCGTCGCGATCACCGAGAAGGCCCTGCTCGCGAGCTTCGAGCGCCATCAGATCGCCAAGGTCGAGCCCGAGCTCGGCAGCCGGTTCGATCACAACCGCCACCAGGCGATGCTGGAGGTCGAGACCGGCGACTACCCGCCGGGCACGGTCGCGCAGGTCATGCAGCCCGGCTACGTGATCGCCGACCGGCTGCTGCGGCCGGCCCTGGTGGGCGTCGCCAGGGCGCCGCGCGCGCAGGCGGCGACCGATGCGGCGGGGTCCGCCGACGGCACGCGGAACGACCGCGCGGCGGCCGCAGGACGACCCGGCGAGCGGCTCGACACCACCGCCTGAGCGCGACCCGATTGCGCTCGTCGTCGTAATCGAGCAGCCGCTTCTGCAGGCCGCGACAAGGCCCGCATCTTCAAGTCCACCCTCGGCTACGACCGGGCGAGCTGCACGGGTTTGATCGAGCAGATACGGCATGCCATCTTGAGGCATGAGGCCGTCTTCCTGCGGCGGGATCGGTACGGGCGCCACTATCGGGTCGATCTGACCCTCGAGGGTCCGCGCGGAACGGGTCGGGTCCGAACCGGATGGCTCTCCGATCGAGGCAGCGATGTCCCAAGGCTCACTACCGCGTACGTCCTCCGCAGCACCGCGCCGGGAGAGCGCTGAGCGGTTTGCTCTGTTCGACGTCGTGCGGGTTCGAGAAGCGGTGCCAGAGCACCGACTCGCGGGCGGCGAGGAAGGTACGATCGTCGAGATCCTCGACCATTCCGAGCACGCCTATCTGGTCGACTTTTCCGACGGTAGCGCCGATCCCACCGACCTGGAACTGCCGGTCGTCGCCCTCGCCGCCGACCAACTCACCCTGGCGACGCCGGCCAGATGAAGGACGGCGACACGATCATCACGACCGAGCGCACCCCCCAGCACGGGCGGTGGCCACAGCCTCGAACGAGCCGGGCTTCTGGCCGGCCTCGATCTGGCTGGATCGAGGCTTGAGCGGGGGCTCCGTCCTGCCGGTTGACAAGCCCGCCGGGCGCGCCACCATGCCGCCGGCAACGGAGCGCTTCGCAGCTGGGGGCGAGCATGGCAGAGGGCGTCAGAGCAAGGTCGTGCTGGCCTACTCGGGCGGGCTCGACACCTCGGTCATCCTGCGCTGGCTGCAGGAGGAGTACCGCTGCCAGGTGGTGACCTTCACCGCCGACCTCGGCCAGGGCGAGGAGCTCGAGCCGGCCCGCGCCAAGGCCGAGATGATGGGCGCTGCGCCGATCTTCGTCGAGGACCTGCGCGAGACCTTCGTGCGCGACTACGTCTTTCCGATGTTCCGCGCCAACGCCCTCTACGAGGGCGCCTACCTGCTCGGCACCTCGATCGCGCGCCCCTTGATCGCCAAGCGCCTGGTCGAGATCGCGGCCGAGGTCGGCGCCGATGCGATCGCCCACGGCGCCACCGGCAAGGGCAACGACCAGGTGCGCTTCGAGCTCAGCGCCTACGCGCTCAATCCGCGCGTCAAGGTGATCGCGCCCTGGCGGATCTGGGACCTGAACTCGCGTGCCCGGCTGATCGACTACGCCGAGCGCCACCAGATCCCGATCCCGCGCGGCAGGAGCGGCGAGCCGCCCTATTCGACCGACGCCAATCTGTTGCACATCTCCTACGAGGGCCGCGCGCTCGAGGACCCCTGGCAGGAGCCCGAGCCCGCGATGTTCACCCGCAGCGTGGCGCCCGAGGAGGCCCCCGATGCCCCGACCTACCTCGAGCTCGACTTCGAGCAGGGCGACCCGGTCGCGATCGATGGCGCGGCGCTGTCGCCGGCCTGCCTGCTCGCGCGCCTCAACGAGCTCGCCGGCGCCAACGGCATCGGCCGCCTCGATCTGGTCGAGAACCGCTTCGTCGGGATGAAGTCGCGCGGCGTCTACGAGACCCCGGGCGGCACCGTCCTGCTCGCCGCCCACCGGGCGATCGAATTCGATCACCCTCGACCGCGGCGCGGCCCACCTCAAGGACGAGCTGATGCCGCGCTACGCCGAGCTGATCTACAACGGCTTCTGGTTCAGCCCCGAGCGCCTGATGCTCCAGGCGCTGATCGACCAGAGCCAGCACAACGTCACCGGCCGGGTCCGCCTCAAGCTCTACAAGGGCAGCGTCCAGGTGGTCGGCCGCCGCGCGCCTAAGAGCCTCTACGACGACGCGCTCGCGACCTTCGAGGCCGACACCGTCTACGACCAGCGCGATGCCGAGGGCTTCATCAAGCTGAACGCGCTGCGCCTGCGGGTGCTCGGCCGGGCGCAGGGCTGAGCGCCTTCGCGGCCGCCCGAGATCCGTTTCGACTACGGCCAGGGCAGCCGCTGGCGATGAGCTCGCGATAGGGCACGCCATACTACTCCGCCCAGGCCTCAGTTCGACGCTCGCCGACGCGCTCGCCGATCGCGTGTTCAGGGTGCGTGCCCAGCTTCATTGCCGGCGGCCGGCTCGTCCTCGGCAACGATCGCCTGCCGATCCCCGCCACAGGCTGCTTCAGGCGCGGCGAGACGGGCGGCCGCGCGCCGTAAGCTCCTGTTAACTGCCCGGCAAGCCTACTGCGCTAGAATCGACGCGTTCACCGGGCGAGAACCAAGGATGGCCCTGGGGCGCGAGGTCCTGATCGGGCTCGAAGCGGGCACGACCATGACCGTGGCGGTGGCGTTCACCCCCGAGGGCCACGAGCTCGCGCGCGCGACCGTCAGCCATCCGGTCGCCTGCGCCGCCGACGGCGGCGCCGAGCAGGAGCAGGGCGACGCCTGGCAGCGGGTCGCGGCCGCGGTCCGCCAGCTGGCGACGCGCGTCGCCGATCTCGAGCGTCGCGCCATGGCGCTGGCGCTCACCGGTCCCGGCGGCGGCACGTGGCTCGTCGACGAGGACGGCGATCCGGTGCTGCCGGCAATCCTGCCCGTCGACCGTCGGGCCGAGGCGATCGCCTGCCGCTGGCGCCGCGCCGGGATCGCACGCGCGGTCGCGCGGATCACCGGCTGCCCGATCGGCCCCTCGTCGCCGAGCGCGCAGCTGGCCTGGCTGGCCGAGCACCGTCCCGCGGCGCTCGACCGTGCGGCCAGCGTGTTCTGCGGCAAGGACTGGCTCTATTTCTGCTGCACCGGCGAGCGGGCGAGCGAGCCCACGGCGGCGCTCGCCGCGTTCGGCAGCCTCGTAACTGGCGCCTACGACGACGACGTGCTCGACCGTCTGGGCCTCTCCGACGCGGCCCGGCTGCTGCCGGAGATCCACGCCGGGACGCCCGAGCCAGGCCCTCTGGCCGGGGTCGCAGCGGCGGCTTTCGGCTTGACCGCCGGGACCCCGGTCGTCCTCGGCCCGATCGACCAGATCGCGACGAGCCTCGCGGCAGGGCTGGGCGGTGCCTCCGACCTTGGCTGCACCACTCCCGGCGCGCGGGGCTGCCATATCCGGTCCGATCGGTGCCTGCCGGACCTGCCGCGCGGCGATCGCGAGGTGGCGGTGCTGCGCCATGCCGGCAGCTGGTTCGGCATCGCGCATCCGTCGGCGGGGATCGATCCGGACTGGCTGGTCGGGATGGCGGAGCAGCTGGTCGCCGACGCCGGCCTGATCGGCGTGCCGCGCAGCGAGCTCATGGCCATTCTCGAGCCGAGGGCGGCCGCGGCCGCCGCGGGCAGGCTCCGCTACCTGCCGGGCGCGGCCGCGCCCGCCGCCGGCGCGGCCGGCGCGCCCTCGATTCTGTCCGGCCTGTCCGCCGCGACCACCTTCTACGACTTCCTGCGGGCGACCCACGAGGCCCTCGGGCGCGAGGCGCGGGCCTGCTACGCTGCGCTCGGCCCGCCGCCGCGCGAGATCCGCATCAGCGACGCCGAGGATTCGAGCCCGCTTGCCCGCGAGATTCTCGGCGCCTGTCTGAATGTTCCCGTCCGGCCGCTCCAGCGCACCGCGCCCGCCGCCGCGGGCGCCGCGCTCGCCGCCGCGCTGGCGCTCGGCCTCTATCCGGATCCGGACGCGGCCGCGGCCGACTGGGTCGCCCCTCATCTCGGCCCGCCGCTCCCGGTCGACCCGACGCTGCACGCGGTCTACGCCGCGCCGGCATGAGGCGGAGGGTCCCGCCGCCGGCCGGCAACCGGCTCAGATCGCGCTCGCGCCGCTGTCCATCGGCAGGATCGCGCCGGTGACCTTGCGCGCCTCGTCGGACGCCAGGTAGAGCGCCATCAGCGCCACGTCCTCGGGCGTGCTCGCGCCGAGCAGCGATTTCCTGAAGATCGGGTCGTCCTCGCGCAGCAGCGCCCTGACCCGCTCGGTCAGGATCACGCCGGGCGCGATCGCGTTGACCCGGATGTTCTTCTCGGCCCACTGCAGGGCGAGCGCCCGGGTGAGCGCGCGCACGCCGCCCTTGGCGCTCGTGTAGGCGTCGGCGCCGGCGGTGCCGATCATCGCGCGGATCGAGGTCGTGTTGATGATCGAGCCGCCACCGCCCTCGACCATCACCGGGATCGCGTAACGGCAGCCCAGAAACGTGCCGAACAGGTCGACCCCGATCGTGCGCCAGAACTCGTCGAGCTCGATCTCGGTGACCTTGCCGTCCTTGGGCGTGGCGCCGCCCGCGTTGTTGTAGAGCACCTGCAGGCCGCCGAACCGCTCGACGGTCGCCGCGACCGCGGCGGCGACGCTCTCCGGGTTGGCGACGTCGGTCTCGACGAACAGCGCCTCGCCGCCCGCGCTCTCGATCGCGCGCGCGGTCGCCTCGCCGTCGGCGCGTCCGATCTCGGCGATCGCGACCTTAGCGCCCTCCGCCGCGAACCGAAGCGCGGCGGCCCGGCCGATGCCGCGCCCCGCGCCGGTGATCAAGGCCGTCTTTCCCTCGAGACGCCGCACGGCTCCCTCCTCCTCTCCCTTGTCGTCCAGCCATGGTCATGGCAGCGGCTGGCTCCATCGCCAAGCGTACAGCGCGACCGCCACGGCCATCGCGAGATTGAGGCTCGAGACGCGCGGCCGCATCGGCAGCGCGAGGCGGCGCTCGGCGCGCGCGCAAAGCTCCGGGCTCAGGCCCTGACGCTCGCCGCCGAAGGCCAGCAGCGCCGCGTTCGGGATGCTGCCCGGGCGCAGCGGCTCGCCGTCGGGGTCGATCGCGAGCAGCGTGGAGCGGACATCCGCCAAGCGCTCGATCCGCGCGACCGGCAGGGCATAGTGCAGGCCCGCCGAGCCGCGCAGCGCGGCCGGATGCCACGGATCGAGGCGGCCCAGCGTCAGCACCGCCGCGGCGCCCGCCGCCGCCGCGGCGCGCACCGCGGCGCCAAGGTTGCCGAGGTGGCTCGGATGCTCGAGCAGGACGATCGGCGCGGCGGAAGCCGCGCCAGCAGGCCCGCGGGATCGACCGCCGGCCGCCGCGCGAGCGCGAGCACGCCGGTCGACGGCGGGGCCGGCGCCAGCTGCGCGAAGACCGCGGGCGGGACCTCGACGAGGTGGCGCTCGAGCCAGCCCTCGACGTCGGGCGCCAGCCGCTGCGCCAAGGCCGCGAGCGGCGCGGCCGGCGGCGCGCAGGCGACCTCGATCGTCGCCCCGAAGCGCAGCGCGTGCTTGAGCGGGTGGAAGCCCTCGAGCACCGCCCGCGCCGGGTCGCTGCGGGCGCGCCGGAAGCGCTCGATCAGGGCGCGCTCGTCGCCGGTCAAGGAAACCGCTCCACGGAGGGTTTGTGCACCGGTCGGTTTCGCGGCACAAGATCGGGCGACCCACGAAGGCCGAGCCGATGCGCGAGCCTGCTCCCAGGACCGATCCATGCCGGGCGACGGCCGCTGATCGCGACCTCGACGCGCTGCTCGGTCGCCTGCGCCCGGCGCGCCGGAGCGATGCGCCGGCGCTGCTCGCGCTGAAGCGGCAGGCCTATGGCAAGTACGTGCCGCGGATCAACGCGGAGCCGCAGCCGATGGTGGCAGACTATGCCCTGATGATCGAGGACCACGCCATCTGGCTGATCGATCATCCGGACGGGGCGGGGTTGCTGGCAGCCCTCGTGCTGCGGGCGGAGGACGATGCGCTCGTCGTCTGGAGCGTCGCGGTCGCGCCGGCCGCCCAGGGGCAGGGTCTGGGAGGCCGGCTGCTCGCCTTCGCCGAGGCCGAGGCGCGGCGCGCGGGCCTCCGGCACCTGCGCCTGTTCACCAACGCGATGTTCACCGAGAACCTCGCCCTCTACCGGCGGCTCGGCTACCATGAGACCGGCCGCGAGGACTACCGCGGACGGGTGCTGGTCCACCTGCACAAGCCGCTGGACGAGCCCTTGCCAAAGCTGGGATAGTCCGGAGTCGGACGGAAGGTTCGGTGCGCCGGCGACGGCGCCGACGGAGGGAGCGATGGGAAGCTTTGGGCGAGCCGGATGCGCGCTGGCGGTCCTGTGCCTCTGGGGCGGCGCGGCTCTGGCGCAAGAGGCGCAGCACCTGCGCGGCACGCTGGCCGCGATCGAGGACGGCGTGCTGACGGTCGTGAACGAGGACGAGGAGGAGGTGCAGGTCGCGCTGACCGAGGACACCGGCATCTATCTCGTGACGCCGGCCAAGTTCGCGGACATCGAGGCCGGTCAGTTCGTCGGCGTGACCTCGGTCGAGCAGAACGAGGAGCGGGTGGCGCTCGAGGTCCACGTCTTCGCGGAGGATCTGCGCGGCACGGGCGAAGGCCACTTCCCGTGGGACCTGGTCAAGGAGCCCAACACCATGACCAACGCCACGATCGCCGAGATCGAGCAGGCGAGCCCGGTCGAGCGCGTGCTGCGCCTGACCTACAAGGCGGGCGAGGGCCACGGGCAGAGCGAGGGCGAGCAGGTGGTCCGGGTGCCGGACTTCGCCGACATCGTGTTCCTCGAGAGCGCGCCCGACCGCAGCGTGCTGGTCCCCGACCGGCCGGTGTTCATCTTCGCCCAGGATGCCACGCCGCTCCCGGTCGCGCTCGCGATCGCGGTCGGCCAGGGCGTGACGCCGCCGATGTGATGCAGACGTCGCCTGCCGCGGCATGCCTGGGCACAGCGGCCGTCGGCCCCTCCCTGGTGCGCCTCACAGCTCCAGGCCGGCATCGACCCAGACGCCGCCGCGGGAGCTGGATTCGAGCGCCGCGGTGATGAACCTCACGCCGCGCGCGCCGTCCTCGACGGTCGGCACGAGGGTGGCGTCGGGATCGGGCGCCCGGCCCTCGAGCCGGGCGGTGATCAGCTCGGCGCAGTCGCCGTAGAGGTTGGCGAAGCCCTCGAGATAGCCCTCGACGTGGCCCGGCGGGATGCGCGTCACCCGGCCGGCGCTCTTTCCCGTCGACGGCTGGCCACGGACGATCTTCTGCGGCGGCTTGCCGAGCGGGAACAGGTCGAGGAAATCGGCGTGCTCCTGGTGCCAGGCGAGCCCGCCCTTGTCGCCGTAGACCCGGACCCGGAGCGCGTTGTCGTTGCCCGACGCCACCTGCGAGGCCCAGAGCATGCCGCGCGCGCCGCCCCGGTAGCGCAGGAGGATGTTGCAGTTGTCGTCGACCCGGCGGCCGTCGACGAAGGTCGAGAGGTCGGCGCACAGCGCCTCCGCCTCGAGGCCGCTGATGAACGCGGCGAGATTGAAGGCATGGCTGCCGATGTCGCCGATGGCACCACCGCCCGACTGCGCGGGGTCGGTGCGCCAGGCCGCCTGCTTCTGCCCGGTCTCCTCGAGCGGCGTGGTCAGCCAGTCCTGCGGATACTCGGCCTGGACCACCCGGATCCGGCCGAGCTCGCCCGCCTGCACCCGCTCGCGCGCCTCGCGCACCATCGGGAAGCCGGTGTAGTTGTGGGTGAGCCCGAACACGAGGCCGGTGCGCCGGACCGTCTCGACCAGGTCGAGCGCGTCGGGGAGGTTGGTCGTCAGCGGCTTGTCGCAGATCACGTGGATGCCGGCCTCGAGGAACGCCTTGGCGGCCGGGTGATGGACGTGGTTCGGGGTCACGATCGCGACCGCGTCGATGCCGTCGTCGCGCGCGGCCTCGCGCTCGGCCATCTCCGCGAAGCTGCCGTAGGCGCGCTCGGGCGCGATGCGGAGCTCGGCCGCCGACGCTTTGGCCCGCGCCGGATCGGACGACAGCGCGCCGGCGACCAGCTCGTAGCGGTCGTCGAGCCGCGCCGCGATCCGGTGCACCGCGCCGATGAACGCGCCCTGGCCGCCGCCCACCATGCCGAGCCGCAGCCGCCGCCCGAGCCGGCCCTCGCCCCTGCCTTCGATCGCCATCCTCGTCCTCCTCAGCCGATGCCGAGCATGCGGCGGTTGGCGGCCTGATCGGCGCTCTGCCCGATGAAGTCCTCGAACGAGCTCTCGGTCACCTTGATGATGTGGTCGGCGATGAACGGCGCCCCCTCGCGCGCGCCGTCCTCCGGGTGCTTCAGGCAGCACTCCCACTCCAAGACCGCCCAGCTGTCGTAGTCGTAGGCGGCGAGCCGCGAGAAGATGCCGACGAAGTCGACCTCGCCGTCGCCCAGCGAGCGGAACCGCCCGGCGCGCTGCAGCCAGGGCTGGAAGCCCGAATAGACGCCCTGCTTGGGGCTCGGGTTGAACTCGGCGTCCTTGACGTGGAACGCCCGGATCCGCTCGTGGTAGACGTCGATGAAGCCGAGGTAGTCGAGCTGCTGCAGCAGGAAGTGGCTGGGGTCGTAGTTGATGTGGCAGCGCGGATGGTTGCCGACCCGCTCGAGGAACATCTCGAAGGTCACGCCGTCGATCAGGTCCTCGCCCGGGTGCAGCTCGTAGCAGACGTCGACCCCGGCCTCATCGAACGCGTCCAGGATCGGCTTCCAGCGCTTGGCCAGCTCGTCGAACGCGGTCTCGATCAGGCCGGCCGGCCGCGGCGGCCAGGGATAGAGATAGGGCCAGGCGAGCGCGCCCGAGAAGCTGACGTGGGTGGAAAGGCCAAGGCGCTGCGAGGCCCTGGCCGCCTTCCTCATCTGGTCGACCGCCCATTCCTGCCGGGCTTTGGGATCGCCGCGCACCTGTGGTGCTGCGAACGCGTCGAAGCCCGCGTCGTAGGCCGGATGGACCGCGACCAGCTGGCCCTGGAGATGGGTCGAGAGCTCGGTCAGCGCGACGCCTGCGTCCTCGAGCGTGCCCTTGACCTCGTCGCAATGGGCGGCGCTCTCGGCCGCCTTGTCGAGGTCGAACAGGCGCCGATCCCAGCTCGGGATCTGCACGCCCAGGTAGCCGAGATCGGCCGCCCATTGCGCGATGCCGGCGAGCGAATCGAATGGCGCCCGATCGCCCGCGAACTGGGCGAGAAAGATCGCCGGTCCCTTCATCGTCTTCATGCGTGCCCCCTCGTGCCACGCGGTGCTGGCGGCAATCTAGGCGACTTGGCGGGCCGACGGAACGCCTGTTTCGCTCGCGGCTCCGGGGAGTGATTTAGCCGGAATTGCGCTTGGCGAGACGGCTGCCGCCGAGCTGGCGAAACGCGGCAAAGCGCGCCGGGCGCATACCACCGACACACCGTGCGCAGGGGCGGAGCACTTCAAAATACCCGCTAAAACGTTTCAAGCTTTTTGATTGACCTGCAGCGAAATTTCTGCTCTATTGAGCTAATCGGCAGGAACAAGGGCCCGAGCGGGATGCCGTTCAGCTCGATGATGCGCTCGAGCAGATCGTACAGGTTCCACGGGCTCGAGGAGACGTAGAAGATCGGGTTCACGACCTCGGCGCCGCCGCCGAGCTCGAGCGCGCGGTAGAAGGCGCCGATCCCCTTGAACGCGATCCGGCCCTCGACGCTCGTGAGCAGCGTCGTGCGCAGGTTGCGCAACAGGCTGGTGGTCACCGGTCCGGACGATCGTGTCGTCGACGTCGGAGACCACCGCGAAGCCGGCGGCGGACGGCGGCACGAGCACCGGGGCCGCGACCCGCGGCGGAGGCTGCGCCGCCGCGAGCGGCGCCAGGAGCTCGAGCTCCAGCGGCCGCCAAAGCTCGCCCGAGCGCGCCGCGCCGAAGCCGTCGAGCGCGACCTCGAAATAGCCCTCCTCGTCGCTCACGGTCTCGACCGTCCGCCCGGCGAAGGTGGCACGGACCCGCGCCCCCGGCACCTCGTCGGTCGCGAAGCGGTGGTACATGCGCACGAGATCGCTCCAGCGGCCGGTCCGCTGCCGCCAGCGCTCGCGCCCGCCGAGCTCGAGGACCGGCCCCTTGAGGCGGACGCGGGCGCCGTCGCCATAGCCGCGGAAGGCCTGGAGCATGACGGGCGTGCGCCAGCCGAGGCGGGCCTTGAATTCCGCGGCGCCACTCGTCCCAGCGCTGCTCCAGGCGATGGCCATGGGCACACCAGGGTCGGCGAGGCGTCAATGATCGTCTCCGTTCATCTGCCCTCGGAACAGGTCACTCGGTGCCCTGTTCCGCGTGTCGCGGAAGGATGCGTAGCAGGTGCTCGCCCGGCTGCCGAGGCCGCGACGGGCGGCCGCGGCGCGCCATTGACCGGGATGGAGGCGCGTGAGAGAGTTGGCCAGCTTCGTGGACCAGGAGGGGGACCCGGACCCA
The DNA here is from genome assembly GCA_963753275.1 of uncultured Alphaproteobacteria bacterium. GTDB lineage: Bacteria > Pseudomonadota > Alphaproteobacteria > Geminicoccales > Geminicoccaceae > DATAOG01. The sequence continues at coordinate 3,070 of CAVWCE010000013.1, read as the reverse complement.
TGACGCCTGTCTTTTGCGCGCGCGATGCCCCGCCTCGCCCAAGGGACGACGATCAGGGCTCCCGGCTCGCGAGGCGGCGGCATCGCGGATCGGCGGCACGAGCTCTAGCGACGCGGTCCCTTGAGCACAGGAGGGTGACGATGCACGCGGTTGTCAGGTCGCTTGTTCACGCCACTTGTCTGGCAGGCGTGCTGATCTTTGGAGCTTCGGTGCCGAGCGCCCAGGCGTAGGAGTGTTCGGAGGCCACCGTCGAGGGCGATTACGCGTTCGCGATCCAGGGCACCGTCGCGCGGATCGGGCCGATCGCCGCGAGCGGGATCACGAGCTTCGACGGCGCGGGGGAAAGCAATATCACGGGCTTCATCAACACGACGAGGAGGTTTCGGTTTCCCGCGTTCGAAGCGAGCATCGACGGCACCTACGCGGTCGACGACGACTGCACGGGGTCCGCGACCTTCACGATCCCTGCGCCGGGCCTCTTCAATCGGTTCACCGAGCTGGAGTTCGAGGCCGTGATCGTCGACGAAGGTCAGGAGATCAGATATCTGATCACGACCCCCGGAGTGGTTTTCGCGGGCACTAGCGTCCGGCTGGAGCCGAGCCCCTAGAGCGCGCCGCCAGCCAGCTTGTCAGCGCGCCGCGGCTCGCCCCGACCGACGTTGCGGCGTCGCCGTCGCGCGCGCTGACAAGCAAAGCCATGCGCGCATCGCTTCCCTCCGCCTTGCGTCCTCGACGATGATCGTGAAGGGAGCGACGATGCGGATCGCAGGGATCGCCGCGGCTTTTCCGAGCCGCGTCGTCAGCAACGACGACATTCTCGACATGATCGCGGTCGAAAGCCGGGAATCCTTCCCGGCGATCTCGCCCGGTCCAGGGCTCTGCAACGCGTCCGTTTGTTGCTCAATTATTCCGGCATCAAATATCGGCGATGGAGCCGGCCCGACGAGACGCCGATCCAGCTGCTCGCGGGAGCGATCTCTGAGGCGCTGGCCGAAGGGGGATGCGAACTCGCGGACGTCGATCTCCTGGTCTACACCGGCGTCGGCGGAGGTTTCAGCGAGCCCGGCAATTCCTACATGGTGGCGCACGCTCTGGGGATGCGCCACGCCCAGTGCTTCGACTTCCGGGACGCCTGCAACAGTTGGTCGCGCGCGCTGCAGCTCATCCACCATACTTTCCAGGCGGACGATCCGTCAGCCGCGCACTGGTGGTCAATGCGGAGTTCAACATGTATCCGGGCGGGCCTGGCGTCCCGGATCTGTTCCGACTGCGGGACGCCGGCGAGATCGATGCCTGCTTTCCTGCCTACACCATCGGCGAGGCAGCGACGGCGACGCTCCTGGTGAAGGATCCGACACGGGAATGGGAGTTCCACTTCGCATCGCGGACCGATCTCGCCGATCTTTGCGTGATACCGGAGAGAAACTATAAGGGCTACTGCATCCTCGGATTGGAGGGCCGGCAGGAGATCTCCGGTGAAAGGATCGGACGTAACGGCGCCGGTCACTTCACCTCCTTCGGGTCCGAATTATCGGCTCACGGCACGACCGCGGCCATCGATGTGTTCCGACGACTGACCGTCGCGCAGGACTCGATCCGGAAGATCTTTCCGCATGCCTCTTCCAAGCGCGATTGGGACAACGGCGCCGATCTGCTCGGGGTCAAGGATCTGCTCTTTCATATCTATCCCGACTACGGCAACATCGTGTCGGCATCGGTACCGGCCGGTATCGCCCTCGCCAAAGAACGAGGCGCGATCCGACCTGGCGACAGGCTCGTCGCATGGGTCGGTTCCGCGGGCATGTCGTTCTCGGCTTGCACGTTCGTCCTGTGAACGCCGAAGCGCAACTGCTCGAGGCTGAGCGGCGATGACCTTGCCGCGCCCGCTCCTTGTGGTCGGCCGGTTGACCCTGACGCTCGCGTTCACCTTCCTCGGCCTCTGCTGATCACCTTCCTGATCGGCCGCGTGGTGCCGATCGATCCGGTGCTCGCCGCAGTCGGCGATCGCGCGCCGCCCGACGTCTACGAGCGGATGCGGATCGAGCTTGGCCTGCACCTGCCGCTCTGGCAGCAGTTCCTGATCTATGTCGGCGACGTCCTGCGCGGCGACTTCGGCCGCTCGGTGCTGACCGCCCAATCCGGTGCTGAGCGACATCGCGCGCGTCTTCCCGGCGACCCTCGAGCTCGCCACCGTGGCGACGCTCCTGGGCGTGCTGCTCGGCGTGCCCATGGGCGTGCTGGCCGCGGTCCACCAGGGTCGCCTGGTCGACCACGCGATCCGTCTGCTCGGCCTGGTCGGCTACTCGGTGCCGGTGTTCTGGCTCGGCCTGGTCGGCCTGCTGATCTTCTACGCCAAGCTCGATCTCCGTCGCCGGGCCGGGCCGGCTCGATGTGTTCTACGACGGCCTGGTCGAGCCCGTGACCGGCGTGCTGCTGGTCGATTCCGCGCTCGCCGGCGAATGGGACATCTTCTGAAACGCCGTCGACCACCTGATCCTGCCCGCATCGCTGCTCGGCTACTTCTCGCTCGCCTACATCGCGCGCATGACCCGCAGCTTCATGATCGAGCAGCTCTCCCAGGAGTACGTCACCACCGCCCGGGTCAAGGGCCTCGCCGAGCCGCGCGTGATCTGGCGCCACGCGCTCGGCAACACCGCGGTGCCCCTGGTCACCGTGATCGCGCTGTCCTACGCCAACCTGCTCGAGGGCTCGGTCCTGACCGAGACGGTGTTCGCCTGGCCCGGCCTCGGCTTCTACATCACCAACTCGCTGCTGAATGCCGACATGAACGCGGTGCTCGGCGGCACGATCGTGGTCGGCTGCGTGTTCATCGGCCTGAACCTGCTCTCCGATCTCCTCTATCGCGTGCTCGACCCGCGAGCGCGCTGAGATCTGTCGCAGACCTGAAACCCATGGTTGTGGAGGGATCACATGGCCGAGCAGAGCTACGCGGGCGGATGTCTGTGCGGCCGCATCCGTCTACCGTGCCACGGGCGCGCCGCACCGCCCGCATCACTGCCACTGCCGGATGTGCCAGCGCGGCGTCGGCGCGCCGCTCACCGCCTGGGTC
>CAVWCE010000012.1:0-25863 GCA_963753275.1 uncultured Alphaproteobacteria bacterium | reverse complement strand
GGCGTCGGCGCGCGCTGCGGATCCTGCCGCACGGATCGGCAGCGGCCGGCGCCATCATCCACGCCGCGTGCCTAACCTGGCGCCGAGCCCGGTGCCGAGCAGGGCGAGCGCCGCCATAGCGACGAAGGCGCCGCCGCCGGCCGCCGCGTAGAGCCAGCCCGCGACCGGCGTCACCAGGCCGAACAGCAGGGCGAAGCCGAGGGAGGCGTTGATCGCCTGCGCGCTCGCCTGCAGCGCCGGCGGCGTGTTGTCGCGCAGGTAGTGCATCGTCGCCAGATAGGTGGCGCCGAAGCTCGCGCCGTGCAGCAGCTGCGCCGGGACCAGCAGCGCAAGGTCGCTGCCGAGGGCGGTGATCGACCAGCGCACGACCGTCAGCGCGCCCGCGACCACCAGCAGCCGCTGCGGCTCGAGCCAGCGCAGCAACGGGGTGGCAAACGCGAGCAGCACGATCTCGGCGACCACGCCCTCCGCCCACAGCAGGCCGGCCGTGGTGCCGCTGTGGCCGGCGGCGCGCCAGTGCAGGGTGGCGAAGCCGTAGTAGAGCGCGTGGCTCACCTGGATCAGGCCGGCGGCGACGACGAAGCGCCAGAATCCCGCCAGCCGGAGCAGCGCGGCGAGCCGCGGCGGCTCGGCTGCGCCGTTCGCGGCCGCGCTCTCAGGCAGCAGCAGGCAGGCCAGCAGCGTGAGGCCGATGCCGCCGAGCAGCAGCCCCAGGATGGGCTCCGCCCCGGTGCGCTCGACCAGATGGCCGGTGCCGGCCGCGGCGAGCACGAAGGCGAGCGAGCCCCAGAGCCGCACCCGGCCGTAGCTGATGCCGCGCCGGTGCAATTCCTGCAGCGCCAGCGCCTCGCCCAAGGGTCCGATCGCCGCCCAGCAGGCGCCGCTCGCCGCGCTCAGCAGCACGAACGTCCAAAGCTCGCCCGCGAAGGCGAACAGCGCGACCCCGACGAGTGTGGCGGCGGCGAGGCCAACCATCATCGGCTTGCGCCGCCCGACGCGGTCGGCCCGGTAGGCGACCAGCAGGTTGGTCACCACGCGCGGCCAGAACGCCGCGGCCAGCACCAGCCCGATCTCCGCGGCTGACAGGCCCTGGGCGTCGAGCCAGACGGGCCAGAACGGCAGCTGGACGCCGACCGCGGCGAAGGCGGCGCCATAGAACAGCGCAAGGCGGGGGCCGATCGCGCGGGGCAAGGGCCGAAGGCTCCGGTCGGGCTGCCAAAGCCTGCCATTTGCGCCACAATGGCGCCCGGTTGCAAACGCCAGCGGGAGGCGACGGCCATGGCCGCTCGGAGCGAGAAGATCACCTTCGCCAATGCCAAGGGCGAGCTGCTGGCGGCCCGGCTCGATCTGCCGCAGGCAGCGCCGGTCGCCTACGCCCTGTTCGCCCATTGCTTCGCCTGCTCCAAGGACGTCCTCGCCGCGTCCCGCATCAGCCAGGGCCTGGCCACGCGCGGCATCGCGGTCCTGCGCTTCGACTTCACCGGTCTCGGCGCCAGCGAGGGCGAATTCGGCAACACGAACTTCTCGTCGAATATCGAGGACTTGGTGGCTGCAGCTGATTTTCTGCGTGAGCGCCACCAGGCGCCCATGCTCCTGGTCGGCCACTCGCTCGGCGGCGCCGCCATGCTGGCGGCCGCGCAGCGCGTGCCCGAGGCGGTCGCGGTCGCGACCATCGGCGCGCCCTCCGATCCCGCCCACGTCGGCCGCCTGTTCGCGCCCGCGCGGGCCGAGATCGAGGCCAAGGGCGAAGCGCTGGTGACCCTTGCCGGGCGGAGCTTCCGGGTCCGGCGGCAGTTCCTCGAGGACATCGCCGGCCACAGGCTGAAGGAGGGCATCGCCCGGCTCAAAAGGGCGCTGATGATCTTCCATGCCCCGCGCGACGAGGTGGTCGGGATCGAGCACGCCGGCGAGATCTTCGCCGCCGCCAAGCATCCGAAGAGCTTCGTCTCGCTCGACGATGCCGACCACCTGCTGACGCGCCGGGCGGATGCCGACTACGTCGCCGAGGTGCTGGTCGCCTGGGCGAGCCGCTACCTGCCCGCAGGCGAGGCGGTGGCACCGGCAGCGCAGGCCGGGACCGGCGAGGTCGTGGTGCTCGAGAGCGGGCAGGGGCGCTTTGCCCAGCTCGTCCGGGCCGGGCGGCACGAGCTGCGCGCGGACGAGCCGACGAGCGTGCCGGGCGGCCAGGACAGCGGCCCCGGCCCCTACGACTATCTGCTCGCCGGGCTCGGCGCCTGCACCTCGATGACGCTCCGGCTCTACGCCGAGCGCAAGCAGCTGCCGCTCGAGCGGGTCCTGGTGCGCCTGCGGCACGACAAGATCCATGCCGAGGACTGCGCGGACTGCGAGACCCGGGAGGGCAGGATCGACCAGATCGAGCGTACCCTGGAGCTTGCCGGCCCGCTCGACGCCGCTGCGCGCCGGCGCCTGCTGGAGATCGCGGACAAGTGCCCGGTCCACCGCACGCTCATCGGCGAGGTCAAGATCAGGACGGCCTTGGCCGACGGGTCGGGGGGATCGTCCTGAGAGCTGCGTCGCGCCCGTCGACGCCCGGCAAACGCCTGGACCCGCGCGGCGGTTTCGAGCACCAGCAGAACATAAAGCGAACCATTTCCCGCGCCGTGCGTTTACTGGGGGTAGTTCATGTTGAGGTGATCGCAATGGACCGCGGCAATCACGACTGCCGGGTCCGCTCGAGGGGGCGGACGGAGGCGCGCGCTCGAGCTCGCGTCGGCAGCGCGTCCTACGCCAGCGAGCGGCTGATCGCCGAGCTTCGCGAGCTGGGCCGGGAGCTCATCGACGAGCCGGTCCCGCCAGATCTCGTCGACATCGTCCGATCCGCGAGAGATCGCGATCGGGACGAGGAGCGAGCACCCCGGCGCCGTCGGCGCGCGCCATCGCTCTGACGTGGAGCTCGACGGCCGGGCTGCGCCGCAGCCGTAGCGGGCCGCTGCGGCATCGGATTCCGATTGGCATGATCGTGATCCAGCGCTAACCCTTGTCGTAGAATCAAAACCAAGACAGGGAGTACCCGGCGTGAAGACCAAACTTGCTCGGGCCGCCGTCGTGGCGGCCGCGCTCGGCTTCGCCTCCTCGGCGCTCGCCCAGGACATGCGCTTCGTCGTGGTCAGCCACGGCCAGGCCTCGGACCCGTTCTGGTCGGTGGTCAAGAACGGGGTCGACCAAGCGGCCGAGGACCTCGGCGTCACCGTCGAGTACCGCGCGCCCGACACCTTCGACATGGTCCAGATGGGGCAGCTGATCGATGCCGCCGTGGCCTCGCAGCCGGATGGCCTCGTGGTCTCGGTCCCCGACGCCGAGGCTTTGGGCGATTCGATCCGCAACGCGGTCGCCTCCGGCATTCCGGTGGTCTCGATGAACTCCGGCTCCGATGTGCGCGAGGAGCTGGGGATCGCGGCCCATGTCGGCCAGACCGAGTACGAGGCCGGCCAGGGCGGCGGCAAGCAGATGAAGGAGGCGGGCGTCACCAAGGCGATCTGCGTCAACCAGGAGGTCGGCAACGTCGCGTTGGATCTGCGCTGCGAGGGCTTCACCGACGGTCTCGAGGGCGGCTCGGTCGAGGTCGTCGCCGTGAGCATGGACCCGACCGAGATCGGCAACGCGGTCAAGGCGTATCTGAGCGCCAATCCGGACACCGACGGCGTGCTCACCCTCGGCCCGTCCGCCGCCGAGCCGACCATGGCGGCGCTCGAGGAGGTCGAGATGCTGGACAAGGTCAAGTTCGGCACCTTCGATCTGTCGCCCGGCGTGCTCGAGGCGATCGACCAGGGCCGGATGATGTTCGCGATCGACCAGCAGCAGTATCTGCAAGGCTACCTGCCGATCCAGCTGCTCAGGCTGCACGAGCTGTACGGCCTGATGCCCGCCGGCACGGTCATGACCGGGCCCGGCTTCGTCACCCAGGAGAACGCGGCGCAGGTGATCGACCTGTCCGCGAAGGGCATCCGTTAGGACCGCATCGGGGCCCGCCGCTCGGGCGGGCCCCGCCGGCGCGCGAGGGGAGGCTTGCCGTGGCCGCGACCAGGATTGCAACCGCCGACGAACGCGTCGCACGGACGCCGCTGATCCGCAAGCTCATGGCCCGGCCCGAGCTCGGCGCCGTGGCGGGGGCGATCCTGGTCTTCATCTTCTTCGCCGCGGTCGCCGGCGGCAGCGGCCTGTTCTCGGCGCCTGGGATCATCAACTTCCTCGAGGTGTCGGCGCAGCTCGGCATCATCGCGGTCGCGGCCGCGCTGCTGATGATCGGCGGCGAGTTCGACCTCTCGATCGGCTCGATGATCGGCGCCGCCGGGATGATCATCGCGATCCCGGCCGTGCAGTGGGGCTGGCCGCTCTGGCTCTGCATCCTGCTCGCCTTCGCGATCGCCTGCGCGATCGGCTACGTCAACGGCCAGATCGTGATCCGAAGCGGCCTGCCGTCGTTCATCGTCACGCTCGCGGGCCTGTTCATCCTGCGCGGCCTGACCATCGGCTTCACCCGCTGGATCACCGGCCGCACCCAGGTCTCGGGCATCAAGGACCTGGCGGCGCAGGACTGGCTGGCGCCGCTCTTCGCCGGCGAGGTCGGCGGCACGCTGATGGTCTGGCTCGCCAGCATCGGGCTGATCGGGACCCGCGCCGATGGCGCGCCCGCGATCTCCGGCATCTCGATGTCGATCGTCTGGTGGCTGGTGCTGACCGCCGGCGCGACCTTCATCCTGCTGCGCACCCGGGTCGGCAACTGGATCTTCGCCTGCGGCGGCGATGCCAACGCGGCGCGCAACGTCGGCGTGCCGGTCGCGGCGGTCAAGACCGGCCTGTTCATGTTCACCGCCTGCGCCGCGACCCTGTTCGCCTGCGTCCAGGTGCTGGACGCCGGCTCGGCCGACACCACCCGGGGTCTCCTCAAGGAGTTCGAGGCGATCATCGCCGCGGTGATCGGCGGCTGCCTGCTCACCGGCGGCTACGGCTCGGCGATCGGCGCCAGCTTCGGCGCGCTGATCTTCGGCACCGTCCAGATGGGCATCTTCTACACCGGCGTGAACACCGACTGGTTCAAGGTGTTCCTCGGCGTGATGATGCTGATCGCGGTGCTGTTCAACAACTACATCCGGCGCAAGGTGACCGAGGCTCGCTAGCCGGGAAGAGGGGATCGGCCATGGCAGATCGGAGCAACGGCGGCGCGCCGCCGCTGGTCGAGCTGCGCGACATCGTCAAGCGCTTCGGCTCGGTGATCGCGCTCAACGGCGTCACCATGAAGGTCCATGCCGGCGAGGTGATGTGCCTCTTGGGCGACAACGGCGCCGGCAAGTCGACCCTGATCAAGACGCTGTCGGGCGTCCATCAGCCGACCGAGGGCCAGATCCTGATCGACGGCGAGCCGGTCGCGATGGCGAGCCCGCGCGATGCCCTCGATCGCGGCATCGCGACGGTCTACCAGGACCTCGCGATGATCCCCTTGATGAGCATCACCCGCAACTTCTTCATGGGGCGCGAGCTCGGCAAGGGGCGCAGCGCGCTTGGCCGCTTCGACATCGGCGGCGCCAACCGCATCGCCAAGGAGGAGATGGGCAAGATCGGCATCGACGTGCGCGACCCGACCCAGGCGGTCGGCACGCTCTCGGGCGGCGAGCGCCAGTGCGTCGCGATCGCGCGCGCGGTCTATTTCGGCGCCCGCCTGCTGATCCTCGACGAGCCGACCTCGGCGCTCGGCGTCAAGCAGGCCTCGGTCGTGCTGCGCTACGTCGCCCAGGCGCGCGCCCGCGGGCTCGGCGTGATCTTCATCACCCACAACGTGCACCACGCCTATCCGGTCGGCGACGCCTTCACCATCCTCAACCGCGGCCGCACCTACGGCACCTTCCAGAAGGACGAGGTCTCGCGCGAGGAGGTCCTCAACATGATGGCCGGCGGCAAGGAGCTCGACGAGCTCTCGGCCGAGCTCGAGGAGTTCTCGCGCACCGACGCGGTCGCCGGCGCAAGCGCGGGTCCAGCCGCCGCGCGCGCGGAGCGCGCGATCGCCGAGGGCCTGCACAGGGAAGCGGAGTCGCTCCACAAGCACTGAGCCGGCATACGCAGGTGCGGCCCGGCGATGCTTGGGCTACGATGCCGTCGTACCTTGGTCCGGAGGCCTGATGGCCGAAGCCGCAAGACGCGAGGATTGGCCGCGCAGCGTCGCCGAGTTCGAGGCTTGGCACGCGCGCCAGCCCGAGCCTTGGGAATTCATCTGGGGCCAGCCGCGCCTCATGGCGCCCGGCTCGAAGACCCACACCATCATCAAGGCGAACCTCTTCCGTGCGCTCGATCAAGCGCTTGTCGGCACCCGCTGCCACGTCTTCATGGAAGGCGTGCAGATCCTGACCGATGAGATTTCCGCCATCCCCGATGCGGTTGTCAGTTGCGCGCCGGTCGATCTTTCCACGCCGGTCGTCGCCGAGCCGACGATCATCGTCGAGGTGATGTCGCCCTGGAGCGAGGTCGACGACACTCATCGCAAATGGTTCAGCTATCGCAAGATCGCGAGCCTCAAGCACTATCTGGTAGTCGCGCAGGACCGCCGCGTGGTGCAGGTGCACTCGCGCGCGGGCGATCTCTGGCGCGAGCTCTTCGTGAGCGAGGGCGCGATCGAGCTCGACCAGCCGGCGGTTCGCCTGGAGCTCGATGCGGTCTACGCGGAGACCGAGGTCGCCGCTTAGGTCCAAGCGGTCCAGGAACCCGAGCCGGGCGGCCACCGGCCGCGCGCAGCGATCATCGCGTCCAGACGCGAGCCGCGCCCTCAACTCAGTCCTTTTAGCCGCAGCGGGCTGCGGCCGGGGCCGTCGACGTAGGACCAGGCGATCAGGCCGGGCACGCCATAGACCAGCTCGCGGGCGCGCTTGAGCAGGGCTGCCGCCAGCACGACCTCGGGCGCCAGGCCGAGCCAGACGCCGCTGATCAGGATCCCGCCCTCCTGCACGCCGAGCCCGCCCGGGATCAGGAATCCGGCGCTGCGCGCGGCCTGGCCGATGCTCTCCAGGACGATCGCCTCGGCGAGCCCGACCGGTTGGCCGAGCACCAGGAACGCCAGCCAGATCTCGACGCCGCCGGCGAGCCAGCCCAGCGCGCGCCAGGCGGCGCAGAGGGCGAGCGCGCGAGGGCGGCGGTAGCGCAGGGCGACCTCGGCGTCGAGGGCCGCGGCATTGCCGATCAGCGCCCGCCAGGCGGGGCCCCTGGCGAGACGCTCGACCGGTCGGGCGAGCAGCGCGAACAGCCCACGGCGCTGGACCAGCGCGAAGGCGAGCAGCAGCAGGCCGAACAGGGCCAGCCCGAGCGTGAGGTCGAGCAGCTCGCCCGTGTGGCCCAGCTGCTGCACCAGCAGCACGATCCCGAGCGCGGCGAAGGCGATCTGGGTCACGAGCCCAGCCGTCAGATCGACCACGACGCTGGCGCCGGCGGTCGGCGCCGGCGTCCCGCTGCGTGCCAGCAGGCGCGCCCGCACGAACTCACCTCCGATCTGAGCGACCGGCAACAAACCATTGATGGACATGGCAATCCACCGTTTGACGAGCAGGGAGGACAGAGGCCGCCGATGGGGCGGCCAGAGTAGCGCCCGCCAGCCCAGGGTATCGGCGAGCAGGGTGCCGAGGTGCGCGAGACCGAGCGCGAGCGCGCTCCACCCGGCGAGCTCGAACGCGCCTGCGACCTCGGCCGCACCCTGGGCCGCGATCAGCAGAACGATCAGGCCAAGGCCCGCCAGCCAGGCGAGTACGGCGGTGGAACGGAGGCGTCTCAGCGGAGATCGCCCCGACCGCGGTACCACTCCAGGGCGTCGGCCAGCGCCGCCTCGGCAGGCCGCGCCCGGTAGCCGAGCTCGCGCTCGGCCTTGGTCGAGCGGAAGTACATCCGCTTTTTCGCCATGCGCACGCCGTCGGTCGTGACCAGGGGCTCGCCCGACCGCCGCAGCCGGGCCAGCGCCTCGGCCAGGATCGCGATCGGCATCAGCGCGCCGGACGGCAGTCGGACGCGCGGCGGCCTGCGCCCGACCAGCCGGGCGATCAGGGTCAGGATCTCGCCGAGCGCCAGATTGTCACCGCCGAGGATGTAGCGCTCGCCGATCCGGCCGTGCTCGAACGCCAGGAGGTGCCCGGCCGCGACGTCGTCGACGTGGACCACGTTCAGGCCGGTGTCGACGTAGGCGGGCATGCGCCCGCGCGCCGCCTCGAGCACCATCCGCCCGGTCGGCGTCGGCCGCGCATCGCGCGGTCCGATCGGCGCCGAGGGGTTGACGATCACCGCCGGCAGGCCCTGCCGCTCGATCAGCTCGCGGACCGCGCGCTCGGCGAGGAACTTGGAACGCTTGTAGTGGCCGATCATGTCGTCCAGCGTCGAGGGTGTGGTCTCGTCCGCCGGGCTGCCGTCGGCGCGCAGGCCGAGCGTCGCGACGCTGCTGGTGTAGACGATCCGGCGCACGCCGGCCTCGGCCGCCGCGACCAGCAGGGCGCGCGTGCCGTCGACATTGGTGCGATACATGGCCTCGGGGTCGGGGACCCACAGGCGATAGTCGGCGGCGACGTGGAACAGCGCGGTGCAGCCGGCGACCGCCCGGACCAGGCTCGCCGGCTCGGCGAGGTCGCCGACCACGGGCTCGAGCGGCAGATCGCCGGGCAGCCCGCGGGCGCTGTGCGGCCGCACCAGCGCACGGACCGGCTCGCCCGCCGCCAGCAGGGCATGCGCGACCGCGGAGCCGACGAACCCGGTCGCGCCGGTGACCAGCGTGGTCACGGCACGCCGCGGGCGCGCTGCAGGTGCCGGCCCAAGGTCCAGAGCACGGCCAGCGCATAGAGCGGCGCGCCGATCGCCGCGAGCAGCAGGAACGGCGCGAGCCCGCCGAGCCAGGTCACGGGGCCGAGCAGGTAGGTCACGTCCTGGAGCTCGAAGCCCAGCAGATTGGGCTGGCGGGTCGCCGCCCGGCCGACCCGCCGCTCGAGCTCCAGGCGCAGGAGAACGATCAGCCCGACCGCGCCGCCGGCGAGCAGGCCGAGAGGCTGGAACGGCGCGCCGGGCTCGCCGGCGCTCAGTCCGACGCCGATGCCGACGAACAGGGCGGCCAGGACGAGCGCGTCCGCGATCAGGTCGTAGTAGTGGCCGAAGGTGCTGGTCTGCCCGGTGATGCGCGCGAGCTCGCCGTCGGCGTGGTCGAACAGACAGGCGAGGATGAAGAGCAGCGCGCCCCAGTGCGCGGCGCTGCCGCCGACGGCGAACAGCCAGGCGGCGAGCAGGCCCTGGGCCAGGGCGACCGTCGTGATCGCGTTCGGCGTGACCCTTGTGTGCCGCAGCGGTCGCACCAGGGCGCGCGCGAGGCGCTGGTCCCAGGGCGGCTCAATCGGCCCGAGCGGCATCTCAGCCCCGCGCCGCGGCCCCTTCGATCAGTCGCGGATGGATAACGCGCCGCGCGCGCTCGAGGTCTTCCGGGAAGTCGATCTCGATCCACGGCAGGCCCGCGCTGTCCTCGACGCCGAACCGGCCGCCTTGAGCAAGGATCACGTCGCGCATCGGCTCCTCGTAGATCACGTCGGTGCGGCCCGTATCGACGTAGCTCTGGATCGCACGGACCAGCCGCGCCGCGCTGGTCGGAGCGAAGCGGGCGAAGCCCACCCATTCCGCGCTGTAGTCGTAGCTCGGCGCCCGGACGCGCTTGTGGAAGTCCACCACCCGATCCCCTCGGATACAGACCTTGAGGCTCTCCTCGCTGAGCTCGGCGCTGCGGTCGATCAACAGGCAATCGTCATGGGGCGAGTCGAGCAGCCGCGCCAGCAGGCGCCGGTCGTAGAGCACGTCGGCATCCATGTAGAGCACCGGCGCGCCGGCCGCGAGCACCTCGCGCAGCGTCCACAAGGACAGGAGGCTGCTCGCCTGGTAGTCGGGATTGAACCGGGTGCGCACCAGATCGGCGGCGCCGATCGCGGCCAGCTCGCGCTCGATGTCGTCGGCGCGGTGGCCGACCACCATCGTGATGTCGCCAAGGCCGAACGAGAGCAGGATCTCGAGATGGCGTTGCAGCAGGCTCTTGCCGGCGAAGCGCAGCAGCGCCTTGGGCGGCGCATGCGCGGCCCCGGTCGAGCCGGCTCCCGACCCCTGCCGCCAGAAGGGCGACCTTCATGACGTCCGCTCCCCGCGCCCCGCCTTGCCCATCAGGGCCATCACGCTCGGCAGGACGACCAAGGTGCAAAAGAGGCTCCAGACAATCGCGATCGTCAGCAGCAAGCCCATGCTGGCGAGCCCGAGGTGGCGCGACACCGCAAGCGAGCCGAACGAGGCGATCGTGGTGAGCGCGCTGAACAGAACCGCCCGCGGCGTGCTGGTGGCGGCCACACTCTCGCGGCTCGGCCTCCTCGCGCCAGCGCATCACGACGTGGATCGCGCCGCTCACGCCGAGGCCGAGCAGCAGGGGAAGCACGATGACGTTGGCGAAGTTCAGGCGCAGGCCGAGCGCCACCGCGCTCGCGGCGGTGAACAGGACCGAGAGCCCGAGGGGCGCCAGGACGAGCAGGATGTCGCGCACCCTGCCGAGCACCACGACCAGCAGCAGCGTGATCAGGGCGAGCGCCAGCCAGGACGCCTCCTGGAAGGCGCCGACCACGGCATCGCCGCCTCCCATCACGATGATCGGGGTTCCGGTCGCGTGCGGCGCCAGCTCCAGCACCGCCAGCGCGAACGCCTGGAGCGCGGCGTTGTCGGTGACGTCCGCCGCCGGACGCGCCTGGATGCGGGCCTGGCCCGCGGCGTTGAGCCAGCGCTCGCGCAGGCTCGGCGGCAGGTCGGCAAGCGTCACCGGACCGACCTCGAGCGACTGGCGCAGCCGCTCCAGCAGCTGCGGCAGGGTGCCGATCAGCCGCTGCTCGAGCTCGGCGAGCGCCGGCCGCGCTCGGCGGCCGCCTCGATGAAGCGGTCCAGCGCCGCGGCGAGGCGGGTCGCGCCGGGATTGCCGCCCGCAGTCCGCCGCGCGGGCGACGCTCGCGCTGAGCCGCTCGAGGGCGCGTCGGCGCTGATCGGCGTGTCGAGCGGCTCCGCGGCGGCGCCGGGCTCGAGGATCGGGCCGAGGTAGAACGCGAGCTCGTCGATCAGCGCGAGCTTCTGCTCCTGGTCCTCGGGCACGAAGCTCGACAGCGTGAGCGTCGCGTCGACCTGTCGAGCGCGGTCAGCTCGGCGGCGAGCGCGTCGGCCTCGGCGAGGCTCAAGGCGAGCACGTCGACGACCTCGGCGAGGTCGCCGGTCGGCCGCGAGCGCGCGGAAGGTGCGCACCGATTCGCTCTGCCGGGTCCTTGAGGTGGAGGGGGTTGAAGTCGAACGCGAGCCGCGCAGGGCGCGGTCAGCGCGGCGAGGCCAGCCCACCGCCGCGACCGCGACCACGGTCGCGCGGCGCGCTCGCATGAGCCGGAAGGACAGGCGGCGCCGTGGGGCGTCGGCGGACGCTGCGGCAACGCATGAGGTCGAGCAGGGCGGGCAGCAGGGTCAGGCTCGCGAGCCACGCGATCGCCATGCCGGCGGCCGAGATGATGCCGAGCTCGGCGAGGCCCTGGTAGTCGGTCGGCACGAAGGCGAGGAAGCCGACCGCCGCGCACAGCGCGCTCAAGCGACAACGGACCGCCGACCCCCGCGATCGCGCTGCGCAAGGCCGCGCCGTGCTCGCCTCGCCCTTGGAGCGCCTCGCGGTAGCGCAGCGCGAGGTGGATGCCGAAGTCGACCCCGAGGCCGACGAACAGCACCGCGAAGGTCACCGAGATCAGGTTGAGCCGGCCGATGGCGAGCGCGGCGAAGCCGCGGTGACGATCAGGCCGAGCGCGAGCGTGATCAGGGTCGCGCGATCAGGCGCAGCGAGCCCAGGCCCCAGACCAGCAGGCCGGTCACGGCGGCCGTGGTCAGCAGCGCGGCGAGGCTGGCGCCGGCGCGCACGCTCTGCAGTTCCTCCTGGTTGAGCGTCGCCTCGCCGGTCAGGCGGAGCTCGAGGCCGTGCGCGGCATCGATGCCCTGGTCGCGGGCGTGGGCGCGCAGCGCCTCGATCGCGGGACGCGCGAGCGCCAACGACTGCTCGATCGAAGCGCGGCTCGGCGACCACCAGCCGGCGCGGTCGGCGTCGCGGGCTCGCCCTGCTGCAGCGCCCGCCGCCACGACACCTCGCCCGGGCGGCCGGCGAGCTGCGCCGCGACCGCCTCGGCCATCTGCGCCGAGCAGCCGGTCGAGCTCTTGCCGGCAGCGCGCCGCCGGCGTCGGCCCTCGGCCTGCGCGAGCTCGACGAAGGCCGCGAGCCCGCGCAGGCTCGGGTCGGCGGCCAGCGTGGCGAGCAGCGGCTGCGCGGCGGCCAGGCGATCGCTCGAGGTCGGCGAGCGCGTCCGGATCGAGATAGAGCAGGCCATGGCGGGCGAAGAACGGCTCGCCCGCCGGATAGTCGACGGCGGCGAAATGTTCCTGGTCGGCGCGCAGCGCCGCCGCCAGGTCGCGGTCGCCTGCTCGACGCGCTCCGGCGTGGCGCCCTCGATCGACCGCCACGATCGCCTCGCTCGAACCCGGGGAACGCCCGCACGAACGCGATGTGGTCTGCGGCGGAACGGCACCTCCGCCGAGATCATGTCCTGGGTGCTGGTATCGATCTCCAGCGCGAACCAGGCATAGCCGAGCGCGATCGCGGCGAGGACGACGGCCGCCGCGACCACCTGCGGGGCGCGACAGCACGAGGCGGTCGACCGAGCGTAGCAGCGGACGCTCCGCGCGGGCGCTCATCGCGCGGCTCGGCCGGTCGCCGGCGGCTTGCCGGCGCCGGCGAAATCGTGGTCACGTGGCGGCTCATGCGAAGGCTTGTCGCCTTTTGGTGGGTTCGGGTGCCCGGGACAGCACCATAGCCGGTCGCGGCTCATCAAGCACCTGGGCGGCCGCCTTGCTCGCCGGCCTGCTGCTCCACGGCGCGGCGGCCGGCGAGGACGGCGGGGCCGAGGACGTGATCGAGCGCCTCAACGCCGCGCTCCTCGAGAGCATGCAGCAACGCGCAGACAGCTCGGCTATGCCGGCCGCTACCGGCTGCTCGAGCCGGTGCTCCGGCAGAGCTTCGACTTCCCGTTCATGGCCCGGATCTCGGTCGGGCGCGACTGGGCCGAGCTCGGCGCGACCGAGCGCGAGCAGGTCGTCGATCTGTTCGCCGAGATGAGCATCGCCAACTTCGCGGCGCGCTTCGACGACTTCTCCGGCGAGGCTTTCGCGATCGTCGCCGAGCGCGCGGGCCCGCGCGACGCGCTGGTGATCGAGAGCGAGCTGCGGCGCCCGTCCGAGCCTCCGGTCGGGCTCCACTACGTCCTGCGCGAGTTCGAGGACGGCTGGCGGATCATCGACGTGCTGCTCGATGGCAAGTACAGCGAGCTCGCGCGGCAGCGCGCGGAGTTCGCGGCGGTGCTGAGGAGCGGCGGCCTGCCCGACCTGATCTCGAGCCTCGAGGACAAGATCCAGGCGCTGTCCGGCGAGGGCTGAGAATCCGCGTGCCGGATCGTCGGCGGCTCGCCGGGCGATCCGAGGGCCGCGCAACAACTCTTGCGCGAGCCGCGACGGCCTATTTAACCGCATGCGCACCTCGAGAAAACAGCCCGTCAAGCGTGCCTGGGGGAAACGCATGCGCCGACCGCTCACGCTAATCCTGCTGGCCGCCTGTCTTATGTCGGCCGCGGCCCTGCCGGCCGCGGCCGAGGAACGTCCGACCACGCCCTTCGTCCAGCTCGGCCCGCTCGTGCTGCACGGCAGCGAGGCGGACGCCCTGATGCTCGGGCTCGGCGTGTTCGACCCCTTCGACAACCGCACGTCGGCGGCGGCGACGCTCGAGTATCGCCTCGGCCGCAAGCTGCTCTTCATCGGTCCGGCGATCGGCGGCATGGCCAATTCCGAGGGCGGTCTGTTCGGCTACTTCGGCCTCTATTTCGACCTCTCGGTCGGCCCGATCTACTTCACCCCGCAGCTCGGTCTGGCGTTCCTACCATCGAGGGCGACAGCCGAGACCTCGGCGGCAACTTCCAGTTCCGCGAGATCGCTCGAGCTGAGCTATCGGTTCGCAATGGCCAGCGCGCCGGGGTAAGGGTCGCGCACATCTCCAACGCCGACCTCCACGAGGTCAATCCGGGCGAGGAGGAGTACTACCTGACCTATGCGATCGCGCTCGGCCCGCTGCTCTGACGGAGCGGCCGCAGCTGCTGCGTCGACATCGGGAGGACGCCATGGCGAAGGCCTACGTGGTCGGCACCGCCGACACCAAGGGCGCCGAGCTGCGCTATGTGCGCGACCTGATCAGGGCGGCCGGCGTCCCGACCGTGCTGGTCGATCTCGGCACCAGGAGCGCCGGCCAGGGTGCCGACGTCACGCCGGAGGAGGTGGCGGCGCACCATCCGGAGGGGGCTGCCGCGGCCTTCGGCGACGACCGTGGCCGGGCGGTCGCGGCGATGGCCCTGGCCTTCGCCCGGTTCGTCCTCACCCGGCCCGACATCGGCGGCATGATCGGCCTCGGCGGCTCGGGCGGCACCGCGCTGATCACGCCGGCGATGCGGGCGCTGCCGGTCGGCCTGCCCAAGGTCATGGTCTCGACCGTCGCCTCGGGCAACGTCGCGCCCTACGTCGGCCCCGCCGACATCTGCATGATGTACTCGGTCACCGACGTCGCCGGGATCAACCGGATCTCGCGCCGGGTGCTGGGCAACGCCGCCCATGCGCTCGCCGGCATGCTGACGCACCAGGTGCCGGCGGCGGAGGACGCCAAGCCGGCGCTCGGGCTCACCATGTTCGGCGTGACCACGCCCTGCGTCGAGCAGGTCGCAAACGCGCTCGCGGGCGACTACGACTGCCTCGTGTTCCATGCCACCGGCACCGGCGGCCAGTCGCTCGAGAAGCTGGTCGATTCCGGGCTGATCGCGGCCGTGATCGACGTCACCACGACCGAGGTCTGCGACCTCCTGATGGGCGGGGTGTTCAGCGCCGGCGAGGACCGCCTCGGCGCGATCGCGCGCACGGGCGTGCCCTACGTCGGCTCCTGCGGCGCGCTCGACATGGTCAACTTCGGCGCGCTCGAGACCGTGCCGGAACGCTACCGGGCGCGCAACCTCTACGTCCACAACCCGCAGGTCACGCTGATGCGCACCACGCCCGAGGAGAACCGCCGGATCGGCGCCTGGATCGGCGCGAAGCTCAACGCCTGCGAGGGCGAGGTCCGTTTCCTGTTGCCGGAGGGCGGCGTCTCGCTGATCGACGCGCCGGGCCAGCCGTTCCACGACCCGGCGGCCGACGCCGCGCTGTTCGAGGCGCTCGAGGCGACCGTGCGGCAGACCGCGCGCCGCCGCCTGATCCGCCTGCCGCACAACGTCAACGATCCGCCATTCGCCGAGGCCCTGGTCGCCAGCTTCCGCGAGATTGCGGGGTAGCTCGTCATGGCGAGGTTTGAGCGCGCGGCGCTGCTCGAGAAATTCCGCGGCATGGTGGCGCGGCGCGAGCCGATCGTCGGCGGCGGCGCCGGCACCGGGCTGTCCGCCAAATGCGAGGAGGCGGGCGGCATCGACCTGATCGTGATCTACAACTCCGGGCGCTACCGGATGGCCGGGCGCGGCTCGCTCGCGGGCCTGCTCGCCTACGGCAACGCGAATGAGATCGTGCTCGAGATGGCCAAGGAGGTGCTGCCGGTGGTCGAGCGCACGCCGGTTGCTGGCCGGCGTCAACGGCACCGACCCGTTCCTCATCCTCGACGACTTCCTGCGCCGGCTGAAGGAGCTCGGCTTCGCCGGCGTCCAGAACTTCCCGACCGTCGGCCTGATCGACGGCACGTTCCGGGCGAACCTCGAGGAGACCGGCATGGGCTACGGCCTCGAGGTCGAGATGATCCGACGGGCGCACGCGCACGACCTCCTGACCACGCCCTACGTGTTCTCGGCCGCGGACGCGGTCGCCATGGCCGAGGCCGGCGCCGATCTCATCGTCGGCCACATGGGGCTCACCACCGGCGGCGCGATCGGCGCCGGGACCGCGCTCAGGCTCGAGGACTGTCCTTTGCTGATCGATGCCTGGGCCGACGCGGCCCGGGGGGTGCGCGACGACGTGATCGTGCTCTGCCACGGCGGGCCGATCGCCACGCCGGAGGACGCCGCCTACGTCCTCAAGACCTGCCGCCATTGCCATGGCTTCTACGGCGCGAGCTCGATGGAGCGCCTGCCGACCGAAGTTGCGCTCACCGAGCAAACGCGTAAGTTCAAGGCGCTGAGCTTCTAGCGCTCGCAGGCAAGCACCAGGGAGGACGACGATGGCGAGAGCCCATGCCAGCTCGGTGATCAACGCGCCGATCGACCAGGTGTGGCGCCGGATCCGCGACTACAACGGCCTGCCGGGCTGGCATCCCGGCGTGGCCAAGAGCGAGATCGAGGGCGGCGAGCCGGCGAACCAGCCCGGCTGCGTGCGCGTGCTGACCCTGGGCAATGGTGCGGTGATCCGCGAGCGCCTGCTCGAGATGTCGGACCTCGGCCACCACTACAGCTACGCGATCCTGGAGTCGCCGCTGCCGGTCGCGAACTACCGGGCGACCCTGCGTCTGCGCCCCATCTCCGACGGCAACCGGACCTTCGCCGAGTGGAGCGCGAGCTTCGATCCCGACCCGCCGGAGAAGCAGGCCGAGGCCGAGAAGATGATCGGCGACGGCGTGTTCCAGGGCGGCTTCGACGCGCTGAAGAAGCACTTCGGCGGCTAGCTGATATTTCCGCCTTCGAGCGAGGTCGACGCAGGCAACGCAAGTCCGGTCGATGCCCGGCGATGCGCTGACGGTCGAACGGGTCGCGGTCGCCTTTGGCGCCACCGAGGTGCTGAAGGGCGTCTCGCTCGAGGTGGCGCCCGGCGAGTTCGTTGCCCTGCTCGGCTCGTCCGGCTGCGGCAAGACCACGCTGTTGCGCGCGATCTCGGGCTTCGCGCCGGTGCGCGGCGGGCGGATCCTGGTCGCCGGGCGCGACATCACCGGCCTGCCGCCGGAGCGCCGCGGCATGGCGATGGTGTTCCAGTCCTACGCGCTCTGGCCGCACATGACCACGGCGCAGAACATCGCCTACGGCCTGCGGCTGCGGGGCAGGGCGCGCGCCGAGCGGGCGCGCCGGGTCGAGGAGGTGCTGGCCCTGCTCGGGCTCGAGGGGCTCGGCTCCCGGCCGGTCACCCAGCTCTCCGGCGGGCAGCGTCAGCGGGTGGCGCTCGGCCGCGCGCTCGCGGTCGATCCCGGCATCCTTTTGCTCGACGAGCCGCTCTCCAACCTCGACGCCCGCATCCGCCAGAGCGTGCGCCACGAGATCAAGGCGCTGCAGGGCCAGCTCGGGATCACCGCGATCCACGTCACCCACGATCGCGAGGAGGCGATGGTCATGGCCGATCGCATCGCGATCATGGATGCCGGCACGATCGTCCAGCTCGGGCCGCCGGAGGAGGTCTACAACCGGCCGGCCTCGCGGTTCGTCGCTGCCTTCATGGGCGCCGACAACGTGGTCGAGCTCGCCATCCGGCGCGGCGAGCGGGCGGTTGAGGTCGCCGCCGGTGCGGACAACGAGGCCGCGCTGCTGTCCTTCGGCACGCAGCCGGGCGAGGACGGCCTTCATCTGGAGGGAGCCGCAGGACGGTAGGGCGATCGCCCACTTCCGCAGCGAAGCCGCGCGCCTGGTCCGGGCGGGCGAAGCGCCGCCGGGCAGCCTGACCCTGCGTGGCCGGATCCGCCAGCGCTCCTATCCGGGCGGCTTCTACCGCTACGCGGTCGCGGTCGGCGAACGGCGGTTCATGGTCGACGACCCGCGCCGGATCGGGGCCGGCGAGCCGGTCGGCGTCTGCCTGCCGGCGACCGCGCTGCACCTCTATCCGGCTTGAGGTCCGGCGCTGTCACGCACCCGTCGCATCCGCCGGGTACGCCACGGCGGCAATGGCTCGGGCAAGCGTCTGGCCGCGATGGCGGCCGCCGCGGGCCCATGGTAAATTCGCGCCCGGGCAAGGCGTGCATCGACGGGCAGCCGCGACCCCGATGCCCGAGGGAGCAGCGAAAGGGAGACGTGATGCAACGGCGTAGCTTGTTCAGCGGCGCGGCCGGCGTGGCGCTGGCCGCAGGTCTGGTGTTGCCCGCGTCGGCCGAGACCACGCTCAACGTGATCACGGCCGGCTCCGAGAACATGGTCGAGTACGTGACCGACTATCTCGGTCCGAAGTTCGAGGCGATGAACCCCGGCGTGCGCGTCGCAGGTCTCCGGCACCGGCCCGGGCGACGCCGGCTCGCAGAAGATCTACGAGAAGCTCGCCGCCCAGCAGCAGGCCGGCGCCGAGCAGTGGGACGTCGACGTCGCCGTCGTGCATCAGAAGATGGCCGGCCAGATGGTCGAGGAGGAGCTGCTGGGCGAGTACCGGGACGACATCGAGACCGGCAAGCTGGTCACGCGCGACACGGCCGAGAAGGCGCTCGGCACCGAGGTCGGCGGCTTCGTCATGCCGATGTTCCACAGCCAGACGGCGATCGCCTACAACGCCGACCTCGTGCCGGAGCCGCCGGGCAGCTACGAGGAGCTCGAAGCAGTGGGTCCAGGAGAACCCCGGCCAGTTCGGCTACAACGGCATCAAGAACGGCATGTCCGGGGTAGCCTTCGTGGTCGGCTGGATCTACGCCGATACCGGCCAGGCGCGACCAGCTGATCAACGGTCCCTACGACGAGGCGGCGCAGGCGAAATGGGACGAGGCGCTGGCCGAGCTCAAGGAGTTCAACCAGCACGTCACCCTCACCCCGGGCAACGCCGGCACGCTCGACATGCTGAACCGGGGCGAGATCGCGCATGGGCCCGGTCTGGGTCGACATGTTCTACACCTGGCAGGCGGATGGCCGCGTCCCGCCGAACGTCAGGCTGAAGCTGATCGAGCCCGGCATGCCGGGGCAGCCGATGTACTACGTGACCCCGGCCAAGGCCTCGAACCCTGACCTCGCGCGCCGGTTCATCGAGCTCGCGACCTCGCCGGAGGTCCAGGCCGAGGGCATCGTCAAGCAGTTCAACTGGTATCCCGGCATCGACGCCGAGCACATCCAGGCGGCGATCGACGAGGCGACCTGGGACAAGCTGTTCGCCGACGTCACGCCCGAGGAGCTGGCGTCCAAGGGCCAGCCCTTCCCGATCGGCCCCTACTTCGACGACATGCTCGAGGCCTACGAGAAGCAGGTCGAGAACTGAGCTTCTTGGCTTCCGGTACGCGCAGGGCGGGGGCACGGCCTCCGTCCTGCCGTGCCAGATGCTCTCAACCGCTTCTCGGAAGTATCGGGCAGGCAAAGCGGTGACGGTGACCCTACGAGCTGACTTTGTGGAGGCCCTGCGACGCCTTGCCAGGGTCTTCGACGCTTATGCAGCGAAACGGGAGCGAGGCCGGTCCTTGCCGGAGGCGCCGCTGCCAGCATCTACACTGGAGGAATGATCACGTCCGGAGATTTCGATGTAATCGCAGCGGCCGACGAGGTCTTCGATGGCGTTATGGCGGACCACGGTTTTAGACCGGAAGACCGCGCCGGCCACCTCCTCATCGGTTACTACCACCCCGATGTCCCGACCATCGGCGTGCAGCTGGTCAGCGGCCGCCTGTTCGAAGGTCGCACCGATCCGCAGCATATCACCCTTCTTCCTATCGAGAACGGCGGCACGATCGCTCTAGCACCAATCGAGGATATGATTGCCGATCGGCTCGGCCAATACGCGGCATCCGATGATCGCGACGACGAGATGCTCGAGCAGGCGACGCTGCTGTTCAAGCTTGCGGGTCATATCGATAGAGAATATCTGATCAAGCGTGCCCTGGAGGAGACCGGTGATCCCGCCCTTCTCGGACTGAGGTGACCATGCGCAGACTGCCTCCACTTTCGACCTTTTTGGCGATCGTCGCCGAACGCAAGCGCGTCGTCGGGATCACCGACGAGGCCTATGCTCGCGCCCGCAATCGCGGCCGACGGCGCACCCCCGAGAAGCGCGAACTGTTGCGCCGCATTCAGCGCCGTACGCGCGCGGCCGGCACCGAGCCATTCAAGGCGAATTTCTAACCTGTATCTTGCGCGCGGGGCTCGTCCGCATCGGCGACAACCCTTATGCCGCTTGGCGCGCTTTGGTGGTCGGTTTCGGCACGGGCTCGCCCGCCTGGCGGCAGGCCGCAATCCAGGCCTCGATCGCATCGCCGATCTCGTGCACCGCCGCCTCCGGCGTCGCGCCGAACGCCGAGAACCCCGGGGAGGTCGGGCACCACCGCGATGTAGCCCCCGTCCTCGTCGCTCCAGAACACCTCGACTGGGTACCTCATGACCCCGATCCGTACTTCTCGATCCAGGTCAGCGCTCACGCTGCGCGATGGGCCCTGATGCGCTCGGCCGCTTCGGCACTCAACTGGCGGCGGGCCATCTTGAGATCATAGTTCGTCTGCAGGTTCAGCCAGAACTCCGGGCTGTTGCCGAAGTACAGGCTTAGACGGAGCGCGGTGTCAGCAGTGATGCGTCGTCGGTCCTTGACGATCTCGGTGATCCGGTTGGGCGAGATGCCGATAGCCTTCGCGAGCTGGTTCTGCGAGAGCCCATACTCTTTCAAGAACTCCTCGCGAAGCATTTCGCCGGGCGTCACCGGCGCGAACGCGTCATCTGTCATCGCTCACTCCCTCAGTGATAGTCGACGATGGCGACATGGTGGGCGTGACCGTCCATCCAGCGAAAGACGATCCGCCACTGATCATTGATGCGGATCGAATAGAACGCTTTCCGATCGCCTTTGAGCTTCTCTAGGCGATTGGAGGGCGGCACCCGCAGATCGTCGAGGCGGGCGGCTGCGTGCAGCGCTTCGAGCTTGCGCTTGGCGCGCCGCGCGATGCCTTCGAAGTCCTTGACGACCTGATCGGTGAAGAGCCGTTCAGTGTTCCGATCGCCAAAGGACTTGATCATGCAGATTCGTATACCGTATACCGGGACGCGGTCAAGATCGATTCTTCATGCGGTGTGCTTGCGACCGTGGCTCGCGCACTTGGTGGACGCCACTCCGGGCTGACACCGTCAGTGCGAGCGGATGGGAGGGGAGCGTGGCAGATCGCGGCTGATCTCGCTCGGCGCTGGTGGCGCCGGCGCTGCTGATCCTGCTGGCGCTGTTCGTCTATCCGCTCGGCTTCTCGCTGGTCACCGCGTTCGTCGACGAGGCCGGCGCCTGGACCTTCGGCAATTTCGCCAAGGCGTTCGAGTTCTATTCGCGCGACATCGTGTTCACCGTGCGTGATCGTCGGCCTCTCGACCGCTGCTGATCGGCGTGCTTCGCGATCGCGATCGGCGGCTATCTGATGCTCGGCGAGAACCCGCGCGCGGTCGCCGCGCTGCGCTGGCTCTATCGCTGGCCGCTGTTCATCCCGTTCGTGGTCGCGGGCCAGCTGATGCGCACCTTCCTCGCCAAGAACGGCATGATGAACAACGCCTTCGTCGAGCTCGGCCTGCTACGAGCCGATCGACGCGGTGAGCTTCCTCGACTGGCGCGGCATCGTCGTCACCTTCGTCTGGAAGCAGACGCCGTTCGTGGCGCTGCTGGTCGCGGGCGCCATGGCGGCGCTCGACCGCGCGACCATCGAGGCCGCGCGCAACCTCGGCGCCGGCCGCCTGCGCGTGCTGCTCGAGATCGTCGTGCCCGCAGGTCCGCCAGACGCTCGCGGTCGGCCTGATCCTGTCGTTCGTGATCATGATGTCGGTGCTCTCGGTGCCGCTGATGATCAACGCCGAGACGCCGACCATGCTGACCGCCGACATGGCGTTCCGGATCAACGCCTATGGCGACTACGGCGTCGCCAACGCGCTGGGCTTCATCTCCTACCTGATGACCGGCGTGGTCGCCTGGATCTACCTGCGCCAGGGCGTGCGCGCGGGCGGCCGGCCATGACGCCGGCTGGGCGCCGCTGCGCTGGCTCGCCGATCGGCCTCGTGCTGGGCCTGCTCGCGTTCGCGATCTTCGGGCCGCTCGCTCAACCTCGTGCTCTGGGCGTTCGCCGAGAAGTGGTACTTCCCGCACCAGCTGCCGCTGGAATACGGCCTCTCGTTCTGGCAGCGGGTGTTCCGGCCGCAGGGCAACGCGATGGAATCGCTCGCCAACAGCATCGCGATCGCGCTGTTCACGGTCGCGCTTGCCTCGCGGTCGCGATCCCGGCGGGCTACGCGCTGGCGCGCCGCTCGCTGCCGCTGCGCGCGCTGATCCTGCTCGCCTTCCTCTTGCCGCAGGCCTTCCCGAGCCTCGCCGTCTACATCAACGTCGCGCGCATCTTCTACGGCTTCGGCCTCAACGGCACGATCGCGGGCGTCGTCCTGGTCCACACCATGCACGGCCTCGTGTTCGCGGTCTGGATCGCGACCGCCGCCTTCGCCGCGGTCGACCGCGAGCTCGAGGAGGCCGCCCGCAACATCGGCGCCTCGCCGCTCCACGCCTTCCTCACCGTCACCCTGCCGCTCGCCGCGCCCGGCATCATGGCGAGCGCGATCTTCGTGTTCCTCGAATCGCTCGACGAGTTCACCGGCACCTTCTTCGTCGGCGTGCCCGACGTCACCACGCTGCCGCTGCTGCTGTTCCGCGCCAGCATGGAGGGCAACTACCAGATCGCCTCGATCACCGCGCTGATCCTCCTGGTGCCCTCGGTCGGCTTCATGCTGTTCATCGAGCGTTTCCTCAAAGCCGACGTGCTGGCCAAGGTCGGCAGCTGAGCGCGGGCGCAGCTCTGCGATTGACCCGTTGCATCGCCGGTAAAAGCAATCAGGACGAGGTGCATCTGTGCGCAGGACCACTCTCGGTCTCGTGCGCCGCGCTGCTGGTCTTCGGCGCCGCCGGCGCGGCGCGCGGCCGATCCGCTTGCTGGAATGCGCCGTTGATGATCGAGGAGTGCCGCCGAGCTTGGACGCATGCCTGAGCGGGCAGCTCGAGGTCATCTATGGCGCGATGGACGAGGCGCTGGCGCTGGCTCGCGCGCGCGCCGCAGGAGCTCGATCGCGCTGAGCGGGGGCGATGCGGCGGTGCTGGGGGTCGAAGCCTCGCAGCAGGCCTGGGAGGCCTACCGCGACACCGCCTGCCAGACCGAGGCGCGTCTTCGCCGGCGAGCGCCGCGGGCGCGGCGGAGGTCTGAGCTCGCCTGCGCGATCGCGCTGACCCGAACGCGCACCGACGCGCTGGTCCGGCTGAGCGCGCCGCGGCGCCCGGCTGAGCCCTCATCAGCGGTCCCACTGCGGCGCCATGCCGGCGGGGTTGACGAACCGGCCGCCCGGCCGGGCGAGGGCCGCGATCTCGGCCATCTCGTCGGCCGACAGCGCGAAGTCGAAGATGTCGAGATTGGCCTTGGCGTTGGCCTCGCGCGAGGAGCGCGGGATCGCGGTGACGCCGTCCTGCTGGAGCAGCCAGCGCAGCGCGACCTGGCCGGGGCTCTTGCCGTGCCGCCCGCCGATCCGCTCGAGCGTGGGGTCGGCGAACACCCTGCCCTGGGCGACCGGCGAATAGGCGGTGAGCGCCATGCCGTGGGCGCGCAGCTCCTCGAGCACCGCGCGCTGGCTGAGATAGGGGTGATACTCGACCTGGTTGACGATCAGCGGCGCCTCGCTGAGCGCGACCGATTGGCGGATCAGCGCGCGCGGGCAGTTGCTGATCCCGATGTGGCGGGTCGAGGCCCGCGGCGCTTGACCTCGTTCAGCGCGCGCAGGGTCTCGCGCAAGCGGCACCCGCGGATTGGGCCAGTGCAGCAGCAGGAGGTCCGGCTCGGTCCGCAGCCGGCGGACGCTCTGCTCGGCCGCGCGCTGCAGCGGGCCGTCGCCGAAGTCGTCGGGCCAGATCTTGGTGGTCAGCCAGATCTCGTCGCGGGCACGCCCGAGGCCTCGATCGCCTCGCCGACCTCGGCCTCGTTGCCGTACATCTGCGCGGTGTCGATGTGGCGATAGCCGATCTCCAGCGCGTAGCCGACCATGCGGCGCGCGGCGCCGCCGTCGAGCCGGAAGGTGCCGAAGCCCGAGAGCCGGGATCCTGGCGCCGTGCGCCTCGACGTGTGCATGCCGTCCTCCGTTATCCTGTGCCGCCGGCATGCCTCTCAGACCGCGGCTTCGGTCAAGCCCCGGTCGCGGAGTTGCGAGCGTCGCCCGCTGCCCGTCGCCCCGGCGTCGGGAATCACGCTGATCGAGCCGTCGGTTTCCAGCA
Source organism: uncultured Alphaproteobacteria bacterium (assembly GCA_963753275.1). Taxonomy (GTDB): domain Bacteria; phylum Pseudomonadota; class Alphaproteobacteria; order Geminicoccales; family Geminicoccaceae; genus DATAOG01. The sequence continues at coordinate 1,653 of CAVWCE010000012.1, read as the reverse complement.
CCACCGCCGCGATCTCGCCGCCCTCGGCGGCGCCGCTCGACCGCACCGCGCCGAGTATCTCCTCGCGAGTGATGCGCTGCGCCTGCATCGCCCCTTCGAGAAAGCGCCCGCGGTGAACGAGCAGCGCCAGAGCGCCGCGCAGGCGAACGTTTCGACCGGCCGCACCCGGCCGAGCCCGGCCCAGGAATCGAACGCATGGCGACCTCCTCGAGGCGCAAACGACGGCGCACGCCGATGGTTGCCGCGACCGGCCGATTGGGAGCAACGACCCGCATCGGGCCGGTCCCGTGCGACGCCGCCGAGCCGAGGACCGGCCGATCACCCCTCTTCTGAGATTGTCAAGCCCTTCATCGGAGCCGAGGGCCCCGCGTCGGGAACAGTCAGATCAGGCGCTGCTCGTTGAGGAACTGTGGTTGGCGCTGTCAGGCGCCAGAACGCCTTACGATGGGCCGCTTGCCGCAGGTCGGGGGGACGCTGGGGTAACAGACGGCCTGGAAAATCATCTGCGAGACGCTCCTCGCTTCGGCGCCTCGCGTCCCTGCTTCCTCCCGCGGTCCAGGAAGCAGTCCTTCTTTTGCTCTGAGGATTTGAAAATTATGGTCTGCCGCCGCGGGCATTGTGCTAGGTGTCTGCATTGCGGGGCGCTGATGTACAGAAGTTGTTAGGGAGTGGCGGTCCAACCTCTTTGGATGCCCGCCTGATTCCGAAAGAAGCCACTAAGACGCCTTTCGTACATGATTTCAGCCCTGTCATGAGCAGCTCGCTTTTGTTTATATTGGCGGCAAGCTTGGCAGCGATCTGTCTCGCATCGGCTTGAGTGAAGGTCCGCCTTGCCATGTCTGTCTATGCCTTATGAATAAAACGCTTCAGGATGCTTAGTTGACGACGCGGCCCTGCGTCAGAGCTGTTCCGGACTGTAAGTGTCACTTAACTATCGAACACTCCAAGAGCAGCGAGTTCAGGTTCTGGAACGCCTGTTCGTTATCACCGGATGTATGCAGATTAGCATGAAGAGGCTTGCGGTATATTCTTCTTCGCCTGACTTATAAATCGTGACCGGTAGCGGCCGGTAAGCTCGTATGGCTCCGGCGCAAACGTCGCGATCGGAGCTATGACGAACTGCGGAGAAGGCAATAAAGCCGGCGAACTCTCTGTCGAATACGCAGCTTCGGTCGTTCCGTATCTCGACCTCTTCAGCCTGCGCTAGCGGGCGCAGGCGAAACCCACGGGTCGATCCTCATTGCCAGTGAAGAGTGATATCACGTTGGCGCTTTCTGTCATGGACTTTTTCATCCGCTAGCAGTTGGATGCCCCTGTTCTCCAGTAACTTCAGGCGCTTCGTTGGCCAACCGTTGTAAGATCGCCGTTGCCAGTGCGACGGCGTCTGCTTGTTTCATGCGGACGCAAACCTCCTGGAACCGACGAGCTTCGCTTGTGTATTCATTAAGGGGTAGTACCTTACGGCTGGTTTTATTCGCGCTCAGCACCTGGACAAGCTCCGATATCACGGGTGCATCATCATAAAAAAAGGTCATTAGGAGGTCATTCTTATGCGTCCGTATGAGCGCCCCATCGGCAAAGAGCGGCCTATAGCCGTCTGTCTGTTGATGCGGCATGACTTCCTGATCTATAGGCGGATCGGGCTTGTTCGAT
>CAVWCE010000011.1:0-35351 GCA_963753275.1 uncultured Alphaproteobacteria bacterium | reverse complement strand
AAGCTGTTAGGCGGCCGCGGGTTACCTTTCGTCAAGACTGTTCAACCGGGCGCTGGGCCGCGCCACTGGTGGGCGTCGCCGGCCGGCGGCGCCGCGTGGGAGAGATCCTTCGATGCACGTCGTCGCGCTCTGCTCGCAAAAGGGCGGCTCCGGCAAGACCACGCTGTCCGGCCATCTCGCCGTCCAGGCGGAGCTGGCTGGCTATGGCCCGGTCGCTCTGATGGACACCGATCCGCAGGGCTCGCTCGCGGCGTGGTGGAACGCGCGCGGCAGCGCGGCCCCGGCGTTCGCCTCGACCACGCTCGCGCAGCTGCCGGGCGACCTCGAGCGGCTGCGCCTGGAGGGCTGCCGCCTGGTCGTGATCGACACCCCGCCGGCGATCAACATGGCGATCCAGCGGGTGATCAACGTCGCCGACCTGGTGGTCATCCCGACCCGCCCGAGCCCGCACGACCTGCGCGCCGTGGCCGGCACGGTCGAGATGGTCGAGCGCGCGCAGAGCACCATGGTGTTCGTGGTCAACGCCGCCAATCTGCGCGCCAAGATCACCGCCGACGCGGTGATCGCGCTGTCGCAGCACGGCACCGTGGCGCCGGCCTTCGTCCAGCAACGGGTCGACTTCGCGACCTCGATGATCGACGGCCGCACGGTCTGCGAGATCGCCCCCGACGGCCGCTCGGCGCAGGAGATCCGCCGGCTCTGGGAGTATCTCGCGAGCCAGCTCGAGAAGCGCGAGCGGATGCGGGTTTTCCAGCAACCGACGCTGCTCGGCTTCGGCCGCCGGACGGCCTTCGAGGGAGTGGAAGCATGACCCAGCCCGCGCGGCTCACGAGCGCTCTCCTGGCGCGCAAGGGCCAGGCGTTCCCGACCGGCGGCTTCGCCGGCGCGACGATCGATGCCTGCCAGCCGCTGCCGCCGCCGGACAGGCTGACGGCGCGCGCCGGCATGGCGCTGGTGAGCGACCGCGGCGCTGGGCCGGCGCGCCAGGCCCAAGGCGCGGGCCGCGGGCCGGGCGACGGCGACGCCGGCCGGGTCGCGCTCACGCTGCGCCTCGATCGCGAGCGCCACCGGCGGCTGCGGATCTTCGGCGCGCGCCACGAGCGCACCAGCCAGGAGGTGATCCTCAAGGCGCTCGATGCCTACCTCGCCGCCTGCGGCGCCGACTGCGCCTGCCTGCGCGGCGAGGCGGAGGGCTGCGCCAACTGAGCGTCGACGCGCCCGGCCGAGGCCGGGCACGTCCGCCCAAAGATCTTCGCCGCCCTGCACGGCCTCAGCTGCCAGGACGTGCTCATCCACGCGCTCGACGCTCATCTGGAGGCGTGTGGCGCGGATCGGCGCCTGCATGGGTGGGGCAGCGGGCGCACCGAGGACCGAGTCTTGAAGGCGAGCGCACCCGGCCGCGCTGGCGACTGGACGCACCAGAGAGAGGCAGCAGGACCTGTCATTCAGCCGTGGTCAGCCGCCCGCGACTTGAAATCCACCGCACTGCCCGGGCGTGTTCGTCACCCGGTGGAGGGTCACGCTGCCGCTGAGCTCGTTACTGACCACGAGCCGTGGCTGCAAGTTGGGGCTTTCAGACGGAGGGATGAAAATCACGCCCTCGGGCGAGGTCCTTAGGGCCGCCCGATATGATGCCGTCATCGGGGTTGAACACCGCCGTGAAGTCCCGATTGTTGACGTGATCGCAGAACCGCGGCTGGTTCGGTATCGACGCCATCCGCGAGCTCGGGGTGATGCTCGCGATCGACGACTTCGGTACCGGCCACTCCAGTTTGAGCGACCTGAAGCGGTTTCCGCTCAATCGGCTCAAGATCCACCGCTCGTTCATCATCAGCGGCATCGGGACGGGCCGCGACGATTGGGGCAATCGTCTCGGCGATCATCGCCATGGCCCACAAGCTCAAGGTCGGGGTCGTGGCCGAGGGCGTCGAGACGGTGAAGCAGCTGGAGTCCTGCTTCTTCGGCAGTGCGATCTGATCCAGGGATTCCTGGTCAGCCCACCCCTTCAGGCGAAGGATGTCGCGCCCTGGTGACGCGATTGGCAGCGCCACCTGGAGGCGCGCGGCGAGCCGTTGGTGGTGGCCGGTTCCGGGCCAATGGCCGATCGCGCGGCCGGGTTCGCCGCGCCGATCCCAGGCGCGTCGGCTCAGACGGTCCGCTTGCGCTCGCTCGTCGGGTAGGCCTCGAGCGCCCACTCCAGCTCGGCGATGCTGGCGAGCACCAGGTCCGCCTGCGCCTGCAGCGCCGGACCCGGGTAGCCGCCGGTCAGCACGGCGATCGCGAGCCCGGCGCCGGCCGCGCGCGCCATCGCCATGTCGGCGAGGTTGTCGCCGACCACCGCCACCTCGGCAGGCGCCAGCCCGAGCGCCGCGCAGAAGCCCAGCACCATGCCCGGCGCCGGCTTCAGCCCGAAGCCGCCGTCCGCGCCGGCGACGAAGCGCACCCGATCGCGGACCGCAAAGCGGACGAGCATCGCTTCCGCCGCCGCGGTGCTGTCCATGGTCGCGACCCCGAGCGCGGAGCCCGCGGTCGCACAGACGCCCGAACAGCGCGGCGAGGTCGGTGACGGCGACCGGCGGGAAGGCGTCGCGGTCGGCGAGCTGGCGCTCGACCCGCGCCTCGACGTCGCCGAGCCCGGCGAGCTCGGGCGCCAGCCGCCAGGCCGCCGCGATCTCGGCGTTGCTCGCCCAGAGCAGCGGACTCTGCGGGGTGAACGCGTCGGCCGCGGGATCGTAGCCGAGCCGGCGCAGCAGCTCGTCGGCGAAGGCGGCGTCGCGGCCGGCCGCGAGCGCGAGATCCAGCGCCGCCGCCCGATTGGCCGGCAGCCAGGTCGCCCGGTAGTCGGTGAGCGTGCCGTCCTTGTCGAACAGGATCGCCTTGATCGGCCCGGCGGCGGGCGGCGCTGGCGCGCCGTCAGTGACCGCCTTGCCCGCGCCGCGCTCGCCGGCCGGACGACCATCCAGGAATCGCGCCATGCCACCGCTCCGCGAGCCGCTCCCGCGCCGCCGCCGGCGTGGACGGCCGGCGACGCGCCGAGCCTTTCATAGCGGCCGCGGTCGCGATGCGCGCGGAATTTGCGCCCGGCGCGGCGTCGCCGGGCTTTGACGTAGCGCATGGCGGGCCCTACATGATCGCTCGGTGAAGGAGGCCGCGCCCTTGAAGTTGCCCGCGCACCTGCAGCAGGTGATCGTACCGATCCACCCCGCCGGCTGGCCGTTCATCGCGGCCGGGCTGGTCGCGGCCGGCCTGCTCGGCCTGGTCGCCGCGCCGCTGTTCTGGCTCGGTCTCGTGGTCAGCGCGTGGATGGTCTACTTCTTCCGCGACCCGCCCCGGCTCACGCCGCAGGGCGACGAGATCGTGGTCAGTCCGGCCGACGGCACGGTGCAGGCGATCGCCGAGCGCCGGCCGCCCGCGGAGCTGGAGCTCGGCGACGCGGCCCCGCACCTGCATCAGCGTGTTCCTGAACATCTTCGACGTCCACGTCAGCCGGGCGCCGGTCGGCGGTCGGCTCGCGCGGCTGGTGTACCGCCCGGGCAAGTTCCTGAACGCCGTCCATGACAAGGCGTCGGAGGACAACGAGCGACTCTCGTTCCGCCTCGAGACCGCGCAGGGCGAGGTCTTCGGTCTGGTCCTGATCGCGGGCCTGGTGGCGCGCCGGATCGTCTGCCCGCTCGCCGAGGGCGCGGTCCTCCATGCCGGCGAGCGCGTCGGCCTGATCCGCTTCGGCAGCCGCTGCGACGTCTACCTGCCCGACGGCGTGGCGCCCCTGGTCGCGGTGGGTCAGCGCGCTCTCGCCGGGGAGACGGTGCTGGCCGACGGCCGGCGCAATCAACCGCCCAGCAGTTGGAGACGCAGCTGATGCCCGCTCGGGAGCGCCGGCGCCGGCGGATCCGCGCCCAGCCTCTGATCCACCTGGTGCCTCACATCTTCACCGTGCTCAGCCTCTGCGCCGGGCTGACCTCGATCCGCTACGCGCTCGATCAGCGCTTCGAGCTGGCGGTCGTCCTGATCATCCTGGCGGGCGTGCTCGACGGCTTCGACGGGCACTCGGCCAGGCTGTTGAAGACCACCTCCAAGCTCGGCGCCGAGCTCGATTCGCTGGCCGACTTCCTGAGCTTCGGGGTGGCGCCGGCGATCCTGGTCTACCTGTGGTCGCTGAACCAGGTGAAGACGGTCGGCTGGGCGCTGGCGCTGCTGTTCGCGACCTGCTGCGCGCTGCGGCTGGCGCGCTTCAACAGCGAGCTCGACCAGTCCGACCAGCCCGCCTGGAAGTCGCGCTTCTTCACCGGCATGCCGGCGCCGGCGGCCGCCGGCTGCGCGCTGATCCCGCTGCTGCTGGCGTTCGCGTTCCAGGCCGCCTGGCCACGCGCCTGGCCGTTCACCGCGGTGGTCATGGTGTTCGTCGCCTTCCTCATGGTGAGCCGGATCCCGACCTTCTCGATCAAGACCGTGGTGGTGCGGGTCAAGCCCGAGTGGATCCTGCCGACCCTGATCTTCGTCGGCCTGTTCGTCGCCGCCCTGACCAGCGCGCCCTGGCACACGCTGCTGGCGGTCGGCGTGGTCTACCTCGCGAGCCTGCCGGTCGGCTGGTGGTCGGCCTACCGCCTGCGGCGGCGCCACGAGCGCCTGGCCGGCGCGGCGCGGGCCGCGGACGCGACGCCGGCCGCCGCGGCGGCTCCGCCGCGTGGTCGACCTCGGCGGCCCGCGGGCGGCGCGCGCGGCGGCGGCGGCCAAGCCGGACGGGTTCTGAGCCGGCACAGGCGGCGGCGCGCCTGCCGGCGAGGCGCCGCCGGCGCCTGCGGCCGATCGCCATGCTCGACGCTCGCCTCCGCCGGGTGATCGATCGACCGCTCGAGCGGCTCTGCGGACCGCTCGCCGCCGTCGGCCTGACCGCCAACGCGCTCACCCTGATCGGCTTCGCGATCGGGCTGGGCGCCATCGCGGCGATCGCGCTCCAGGCCTATCTGCTCGGGCTCGGGCTCCTGCTCGTCAACCGCCTGTTCGACGGCCTCGACGGCGCGCTCGCCCGCCGGCAGGGCCTCTCCGACCTCGGCGGCTTCCTCGACATCGTGCTCGACTTCATCGTCTACTCAGGCGTGCCCTTCGCCTTCGCCCTCGCCGACCCCACCACCAACGGCCTCCCCGCCGCCTTCCTGATCCTCAGCTTCGTCGGCACCGGCACCTCGTTCCTCGCCTTCGCCGTGATGGCCGCCAAGCGCGGCCTCTCGACCGAGCTGCGCGGCCAGAAGTCGCTCTACTACCTGGGCGGGCTCACCGAGGGCACCGAGACCATCGCGGCCTTCGTGCTGGCCTGCCTGCTGCCCGGCTGGTTTCCGGCGATCGCCTACGCCTTCGGCGCCCTCTGCTGGCTCACCACCGCGACCCGCATCGCGGTCGCCTGGCAGACCCTCCGATGATCCGCCCTCCCCCCGGAGCTTTGGCGTACCGGTGTTACGACGGCGCGGGGCTGCCCGTGCGCCGGCACGGCGGGCTGCTGCTGGGTGATGCTGTGGATCCCGCCGCCGCCGTAGACGAGATCGGCGGCGTCGAGCTGGATGACCCGACGATCCGGGAAGGCGGCGCTGATCGCCTTGTACGCCGGACTGTCCATCGGATCGTCGAACATCGGCATGATCACGGCGCCGTTCGCCAGATAGAAGTCGACGTAGGAGGCGTCGAGCCGGCGTCCGTCGGCGTGCCAGCGCGCGGCCGGCTGCTCGACCTCGACCACCTCGAGCGCGCGGCCCTGCGCATCGCTCTCGCTGCGCAGCCGGGCGAGATTGTCCTGCAGGACGGCGTGGTTGGCGTCGTCCGCGTCGCGGGTGGTCAGCGCGACGACCACGCCTGGCCGCGCGAAGCAGGCGACACGCTCGACGTGGCCCGAGGCCGGGTCGTCGCCCAGGCCGCGCTCGAGCCAGATCACCTTGGTCACGCCGAGGTGGTCGGCGAGCACCGCCGCGAGGTCCTCGCGGCCGAGCCCCGGGTTGCGCTTCGGGTCGAGCACCGAGCCGGCGCAGACCAGGCAGGTGCCCTCGCCATCGACGTGGAGCGCGCCGCCCTCCAGCACCACGGGCGCCGCGAACCGCGGCACCTTCAGGCGCTCGCAGATCGCCTCGGCGAGGCGCGCATCCGCGGCGTAGCTGCGCGACGCCTCGCCATAGCCGTTGAAGCGCCAGTCGATGCCGGCCAGCCGGCCGTCCTGGCTGCAGACGAAGGTCGGCGCCGTGTCGCGGGTCCAGGAGTCGGCGTGGTCGAGCGGCAGGACCGAGATCCCCTGGCCGCACTGCAGCGAGGCGTCGGCGGTCAGATCGGGCCGCGCGATCATGGTGACCGGCTCGAACAGCGCGATCGTCTGCGCGACCTCGGCGACCGCCTGGCGCGCCGCGTCCATGCGCTCGCCCCAGAGCTCCGGCCGCCACGGCCAGGCCATCCAGCAGCGATCGTGCCGCGCCCATTCGGCCGGCATCGCAAAGCCTTGCTCGCGAGGCGTGGTCACGCGCGGCCTCCGTCCCGTTCCCCGCGCCACAGTACCGGCCCCGACCCGGCCTGCGCAACCTCGCCGCACGATCGCGCGCGCCACGACCGACGGACCCGGGCCGGTCGAAAACTCGGCATCGATGCCGCTTCGCCTCTGGTCGATCCGCGCCGCGCCGGCTATCGTCGGCCCGGGTTCGGCTGCGAGGAGGGGGCCAGGTGACCAGCGCGATCGAGCGCAGGCTTGCGGCCGAGGGCTCGAGCTGCCTCAGGCGGCGGCGCCGGCGGCCAACTACGTGCCCTACACGATCTCCGGCCGGCTGATCCTGGTCGCCGGGCAGATGCCGTTTGAGGGCGGCCGGGTCGCGGTCGTCGGTCGGCTCGGGCAGGACGTCAGCATGGCGGACGGCCAGAAGGCCGCGCGGCTGTGCGCGCTCAACCTCCTGGCCCAGGCCAAGGCCGCCTGCGGCGGCGATCTCGAGCGGCTCGGCCGCTGCCTGAAGCTCGGCGGCTTCGTCAGCTGCACGCCCGACTTCACCGATCATCCGGAGGTCGTCAACGGCGCGTCCGATCTGATCGTCCTGGCGATGGGGGAGGCCGGGCATCATGCCCGCTTTGCGGTCGGCTGCCCGAGCTTGCCGCGCCATGCTGCGGTCGAGGTCGAGGCCATCTTTGAGCTCGCCTAGCCCGCCGGCGCACCGCGGGCGGCACGCTCGAGGTCAAGCTGGTCCAGGGCATCGAGGAGCTCGATGCGGCCGGCTGGGACGCCTGCGTCGGTCCCGATCAGCCGTTCCTCAGCCATGCCTTCCTCGCCACCCTGGAAGCGAGCGGGTCGGCCTGCCGCGAGACCGGCTGGCTGCCGCTGCATGCCGTGGTCGAGCGCGCGGGGCAGCTGCTCGGCTGCGCGCCGATGTACCTCAAGAGCCACTCCTACGGCGAGTACGTGTTCGACTGGGGCTGGGCGAACGCCTACGAGCGCGCCGGCGGCCGCTACTATCCGAAGCTCCAGGTCGCGGTGCCGTTCACGCCCGTCCCGGGACCGCGGCTCCTGCTGCGCCCGGGCGCCGGCCCGGAGGTCCGGGCGGCGCTCGCCCAGGGCCTGGTCGGCGCCGCCGAGCAGCTCGGGGTCTCGTCCCTGCACGTCACCTTCTGCCAGCGGCCGGAGTGGGACGCGCTCGCCGCCGCCGGCCTGCTCCGGCGCCAGGGCGTGCAGTATCACTGGCACAACCGCGGCTACCGGAGCTTCGACGACTTCCTCGCCACGCTCAAGAGCAGCAAGCGCAAGACGATCCGCAAGGAGCGCGCCCGCGTCGCCGAGCAGGGCCTCACGCTCGAGACCCTGACCGGCGACGCGTTGACGCCCGCGATCTGGGACGTCTTCTACCCCTTCTACCGCTCGACCGTCGACAAGCGCTGGGGCAGCGCCTACCTGCGCAAGCGCTTCTTCCAGCGGCTCGGCGAGACGATGGCGGACCGGGTGGTCCTGGTGATGGCGCGCCATGGCGGGCGCTACGTCGGCGGCGCGCTCAATCTGCAGGGCGGCGACACCCTCTACGGCCGGGTCTGGGGCTGCCGCCAGCCGTTCGAGTTCCTCCACTTCGAGGCCTGCTACTACCAGGCGATCGAGTTCGCGATCGCCCATGGCCTCGCCCGCGTCGAGGCCGGCGCCCAGGGGCCGCACAAGCTGCAGCGCGGCTACGAGCCGGTGCCGACCTACAGCGCGCACTGGATCCGCGACCCGGGCTTAAGGACGCGGTCGAGCGCTTCCTCGCCCAGGAGCGCGCAGAAGTGACGCTCGAAATGGAGCAGCTCCGCGAGCTGCTGCCGTATCGGCAGGAGCAGGGATGCCCGGTTCGCTAATCGCGGAGGACCCAAAGACCGACAACAGCAATCACACCGTTTTTCGCGCTGATCCGGTATTGCACATCCTCCACTCTGCCACATCTGTTAGACTGAACAGCCGTGCCGAGTGGCTGGCTCCGATGACAGCAGCGAGTCTCAGCGGTGGACAACCTCGAAATAACCAGGATTTTTGCCGGCTCCAGCGCGGATGAAACGGTCCAAGACCGCATGTGCGTACAATTTGAGCGGCCGCCCATCGGGGTCAAAGAAGACAATATGATAACGGTTTGCGAAGAAATATTCTATGTGCTCGCCAAAAGCACCCCGTTGCTAAAGCATTGGAGCGGGAGAAGAAGACATCAAAGTCGCCTATCAGACGAGATCACCTCAGGCCAGCCTTCACATGCTCTTTCGGAAAGTCAACGACCGCGAGTATGAACTCCTGACGGAGCCTCATCACATCGATATCTGCAATTGTTGAGCTATCTCCGCTGAGCCATTGACCTTGCGGAATGCGCCCCTGGGCAGGCGGGCCATGAGGATGGGAGCCAAGTCACCCGCAGGTGATCCCGAAGCCCGGCTCGCCTTTGCCGAACTCCTCCCGGCGCTGCGCCTTCTCCTCGGCGGACAGCGTCGGCCATTCGGCGGTGCCCCAGAGATCGCCGTGGCCGGTGTGGACGAACACGCAGTCGCCCTCGCCGATCTCCTCGAGCCCCTGCGCCTCGACCATCGCCTTGACGTCGTCGGCGGTGATGATGCCGGGGCTGTCCGGTCCCTCGGGCACCGGCAGACGCTCCATGCCACGATGCTTCGCCGCATCGAGCAGGACGCCGCGGCAGACGTAGGCGTGCTCGGCCACGTGCTCGGTGCCGAGCGGGCCCATGCCGGTGACGTTGCCGACCGGCCCGCGGGAATAGGCGTCCTCGCGCTTGCGCTTGCCGTAGAAGTAGTCGCCTTCGGAGGTGTGCACGCCGATGTGCCCGGGCCCGTCGAACTGGGTGCTGACCTGCCCGATCTCGGTGGTCACGTACTCGTCGTGGAAGACGGTGCCTTCGGAGCCGAACGGACCGCCGCTCGGCGTGCCCGGAATCGTCAGCTTCCAGTTGCGCGCGCCGACCATCGGAATGTCGGAGGCGTAGAGCTTGCCGAGCGTCGCGCTCTTGCCCTGCTTGACCAGCTTGAGCGCGCCCATGATGTCTTCCTGGTCGATCCGCTGGATGGCGCCGGCCGAGTTGTCCGCGCCGAACTCCTGTCGCGCCGTCCACCAGTCGTCCTGCAGCGCCGCGTCGTTGACCGCCGCCTGCTGCTGCGCGAGCACCGCGCCCGGGGCGGACAGCACCAGTCCCCCCATGGCGGCGGCCAGCGCCGTCGTCCTGAACAGCATTCGGATACCCCCTTGTCGCGCCGGTCCCGCCGGTCGCTCGTGAACCACGCCTCGCCTCGCAGCGGCGAGGGAGCCGGCCCGAGGACCGGCTCCGCCACGAGGTCGTGCGCTTAGTACAGCGCCACCGGGTTGCCCGGGGAGCCGGTGGCGCCGACGATCTTGAGCGGCGCCCAGGCGAACAGGAACTCGGTCACGCCGTCCGCCAGCAGCGGCTCGAAGTCCAGGTTCTCGATGTTCCAGATGCCGTGCCGGGTCTGGAGCTCGGTGTGGCAGGGCACCGCCTCGCCCTCGATCTCGCCCATGGGCTGGGCGTCATTGGCCGAGGTGTCGCCGCCGGTCAGGATGATCTTCTGCTCGGCGAAGTATTCGCAGGCGCTGCGCCCGAAGCCCGGCTCGCCGGAGATGAAGGTCTTCGCCCGCTCGGCCTTCTCCTCGGCCGAGAGCGAAGGCCATTCGCTGTTCTTCCACAAGTCGCCGTGGCCGGTGTAGAGGAACACGCAGTCGCCCTCGCCGATCTCGTCGATGCCGGCCGCCTGGACCATCGCCTTGACGTCGTCGGCGGTGATGATGCCGGGGCTGTCGGTCGCGGTCGGGATCGGCAGCGGGTTGACCCCGCGATGCTTGGTGGCGTCGAGCAGCACGCCGCGGCACACGAAGCCCTTCTCGGCGACGTGCTCGACCCCGAGGTCGCCCATGCCCATGACCATGTTGCCGGGGCCGCGCTCGTAGGTCGCCTCGCGCTCGCGGCCGTTGTAGAACATGTCGCCCTCGGAGGTCCGAACGCCAATGTGGCCCGGGCCGTCGAACTGGGTGCCGACCTGGCCGATCTCGGCGGTCACCAACTCGTCGTGAAAGACCAGTTGGTTGCTGCCGAACGGCCCGCCGGTGGGCGTGCCCGGAATCTTGAGCAGGAAGCCACGCGCACCGAAGAACGGAATGTCGCCGGCGTAGAGCTTGCCGAGCGTCGCGGTCTTGCCCTGCTTCACCAGCTTGACCGCCTCGAGCACCATCTCGGGGGTGGTGCGGTTGACCGAGCCCGCCTTGTCGTCGGGCCCCCACTCGGCCGGCCACCAGCTCTCTTCGAGCGGCTTGTCGTTGAACTCCTGCGCGGCGGCGCTCAGCGCGAGACCGGTGCACAGACCGCCGGTTGCCGCGGCGATCGCCGCGGCCCTCAGAATCGACATCGAAGATCCCTCCCTGTTTACGAGCGGCACGGACGATCTGCGACCGCGCCATAGGGCGGACTCATACATCCGCTGCCGAGGGCGGCAAAGCGATAAACGGCGGATCGGCACAAGGGCGGCCCGAGCGGCCGTATCGCCCGGCTCAGTGGGTCGGGAGGCTCGCCGCGAGCGGCTGGGGGATCGGGCCGTCGGGTCTCAGGCCGCCCTTCAGGTCCTCGCCCGGCACCACGATCCGACCGTCGGGGATCAGCGCCTGCCAGCCGTGCCCGAGCCGCTCGACGCGCAGCACGTAGTCCTTGCCGAAGGTCCGCTCGCCGAGCACCGTCGCGCCGGCATGGCGGCGCAGGAGCGCGGCCAGCACCTCGCCGCTGCTGATCGTCAGCGGCCCGACCAGCACCGTGACCCGGCCGCGCCAGACCGCACCGGCGGGGGACGGGATCGCGAGCACCGTCACGCCCTCGTCCGCCACCAGCTCGAGCGCGCGCGGCACCGGCCCGGTGAAGCGGGCCGCGACGCGCAGCATGCGGCGCACGAGGCCGCCCTGGTTGTGGCGCAGGTCGAGGATGAGGTCGTCGGTCCCTGCGCAAGCGCCCCGCTCAGCTCATCGTCGACGTGGCGCCCGAAGCGGTCGAGGCGGAGCAGACGGCGGCCGTCGCCCAGGTCCGCGTTGCCGGCGATCGACGGCTCGCCGAGCGCCAACCGCAGCGCCTCGGCATCGAGGTGCCGGGTGCGCTGCAGCACGACGCCGTAGGGGCGGCGGTCGAACAGCGGGGCGAAGCTCGGATCGATGCCGAGCAGCGCACCCGACAGCTCGGCCGGGCGCGCCGCCTGCGGCGTGGACAGCGCCACGAGGACCAGCCACGCCAGCAGCCGGCCCACCGTCGGCACCGCCAGGCGCGCGCTGCGCATGCGGGTGGACGCGGGTCGCTCGGTCGTCGGGATCGCAGGCGCTCCGGTGCTGCCGCCGAACCGGACCGCACTCCCCCATGGTCGGGGCGCGCCCGGCGGGCGCATGGCGCCCGATCCAGGCAACACCTGCCGCGGCCGCCGAGTTCCCGCCGCCGCTCAGGCCGGCGCGTAGGCGAACGGCTGCGGGCCGATCGCGACGACCCGGCGCAGCGCGTCGAGCGCGAGGCGGCCGTTCTTGGTGAAGCGCCAGGCGGCCGGGATCTCCCAGGGCCGCTTGGCGAGCCGTCCCATCACCGCGAGGCTGCGGGTCTGGCCATCGGCGGTGGTCGCGGCGAACGCGATCGCGGGCCGCATCTCGTCGGACGGCTCGGCGACCGCGCGCACCACCAGGAGCGGCAGGCCGGCGGCGCTGGCCACCTCGGCGACCACGTGACTCTCGGTGTCGAGCGCCGCGGCGAAGGTGGTCTGGAACGCGCGGCGCTTGGCGCCGGCCGAGGTCAACGCCTCGTCGCTACCGGCGATGCGCGCGACGCGCAGGTTCAGGCCGCTGCCGGCGAGGCGCTCGAGCAGGGCCGCGCGCCACACCGGATCGGTCGCGACCGCCCCCCCGCCCGGCATCACCACGCGGTCGGCGATCACCACGTCGCCCGGGCGCAGGACCGGTGCCAGGCCGATCGCCAGCCCGAAGCTGACCAGCCCGGCCGCGCCCTTGGCGCGCAGCAGCTCGGCCCCGATCCGCGCCCGCGCCGGGCTGCCGCCGGTGACGTAGGTGAGCGGCGCGGCGGCGTCGTCGGGCCAACGCAGGCAGTCGGCCTCGGCGCGCAGGCTCGTGATCACGCCGAGCCGGCTTGGAGCGGCGCGGGCGCGCGCGCCGGCCTCCCCGCCGAGGCGGGCGAGCCCGGCTTCGATCGCTGCGGGCCAGGACTGCCCGCCGCGACGCGCGGACGGCAAGTTGAAGGCGATCGCCATCTGTCCACCTTTCGACCCGGACCGCGCCGATCGCGGCGCGTTCGCGCAGGTACTCTACCAAGAGTTGCGAATTGGCCTAGCGGGTTTTGGTTACCGATGGCTTAACGGGTCGCGGCCTCGCGCCCGGCCGTCGACGCCCGCCTCGGCGAGGTCGGCCGCGCGCTGCCCCGAGCGCACCGCCCCCTCGATCGTCGCCGGCAGCCCGGTCGCGGTCCAGTCGCCGGCGAGGAACAGGTTCGGCCAGGCGGTGGTCGCGCCGGGCCGGCGGGCGACCGCGGCCGGGGTCTGGGCGAAGGTCGCGCGCCGCTCCTTGACGATCCGCCCCGGGGGTTGCGGGGCCGCCGGCAGGCCCAGCGCGCGCGCCGTGTCGGCCCACAGCCGCGCGGCGATCGTGGCGCTCGGCTCCTCGGCCAGATCGTCGGCGGCGCTGACCGTCAGGCTGACCAGCTCGTCGCGCAGGAACAGCCACTCCGCGGTGCCGCCGATCAGGCCCAGCAGCTGGGCGCCGCCCGGCAGCCGGGCGGGGCGCGCGAGGCGGAAGTGGCCGTTGACGATCGCATGGCTGCCGCACGGCACCTGGACCTCGGGCAGCAGCGCGCCGGTCGGCGCCGGCGGCAGCGCGAGGATCAGGCGATCGCCGGCGCCGAGCTCGACCCGGCGCTGGCCGAAGTCGAGGCCCTGGACCCGGCCGTCCTGACGCTCGAGCGCCCGCAGCCGGTGGCCGAACGCGATCGCGACGCCACGCTCCCGCAGGCGGCGCACCGCCGGATCGATCAGGCTCGCCGCCAGGCTGTGGCGCGCGATCAGCGGCCGGCAGGCGCGGCCGCCGCTGGCGAAGCTCTCGACCAGCGCCGCCCGGAGCAGCCGCGCCGAGGCCTGCTCGGGCGGCGTGTTGAGCACCGCCCGGGCGAGCGGCTCCCAGAAGCGGCGCCAGAGCGGGCCCGCCCGCTCCAGGCAGTCGGCGACCGTCTGGTCCGGCCCGGCGCGCGCCAGCCGCCAGGCGCCGAGATAGTCGCGCAGGCGCGTGCCGCCGACCCGGCGCGACGGCAGCGCGAGCCAGAACGGCACGCGGCCCCGGTTCGGACGCACCACCCAGCGCTCGCCGCTGGCGAGGTCGAGGAACGGGAAGCTCGCCTCGGGGGGACCCACCAGGGCGTCGCCGGCGCCGATCGCCGCGAGGTAGGCGAGCGCGCTCCGGTTGCCGCTCAGCAGCAGGTGGTTGCCGTTGTCGATCACCCGGCCGAGGGTGCGGTCGTGGTAGGAGCGGCAGCGTCCGCCGGCCTGCGGCGCCGCCTCGTACAGCGCCACGGGCTGGCCGCGCTCGCACAGCCGGATCGCCGCGGCGAGGCCGGCGAGCCCTGCCCCGACCACGTGGATCCGCGCCATCCGCTCAGAGCAGGCCGTAGCGCAACGCCAGCCACAGGCGCTCGGGCCGCGCCACCCGCACCGGCTGGTCGAGCCGCTGCCAGCCGCGCGCGATCAGCCGCTCCAGCGTGCGCCGGTAGACCTGCATCATCACCAGCGCCGGCCGCAGCTGGCGGCGGTCGCCCGAGGCCAGCAGAAGCTCCGCCTCCGCGAAGCGGCGCCGGGCCCGCTCGGCGAGCGCGCCGCACACCTCGGGCAGCGCCGGATGGGCGAGGACCCGGTCCGGATCGCGGCTCGCGACGCCCTCGCGCTCGAGCAGCTCGCGCGGCAGGTAGAGCCGGCCGCGCGCCGCGTCCTCGGCGAGGTCGCGCAGGATGTTGGTGAGCTGCAGCGCCTCGCCGAGCGCCAGCGCGCCCTGGTCGAGCCGCGGCCCGCGCGCGCCGAAAACGCGTACCGAGAGGAGCCCGACCGCGCCTGCGACGCAGCGGCAGTAGCGCTCGAGGAGCGCCAGCGGCGGTGCCTGCATGCGCAGGCCCGCGTCCATCTCCATGCCGTCCAGCATCGCATCGAACTCGGCCCGGGGCAGATCGAAGCGGCTGACCGGCAGGGCGAGCGCGCAGGTCGTCGGCCGGCTCGGCCGGCCCGCGAACAGGGCGGCGATCTCGGCGCGCCAGCCGCGCAGCTCGGCGAGCTTCGCCGGCGGTGGAGCATCGCCGTCCGCGATGTCGTCGACCTCGCGGCAGAAGGCGTAGATCGCGTACATCGCGTCGCGCTTGGCGCGCGGCAGGAGACGCATGCTCCAGTAGAAGGACGAGCCGGAGGCCGCCACCACGCCCTCGACGTGCGCCCGCGCGCGCGCCGGATCGAGGTCCGGCCCCGGGACCGGCGGCATCGCGCGGGGCGGGGCGACCCTCATCGCGGCAGCGACCGCACTGGCGGCGCGAGCGGACGGCGGCGCCCCGGCCGCAGCATCCGGCCGAGGCCGGACAGGGCGCAACGCGCCAACGCCGCGCGGCCGAGCTCGACCCGCTCGGCCAAGGGGTCCCGCCGCCGCAGCTCGGCCGCAAGGCGCCGCGCGATCGCCAGGATCACCGCCGCCTCGGCCCCGAGCCGCCGGCTGCGCAGCGCGGAGGGCAGGTCCTGCGCATCGAGCAGCAGCCGGTCGACCCCGGCCAGGACGTCGTCCAGCACCCGGCGGAGCGCCGGGCTGGCGCTCGGGCCGATCCAGCTCCTCGACCCCGATGCCGGCGGCGGCGAAGCGGTCCTGCGGCAGGTAGACCCGGTCCAGGGCGCGGTAGTCGTCCTTGCAGTCCTGCAGGTGGTTCAGGACCTGGAGGGCGTCGCACAAGGGATCCGAGAGCGCGTAGAGCGTCCGGCGCTCGCCGTGCAGGTCGAGCAGATAGCGGCCGACCGGGCGGGCGGAGAGCGCGCAGTAGCCGAGCAGGTCGGGCCAGTCGCGGTAGCGCCGCTTGGTCGCGTCGCGGGTGAAGGCGGCCAGCAGATCGAGCGCATGCCGTGGGCTCACCCCGGTCGCTGCAAGGCTTGCCCGCAGCGCCCTCGCCTTCGGGAGGATCGCCGCCGGCTCGGCCCTGCCGGTCAGCGCCTCGGCGAAGCAGGTAAGACGCCGGATCTTGTCGTCGGGGGCGAGCGCCGGGTTGTCGGCGACGTCGTCGGCGGCGCGCACGAAGGCATAGAAGGTCATGACGTGCGGCCGCAACGCCGCCGGCAGCAGCAGCGAGCCGACCGGGAAGTTCTCGTCCCGGGCGCCTTTGCCCGACGGCGTCTCCAGCGCGGCCGCTGTGTCTGAAATCTCGCCCATCCCGACCACGAGCACGACAATCTACGCGCTAGTCTAGCGGGATCGATGCGGCCGCGCCACCGCAAGGCATCAGGAAGGCCCGATCACCGCCCGCCGTCCACGCGCTCGAGCAGACCGGCGTCGCCGTAGGAGTAGAACCGGTAGCCCGCCCGCATCGCATGGGCGTAGGCGGCCTTCATGCGCTCGAGGCCGGCGAACGCGGCGACCAGCATGAACAGCGTCGAGCGCGGCAGGTGGAAGTTGGTGAGCAGCAGATCGACGGTCCGGAAGCGGAAGCCCGGCGTGATGAAGAGGCGCGTCTCGCCGGCCGCCGGCGCGACCTCGCCATGCTCCGCCGCGACCGTCTCCAGCGTGCGCAGGACCGTGGTGCCGACCGCGACGATCCGGCCGCCCGCCGCCCGCGTCGCGGCGATCCGCCGGGCGGTCTCGTCCGGCAGCCGGTACCGTTCGGCGTGCATGCGGTGCTCGCGCGTGTCGAGGGCCTTGACCGGCAGGAAGGTGCCGGCGCCGACGTGGAGGGTGACGAACGCGTGCGCGATGCCGCGCGCCGCCAAGGCGCCCATCAGCGATTCGGTGAAGTGGAGCGCCGCGGTCGGCGCCGCGACCGCGCCAGGGTGGCGCGCGAACAGGGTCTGGTAGTCCCGGCGGTCGTCCGGGTCGCCGCCGTCGGCGCGCCGGATATAGGGTGGCAGCGGCATCTGGCCGAGCGCCTCGAGCCGTTCGAGGAGCGCGCCCGCGCCGCAGTCGAAGCGCAGCACGACCTCGCCGCCCGCGCCCTTCGCCAGCACCTCGGCCGCGAGCTCCGGATCGAACCGCAGCCGGTCGCCGATGCGCAGCCGCCTGCCCGGCCGCGCGAACGCCCGCCAGAGCGCGGCATCGGCCGGCGCGGACTCGCCCGTACCATCCGATCCCGCCGGCTGGTGCAGGGTGACCTCGATCCGCGCCGCGCCGCGCTTCCCGGTCAGTCGCGCCGGGATCACGCGGGTGTCGTTGAGCACCAGCAGATCGCCCGGGCGGAGCAGCGCCGGCAGGTCGCTCACCCGGCGATCCTCGAGCCCGCGCTCCGCCACCACCAGGAGCCGCGCCGCGTCGCGCGGCTCGACCGGATGCTGCGCGATCAGCTCGGGGGGCAGGTCGAAGTCGAACAGCTCGGTGCGCATCCCGCGCGAGGCGCTCTGCGTCCCGATCAGCGACCCCGGCCGGTCTTCTTCTGCAGGGCGTCGATCCGCTTCGAGGCCTCGGCCTTGCTCAGACCCTCCTCGAACGCCTCGCCCGCCTCCTCGCACAGCGTCTTCAGGTAGGAGGCCTGGGCCCCGGTCATCGGCTCGTCGCCGGTGGTCCAGTCGTCGGGGTCCTTCTCGCGGTTGGAGGGATGCTCGGGATCCTGGTCGACAACCTTGGGATTGGTGCTCATCTCGAACTCCTTGCGTCGCCGCACATCGGCTGACCAGCCGAGATAGTTCACGGCCTCGCGCCCGGCAACGGCCCCCGAGCCGGACCGGGTCCGGCACGTCCCAGGGCGTTGCAGCAGGCGGAAGGCTGAGATGACCAGAACCAGCGCCGGCATCCTGCTCTACCGATGGCGGGAGGGCGAGCTCGAGGTCTTCCTGGTCCATCCCGGCGGGCCGTTCTGGGCGCGCAAGGATGCAGGTGCCTGGTCGATCCCCAAGGGCGAGTTCGCGCCCGACGAGGACCCGCTCGCCGCCGCCCGGCGCGAGTTCGCGGAAGAGACCGGCCTCGCGGTCGACGGCGAGTTCCGGGCGCTGAGACCGATCCGCCAGGCCGGCGGCAAGGTGGTCCACGCCTTCGCGATCGAGGGCGAGGTCGATCCCGGGGCGATCCGCAGCGACAGCTTCACCATCGAATGGCCGCCGCGCTCGGGCCGGCTGCGCGCGTTCCCCGAGGTCGACCGCGCCGGCTGGTTCGCGCTCCCCGAGGCGCAGCAGAAGATCCTCAAGAGCCAGCTCGGCCTGCTCGAGCAGCTGGCCCTGCTCCAGAGCCGGCGGTCCGGGCCCGGGACAGGCTCTTGACGCCCCCCGCGGCGGGGCTCATCCTCCGCGCCAGGCAGAGCGCGGCGTTGCCCGAGGGGTTCGGCCGGCGGCGCGGGAGGTAGGCGGCGTGGCGGTGGACGGGCAGGCGCAAACAGCCAGACCGTTGCGGCGCTGTCTCGCGGCTTGGCTCGGCATTCTCCTGGCGCTCGCGCCGTTCGCCCGGCCAGCCTTGCCCGCCGATCTCACGCCGGCCCGCGGCGCTGCGGGCTTCTGGCTCGTGGCGCAGGACGAGGGCATGGCGCAGGCCCGGGAGCCCGCGCCGCGCGTGCGGCCGGCCCAGCCCCTGGCACCGGGCGTGCTGGCGCGCTGGTCCTGGCTCGAGACCAAGCTCGGGCCCGCTCCGGCCAGGCCGCTGCTCGCCCGGCTGAGCGCGGCCGACCCGCCGCCGCCGGCTCCGCAGGCGCTCGGCGCGCCGACCGGCGAGATCCGACGAGTCTTCGATCCAAGCTCGGTCGGCACCGCGCGCCGGCCCACCGGCCCCCCCTCCTGAGAACCAGCGTCAGCGGCTGACCGCGCCTCCGGCCTGGCGGCGCGGCCCCAGCGCATCCGCCCGTCTGCCGGGCTCAGCGCGCCGCGATCGGAGGGTCTCCAGGGCTCGTCCGATCACGCTGCTCCCGACCCCGGCGACGGCCTTCTGGACGAAGGTTCGTGGGAGATCATGAGATGTTGGCGATGGGCAGCCTCCTCGTCGGGGCCGGGATCCTGCTGACAGGCTTGCTGGCGTTGCTCTTCCGTCACCCCCGGGCACCGCGTTGGACCCGACCGGAACTGGTCGCGATGCTGGCCGTGGTTCCGGTCACCGGCCTGCTCGGCTTCGGCCTCGGCTACATGGCGCTCGGCGGCTACCGGGTGCTGAACGGGGCGGCCGGGCTCTACGAGCTCGCCGCGCCCGCAGCTCTGGCGATTGCGGCTACCCTCTGGTCCTTCAGCGTGCGAGGGCGCCTGCGGGCCTACGGCGCCGCGACGTCCCCCGCCGGCCCGACCCTCACCGTCGCCGGGACCGCCGGGTCGCAGCTGCCGGGACGGTCGTCGTCGACGCCGGGGACGGCCTGAAGGGTCCTCGCGCCCGGCCACGGGCGCGGCAGTGCCTCCGATGACCCGATGCAATCCGCGCCGGGACGCTGCGGTCTCACCCTGAACCGCGGGACGGCCCGCCGCTCAGTCTGAAAAGGGAACGCCATGATGGCGCTTGGTGCTTTGCTGACCTGTGCCGCGCTGCTCACGCTCGCAGCGCTTTCGATCCTCTTCCGCCGTCCGAACCCGCCCCGCTGGACGAGATCTTCCTGGTCGGACGAGTTGATCAGCGTCGGCCTCGTCTCGTTATTCGCGCTCGGTGTTGCGATCTTCGTCGGGGGCGCGGTCAGCGCATCTCGCGAAGGCGTCCAGCTGGTCGATCTCGGCCTGCTCGCGGCCGTGCTCCTCGCTTCGGTCGTGATCTGGCGGAGGTTCGGCCTGGGCGCCCGGTGGCGCGCCAGCACGGTCGAGCCGGCACGTCCAGCCGTGCCTGGCGCCGACGCCGGCAGCGCCCACTTGGCGGGTGGCGCTTGAGTCGCCAGGCAGAGCGGGCGGTCCCGGTGTACCGGCGCCAAGACTTGCGACCGCGAGCCCCGCCCCCTGATTCTCCCAGGAAACCAGTCCCGGACCGGGATGTAGCCATGCCGGGCCCCCGGCGCTTCCGGCGGATGCACGTGTCCGGGGATGCCGGGCGAGTGATCGTGATCGGCGTGATCGTGGGGCAGGACGTCCGGCCCCGCCTCGTTCGGCACGAGCGGCTCTGGCGTCATGGGATGCGCTCCGATTGGCAGTTGGACCGCCGGCGGCGCCGGCGGTCCATCGATCGAACCGCTAGGCCACGCCGGCGAACTTCAGCAGGTCGGCCATGGTGAAGTCGCCGCCGCTGCCGAGATCGGGAGTCCATCTCGGGTCGGCCCGCAAGTACGAGAGCCGATCGCCCTCGAGCAGCCCTCTCAACACTTCGCCGACGATGATCCCGCCGACCGGACCCAGATGGGCACCCTCGGCGCGCAGCTCCGATTCCTTCAGGATGTAGAACCAGAGCGGCGTCTGACGGTCCAATCCCAGGTCGCGAAGATCGCTGAGCTCGTCGCGCTCGAGTGGCTCTATGCACATCGCCCGGGCGACGTCCTGGCCGCTCGGCAGACCGAAAGTTATGTGCCGAAGCAGGTTGCGTACGGCGAGCGATTTCGGGTCCTCCGGGGTGCCGGACGGGAACGGCAGGTTGAGCAGCGGCGAGGACAGCTTGCTGTCGATCGCCTTGCTGATCTGCGGCTCGGAGCCGTCGATCTCGACCGCGCAGTCGATCACTTGGGCGCGCTGCTATCCGGCGTCCGCCGGACAGATCGTTCGGAAGCCCGCTCGGCGCGTACCAGGCGTAGGTGCGAAGATCGGTGCCGCGAACCCGTCGGAGATCCTGTAGCCGGGTCTGACCTGGCTGTGGCCGAAGCGGTAGGCGGCGACGGAAAACTCGACCGGGATGAACGGCTCGTGCCGCCAGTCGTACAACTTGCAGGCCGTTGGTAAGGACGCGCTCGACCTGTCCTGACCGACGATGTGCGGCAGGAACTCGTGCACGATCATCCACTGGTAGTGCCAGCGCACCCGCCGCTGCGCCTCGTGGAACACGTCGCCGGCCGCCACGCCGTCGCCGCGCACGCGGTGTGATTTGGAGCGAGGTGGAGATGCGACGTCAGGCCGTCGTTCTCGGTCGGCCGTACCAGGTCGACGTCCCGGTGCACGGAGTTCGTTGGGAGCGCCTGCGGTATCGAGCGCCGAGCAGGAGTCCGAGATCGGCAATCTCGGGCCACTCGTCGAGGTGGGCTAGCGCTGGACGCACCAGCGGTCGAGCTCGAAAGTCGCGTGCGGAACTCCGGTCCACCTGGCGCTCGAGGCCGGAGGTGGGGTCGAAGGTGATGTCGTGGTCGATGAACTGCCGAGGAAGGTAAAGCCGCTGGCAGCTTGACCGGATTGTCCAGGTTCGCGGCGCTCGGCGGCGCCGGTGGCGGTCCGGTCGTCCGTCGACCGTAGCCCGCCAGCCGCACCGAGGGCGGCGAGGCTTTCGCGATCGGTTGAGCGGCGGCAGGACGGGAACAGCCGGCCGAACCGCCCGCTGTCGTAGTAGCGGGACCGCGGGCAGTCGATCCCGCGGATCTCATGCCGCGCCGTGATAGCGCATCTCGAGCCCGCGGCCGGTGGAGGAGCTCTGCGCGCAGACCCCAGGTGCGGTCGAGTAGCCGACGGCTGCGTGCAGCCCTCGCCGGATGTCGCCGGCACCGTTTTCGCCTTCGTCGCGCCTACTGCCGGGGCCTTCAGGCTTGCGGTCCTCGGCTTTCCGGCTGGTCTCGTTGCGAGTTGCCATTGATTCCTCCTTTTGGATGGGCAGCCCAGAGACGCGCTCCAACATCGCTGGAGGTGCGTCTCGCGGTTGTCCTTGTTCAGAAAAGCCCCTCGTAGCGCAGCCTCTCCTTCTCTTTCCTGCGGTCCAGGATTTTGCAGAGTCGCACCTTCGAATACATCCGGCCCATTTCGCAAAGTACCTCAGGAGCGGGCAGCGATCTCGCGAGCGACGGGGAGATCAGCATCATGGGCGGATGCAAGAAGCGGGGACGCAGCGGAGTCGCCATTATCCCAGGCGTTCTGTGTGCATCACCTCTGATCTACGGTCACCTCCCGCGAACCTAGTTTGTATCGCTGCGAACTGGGTGCGATGTGAAACAGTTCACACTCTCACGACAGGTTCAGTGCGTTTTGGATTCACATCGGGAGTTGACGCGCGGGCCCGGCAGAGCCCCGGCGCAGGTGCCAGCAAAGCTGCCAGTCAGACGCTTGCCTCATGCGGCGAGGCGATGCATGATCGGCGTGGGCGAGCCGGTAAGCGGGGATATTCCCCGCTTCGGGTCCAACCTGAGGGAGAACGCGAGATGCTAAAGAAGCTGATGACAAGCGCCGCGACGGGTTTCCTGTTGCTGGGCGCACCGGGTGTCGCAATGGCACAGGAGTTCCCACCATTGTGGGGTGTTAGCGTGCACACGCCAACATCGAGGTCGATGTCGCAGTGGACGATCCGTGTGCGGACGCCGTTTCGAGCCCTTCGCACGACTAGGCCGGGGCTCTGAGGCAAGAAGAAGAAGTGTGGTACAGGAGACCTTCCTGGTCTTCGCTTCGCCAGCAAGAGCGCGGCCGCGGTGCTGCCACTCTCGTCTGCGCACCGGAGGGTACGGAACCGCCAGCGGGGCCTGCTCCTTCTTGAGCCAGACCAGCGCCGCATCCCGCCATCGCCGGCGACCACCACGAGGAGTTTTACAGACTTAGCGGCCATTGGCGGGTATTCCCTTCCACGCCGAGCAAGGGGCGGCCGAAGCCGCCCCTTGTGGACTCTAAGCGGAGTGTAGTTTGGGCCGTTGAGCCACCCGGCCTCACGCCCCGCCCTTGAGCTGGTAGGCGGTGCCCCAGCCCCAGGGGCCCGGACGAAGCCGCGGGCGACCACGCGCTCGCGGTAGATGTCGGAGATCACGTCGCCGTCGCCGCCAAGCAACGCTTTGGTCGCACACATCTCGACGCAAAGGGAGCCACTCCGCCGCTTGGTTTCCTATAGTTGAGGCCTCACGGCCGGCGACATCAATGCTGCGATCCTCGACCATCTGACCCCGGCCCTTCGAGAGAGTCACGGATCATTTTCGCGGAACGGCCGCTGCCTGTTACCCTGCCCGTTACCCCGATACCCCGCCGACGTCCTGATTGGTCCACTAAATGTTTGATTTGGTTGGTCGGGGCGGCGTGATTCGAACACGCGACCCTCTGCTCCCAAAGCAGATGCGCTACCAGGCTGCGCCACGCCCCGCCGGCTGGAATATCTAGTCGATGCCGGCCGTCGGGGCAACCGCGCCGCCCGTGGCTCGAGAGTCCGGTCGAGGCTACGCAGAGATGGTTATCGCTTGACTGGTAATTCAACTAATGATTGATGCAGCGCATCATCGGCCGAGGCTCGTGCCCTCGGCACGTTGCGAGCCAGAAAGAAGGAGAGCCAGATGCGCAACGCCCTCGCCGCCACCGCCCTGGTCCTGGCGGTCGCCAGCCCCGCCCAGTCGTTCGAGTGGCGCGCCGCGGTCAGCCACTGCGAGGCGAGCCGCGGCCAGTTGATGGCCCGTCACCTGCAGTGCGACGCGCGATCCCGTGGTGGCGCCTTGCGGCAAGATCCAGGCCGTCGGCGCCGACCTCGGCGGCGTCGCCCGGTTCGAGGTCCTGTGGCGCAGCGGCACCACGTCGGAGGTGCTGATCGGACCGCACGAGGATCAGCTCTGCATCCTCGCCACCCGCTTCGTCAGCGGCCGCAACGTGGCGAGCGCCGAATAGCCGCGCAGGCGTACGCCCGGCCGTCCGTTAACGCTCTGGTAAGCTCCGCCGCCGCACCATCCCGATCGGACCTCGAGGAGGAGACCGTCGGGATGGCCGAGACCTGCACGGTGGACGCCGAGCTGTTCGACAGCCTGCAGGACGCGATCGACTTCGTCGCCGCGCGCGGCGGCGGCGTGGTCTATACCGAGCTCGCCGAGACGCTGTTTGCCAAGAGCCTGAAGCTGCCGGACACGGTGAAGCTCGAGGCGAAGCGTCCGGCCGCGGCCTGAGCCGGATGGACGGCGGGCGCGCGGCGCTGCCGCATGCAGCCGGCGCGCCGGGCCGCGCCGCCCGGCTGCCTCAGCCGGCGATCAGCGCGTGGGCGCGCCTGGCGTAGTCGACGCTGAGGCGACCGACCCTCGCGGCGTCGGCGGCCGCCGCCGTGCCGATCCGGGCGCGCTGCGCGATGCCCTCGAAGATCACCGCGAAGCGGAACATCGCGAACGCGAGGTGGAACGGCTCGAGGCCGCCCTCGCGCCCGGTGCGCTCGCAGTAGCGGCGGACGTAGTCCTGCTCGCTCGGAATGCCGAGCGCCGCCGGGTCGAGATCCTCGATCCCGTAGTACATCGCCCGGCTCGCATGCCAGAGCAGGCAGTTGTGGGCGAGGTCGGCGAGCGGGTGGCCGAGCGTCGAGAGCTCCCAGTCGAGGATCGCGATCACCCGCGGCTCGCGCGGGTGGAACATCAGGTTGCCGAGCCGGTAGTCGCCATGGACGATCGCGGTCTCGTCCTCGCCCGCGGGCAGGTTGCGCCGGCAGCCAGGCGATCAGGTCGTCGATCTCCGGGATCTCGCGGGTCTTGGACGCGTGCCACTGCCGGGTCCAGCGACTGATCTGGCGGGCGAAGTAGTTGCCGGGCCGGCCGAAGTCTCCGAGCCCGACCGCCTGCCAGTCGACCCGGTGGAGGCGCGCCAGCACGTCGTTCATCGAATTGTACATGGCGCCGCGCTCGGCCGGCGTCACGCCGGGGATGCTGGAGTCGTGGACCACGCGGCCATCCAGCGCCTCCATGACGTAGAACAGCGTGCCGATCACCGAGCGATCGGCGCAGCCATGGAGCATTCTCGGCACCGGCACCCCGGTCTCGGCGAGCGCCGCCATCACGCGGTGCTCGCGATCGACCGCGTGGGCCGACGGCAGCAGCTCGCCCGCGGGCTGCTTGCGCAGCACGACCGCGCGCGCGCCAAAGCGCAGCCAATAGGTCGGGTTGGACTGGCCGCCGCCGATCCGCTCCGTGGTCATCGGCCCCGTGAGCTCCGGGACCTGCGCCTTCAGATAGGGCTCGAGCCGCGCCGGCTCGAAGTCGAGCTCCGCCCTGGTCATCGCGTCAGAGAACCGGGGTCGGCAGCGGCCGGCCGGCGAAGTGCGCCTTGAGGTTGTCGACCACCAGCTGGCCCATGGCGTCGCGGGTCTCCCAGGTGGCGCTCGCCTGGTGCGGCTGCAGGACCACGTTGTCGAGGCCGAGCAGCGCCTTCGGCACCTCGGGCTCGCCCGCGAACACGTCGAGCCCGGCGCCGCCGAGCCGGCCCTCGAGGAGCGCCTCGACCAGGGCCTGCTGGTCGATCACCGAGCCGCGCGCGACGTTGATCAGCCAGCCCTTGGGCCCGAGCGCGTCGATCACCTCGCGGCCGACCAGGCCCGCGGTCGCCGGGCCGCCGAGGCAGGTCACCATCAGGCAGTCGACCGCGCGCGCCATCGCGACCAGGTCCGACACGTACTCGTAGGCGACGTCGTCCTTGCGCCGCGGCCCATGGTAGCAGACCGCCATGTCGAAGGCCTCGGCGCGCCGCGCCACGGCGCGGCCGATCCGGCCGAGGCCGAGGATGCCCATGCGCTTGCCGGCGACCGAGTTGGACGAGTACCGGGTCGCCCTCGGTCGGCCAGCGCCCGGCGCGCAGGTAGCGGTCGTTGTAGGCGACGCGGCGCGCGAGATCGAGCAGCAGCGCCATGCCGAGCTCGGCGACGCCCACGGTCAGCACGTCCGGCGTGTTGGTCACGCGCAGGCCGCGGGCCTTGGCCGTGGCGAGGTCGACCGCATCGACCCCGACGCCATAGACGCCGATGATCTCGAGCCCCGGCAGGGCCTCGATCAGCGCCCGCCCGGCGCCGATGATGCCGTTGGTCAGCACCCCGCGCACGCCCGGCGCCACCTCCTCGAGGAAGGCCTGCGCATCCGCCGCCTGCCACAGCTTGCGCAGCGCGAAGGCGTCCTCCGCCTGCGCCTGGATCGCGGGCGTGATCGGCATCATCTGGAGAACGTCCGGCTTGGTCATGGCGGCCTTCCGAGGGTGGCGGACGCGAGCGGGCCATCGCGACAGATGTCTCCGGATCGCACGCCCCCTGTCAACCGGATTGCCCGCGCGCCGGTCCCGGCCGCCCGGAGGCTCGCGAGGGATGCGCCTGCGCGGGTCGAGCCGCAGCGGATTCTTCCTGGCCGCTCGGCGGGCGGCGAATCACGTGCTAGGATCGGGGCTCGTCTCGCCGCCCGGGGTGCTGCAGCCGTGAGCGAAACCACGATCCTGTTCGAGGTCGCCGAGGGCGTGGCGACGATCACGCTCAACCGGCCGGACAAGCTGAACGTCTTCAACGAGGCGATGCAGGGCGAGCTGGCCGGTGCCTTCGATCGCATCGAGGCCGATCCCTGCGTCCGCGCGGTCCTCCTCACCGGCGCCGGGCGCGGCTTCTGCGCCGGCCAGGACCTCGGCGACCGGGTGATGGGCGAGGGCGACCTCCCGCCCGATCTGGGCGCGACCCTGGACCGGCAGCACAACCGGCTGGTGCGCCGGATCTGGCAGCTCGAGCGCCCGGTGGTCTGCGCCGTCAACGGCGTCGCCGCCGGCGCCGGCGCCAACGTCGCGCTCGCCTGCGACCTCGTGCTCGCCGCGCGCTCGGCGAAGTTCATCCAGGCGTTCTGCAAGCTTGGCCTCGTGCCGGATTCCGGCGGCACCTACTTTCTCCCGCGCCTCGTCGGCGCGGCGCGCGCGATGGGCCTCGCGATGCTCGGCGAGCCGCTGCCGGCGGAGCAGGCCGAAGCCTGGGGCCTGATCTGGCGCGCGGTCGACGACGAGCGCCTGATGGCGGAGGCGCAGGCGCTCGCCCGCCATCTCGCCACCCAGCCGACCCGGGGCCTCGGCCTGACCAAGCGGGCGCTGCACGCCTCCGCCGCCCACAGCCTCGACCAGCAGCTCGACCTCGAGCGCGATCTGCAGCGCGAGGCCGGCCGGACCGCGGACTATGCCGAGGGCGTGCGCGCCTTCTTCGAGAAGCGGCCGCCGGTCTTCAAGGGCCGCTGATGCCGGCGCTCGCCAGCGCGGCGCCATCGGGCGAGGATCGTTGATGGCAGCCCTCGCGAGCGACGTCCCGGTCGCGGTGGTGGGCGCCGGCACGATGGGTGCCGGCATCGCCGAGGTCGCCGCGGCGGCGGGCCATCCGGTGCTGCTGTGCGACGCGGCCGCCGGGGCCGCGGAGGCCGCCCGGACCCGGATCGCGGCGGCGCTCGAGCGCGCGCAGGGGCAGGGCCGCCTGAGCGCCGCTCAGCGCGCCGCGATCGTGGCCCGGATCACGACCTGCCACGGCCTCGACGCGCTCGCTCCGGCCGGGCTGGTGGTCGAGGCGATCGTCGAGGACCTCGACGCCAAGCAGGCGCTGTTCGAGGCGCTCGAGGTGTTCCTCGAGCCGACGGCGCTTCTGGCGAGCAACACCTCGTCCTTGTCGATCACCGCGCTCGCGGCCCGGCTCAAGCATCCGGAACGGGTCGTCGGCCTCCACTTCTTCAACCCGGCGCCGCGCATGGCGCTGGTCGAGGTGGTGCGCGGCCTGACGAGCGCGCCCGAGGCGATCGCGACGGCGCTGGCGACGGCCGAGGCCTGGGGCAAGACGCCGGTCGAGGTGCGCTCGACGCCGGGCTTCATCGTCAACCGCGTGGCGCGGCCGTTCTACGGCGAGGCGCTGCGCGCGCTGGCCGAAGGCGCCGCGGACGTCGCCACGATCGACGCCGTGATGCGCGAGGCCGGCGGCTTTCGCATGGGGCCGTTCGAGCTGATCGACCTGATCGGCCTCGACGTCAACCTGGCGGTCAGCCGCTCGATCCACGCCGCCTGTCACTACGATCCACGCTACGCGCCGTCGCTGATCCAGCAGGACCTGGTCGATGCCGGCTGGCTCGGCCGCAAGGCCGGCCGCGGCTTCTACGACCACTCGCCCGAGGCCGTGGTACCCGCGCCGCAGACCGCGGAGCCGGCGCCGCCGCCTGGGCGCATCGTGGTCGAGGGCGACCTCGGGATGGCCGAGTCGCTGCTCGAGCGGGTTGCCGGGAGCGGCATCGCGGTCGAGCGGCGCGCCGGCGAGGGCCTGATCCGGCTCGGCGAGCTCCGCCTCGCGCCGACCGACGGCCGGGGCGCGACCCTGTGGAGCCATGCGCTGGACCGCCCGGTCGCGCTGTTCGACCTGGCGCAGGACTACGCCAGCTGCACGCGTCTGGCGCTGGCGCCCGCCGACCAGACCAGCGCCGAGCAGCTGCAGCCGGCGATCGGGCTGCTGCAGAGCGCCGGCATCGCGGTCTCGGTGATCGACGATTTCCCCGGGCTGCTGGTGATGCGCACCGTCGGCATGCTGGCCAACGAGGCGGCCGCCGCCGTCCAGGCCGGCGTGGCGAGCGCCGCCGCGGTCGACACCGCGATGCGGCTCGGCGTCAACTACCCGCGCGGGCCGCTCGCCTGGGCCGAGGCGATCGGCCTCGACCGCGTGCTCGCCGTCCTCGACAACCTCCAGCGGAGCTATGGCGAGGAGCGCTACCGCGCGTCCTGGCTGCTGCGGCGCAAGGTCCTGGCGAAGGGCGGCTTCCATGGCTGAACGCCAGGATCCGACGCAGGTCGCCGAGGCGGTGCGGAGCGCCATGTACGCCCGCGACCACGCCGCGCAGGCGCTCGGGATCACGGTCGAGGAGATCGGCCCGGGCTTCGCCCGCTGTCGCATGGTGGTGCGCCAGGACATGGTCAACGGCCACGACACCTGCCACGGCGGGCTCACCTTCACGCTCGCCGACTGCGCCTTCGCCTACGCCTGCAACGCCGGCAACCGCGCCACGGTGGCGCTCGGCGCGCAGATCAGCTTCACCGCACCGGCGCGCTTCGGCGACGTCCTGCTCGCGACGGCCCGGGAGCAGAGCCGGGCCGGCCGCACCGGGGTCTACGACGTCGAGGTGAGCACCGCGGACGGCAGGGTGGTCGCGCTGTTCCGCGGCACGTCCTACGAGACGCGCGGCGAGGTCATCGCACCGGCGGGGCGCGAGCAGGAACAGGGAGCTCGATGAGCGCGCGGGCGCCGGAGCGGCACGAGCTCGACCCGATCGAGATCGCGTCCCGCGACGAGATCGCGGCCCTGCAGCTCGGCCGGCTGAAGGGGACCCTGCGCCGCGCCTACGAGCACGTCCCACACTACAGGGCGGCGTTCGAGCGCGCGGGCGTCCATCCGGACGACCTGCGCGAGCTGGCCGATCTGGCGAGGTTCCCGTTCACCACCAAGGACGACCTGCGCCGCCACTATCCCTTCGGCATGTTCGCCGTGCCGCGCCAGCAGGTGGTGCGGATCCACGCCTCGTCGGGCACGACCGGCAAGCCCACGGTGGTCGGCTACACCAAGGCCGACGTCGAGGTCTGGGCCGAGGTCTGCGCGCGCTCGATCCGGGCCTCGGGCGGGCGCGCGGGCGACATCGTGCACGTGGTCTACGGCTATGGCCTGTTCACCGGCGGGCTTGGCGCGCACTACGGCGCCGAGCGGCTGGGCTGCACCGTGGTGCCGGTCTCGGGCGGCATGACCGAGCGCCAGGTCCAGCTGATCGCCGACTTCGCGCCCGCCGTCATCATGGTGACGCCCTCCTACATGCTCGCGCTCGGCGACGAGTTCGTGCGCCAGGGCCTCGACCCGCGGGCGTGCTCGCTCGAGGTCGGGATCTTCGGCGCCGAGCCCTGGACCGAGGCGATGCGCGCCGAGATCGAGGAGCGCTTCGGGCTGGACGCGGTCGACATCTACGGCCTCTCCGAGGTGATCGGCCCGGGCGTCGCCAACGAGTGCATCGAGAGCAAGGACGGCCTGCACGTCTGGGAGGACCACTTCTATCCGGAGGTCGTGGACCCGGCGACCGGCGAGCTGCTGCCCGACGGCGCGCGCGGCGAGCTCGTGTTCACCTCGCTGACCAAGGAGGCGATGCCGGTCGTGCGCTACCGCACCCGCGACCTCACAAGGCTGTTGCCGGGCACCGCGCGGACCATGCGCCGCATCGAGAAGATCACCGGGCGCTCGGACGACATGCTGATCATCCGCGGCGTCAACCTGTTCCCGACCCAGATCGAGGAGCTGATCCTAAACGATGCGCGCCTCGCGCCGCACTACCTGCTCGAGCTACGGCGCGAGCAGCGCCTCGATCAGCTCAAGGTTATCGTCGAGGCCAAAGCCGACGCCGCCGGCGAGGATGTGCGCTCGGCGGCCGGTCGCGATCTCGTGCACCACGTCAAGTCGCGCATCGGGGTCACGAGCGAGGTCGTGGTGGTCGCCCCCGGCACGGTTGAACGCTCGCTCGGCAAAGCCAAGCGGATCGTCGATCTGAGGCCTAAGGAGTGAAAGAGCTCAAGACAGCTCCGCCCTGGGTCCAGATCCCTTTCTTGAGCTGTGCAGCATTTCGCTTGGGTATTGAGCAGGCGAACAGCCTTCCAGAGAGGTAGCTAAAAACATCTCCATCGTTCTACAGCCCGGGCCACCACAGCACCGGCGTGCGCGACCGTGCACGTTCCACGCAGGGCTTGGCGCTGGGGTCGCTCTCGGCGGTCGGGCCGCCATCGGCGCATGCCCGCCCTGCTCGACGTCGCCATTTACAGCTGATGGCGCTACGTGCATTATGATACCTGGGATTGCAAAAACTCCGATATTGAGGAGATTGCCATGAAGGAACTTCGCTTCGGCCTGGTCTGCTATGGCGGCGTTTCCCTCGCCATCTACATGCACGGCATCACAAGCGAGCTGCACAAGCTGGTGCGGGCATCGAACGCCCACAGCAATGGCGCCGGCGGCGGCCCGAACCCGTTCCCCGACAACACGACCGAGCACGTCTACTTCGAGATTTTGAGCCAGATCGCCGCCAAGCAGCCACTCCGGGTGATCGTGGACGTGATCGCAGGGACGTCGGCCGGCGGCATCAACGGCGTTGCCTTGGCGAAGGCCCTCGCTCACGACCTCGACCAGGCGCCCCTCAAGCAGGTCTGGTTCGACAAGGCCAGCATCCGGAAGCTGCTCTCGCCCTGGAAGCTGCTCAAGGGCGAGGCCATCCTCAACGGCGACCGCATGCTGCGGTGGGTCCACGACGCTCTGGGCGCGATGAACGCGACCGCTACGGCCGCAGACGCAAGCCTGATGCCCGAGGGTCACCAGCTCGACCTCTTCGTGACGCTCACCGACTGCAGCGGCTACCGCCGGACGATCGACATCCACGACCCGATCGCGATCTTCGACCGCGAGCATCGTCACGTCTTGAACTTCAGCTACAATCGCGCCGAAAAGATCGACCACTTCGGGCGCCGCGCCGACCCCGGACTCACGCTTGCGATCCGCTGCACGTCGAGCTTCCCGGTCGCGTTCGGGCCGGTCAACCTCGACGACATCGGCGCCGTCGCCAGGTCCTGGTCGCCGGAAGATCGTAAGGACTTCATCGACACCGCCTTCGCGCAGTACGCACTCGAGAAGGCTGAGCTCACCTCGGCCTACTTCGTTGACGGCGGCGTTCTCAACAACCGGCCATTCAATCACGCTGTGGATGCGATCCTGAAGCGTCCGGCCAAGCACGAGGTCGATCGCCGGCTCCTGTTCATCGAGCCCCATCCCGAGCCGCCAGCACTCGACGATGGCTCCCGAGCCTCGACCAGGCGCCCAGGCCTGATGCAGACCGCCCGCGCCGCGCTGATCTCAATCCCGAGTCACCAGCCGATCGCGGACGCCCTGCTGGACCTCGCGCGCCACAACCAGCGTGTCGCGCAGATCAAGCACCTGGTTCAGGTCCTCAAGCCCAAGGTCGACGGCCTGATCCAGGGCGTGATCAAGACGCACGTCCACGACATCCGCGTGCCGGAGTGGACCAAGCTCGAAGCCTGGCGGGAAGAGATCCGCCAGCGCGCGGAGACCGAAGCCGGCGCCGCCTTCCACAGTTACGCCGCCCTCAGGATCAACGCGGTGGTCGAGCATCTGGCCACGGCCATCTGCCGCTTGCGGCGCTATCCCCCGGGTTCGCGCCAGGCGATTTTGGTGGCGCGCGTCGTCCAGGCCTGGGCCGAACGCGCCGGGATCGTCACGGGGAAGCCGGACCTCACCGCCACGCAAGCCGACTTCCTCGAGGTCTTCGATCTCGCCTGCCGGAGGCGCCGGCTCCGTTTTCTGGTCGAGTACGTCAACCAGCTGTATCCGCCATCGGAGATCGCCCCGCTGCCGTCGCGCGAGCAGGTGGATGATGTCAAGAGCGAGCTCTACGCCCTGATGGCCGAGCTGGACCTCTTGGGCTCCGGCGCATGGCTCGGCGATGCGACGCAGCGGCGGATCGGCGAGGTCTTTGGGCAGGGGGCGATCGAAGAGGCCGATGGCGGCCCGGTGAGGCTGACGGCTTTCCTCGATGCCCATCACGACATCATCGTGACGATCGTTGCCGAACTCGAGGCCGGGCTGAGGGACCGGCTGCAGACGTTCAATACGCGCCAGGCCCAGGACCTTGCTGCATTCGCTCAGCTGAACTGGGCCCAATCGATCATCGGCGACCTGCTCGCCCGCTATCTCGGGTTCGCCTATTGGGACCTCCTGCTCTACCCGATCCAAGCCCTCTCCGACGTGGCCGAGCTGGACACCATCGAGGTCACCCGGATCAGCCCCGAGGACACCACGGCGCTCCAGCCGAAAGGCACCGTACAAGCGCCTCAAAGGCGTCCGTCTCGGCCACTTCGGCGCCTTCCTCAGCCGCAGCTATCGGGAGAACGACCTTCTCTGGGGTCGGCTCGACGCGGTCGAGCGCCTGTTCAGCGTTCTCGTTGACGTCTCCAAGCACAACGAGGTGGTCCTCGAACCACAACTGATGTGGCGGGGCTTCAAGGCGGTTCTGGACACGGAGGAGCCCAGCATAACGCGACGCGCATCAAGGGCTGTGCTGGCGGACCTGCGCCGTCAGGTCGACCGTCAGCTCGCGGCGTCGAAGGTGCCACCGGGCCAACCGCCGCGCCTGCCACTGGCCGAGGCTGCCGACTAGCGGCGCCGGCAGGCTTATGGCGGCCTTGGCGGGCGAGCCTCAAGCCGCGCGGACGTCGAGCTTGATCGGGCCCTCGGCGCGGCCGTGGATGAACTGGTCGACGTAGGGGTTGCCGCTGTGGTCGATCTCGGCGACCGGGCCCTGCCAGACGATCTTGCCCTGATGGAGCATCGCCACCCGGTCGGCGATCTTGCGCGCGGACGCGAGATCGTGGGTGATCGAGACCGCGGTCGCCCCCAGCTCGCGCACCGAGCGCGCGATCAGCTGGTTGATCACGTCCGCCATGATCGGGTCGAGGCCGGTGGTCGGCTCGTCGAAGAACAGGATCTCGGGCTCGGTCGCGATCGCGCGCGCGAGCCCGACCCGCTTCTGCATGCCGCCGGAAAGCTCGGCGGGCGAGAGATCGGCGACCTCGGGCGGCAGGCCGACCCGGCCCAGCACCTCGACCGCGCGCTGCCGCGCCGCGGCGCGGTCCAGCTGCTTGACGTGGAGCAGGCCGAAGGCGACGTTCTCCCACACCGGCAGGCTGTCGAACAGCGCCGCTCCCTGGAACAGCATGCCGAACTTCTGCATGACCTGCTGGCGCGCCCGGCGCGACAGGCGGGTCACCTCCTGGCCATCGATCTCGATCGAGCCGCGCTCCGGCTGCATGATGCCGAGGATGCACTTGAGCAGAACCGACTTGCCGGTGCCGGAGCCGCCGATCACCACCAGCGATTTGCCGCGGCCGACCTCGAGGTCGATGCCATCCAGCACCAGCTTCTGACCGAAGCTCTTGTGCAGGTCGCGGATCCGGATCTTGGGCGGGACTTCTGGCGTCGCGACAGGCTCGGGCGCGCTCATCGGCTGAAGAAGATCTCCGTCACGACGTAGTTGGCGGTCAGGATCAGGATCGAGGCCGAGACCACGGCCTTGGTGGTCGCGGCGCCGACGCCTTGCGCGCCGCCCGCCGAGTGGTAGCCCTGGTAGCAGCCCATCAGCGCGACCAGGAAGCCGAACACCGCGGCCTTGACCAGGCCCGAGACCACGTCCTGGGTCTCGAGGAACTCGAAGGTCCGGTTGAGGTACTCGTGGGGGCCGAAGCCGAGCTTGTAGATGCCGACGATGTAGCCGCCGAACACGCCGATGATGTCGGCCACCACCACCAGGAGCGGCAGCATCAGCACGCCGGCCAGCAGCCGCGGCCAGACCAGGTACTTGAAGGGGTCGGTCGAGAGCGTGGTGAGCGCGTCGATCTGCTCGGTGACCCGCATGGTGCCGAGCTCGGCCGCCATCGAGGCGCCGACCCGGCCGGCGACCATCAGCCCGGCGAGCACGGGCCCGAGCTCGCGCGTCATCGACAGCACCACGATCGTCGCGACCGCGCTCTCGGCCTCGAAGCGCGAGAAGCCGGTGTGGCTCTGCAGCGCCAGCACCATGCCGGTGAAGATCGCGGTCAGCCCGACCACCGGCAGCGAGTAGTAGCCGATGTCGACCATCTGGCGGAGGATCATGCGCGGGTAGTAGGGCCCGCTCAGCCCCTGCCCGACGGCGCGCCCGGCGAACAGCGTCAGGTCGCCGACGCTCGCGAGGAAGTTCAGGAAGATGCGGCCGATGACGGCGAGCGGGTTCATGCAGGGGTCTCTTGCGGCTCGGCCGGGATATACCTGCGCGCGAACCGGCTGCCAAGCCGGGTCAGCACCTCGTAGCCGATGGTGTCCGCCGCTGCCGCCAGCTCGTCGACGCCGTCCGGGCCGCCGATCAGGGTCGCCATGGTGCCGGGCCGGACCGCCTCCGCCGGCAGCTCGGAGACGTCGAGGGTGATCAGGTCCATCGAGACCCGGCCGGCGAGCGGCACCAGGCGCCCGGCGATCCGGGCGGTCGCGCGGTTGCCGGCGCTGCGCGGGTAGCCGTCGGCGTAGCCGACCGGGACGGTCGCGATCCGCATGCCCGGCCGGGTCGGATAGGTGGCGCCATAGCCGACCGTGCCCGGCGCCTCGACCTCGTGGACCTGGAGCACCGGCGCCTGGAGGGTCACCACCGGCGCCATCGGGTTGGCGCGCCCGGGCACGGGATTGACCCCGTAGAGGGCGACGCCCGGGCGACAGAGGTCGTAGCGGAACGCGGGCCCGAGGAAGATCCCGGACGAGTTGGCGAGACTCGCCGGCGCCGGCGGCAGCTGCCGGCGAGCCTCATCGAAGCGCGCGCGCTGGGCCTGGTTCAAAGGATGGTCCGGCTCCTCGGCGACCGCCAGGTGGCTCATCACCAGGACCAGCTCGAGCGGCTCGAGCAGGCGCGGATCGAGGCGCCCGACCTCGGCGCGATCGAACCCCAGGCGGCACATGCCGGTGTCGAGGTGGAGCGCGGCCGGCAGGCGCTCGCCCAGGCGGCGGGCCAGGCTCGCGTAGCGCGCGACCTCGTCGGTATGGTTGAGGACCGGGATCAGCCGCGCCGCGCGCAGGGCCTCCTCCGTCCCGGCCGGCAGCCCGTTCAGAACGTAGATCCGGGCGTCGGGCAGCGCGGCGCGCAGCTCCCTGCCCTCCTCCGGCTGGGCGACGAAGAAGCTGCGGCAGCCGGCCTGCCAGAGGGCGTCCGCCACAGCCGACGCGCCGAGGCCGTAGCCGTTCGCCTTGACCACGCCCGCGACCGCGCTGCCCGCCGCCTCCCGCCGCAGGCGGCGGTAGTTGCCGG
>CAVWCE010000010.1:0-76177 GCA_963753275.1 uncultured Alphaproteobacteria bacterium | reverse complement strand
AAGCCTCGGATTTCGGAGAACATTGCTTCCGCGAAGTCGAGAGGCTCATCGAACTCGTGAGGCGGTGCCCGCTCGCGAAAGCGGCCAAGCAACGCAAGGCCCTGATCCACTACCTCTGGGTCCAACCGCGCGTTTCGGTTTACGCGTTTCTTATTCCTCTCCCGCCCCAACCGCCAACCAAAGGCCGCGCGAAGCTGGCCCCGACTACCAACAGACGGAGCGTATCGAACATCAATGCGCCGCCAGTATCCATTACTTCTGCAGCACGCTTCGCGTACTGGTCGTACAGATCCAGCACGCCTCCCCGTTCCTGGATTTCTTGAGAACTTGGTCGCGAAAGTCGTACATGTCATCGATGGTGGCCCAGGTCGAGAATATCGCAATATCGTCGCTGCCGACCTTAAGGGTGAGGTAATCGGTAAGGCGAGAAATATAGTTGCAACTCGTGCCCCCTTTGGACTCTGGCGGGATCATAAGTGCAGCGCTCAT
The DNA here is from genome assembly GCA_963753275.1 of uncultured Alphaproteobacteria bacterium. Classification (GTDB taxonomy): domain Bacteria; phylum Pseudomonadota; class Alphaproteobacteria; order Geminicoccales; family Geminicoccaceae; genus DATAOG01. The sequence continues at coordinate 75,688 of CAVWCE010000010.1, read as the reverse complement.
AGGCTTGATGAGGACGACACTGCTCCGGGCCGCTGGCAGAGTACGTTACTACTGTGCATCTTCCCTTGTGCAATAGCAGCAACCCATTGACTTCATCCTAGTCGGCCATAAACGCAGTACCGAGACACCGTCGGCACTGCACTTTCGGCGCGTTTCTCTGGTCGCTTCACCTTCTTCCCGCGCCTCTGCCCGTCACCACTGGTAGCGCGGCAATAAGCGGGGAGCCGACTGCGGTCCACAAGTCCCGCACTACGCGAGGACGCGGCAGCGATTCGTGAGGGTGCAGTAGCCCAAGTAGTCGCTACAAACCCCCTCAGCCCAAAGCAAACCCTGAATTGGTCTAAACCCGATACCCCAGCCTAGTCAACTCTTAGTTAAAGTGAAATTCCAACTTTAGGCAAAGTAAAATTATAGTTGATCGACCGCGCCAGGAAGGCGCATCGGCGCGGGCGCGGTATGGGTTGCGGATCTCAGGCAAAGGATTTCAGGCGCGGGGGCACCCGCCCGGCCGGCCTTGGTGGTCGCGGGGTCGAAGAGGTGGATCGCGGCGGGGTCGAGGGAGAGGCGTTGGGTGCGCCGATGGGGCGGAGAAATCGCGGTCACGGGCGGCGATCTCGGGGCCGGCGGGCAGCTCGCGATCACGATCACCTCGGGACCGAGCGCCTCGATCGCGACGACGCGCAGGTTCAACCCAAGCAGAGTTGGGAGGTCGCGCGGCACGCGCCGGCCGAGCCGACCTGCGGTCCGCGCGAGCGCGCCGACGAGCCGCGCAGGCGCGGATCGCACCGGCGCCGCTACCAGCCCTTGGCGTGCCCGATCAGCACGCCCTCGCGGTCGAAGATCATCACCTCGAGCGCGCAGGCGCCATCCAGCTGGCTGAGCCCGACCCGGCGCGCCCGCAGGGCGACGTCGTCGGCGAGCGGCAGGCCCATGCCCTTTGCGAGCTCCAGCACCCGGCCGGCCGAGCTCGCATCGCGCGCATGCGCGACCAGCTCGCCGCCCGCGCCGCGCTCGGCGAGCAGCTCGGCCAGCACCGGCAGGTCGACCGCGGAGCGGCTCGAGTGCAGGTCGAGATGGCCGGCCGCGAGCTTGGTCAGCTTGGCGAAGCCGCCGGCCAGCGTGACCCGCGCGATCGGGTGGCGGCGGAGGTACTTGAGCGTGCCGCCGATGAAGTCGCCCATGTCGATCAGCGCGAACTCGCTGAGGCCGTAGTGCGCCTGCACCGCGCGCTCGGAGGTCGACCCGGTGGCCGCGGCCACGTGGGCCAGGCCGGCGGCGCGCGCCACGTCGATGCCGCGGTGGATCGAGTGGATCCAGGACGCGCAGGAATAGGGGATCACGACCCCGGTGGTGCCGAGGATCGAGAGGCCGCCGACGATGCCGAGGCGGCCATTCGCGGTGCGTCGCGCCAGGCGCTCGCCGTCGGGGATCGCGATCGTGACCTCGAGGTCGCCGGCATCGCCCCGATCGCGCGCCACGTCGGCCACCAGCTCGCGGATCAGCCGGCGCGGCGCCGGATCGATCGCCGGCTCGCCGACCGGGACCGCGAGCCCCGGCGAGCGTCACCACGCCCACCCCCTCGCCGGCGACGAACATCACCCCGGTGCCGGGCTCGCCGCGCCGCACCGTGACCCGGATCAGGGCGCCATGGGTCACGTCGGGGTCGTCGCCGGCGTCCTTGATCACGCCGGCGGTGGCCTCCCCGGGGCGCAGCCGGCTCTCGGCCAGGTCGAAGCGCGGCTGCTCGCCGCCCGGCAGGCGGATCGCCACCGGATCGGGAATGCGGCCGGTCAGCAGCCCGACATAGGCGGCCTTGGTCGCCGCCGCGGCGCAGGCCCCGGTGGTCCAGCCGCGGCGCAGCTCGCCGGTCGGTTTGCGTCCCATCGCGCGCGCGGCCCCCAGAGCCTGCTTCATCCCGCGATCGGTTCGGGCTACAGTGCCCGCGCCATGACCGAACCGATCTTCCGCCAAGCGCCGGGCTTCGGCAAGCGCCGATGAGCGCCGGCCCTATGAGCGCGCCCGGCATCCATCCTGGCCGCCCCGGCCTCGGGCAGCGGCAAGACCACGATCACGCTCGCCCTGCTGCGCGCGCTCCGCCGCCGCGGCTGCGCGGTCGGCGCGTTCAAGGTCGGCCCCGACTACCTCGATCCGATGCTGCACGCGCAGGCCGCCGGGCGGCCCTCCGCTCAACCTCGACGGCTGGGCGATGCGGCTCGAGACGCTCGCCGGCCTCGCCGACGAGGTCGCGGGCGGCGTCGACCTGGTGCTCGGCGAAGGCGTGATGGGGCTGTTCGACGGCGCCGCCGACGGCCGCGGCTCGACCGCCGATCTCGCCAGCCTGTTCGACCTGCCGGTGGTGCTGGTGGTCGACGCGCGCGGGATGGCGGCCTCGGCCGCGGCCCTGGTCGAGGGCTTCACCCGCCATCGCGACGACGTCGAGGTCGCGGGCGTGCTCTTCAATCGGGTCGCCTCGGCCGAGCACGAGGCTCTGCTGCGGCGCGCCTGCGACGACCGTTTCGCCCAACCGGTGCTGGCCTGCCTGCCGAGCGATCCGCGCCTCGAGCTGCCGGCGCGCCATCTGGGGCTGGTGCAGGCGGCCGAGCTGCCCGACCTCGAGGGCTTCCTCGAGCGCGCCGCGGACCTGGTCGGCGAACGCACCGACCTCGACCGGCTGATGCGGCTTGCGCGCCCGTTCGGGCTCGGGCTGTACGGACCGCCCGCGCGGCCGCTGCGGCCGCTCGGCCAGCGGATCGCGGTGGCCGACGACGTCGCCTTCGGCTTCGCCTATCCGGCGACGCTCGCGGGCTGGCGCAGCGCCGGCGCCGAGGTCCTGCGCTTTCGCCCCGCTCGCCGACGAGGCGCCGGACCTGTGCGCGGACGCGGTCTACCTGCCGGGCGGCTATCCGGAGCTGCACGCCGGACGCCTCGCGGGCGAGCCGCGGCTTCCTCGACGGCCTGCGCGCGGCGGCGGCGCGCGGCGCGTTCGTCTATGGCGAGTGCGGCGGCTTCATGGCGCTCGGCCGGACGCTCACCGACCGCGCCGGCGCGGCGCACGCGATGGCCGGCCTGCTGCCGGTCGCGACCAGCTTCGCCGAGCCTCGGCTGCAGCTCGGCTACCGCCGCCTGAAGCTGCTCGAGCCGACCCCGCTCGGCGCCGCGGGCGCCACCTTCCGCGGCCACGAGTTCCACTACGCGAGCCTGGTCGACGGCGGCGAGGCGGCGCCCCTGTTCGAGGTCACCGACGCCCGCGGGCGGCCGCGCGACAGCACGGGCGCCCGCTCTCGGCAGCGTCGCCGGCTCGTTCCTGCACCTGATCGACCGCAGCCGCGAGCCGGAGGCCGGCGCGAGCAGCCCGCGCCACCTGCGCCTGATCGAGGGGTGAGGATCGGCCGACGGCGCGCAGCCACGCTCTCCGGGTGGCGTTCGCCGACTACCAGGTCAGCCCGGGCGCGCTGACACCAGCGTCTACGCGGTCTTCCCCCACGCCCGCCACCTCTCGCCCAAGGTCCGCGCGCTGGTCGACTTCCTGGTCCAACGCTTCACCCCCCGCCCTCCTGGAAGATCGACGGCGAAAGCCAAGCCCGCCGGGACATATCGGAATGGCTGAGCCAATCCTTCAAGGCGGCATCTCGCACTCGGTGCGAGCCCTCCTTCATCATCTTGCGATCTCACACTATGTGTGATATTACGATGAGCTCGACGAGGCCGCGCCGTTGAGGGTTTTCAAGAACGCATGGTTTGGGCGCTTTGCCCGCAAGCAGAAAATTCCCGACGCCGTCCTCCGGCAAGCCGTGGAGCGAATCGAGAGGGGTCAGATCGACGCAGATCTGGGCGGCGGTGTGGTGAAGCAGCGGATCGCCCGGCCCGGCAAGGGGAAGTCGAAGGGCTTTCGCACGATCATCCTGTTCCGCCAGAGCAAGCGCGCCGTCTTCGTCTACGGCTTTGCCAAGGGCGCCAAGGAAAACATCCGCAAGGATGAGGAGGAAACGTTCAAGCAGGCAGCAAAGTACGTCCTCGCTCTCTCGGACGAGCAGATCGAAGCGCTGATTGCGAACGGGCAGTTCTCGGAGGTGGCCAGCCATGACCAAGGCGAAGAAGTATCGGAGTGAGGCATTTGCAGCGATCCATGAGACCATGGAGGCGCTGCATGGGGTCGGCGCGATCGACAAGCGGACCATGCGCGGGTTCGACGAGGCCTGCCTGACCCCCGCGCGGGTCCTGACCCCAGAGGAGATCCGGCAGATCCGGGAGCGCGAGCACGTCTCGCAGCCCGTGCTTGCCCGCTATCTCAATGTCTCGAGGAACCTGGTCTCCGATTGGGAGCGCGGCGTGAAGAAGCCGGGCGGCCCGGCACTGCGGCTCCTCGCTTTGGTGCAGAAAAACGGACTTCAGGCCATCGCCTGAGACTTTTCCGGGTACGCCGGGACGGCCGAGACCAGCGGAAGCCCACGACGCGAGATCACTCGAAGCCCGCCTTGCGGAGGCCTTCGCGGTAGTGCTCGAGGTCCGCGGGATGCTGGAACGGGTCCATCGCGAGGAGCCAGTCGATGCAGCTCATGTCGCCGGGAAACATGCCGCGCGCGAGCTGGCGGCGATGGTGGCGTAGACCGTCTCCCGGTGGCCGGCGCAGGCGGCCACATTGCCCAGATGGGCGCGGCACGCGGCGATGAACGCGGGCGTGTTGCAGCTTCCGGCGCCAGGCGCAGCGCGCGCATGAGCGCTATCCCCACCCGAGGCGGCGCAGGTAGTCGCGATTGGCCCTCGCGATCGGCAGGGGCTGCTCCGGCGGGGCGGGGTACATGTCCTGCTCGACCACGACGAAGCCCGCGAAGCCGACCGCGCGCAGGATATCGCCGAACGCCGGACGTCGACCGCGCCCCGCTCCAGGTCGCACATCACGCCCTCGGCCACCGCGGCGGCAACGGCAGCGCCTCGCGCCGCACCCGGTTCAGCACCGCCGGATCGATGCTCTTGACGTGGAGATAGCCGATCCGGTCGTGGTGCCGGCGCATGAAGGCGAGAGGCTCCCCGCCGGCATAGGCGTGGTGCCCGGTGTCGAAGCAGAGCGTGACCAGGTCGGGATCGGTCGCGCCGAGAAAGCGCTCGATCTGCGCCTCGGTCTCGACGTGGGTCTCGGCGTGGGGATGGAACGCGAGCACCAGACCCAGCTCGTCGCGGACGAGCCGCGCCGCCCGATCGGTGGTCTCGACCAGGCGCCGCCAGGCGTCCGGGGCCAGCTCGCGCGGCTGCCTCAGCGCGCCGGTGTGGAGGTCGGTCACCATGTCGTCGATCAGGATCAGGTGCCTGGCGCCGAGGCGCTGCAGGACCGCGCCGACCGCCCGCAGCTGCCGCTCCAGCTCCGGCCAGACGTCCGGCTCCTCGAGCGGCAGCATGATCGCCTGGCCGCAGGCGCCGAGCCCGCGTCCGGCGAGCTCCGCGCTCAGGGTCTCCGGATCGCCCGGCAGATAGCCGACCGGGCCGAGCTCGGTCCAGCGGTAGCCGGCGGCGGCGGCCTCGTCGAGGTAGCGCCGCCAGTCGACCTGCTTCTCGTCCTGCGGGAACCAGACGCCCCAGGAGTTGGGCGCCGTCGCGATCTCGAGCCGCATCGCCACCTCCGCGTTCAGTAGTGGATCGCCACCGGCTGGCCGGAGCGCGCCGAGCGCAGCGCCGCATCCGCCAGGACCAGCGCGCGGCGGCCGTCCTCGGCGCTGATCAAGGGCGCGGTGCCATGGCGGACCACGGCGCCGAAGTGGTCGAGCGCCAGGCGGTAGGAGGCGAGGTAGCGGTCGATGAAGAAGTACGGGAAGATGTCGCTGCGCACCGCGCGGGCGTCGTAGCGCTCGACCGTGCTGCGCCGGACGTTGTCGGAGCGCACCATGCCGCCCGAGCCCAGCACCTCGATCCGCTGGTCGTAGCCGTAGGTCGCGCGCCAGCTGTTGTTGATCTGGCCGAGCCGGCCGCTCGCGGTCCGCAGCACCAGGACCGCGGTGTCGACCTCGCCCAGCGCGCGGATCTCGGGCGCGATCAGGCAGCTCGCCATCGCGAAGACCTCGACCGGCTCCTCGCCGAGCAGCCAGCGCGCCATGTCGAGGTCGTGCACCATGGTCTCGAGGAACAGAGCACCCGGCGAGCCCGCGAGATAGGCGAGCGGCGGCGGCTCCGGATCGCGCGAGGTGATGCTGACCAGCTCGACCGCGCCGGCCTCGCCCACGCGCACCGCCTGCTCGAGGGCGGCGTGATGGGGATCGAAGCGGCGGTTGAAGTCGACGAACACCGGCACGCCCTGGCCTTCGATCTGGCGCAGGCAGGCGTTGGCGCGCGCGAGGTCGAGGTCGAGCGGCTTCTCGCAGAACACGGGCTTGCCGGCCTCGACCGCGCGCACGATCAGCTCCGCATGCGTGCTCGAGGACGAGGCGATCACGACGGCATCGATCGCTGGGTCGCCGAAGACCGCCGCGGCATCCGCGCTGGCGGCGGCGCCATGCTGCGAGGCCAGGCGGCGCGCCGCGTCGAGGTCGACGTCGACCACGACGGCCAGGCGCATATCATGGTGCTCGGCGATGTGGCGGGCGTGCACCGCGGCGATCCGCCCGGCACCCAACAGGCCGAAATTCAGCATCTCCTGCCCCGAATCCAGGTTGGCAGATCGATCTTCCTGCGCAAGGTTGCGCGGCACAAGGCCGGTGATCGCAGAAAGGGAGGTGCTCGCGATGGCGCAACTCGTCGAGCCGCACGGCGGGCGGCTCAAGGTGCTCTATCTCGGCAGCGAGGCGGCCGCCGCCCTGCGCCGCGAGGCGGCGGCCTACCCGTCGTGGGATCTGTCGCAGCGCCAGCTCTGCGACTTGAAGCTCCTGCTGTCCGGCGGCTTCTCGCCGCTCGAGGGCTTCCTCGGCGCGGACGACTACGCGCCGGTGGTCGAGCGCATGCGGCTCGCCGACGGCACGCTGTGGCCGATCCCGGTCACGCTCGACGTCGGCAGGGCGTTCGCCCGCGAGCTGCGACCCGGCGATGCGATCGGGCTGCGCGATCCCGAGGGCTTCCTGATCGCGACTGCTGACCGTCGAGTCGATCTTCGAGCCCGACCGCAGGCGCGAGGCGCAGGCGGTGTTCGGCACCACCGACGAGACCCATCCGGGCGTCGACCACCTGCTCAACCGGACCCATCCGGTCTATCTCGGCGGCCGGCTCCAGGGCCTCGCCCGGCCGACCGAGTACGACTTCCGGCAGCTGCGCGACGAGCCCGCCGATCTGCGGCGCAAGTTCGAGCAATGGGGCTGGACGCGGGTGGTCGCCTTCCAGACCCGCAACCCGATGCACCGCGCGCACCAGGAGCTGACCCAGCGCGCGGCGCAGATGGTCGAGGCCAACCTGCTGCTCCACCCGGTGGTCGGGACGACCAAGCCCGGCGACGTCGACCACTTCGTCCGGGTGCGCTGCTACGAGCACCTGCTCAAGACCTATCCCGAGCAGACCACCTGCCTCAGCCTCCTGCCGCTGGCGATGCGCATGGCGGGCCCGCGCGAGGCGGTCTGGCACGCGATGATCCGCAAGAACTACGGCTGCACCACCTGATCGTCGGCCGCGACCACGCCGGCCCCGGCAACGACCGCGCCGGCAAGCCGTTCTATGGCCCCTACGACGCCCAGGAGCTGCTGCGCGAGCTGGCAGCCGGAGCTCGGGCGTCAGCGATGGTGCCGTTCAAGGAGATGGTCTACGTCCAGGACCGCGGCCAGTACGTCCCGAGCGACGAGGTCGCGCCCGGCGAGACCGTGCTCAGCCTGTCCGGCACCGAGCTGCGCCGCCGGCTGCGCGAGGGCATCGAGATCCCGGCCTGGTTCACCTATCCGCCGGTCGTCGAGGAGCTGCGGCGCAGCTACCCGCCGCGCCACCGCCAGGGCTTCACGGTCCTGTTCACCGGGCTCTCGGGCGCCGGCAAGTCGACGCTCGCCCATGCCCTGATGACCAAGCTGATGGAGCTCGGCAGCCGCTCGGTGACGCCTGCTGGACGGCGATCTGGTGCGCAAGCACCTCTCGAGCGAGCTCGGCTTCTCGAAGGAGCACCGCGACCTCAACGTCTTGCGCATCGGCTTCGTCGCGAGCGAGATCACCAAGGCGGGCGGGGTCGCGCTCTGCGCGCCGATCGCGCCCTACGCCGCATCCGCCGGCGCATGCGCGAGCTGATCGAGGCCTATGGCGCGTTCGTCGAGATCCACGTCGCGACCTCGCTCGCGGTCTGCGAGCAGCGCGACACCAAGGGCCTCTACGCCAAGGCGCGCGCCGGGCTGATCAAGCAGTTCACCGGCATCGACGACCCCTACGAGGCGCCCGAGAGCCCGGACGTGGTGATCGACACCGAGCGCGAGCCGCCGGACGTCGCCGCCCAGCGCATCCTGCTCAAGCTCGAGGGGCTGGGGCTGATCAAGTGAGCGCGCGGCAGCCGAGCACCATCAAAGGCCGCGCGCGGCTGCACGTCGCGCTCGATGCGCGCGCCGACCTCCGCCAAGGTCATCGACAGGTCGTGGGCGGTTCTGCAGGTTGAGCCAGAAGTCGGGCGTCGTGCCGAAGTAGCGGGCGAGGCAGCTCGAGCGCGGTGTCGGCGGTCACCGCGCGGTCGCAGGTCGTCGCGGATGATCGCCCCGACCCGCGTCGCCGGGACCCGGTAGCGCCAGCGCCAAGGCATTGAGCGGACAGCCCGAGCGGCGCCATGAACTCCTCCCGGAGCTAGACTTCGCCGGATGAGCTCAGTGCGCCGCGCTTCATTCTCGACATCTTCCTAGCACCACCGATCGTCTCGATCCGATGCGTCAAGACCGATCGCTGACGCCGGCGCTGGCGAAGGTCGCCATGCCGGTGTGGCAGGCGAGGGCGGCGCGGCACAGCAGGATCGCGAGCGCGGCGCCGGACGCTTCGCCGAGGCGCATGTCGAGGTCGAGCAGCGGGCGCAGGCCGAGGCGCTCGAGCAGGCGCGGGTGGCCGGGCTCGGCCGAGCGATGGGCGGCCCGGACGTGGTCGAGTGCTGTGGGCTCGAGCGCCTGGAGGACGGCCGCCGCGGCGCCGGCGACGAAGCCGTCGAGCAGCACCGGGACCCGCCGCTCGCGCGCGGCGAGGATGGCACCCGCCATCGCCGCGATCTCGCGCCCGCCGAGCCGGCGCAGGATCTCGAGCGGGCTGCCGAACGCGCTCGGCGTGGCGCATCAGGCCGCGCCCGACGAGCGCGGTCTTGTGCGCGACGCCATGCCGGTCGAGGCCGCTGCCGGGCCCGGTCCACCAGGCCGCCGGCCCGCCGTAGAGCGCGGCGCAGATCGCCGCCGCCGCCGCGGTGTTGCCGATGCCCATCTCGCCCAGCGCCAGCAGGTCGAGGTCCGGCGCCAGCGCCGCCATGCCGCGCGTTGATCGCCGCGATGCACTCGGCCTCGCTCATCGCCGCGCGCGGTGCAGAAGTCCGCGGTCGGCCGGTCGAGCTCCAGGGCGACGACCGTCAGCCCCGCCCCGGCGGTCCGGCAGAGCTGGTTGATCGCCGCACCCGCCGGCCTCGAAATTGGCCACCATCTGCGCGGTCACCGCGCTCGGATAGGCCGAGACGCCGCGCGCCGCGATCCCGTGGTTGCCGGCGAACACCAGCGCCGCGACCCGCTCCAGCACGCGGCGGATCGCGGCCCTGCCAGGCGGCGAGCCAGATCGCCAGCTCCTCGAGCCGGCCGAGCGCGCCTCTGGGCTTGGTCAGCTCGGCCTGGCGCGCCGCGGCGGCGGCCGCGGCGGCGGCGTCGGCCGCCGGCAGTTGCCCGAGCCGGCGGCGCAGGTCATCAAGGCTGGCGATCGGGTTCGCGGACGCCATCATCGGCTCGTCGGCTCGCGGATCCTGCAGGGGGCCAGGGCGCGGCGATGTTGCGCGAGACGATCGACGAGTGCAAGGTGGCGCTCCGGTTCCTGACCCGGCTGCCGGTGCGCCGGCCCGGAGCCGTAGCCGGATGGCGCGCTCGCCGCGAGCGCCCTGGCCTTCCCGCTGGTCGGAGCCCTGGTCGGGGCGCTCGGCGCGCCTCGTCTTCGCGCTCGCGAGCTGGCTCGGCCTGCGGGCCGATGCTCGCCGCGGTGCTCGCGGTCGCGGCGCAGGCGCTGCTGACCGGCGGCCTGCACGAGGACGGCCTCGCCGACCTCGCCGACGGCTTCGGCGGCGGCCGGACGCGCGCCGAGCAAGCTCCGCATCATGCGCGATCCGCGCCTCGGCAGCTTCGGCGCGCTCGCGCTGATCCTGGCGCTGCTCGCCCGGATCGCGGCGCTCGCGGCACTCGCCGGGCCGGCGCTCGCCGGCGCCGCGCTGATCGCCGCGGGCGCGGTCTCGCGCGCCGGCCTGCCGGCGATCATGGCGAGCCTGCCGCCGGCGCGGCACGACGGCCTCGCGGCCGGCGCCGGGCGGCCGCATCCGCTGCGCGCCGCGGCCGCGGCTCGCGCATCGGCGCGCTCCTGGCCTTCGCCCTGCTGCCTCCCGGGGCGGCGGCGGGCGGGCTGATCGGGGCGGCGGGCGCGCTGCTGCTCGTCGCTCACCTCGCCCGGCGCCAGCTCGGCGGCTACACCGGCGACGTGCTCGGCGCCGCGCAGCAGCTGGCCGAGATCGGCTTCCTCCTCGGCTGCCCTCGCTCCTGACCGCGTCAGTCACCGGTGGCTGCAGGAGCGCCGCCTCTGGACGGCGGCATCTGCACGATAGTGCCGCCGTGGGATCTTCCCTGGCGCGGCAAAGTCGCTCATGCTTCAATCGAAGATAGAATTAGACTCGGGCGACCTCGATGGATCTGCTGCCGGGCCTCCGCCGCGCGGGACTGAGCGCGCTCCTGCTGGTCGCCGCCTGCGCCGGCGATCCCGGCCCGGCGCCGAGCCCGCCGCCGCCGGCGCCGATCGTCGCCGTCGCGCCGGAGGCCGGCCAGGTCGCCGTGGAGGCCGGCGTCCTCGCGCCGCAGGCCGGGCTCGTCGCCGCTGAGGTCCAGGCCGTCGTTCCCGCAGCCCCGTCCCTGGCCGAGGGCGACGTCCTCGCGGAGACGACGATCTCGGGCAGGAGGCTGCGGCCGCGCCATTGCCGCTGCCGCCGCTCCCGCTCCAGGTGGACGCGGTCGCCCTGCGCGCCGCGGTCGCGAGCCGCCCCGCGGGCGCCGAGATCGGCTTCGTGGTGCTCGATCTCGAGACCGGCGCAGAGCTCGCCGCGCAGAGCCCCGACCTGCCGCTGATCCCGGCGTCGACCACCAAGCTCGCGACCGCGCGTGGTGGCACTCGACGTGCTCGGCCCGGAGCACCGCTTTCGCACCGAGCTGCTCGGGCGCGGCCGCGGTGCGAGACGGCGTGCTGCAGGGCGATCTGATCCTGCGCGGCGACGGCGATCCCACCGCTCGACGTCGCCGACCTGCTCGAGCTCGCCGTGCGCCTCGCCGACGCGCGGCATCCGCGCGCGTCGACGGCCGCTTCCTGATCGACGACAGCGCGCTGCCGCGCCTGCCCGAGATCGAGCCGACCCAGCCGCTGGAGGCCGGCTACAACCCCAGCATCGGGGCGCTCTCGCTGGCCTTCAACCGTGTCCTCCTGAGCTGGCGCGGCGGCGGCCGGATCGACGCGGCGACGCTGCCGCCGCTCGACGAGGCGCGCTTCGAGCCGGCTCGCCCGGAGCTGCTGCCGCCGAGCGGCATCGAGCTCGCAGAGCGCCGGCGACGAGGCGGTGGTGTGGAGCCTGGCCGATCGCGGCGCGCGTCGTCAGGAAGCCGCGCTGCCGGTCAAGGATCCGGGGTTGCACGCCGGGCGGTCTTCCGCCGCCTGGCGCTCGCGCAGGGCGTCCTGCTCGACCGGCCGCGAGCGCGCCGCGGCGCCGGTCGACGCCGGGCTCCTCGCCGTCCATGAGAGCCCGCCGCTGCGCTGCCTGGTGCGCGACATGCTGCTCTACAGCAACAACCTGATGGCCGAGCTGATCGGGCTCTCGGCCGCGGCGCGGCTCGGCGACGATCGCCCGACCTCGCCGCCGCGAGCGCATGCTGCTGACGCGCCATCTCGCCGCTCTGATGCCCGAGGTCGACTGGCAGGGCGCCGCGCTCGGCAACCACTCCGGTCTCGACGGCGAGGGCCGGCTGACGCCGCGTCAGCTCGCCGCGCTCGTGCGCTACGGCTGGCGCGCAGCGGCCCTGCCCGCGCTGCTGCCGGGCAGCGGCTGGTCCGGCACGCTCGCCAACCGCTTCGCCGAGCCCGACGAGGCGCTCCGGGTCTGGGCCAAGACCGGCGCGGTCAACTACGGCAATGCGCTCGCCGGCTACCTGTTCCCGCCGTCCGATCGCCCGGCGGTGTTCGCGACCATGATCTCGGACCTCGCCGCGCGCGCCGCCTACGATGCGCTGCCGCGCCCGGACCGCAGGCCGAGGCCGCCGCCGGGCCTGGAACGCCCGCGCGCGGGCGACCCAGGACCGGCTGATCGAGCCTGCTCGAGCCCGTGCCGACCAGCTGACCGGCGGCCTCGGAGCGAGGCCGGACAGCGCCGGCCATTCAAGGATCTGACCGGCGCGCGGTGGCGATCCCGACGCAAGCTCGGGCAGTTGGCTCAGCCATGCGCGGCCGGCCAGCGGGCATCCGGATCGAGCGGAAAGAGCGCGCCCTGCGCCCTTGCGTATAGGCGAACCGGCGAGGTCGGAGGCGCAGATCCCGGGCGTGTCGACGAAGACGTGGCGCCTGGCGATCGTCGCCGAAGGCCGCGCGCCAGCCGATCGCCGACTTGCAGACCAGGCATGCGCGCCGCCGCCGGCGCGATGCCCAGGACCTCGAGGTGATCGGCGTCGAACGGCATCGCGCGCTGCTCGGTCAGCACCACCTGGACGCCGGCGGCGACGACCACCGCGACCGCGCCGAGCCGCACCAGCTGGCCGGTCATGTAGCTGCTCCGCCGGCGATACTCGACCGGGCCGGTGCGACCCGATCCCGCCCGCTCGATCGCGGCCCGGCGGGTCGCTCCGCCGACGGCCCGCGAAGCGCGCGCCGACCCCCAGCTCCAGGCAGCGCGCCGCGGCGCGCGGCGCCCACAGCACCACGACCGCGTCCCGCGCGCCCGCCGCCAGCAGCGCCTGCGAGGAGGACCGTGCCGTCGCCCGGCGCGCCGCCGCCGACGTTGTCGGCGACGTCGACCAGCACGACCGGCCCCTCCGGCCCGGCGAGCGCCGCCCGCACCGCCTCGTCCGCCGGCACCAGCTCCGGCACGAAGTCGTGGCGGCTCGCCCAGATCGCGGACGCCAGCCGCTCGACCGCGGCCTCGACCGCGCCCGGCTCATCGCCGTAGCCGACCACGGCGACGCCCGAGCTGCGCCACGTCGGCATAGGGAAAGCCGACCGCGACCGAGCGCGGTGCGCAGATCGGGCCCGGCCTCGAGCGCATGGAGGCGCGCGATCACCGCGCGCATCGGCGGCTCGGCGGTCGCCTGGACCTGGGGCACGGTGAGCAGCGGCAGCTTCCGGAACGCCTTGGCCGGCCGGCGGCCGGTCGCGAGGATCTCCGGCCAGGAGAGCCGCCGCCTCGCGGCCGCGCGCCGCCATGTCGGTGTGCGGGTAGGTGTCGTAGCCGATCAGCGCGTCGGCCGCCGGCGAACAGCGCCGGCGACAGGTTGGCGTGGATGTCGAAGGTCGCGACCAGCGGGCAGTCGCGCCCGAGCGTCCGCGCGCAGGCGGGCGAGCAGCGCCGCGTCGGCGTCGTCCTCGCCCTCGGCCACCATGGCGCCGTGCAGCGCGACGAGCGCGCCGTCGAGCGGCCGCGAAGGCGGCCGCCCGCCGGCAGGTCTCCTCCACCAGCGCCGCATAGGCGTCGCGGGTCACGAGGCCCGCCGGCACGGCGCCCGCGAACAGGCCGAAGGCAGAGCTCGAGGCCGTGCTCGGCCGCGGCCGCGATCATGCCGCCGATCTCGGTGTTGGTGCCGGCGAAGGCCGCCGGCCATGGCCTCGCCCCGGACCAGCTGATAGGCCTCGAACGCGGCGAGTCGGTCGGGGTCGGCGGCGAAGCTGTTGGTCTCGTGCCAGAGCCCGGTGACCAGGACGCGCCGCCATGGTCCGGCTGGTCAGCCGAGGCCGAGATCCGGGCGTAGGCGAACAGCGCGGGCGTGCCGCCGGTGTGGACGAAGACCACCGTCTCGCGCCTGCCGATCCGGCCCTGGCGGACCTGGTCGATCAGGCCCGCCAGCGCCTTGCTGCTGTAGACCGGGTCGAGGATCACCGCCTCGGTGCGGGCGAGCAGCTGCATCGCCTCGCGGCCGGCCGTCGGTCACCAGGCCGTAGCGCTCGCCGATGTACTCGTCGTGGTTGTCGATCTCGTCGGGCGTCGAGGGTGACCTCGAGCCCGAGGCGCTCGGCGGCGGCGTTCGCGATCCGGGCGATGTCGACCGCGCGCGCCTCGCTCCAGCGGATCGGCGCGATGTTGATCAGCCGGGCGCGCCGGCCGAGCGCCTTGAGGCCGAGCGCCAGACCGCCGGGCGTCATGTTGGCGCCGCACAGCACGACGTGATCGGGATCGATGCCCGGCCGCGTCGAGCTGGGCAGTCGAGCTCGAGCGCGGCGTTGACGTAGCCGATCGCGCCGAGCGCCTGCTTCTCGACACGCTGAACGGCGCCACGACGTAGGGCTTGCGGCCGGCGCGCTGCGAGCTCTGCGGCCTTGGCCTCCAGCAGCGGCGCCAGGCGCTCCATGCTGTCGAGGTCGACGACAGTCACGTCCGCCCCCATCAGCCGGTCGAGCAACAGGTTGCCCTGCAGCGCCGGGCCCTTCTCGCCGTGCAGCAGGACCAGCGCCACCTCGAGGCCGAGCTTCTTCGCCGCCGCGGTCATCTGGCGGCACCAGTTGGACTGGGTGTAGGCGCCCGCGACCACGGTGTCGGCGCCCTCGCGCCAGCACGTCCGCGAACAGGAACTCGAGCTGGCGGGTCTTGTTGCCGCCGAAGGCGAGGCCGGTGAGGTCGTCGCGCTTGATCCAGATCTCGGGCCCGCCGAGCGCCGCGGAGAGGCGCGGGCAGGGCTCGAGCGGGGTCGGCAGATGGGCGAGCCGCACCCGCGGCAGCGCGTCGATCCGGGCCTGCGAGCGCCGCCCGGGCGCCGTCGGTCCCGGTCATGATTGGCAAGCCTCCCCTGCTCCGCTAAGCCCGTCGCATCCTAGGCGACGCGCAAAGGTCGCAAAAGCGTCATGCCCGAGCTGCCGGACGTCACGGTCTACGTCGAGGCGCTCGAGCGGCGCCATCCTCGGCCAGCCGCTGCTCGGCGTGCGGCTCGCGAGCCCGTCGCTGTTGCGCACCGCGCTGCCGCCGATCGGGTCGGCAGCCGGGCGGCGGGTGCGCGAGCTGCGCCGGATCGGCAAGCGGATCGCGCTCGGCCTCGAGCCAGGCGCGAGGCGACGACGGGCTCTGGCTCGTGCTGCATCTGATGATCGCCGGCCGGCTGCACTGGAGCGAGCCGGAGCGCGAAGCTCGCCGGCCGCTACGCGCTCGCCGCGCTTCGATTTCGCGGACGGCACGCTGACGCTGACCGAGGCCGGCGCGAAGAAGCGCGCATCGCTGCACGTGGTCGCGGACGAGGCGGGCGCTCGCCGCGCACGATCCCGGGCGGCCTCGAGCCGCTCGACGCCGACTTCGCCGCGTTTACCGCGGCGCTCGCGCGCGAGAACCATACGCTCAAGCGCGCGCTCACCGACCCGCGCCTGTTCAGCGGCATCGGCAACGCCTATTCGGACGAGATCCTGCACCGCGCGCAGGCTCTCGCCGCTCGCGATGAGCGCGAAGCTCACGCGCCGACGGAGACCCTGCGCCTGTACGAGGCGACCCGCGCCACGCTCGACCGACTGGATCGAGCTGCCTGCGCCGGCACTACGGCGACGAGCTTCCCCGAGAAGGTCACCGCCTTCCGGCCCGAGATGGCGGTGCACGGCAAGTACCAAGCAGCCCTGCCCGGTCTGCGGCACCGCGGTGCAGCGCATCCGCTACGCCGACAACGAGACCAACTACTGCCCGCGCTGCCAGACCGAGGGCCGCCTGCTCGCCGACCGCGGCCTCTCCCGCCTGCTCAAGCGCGACTGGCCGCGCACCATCGACGAGCTCGAGCGGCTGCGGCGGTAAGCCTATGGCGAGCGTGACACGCGGATGCGCGTGCCTTTCACGGTGATCACCGACCGGGCCAGCTCCTTGGAGCCATGACGCTGTAGAATTTGAGCCATCAGTTCGACCCGCGCGAGCGACGGAACGTCAGGCAATCTGATCAAGCCGCGTGCGGCAGGCCTCTGAGGTGAAGAAGCGTGCCAAAGTCGGTATCGATGGTTACGAGGATCCGACGTTCGGCCGCTGCCCAACCAAGCAGGGCCGCACCCGGGATCCGGGCCGCGATGCCTTGCCTCCGCGACGTCGTGGCCGTGAGCTCGCAGCCATTCCGCAAGCCGCCGCCCCGCGCAGCGGTCGATCAGGAATTCACGGCGCGGCGACGCGGACCGCATCGATCCTGTCATCCGCGATCACTGCGTGGGCATAGGCGAGGCAGGCCCGGATGTCGTCGGGCTCGAGGTCTGGATAGTCGTCCAGGATGGCCTCGATCGTCTCGCCCTGGGCCAGCAGGCTCAAGACCAGCTCGACCGAGACCCGCATGCCTCGGATGATCGGCTTGCCGCCGAAAATTGCCGGGTCCGCGGTGATGCGGTTCAGGAGATCGTCGGTCTGCATGGCCATGGTCCACCGGGTTCGAGCGACGCCACATTACCAGTTGCGATCGGCCAGCGAAACGAGCTCGCGCCGCTCACAAGTCACGGCCTTTCTGCCCCGCGCCGTGGCGGAAGCAGTCGACCACGTGGTCGTCGACCATGCCGACGGCCTGCATGAAGGCGTAGCAGATGGTCGGGCCGACGAACTTGAAGCCGCGCGCCTTGAGCGCCTTCGACATCGCGCGCGCCTCGGCGCTCTCGGTCGGGATGTCGCGCATCGAGCGCGGGTGGTTGACGATCGGGCGGTGCCGTTCGACGAACTGCCAGAGGAAGCCGGAGAAGCCGCCCGGCTCCCGCATCAGCTCGAGCCAGCCGCGGGCGGACAGGATCGCGCCCTCGATCTTGGCGCGGTTGCGCACGATGCCGGGATCGGCGAGCAGCGCGGCGATCTTGTCCGGGCCGTAGCGCGGCGATCTTCTCCGGATCGAAATCGTCGAACGCTTGCTCGGAAGTTATCGCGCTTTCTTAAGATCGTGATCCAGGAGAGGCCGGCCTGGAAGCCCTCCAGCACCAGCATCTCGAACAGGCGCCGGTCGTCCTTGAGCGGCACGCCCCATTCCTGGTCGTGATAGGCGCGGTAGAGCGGGTCGCTGCCGGCCCAGCCGCAGCGGATCCTGCCGTCGGCATCCATGACGCGTGGCCTCAGTCGCGCCCGGCCGCGGCGACCAGCGCCTCGCGGCCGCGCCTTCATGTCCTCGATCGAGCCGAACGCCATCATGTAGTGCTTGCGGTAGCCGGCGCCCTCGATCTGATCGAACATCGCCTTGAAGTCGATCGTGCCCTCGCCGGGCTTGCAGATGCTCCTCGCGGTCGCCGCGGTTGTCGGCGAGCCGCACCTCGCCGCAGCGGCTCGAGATCGAACAGATCGCGTGAAGCCCGCGATGCCCTCGGGCAGCATGTGGGCGTGGTTGACGGTATAGGCCCAGCCGAGATGCGGCGAGGTCAGCTGGTCGAAGTAGTAGCGGCATTCGGCGACGTCGTGGGCGAGGTAGTGGACCTCGGCGTCGTCGGGCTCCCGGTTCATGTTCTCGAGCAGGAGCTGCGCCCCGCTCCGCTCGGCATGGGCGGCCGCGCGCTTCAGGCGCTCGAGCGCCGCCTGCCTTGCGGCGCTCGTAGTCGCTGGTGAAGTGGTAGCCGGCGTGGACCACGATCCAGCCGGCGCCGAGCCGCGCCGCGAGGTCCATGTAGGCGCGAAGGTACGCGTCGACCGCGTCGCGCAGGAACGGCGAGGTCTCGGCGACGTTGACCGCCGAGAGCGTGTGCAGGCCGAGCCGGATGCCGTGGCGGTCGAGCGCCGCGCGCACCGCGCGCACCCGCGCCTGCGTCGAACGTCTCGATCGCGTTGGGCGGGTTGTCGACGCAGACGTCGGCATAGAACGACCTGCGTTCGCCGCCGCCCATTCGAGCGCGTCCTCGAGGCGCATCTTGCCGCCGAAGTCGACCCCGATCCGCTCCCGCAGGCCCATCGCCGGATCCCCCCTGCCGTTCCGCAGCCCAGCGTAGCGTGATAGGCGGCAAATGCGCGAGCCGGCGATGGCAAACCGCGAGCGATCTGCTAGTCTCGCAGCGGTCTGGGACAACGAAAACAGACGGAGGCTGCCATGCTGACGAGACGGACCTTCATGCGCGATCGCGCTCCTCGGCTCCGCTCGCCGGTCTCCTGCCGGTCGCCGGGGCGCCGGCGCCGCCGATCTCGACCTCAAGATGTCGGTCGAGAGCGCGCCCGGCGCCGCCACCCAGGTGATGCTCGCCGCCTTCCGCGACGCGCTCAAGGAGGAGCTCGGCGAGGCGGTCGCGATCGAGTACTTCGACGGCGGCACGCTCGGCGACGAGATCGTCCACATGGAGATGGTCCGCACCGGCCAGCTCGACGTGATCCCGATCGGCTCGGACGCGGTCCAGCTCGACGCCAAGTGGGCGGTCTTCGACATGCCGTTCCTGATCCCGGACCGCGAGGTCGCCGCCAAGATCCTCGACGGCGAGATCGGCCAGCAGCTCACCGCAATCGATGCGCGCGAGCGCCGACCTGCAGGTGCTGGGCTTCGGCGAGATCGGCTTTCGCAACATCACCAACAACGTCCGGCCGGTGGTCACGCCCGCGGACCTGCAGGGCCTGAAGCTGCGCACGCCGGGCAGCAAGACCCGGATCCTCGCCTTCGAGACGCTCGGCGCGACGCCGGTGACCATGAACATCGGCGAGCTCTATCTCGCCCTGCAGCAGGGCACCGTCGACGGCCAGGAGAACCCGCTCGGCAACATCAAGGCGTTCTCCTGGAACGAGGTGCAGGACTACCTGTCGCTCTCGAGCCACGTCTACACGCCGATCACGCTGGTGATGAACGGCGCGCGCTGGGACGGGCTCGCGGACGAGCACAAGGCGGCGGTCGAGCGGGCGGCGCGCGCCGCCGTCGAGCACAGCCGCGCGTACGGCGCCAACAACGACGCCACGCTGCTGGAGGAGCTCGGCCAGAGCATGGAGGTCAACGAGATCGACCTCGAGGCTTTCCAGGAGGCCGCGCGGCCGATCTGGGACGAGATCGCCCCGATCGCCGGCGAGGAGTTCACCAAGCAGGTGGTCGACGCGGCGTCCTGACCCGCGAGCGCCGGGCCACGGGCGGGTGACCGACCGGCCCCAGGACGAGGCCGGGCAACCGAGCGCCGCCGAGCCGGATCTCGGCGCGCGGATCGGCGACGCGTCGCGCCGGCTCGAGCTCGAGGACCCGGATCGCGGGCTGCCGCTCGCCGACCGGGTGATCAATCGCGCGGTCGAGCTCTTGGGCGTCGCGCTGCTCGGCGGCATCCTCGCGATCGTGCTGGTCAACGCGCTGGCGCGCTACGCGCTCGACTACTCGTTCGTCTGGGCCGAGGAGGTGGTGATCAGCCTGGTGCCCTGGCTCGCCGTCACCGGGCTGTTCCTGTCGGTGCGCCGGCGGCAGATGATCCGGATCGAGTTCTTCCTCGACAAGTTCCCGCCTCCGGTCCGGCGCAGCGTCGCGATCCTGGCGGAGCTCCTCGGCGCGGCGATGCTGGCCTGGCTCGCCTGGCTCGGGTTCAACTACGTCGCGACCTTCGGCGGCGATCCGACGCCCTATCTCGCCCTGCCGAAGGGCCTGTTCACCTCGGCGCTGTGGCTCGGCTCCGCGGCGGTGGCGCTCGCCTTCGGGGTCGCCGCCTGGCGCGAGCGGCGCGGGCCGTGGTGAGCGGCGCGCTGGGACGGGCGCGATGATCGAGGCCGTGGTCTCGCTGCTCGCGCTTGTGCGGGCTGCTGATGCTGGGCGTGCCCGATGGTGGTGGGCCTGATCACCGCGGTCGCGCTCGATCTCTGGCTGACCGGCGCCTGGGCCTCGACCCTGCCGCAGATGATGGTCTCCGGCATGAGCCGCTTCGTCCTGCTCGCGCTGCCGCTGTTCGTGCTCGCCGGCGGGGTGATGAACGCCGGTGGCATCTCGGGTCGCCTGTTCGACTTCGCGACCGCCCTGGTCGGGCCGCTGCGCGGCGGCCTCGCCCAGGTCAACGTGGTCACCTCGATGTTCTTCGGCGGCATGATCGGCTCGTCGACCGCGGACCTCGCCGGCACCGGCTCGGTCGTGATTCCGGCGATGAAGAAGGCGGGCTATCCCGCCGACTTCTCCGCGGCGGTCACCGCCTCGTCCGCCGGTATCGGGCCGATGATCCCGCCGTCCTCGCCGATGATCCTGTACTCGGCGGTGACCGGCACCTCGCTCGGTGCCTTGTTCCTCGCCGGGCTGATCCCCGGCATCCTGCTCGGCTTCAGCCAGATGGCGATCGTCGCCTGGCTCGCGCGCAAGCACGGCTGGCAGCCCGACGGCCGCTTCTCGTGGCTCGAGTGCCTGCGCACCGGCCTGCGCGCGGCGCTGTCGTTCGGGCTGCCGGTGATCATCGTCGGCGGCCTCGTGATCGGCGTGTTCACGCCGACCGAGGCGAGCGCGTTCGCCGCCGCCTATGCGATCTTCCTGTCCTGCGCCGTCTATCGCGCCCTCTCGCTGCGCGAGCTGTACCGGGTGTTCGCCAACGCCGTGCAGCTGACCGGCGAGCTCCTGCTGATCGTCAGCCTGTCCTTCGCGCTGGGCTGGGGGCTCGCCAACGCGCATGTGCCGGAGGTCCTGGCGCGCGGCATCGACGCGCTGGTCTTCGTCGACAGCCAGTTCCTGCGGATCCTCTCGCTGGTGATCCTCGCGATCATCGCCGGCATGATCCTCGATCCCCTGATCCCGGTGCTGCTGCCGATCATCCTGCCGACGCTGCTCGCCTACCAGATCGATCTCGTCCACTTCGGCGTGCTGATGGTGATCGCGGTGGTCATCGGCCAGGTCACGCCGCCGATGGCGATCGCGCTGGTCATCAGCGGGCGTCTCGCCGAGGTCGATCAGCTGCGCGTGTTCTGGGCGAACTGGCCGTTCCTCTGGGGCATGGTCGCGTTTCTGCTGCTGATCATGGCGGTGCCCGCAGCTCGCGACCTGGCTGCCGAGCATCGCGCGCGAGTAGGCCAGGACTGCCCGACCGCGCGGATCCCGCTATCTTCTGCCGTGATTAGGCTTCGATCAGAATTCCTCAAAGCGATCGGAGGACGCCGATGAACAAGCTTGGCATCTCGTATCGCCGGATTGGCTCTCGCCCTCGCCGCCGCGAACCCGGCGCCCGCCAGCCGCGGAGAACGTGCTGCGCTGGGCGAGCGTCGGCGGCGCGGCGACCATCGACCCCCATGGCTTCGACGAGGGGCCCACCTTCGCCCAGCTCGCTCAGGTCTACGAGGGCCTGATCGGGGTCGATTCCAACCTGGAGCTCGTGCCCAGGCTGGCCCTGGCGTGGCGGCTGGTCGATCCGACCACCTGGGAGTTCGAGCTGCGCCCGAACGTCCGCTTCCACGACGGCACGCCGCTCACCGCCGCAGACGTCGTGTTCAGCATCGCACGGGCCAAGGCCGATCTTCCCGGAGGCCTGACCGGTCCTTGGCCGGCCGCATCGAGAGCATCGCCGAGGTGCGCGCGGTCGATGATCACACCGTGCGCATCGAGACGAAGTTTCCGGACCCGCAGCTGTGGGACAAGGTGCGCCCCATCTACATCATGTCGAAACGCTGGGCCGAGGCGCACGACGCCTCCGTTCCGGTCGAACGTCAGCGCGGGCGAGGAGAACTTCGCGTCGCGGCACGCGAACGGCACCGGCCCTTTTATCCTGAAGGAGTTCGAGCCCAACGGGCGAGCGGTCATGGTCCGCAACCCCGACTGGTGGGGCTTCGAGCGCTATCCCCACAACCTCGACCGGATCGAGTACACCCCGATCGCCGACCCCGAGGCGCGCCTTGCCGCGCTGCTCCGCGGCGACCTCGACCTGCTGACCGGCCCTCCCTTCGCGGCGCTCGATCGGATCGAGACGCACGCCGGGCCTGAAGCTCGCTCAGGCCCTCGACTTGCGCACCATCTGGCTCGGTCTCGATCTGAGCCGCGCGGAGCTGCGCTCCTCCAACGTCAAGGACCGCAATCCATTCAGCGACAAGCGCGTGCGCCAGGCGATCTATCAGGCGATCGACATCGAGGCGATCCGCAAGGACGTCATGCGGGGGCTCGCGATGCCCGCGGGAATGCTGGTCTCACCCGGCGCGATCGGCTATGCGCCCGAGCTGGACCAGAGGCTGCCTTACGATCCCGAGGCTGCCAAGGCGCTCCTCGGCGGCGGCCGGGTACCCGCAAGGCTTCAGCGTGACCCTCGACTGCCCGAACAACTCTCACCTGCATCAACGACGAGGCGATCTGCCGCGCGGTCGCCGCGCAACTTCGCGAGGTCGGCATCGCCGTCACCGCCAACCCCCAGCCGAAGGACGTTTACTGGGCCAAGTTCGACAATCGCGAGAGCGACTTCTGGTTCGACACCTGGTTCACGCTCGACTTCGCACTTCATCTTCGTCCACGCGTATCGGACGGGGGACATCGAAAATGCGTCCGGCTATTCCAACCCGCGGGTCGACGAGCTGATCGAGAAGATCGACCGCGAGATGGTCACCTATGGCCGCGACGCCATGATCGAGGAGGTCTGGAAGATCGTCCTCGACGACATCGTCTACATCCCGCTGCATCACCAGATGAACGTCTGGGCGATGCGCGACAATCTCGACATTCCGGTCTACCCCGTGGGCTTCCCACTCTTCCGCGAGGCGCGGTTCAAGTAGGACCCGCGATCAGCAGCCGAGGCTCAGCGCCGCGGCTCAGGGCGCTACGACCGGGATGGTGCCCGCCACCGCGCGCGCCTTGCGCCGCAAAGCCCGATCGAACGTCGCGAACGCTTCGGCCCGTGCGCTCGAGGCGAGGTGCAGGGCGTCGGCGAAATCGAGTCCCTGGCCGTACCAGACGAGCGCCTGGCGACCGTTGCGCGGTCTTCGGCTTCGACACCGGGCAAGCCCAGTAGCCTCGTGATGCCAGCGGCGATCGCAGCGCGATCGAAACGGTAACTGGTCCGGAGAACCCACTCGGTCTCCAGGAGCACCGTTGTGGCACGAACGCCGCGCCGTTTCGCATGCAGGGCTCTCGGCTCGATCGGGCTTGCACCGGGTCGTCGCGCGACGAGGAAGCGCACCACGACGTTGGTATCGAGAGCGATCACCGTCGCTGCCGCTCGAACTCTTCCCACATCCGGCGTGCCTCGCGCTCCACCGCCTTGTCCATCTCCTCGATCGTGACCGGCGGACCGTCGTACTTGAGGCAGCCGTGAACCTCCTCGAACGTGGTCGGCGGGAAACGTGCGTGGCCAGCCGCAGTACCACGGCGTCGCCCCGATCCTCCACCTCGAGCTCGACCCCGGGCTGCCAGCCGTGCCGGTCCCGGACCGCCTTCGGGATGATCACCTGCCCCTTGCTCGACAGTCGCAAGTCTTCGCCATCGCTCCGCACCACCGGTAAGATTGAGGTAAGAAGATGCGCGCCCCGGACCGCCGGTCAACCCTCGCCCGTTCAGACCCGCATCAGCGGTGGGCGTCGACCGGGAAGCGCGGGATGGTGACGTCGCGGTGGACGTCGACGCCGAGCAGCAGGCCGAAGCCGATCAGGACGGTCAGCATCGCGGTGCCGCCGTAGGAGATCAGCGGCAGGGGCACGCCGACCACCGGGATCAGGCCGGTCACCATGGCGATGTTGATCGCGACGTAGAGGAAGAACGTCGTGGTGATGCCCATCGCGAGCAGGCGGCCGAACTGGTTGCGCGCGCGGAGCGCGAACACGAAGCCGTAGCCGACCAGCACCAGGAACAGGACAAGCAGGCCGAGCGCGCCGACCAGCCCCGCCTCCTCCGCCAGCATCGTGAACACGAAGTCGGTCTGCTTCTCCGGCAGGAAGCTCAGCTGGCTCTGGGTGCCCTTGAGGAAGCCCTTGCCCCAGAGCCCGCCCGAGCCGAGCGCGATCTTCGACTGGATGATGTGGTAGCCGGCGCCGAGCGGATCGCGCTCGGGATCGAGGAAGGTCATCACCCGCTGCTTCTGGTAGTCGTGCAGCTGCTGCCAGAGGACCGGCAGGGCGGCCAGCACGGCGCCGATCACCAGCGCGAACTTCCACCAGCGCACGCCGGCGAGGAACAGGAGCGCGCCGCCGCCGGCGAGCAGCATGATCGCGGTGCCGAGGTCGGGCTGCTTGAGGACCAGCGCCGCCGGGGTCAGCACCAGCATCACCGGCAGGATCAGATGCGCCGGCTGCGCCACGTCCTCGAGATAGGCCGCCGTGGAAGTAGCGCGCGAGCGCCAGCACCAGCGCGATCTTCATCACCTCGGAGGGCTGCAGCTGGAACAGGCCGAGGTTGATCCAGCGCTGCGCGCCCATGCTGGTATGGCCGGAGATCTCGACCGCGATCAGCCCGAGCAGCGCGGCGGCGTAGATCAGATAGGCCCAGCGGAACCAGAACCGGACGTCGATCAGCGCGATCGCCAGCATCACCGGCGACGCCGACGCAGAAGCGCACGCTGTGGCGCCAGGCCCAGGGCTCGTGCGAGCCGCCGGCGGCCGAGTACAGCATGCCGTAGCCGACCAGCGCGACCAGGGCGACGATCAGCACGAACGGCCAGTTCAGGAGCCGCAGCTTCTCGAGCAGCGAGAGCTCGCCGGCCTTGAAGCGGGCGGCGACGGTCAGCGCGTTCATGCCGGGTCGCCCTGCGGGCGCGGCGCCGGCTCGCGCTCCGCGGTCAGCGGCGGGCGCGACCGGGTCGGCTCGAGCTCGAGCGCCTTGGCCATGATGTCGCGGGCGAGCGGCGCTGCCGCCTGGCTGCCGCTGCCGCCGTGCTCGACCACGACCGCCACGCGCGTAGCGCGGCTCGCGATAGGGCGCGAAGGCGACGAACAGGGCGTGGTCGCGCTCCTCCCAGGGCTTGTCCTCGTTCTTGCGCACGCCGGTCGCGCGCTCGGCCCGGCTGATCCGCCGCACCTGCGAGGTCCCGGTCTTGCCGGCGAGCGCCAGCTCGGGATTGGCGAGCGCGCGCCTGGCGGGCGGTGCCGCGCTCGCCGTTCACGACCTCGAACATGCCTTCGCGCACGAACCGGAACGACCAGTCCGAGACCCCGACCGCAGGCGCCGGCTCGGGCGCCGGCGCGCCGCCGGGGCCGGCCGGCTCGCGCACCAGGCGCGGCCGTACCGCGCGGCCGCCATTGGCGATCCGCGCGGTCATCACCGCGAGCTGGAGCGGCGTCGCCTGCATGTAGCCCTGGCCGATGCCGACGATCAGGGTCTCGCCGAGCTGCCAGGGCACGCCGCGGGTCGCCTGCTTCCACGCCCGGTCCGGCACCAGACCCGGGCGCTCGCCCGGCAGGTCGATCTCGAGCGTCGCGCCGAGGCCGAAGCGGCGCGCCATCGCGGCGATCGCGTCGACGCCGACCCGGCGCGCCAGATCGTAGAAGTAGACGTCGCAGGACTGCGCCAGCGCATCGACCAGCTTGAGCGTGCCGTGGCCCCAGCGCTTCCAGCAGTGGAACCTGTGCTGCCCGAGCTGCATGTGTGCCCGGGCAGTAGACCTCGTGGTCGGGGCCGCCGATGCCGGCCTCGAGCGCCGCGAGCGCCACGATCATCTTGAAGGTCGAGCCCGGCGGATACTGGCCGCTGATCGCCTTGTTGACCAGCGGCGTCCTGGGGTTGGTCGGTGAGCTCGCGCCAGACCTCGCGGCTCAGGCCGTTGGTGAACCCGGCGGGATCGAAGGTCGGCACCGAGACCAGCGCCAGCACGTCGCCGCTGTGGACGTCCAGGACCACGGCGGACGCGCTCTCCTCGGCGCTCAGGCGCTGGTGGGCGTAGCGCTGCAGATCGAGATCGATCGTCAGCGCCAGGTCCTGGCCGGGCTCGCCGTCGTGCCGGTAGAGCTCCTTGATCTCGCGGCCGAGCGCGTTGACCTCGAAGCGGCTGAGGCCGGCGCGGCCGCGCAGCGCTCTGCTCGTAGACCTTCTCGATGCCGTTCTTGCCGGTGCGGAACTCCGGCAGCTCGAGCAGCGGATCGCCGGTCAGCTCGCGCTCCGCGACCGGCGCGACGTAGCCCAGCACGTGGGCCATGACCGGACCGGCCGGGTAGTTGCGGAGCAGGCCGGCATCGAGGGTCACGCCGGGAAGCTCGGGCGCATGGATCGCGATCCGCGAGACCTCGGTCCAGTTGAGGCCCTCGCGCACCAGGATCGGCACGAAGCGGCGCCGCCGCCCGACCTCGGCGAGCACCTCGCGCGATGCTCTCCTCGGGCAGCGGGATCAGGCGGGCGAGCGCGTCGAGCGTGGCGCGCATGTCCGCGGTCTGCTCGCGCACCACCAGGACCCGGTAGGTCGGGATGTTGCGCGCCAGCGTGACGCCGTGGCGGTCGAAGATCCGGCCGCGCGCCGGCGGCAGCAGGCGATGGTTGATCCGGTTCTCGTCGGCGAGCAGCGCGTACTCGTCGGCGCTCACCACCTGCAGGTAGTAGAGCCGGCCGGCGAGGACCCCGAACAGCCCGAGCTGGCCGGCGCCGAGCAGCAGCGCGCGGCGCGTGAAGGCGCGCAGGCGGTCGCCCTCACGATGCATGGATCAGCCGCGGGATCTGGTTGTGGATGCGCCCGAGCAGCCAGCTCGCGGCGGGGTAGAGCGCGATCGTCAGCAGCAGCTCGAGCAGCGCCGGGCGGAGCGCGAACAGATGCCCCCACCACAGCGAGGTCAAGCAGCCAGCGCCCCGCCTCGACCGCCGGCGCCAGCAAAAGGAAGCAGCACCAGATGACCGGGAAGGAGCGCGCCAGGAAGAAGCGCTGCTGCACCACCATCAGGCTGCGCACCAGCAGCAGCGCGAGCGAGCTCAGACCGAGCGGCAGCCCGGCGAGCGCATCGTAGATGAGGCCGATGACGAACGCCGCCGCCGGCGTGAACAGATCCGGGCGATAGAGGCTCCAGAAGTAGACCGTGCACAGCGTCGCGAAGGAGGTCAGGCCGGCCGGGCCGGTCCCGACCAGGGGAGCGACGTCGATCAGGACGGCGACCAGCGTGGTCGCGAACGGCAGGAGCGCGCGCAGCTGGGCGTCGAGCTGGCGCAGCCAGGTCACCGCCCCGGCTCCGGCGCAGGCCCGTGCCCGGCGCCCGGCGCCGGAGGCAGGGCGCCCACGGTAGGCCCGGGCGGCGGCGGCGGCCCGAAGATCTCCTGCTGGAGCTCCTCGAGCTTCTCCGGCGGCAGCACCCGCGCGTACTCGAGCAGCCGCAGATACGCCAGGCGGTCCCAGTCGACCAGGGGCCGGACCGCGACCTTGTGCTCGTCGATCTGGCTGACCACGCCGATCGCCAGGCCCGGCGGCAGCACGCCGCCGCGGCCCGAGGTGACCACCCGGTCGCCGACCGAGAGGCGCGGGTTGAGCGGCAGGAACGTCAGGCCGGGCTCGCGGCTGTTGTCGCCCGCGAGGATCGCCTGGTCGCGCGACGGCTCCACCATGACCGGCACGCGCGAGTTGAAGTCGGTCAACAGGAGGATCCGGGCGCTGCGCCGCCCGACCTCGATCACCCGGCCGACCAGGCCGCGCTCGTTGACCGCGGCCATGCCCTTGGCGACGCCCTGATCGGCGCCCGCATTGACGATCACGGTCTGCACGAAGGGGCCGCCGGCGTCCGCCACGACCCTGGCGGTGACCGCGGTCGGATGCTCGTCCTCGACGTTCGCGCTCAACAGCTGGCGCAGCGCGGCGTTCTCCAGCGCCAGCTGGCGCGCGACGCCCTGCCATTCCAGCAGGCGCTCGTTCTGCTCGCGCAGGCGGACGTTCTCGGCGCGCAGGGCGACCAGCTCGCCGATGGTCCGGGCCATGCGGCGCGAGGCGTTGATCGGCTGCACCACCACCTCGAGCGCCGGCGCCAGCAGATCGCTGATCCGGGTGTTGACCGCCTCGAGGATGCGGACGTCCGCCTTGCCGACGATCAGGAGCGCGATCGAGGCGACGATCAGCGTGCCGAAGGCGAAGCGGTCGACCAGCGCCTTGAGCGGCACGGCGAGGCGCGACAGCGAGCGATGCTCGAGCTTCACGCGCAGTCTCCGTCACCACCGGTCGCGCGCCCCGGGTCCAGGCCGGCGACGAGCTGCGGCCGGCGCCCGGCTCGGCCGCGCCGGCCGCAGCTCGGCCCCCGCGTAGGCATCACGGCCAAGGGCACGGCCTCGGGCGGGGTCTCAATAGGCGGTGTGCAGGACGTGCCGCAGCGTCTTCATCTCCTCGAGGCAGCGGCCGGTGCCGAGCGCCACGCAGGTCAAGGGCTCGTCGGCGAGGCTCACCGGCAGCCCGGTGGCGTGGCGCAGCACGAAGTCGAGGTTGCCGAGCAGCGAGCCGCCGCCGGTCAGCACGATGCCCTTGTCGACGATGTCCGCCGAGAGCTCGGGTGCTGTGTGCTCGAGCGCGACCTTGACCGCCTCGATGATCGCGCTGACCGGCTCCGCCAGCGATTCGGCGATCTGGCGCTGGCTGATCACGATCTCCTTGGGCACGCCGTTCATCAGGTCGCGGCCCTTGATCTCGAGCACCCGGCCGTTGCCGTCCTCGGGCAGACACGCCGAGCCGATCTCCTTCTTGATCCGCTCGGCGGTCGATTCGCCGATCAACAGGTTATGGTTGCGCCGGATGTAGCTGATGATCGCCTCGTCCATCTTGTTGCCGCCGACCCGGATCGAGCGCGCGTAGACGATCCCGCCGAGCGACAGCACCGCGACCTCGGTGGTGCCGCCGCCGATGTCGACCACCATCGAGCCGGTCGGCTCGGTCACCGGCAGCCCGGCGCCGATCGCCGCCGCCATCGGCTCCTCGATCAGGAACACCCGGCGCGCGCCGGCGCTCTCGGCGGATTCCTGGATCGCGCGCCGCTCGACCGCGGTCGAGCCCGAGGGCACGCAGATGATCACCCGCGGGCTCGCGAAGCCGCGCCGGTTGTGCACCTTGCGGATGAAGTGCTTGATCATCTCCTCCGCGACCTCGAAGTCGGCGATCACGCCGTCGCGCAGCGGCCGGATCGCCTCGATGTTGCCGGGCGTGCGCCCGACCATCTGCTTGGCCTCCTCGCCGACCGCGAGGACCTGCTTGCGGCCGCGGTTGTTGGTGATGGCGACCACCGACGGCTCGTTGAGAACGATGCCCTTGCCCTTGACGTAGACCAGCGTGTTGGCGGTGCCGAGGTCGATTGCCATATCCGCCGACAAGAGGCCGAGCAATCTCGAGAACATGCGTGCGCGTTCCCAGGTTAAGGACCCAGCCCCAGACCCGCCGGGGCGGCCCCGGCGCGGCTCGTCCGCCGTCGCCGGTTGGCCGCATCCCATGTCGACGGTCCCGGTCCGGATACCCGGGCCGAGGACGTCACGCGGACAGAGCAGCTGGTGCAGTTCTTTCCCGTTTGACTAAAAGCTTGTTTAACGCCGTCACATAAGCACGCGCCGAAGCGAGAATCGTATCGGTTTCCGCCGCCTGGCCGTTGACCGTCTTGCCGTTCTCCTCCAGCCGCACGCTGACCTCGGCCTGCGCGTCGGTCCCTTCGGTGACCGCGTGGATCTGGAACAGGGACAGCGTCGCCGAGTGCGGCACCAGCCGCTGGATGGCGTTGAAGGTGGCATCGACCGGCCCGCTGCCTTCGGCGTCCGCCGAGCGCTCCGCGCCATCGATCTCCAGCCGGATGCTGGCCAGCGACTTCGGGCGCGAGCCGCACGCGACCTCCAGATGCACGACCTTGATCCGCTGATCGACGCCCTGGATCTCGTCGTCGATCAAGGCGATCAGGTCCTCGTCGAAGATCTCCTTCTTCTTGTCGGCCAGCGCCTTGAAGCGGGCGAAGGCCTCGACGAGCGCGTTGTCCCCGAGCTCGTAGCCGAGCTCGGCGAGCTTCTTGCGGAAGGCGTGGCGGCCGGAGTGCTTGCCCATCACCAGGTTCGAGCGCACGAGGCCCACGTCCTCGGGACGCATGATCTCGTAGGTGCCGGCGTCCTTCAGCATGCCGTCCTGATGGATGCCCGCCTCGTGGGCGAACGCGTTGGCGCCGACGATCGCCTTGTTGTTCTGCACCGCGAAGCCGGTCACCGCGCTGACCAGACGCGACGCGCGCGTGATGTGCTGGGTGACGATCCGGCTCTGGTAGGGCAAGAGGTCGTGGCGGGTGCGGATCGCCATGACGATCTCTTCCATCGCGGCGTTGCCGGCGCGCTCGCCGATGCCGTTGACCGTGCACTCGACCTGCCGGGCGCCGGCCTCGATCGCGCGCAGCGAGTTGGCGACCGCGAGGCCGAGGTCGTTGTGGCAGTGCACCGAGAGCACCGCCTTGTCGATGTTCGGGACCCGGTTCCTGATCATCCGGATCAGGTCGGCGAACTCCTCCGGATAGGCGTAGCCGACCGTATCGGGGATGTTGATCGTGCCGGCGCCGCAGTCGATCGCGCTCTCGATGCACCGGCAGAGGAAGTCGTGCTCCGAGCGCGAGCCGTCCTCGCAGGACCACTCGACGTCGTCGCAGAGCCGGCGCGCATGGCTGACGCTGTCGATCACCGCCTCGTGCACCTGCTCGGGGGTCTTCTGCAGCTTGACCCGCATGTGCAGGGGACTGGTGGCGATGAAGGTGTGGATGCGTTTGCGCGCCGCCGGCTCGAGCGCCTCGGCGGCGCGGTCGATGTCGGCGCGGCTCGCCCGCGCGAGCGAGCACACCACGCTCTTCTCGATCTTCTTCGCGATCTCGTGGACCGCCTGGAAGTCGCCCGGCGAGGCGATCGCGAACCCCGCCTCGATGACGTCGACGCCCATCTCCTCGAGCAGCTGGGCGATCCGCAGCTTCTCGGGCACGGTCATCGAGGCGCCCGGCGACTGCTCGCCGTCGCGCAGGGTGGTGTCGAAGATGATGATGCGGTCTTGCGCTACGCTTGGCTTGGCTTGATCGGCCGGCATGGCCCTGGTCCTTTCCGACGGCGGTCGACGCTTCGCTGGTACACGACTCCCCTGAACCCGCGCTGAGCGGCAGCGGCTCAGGGGCAGCTAAGTCGAAGCTCCGTCGAAAGAACAACCGCGTGAGCACGGGGGCGGCGAGCACTCGTTGCCATCACGCCGTGGCAAGCCGTCATCACCGTCGTCCCACAGCCCCGGTTCACGTGCGCCTCGAGGATCACCGGCCCACCTTGGCGGTCGGCCATCGCGTCCCGATACAAGACCATCGCCCTGGCTTTGTAAAGCCCGTTACCTGCCGTTGATTAGATCGCGACCACGACTGTTGCGCGAAATCCAGCGCGCCACGAGTCGTGGTCATGCCCAGGAACATCCGTGGTCAACCGCGCCGCGGCCGGTCAGGGGCGCTTCTCGACCACCGGGAATCCGGGCCGGCGCTGGCGCTGGGCGATGTTCGGCCGGCGCTTGATCGCGAAGGTGAACTCGATCTCGACCGGGGCGTTGCGCGGCAGCTCGGCGACGCCGATCGCCGAGCGCGCGTGGTGGCCGGCGTGGCCGAACAGCTTGACCAGGATCTCGGAGGCGGCATCGATCACCTTGGGCTGCTGGTCGAAGCCCGGGCTCGAGGCGACGTAGCCGGTGACGCGCAGCGCCCGCTCGATCTCGTCGAGGCCGCCGGGCAGCGCCTGGTTGAGCCAGGCCAGCGCCTGCAGCACGCAGCGCCGCGCCGCCTCCTCCGCCTGCTCGAGCGCGACCTCGCCCGCGACCTTGCCGGCCGCCTCGATCGCGCCGTCGTGCCACGGCAGCTGGCCGCTGACGTAGGCGATCCCGCCATGCACCACGACCGGCACGTAGTGGAAGGCGGGCGGCTTGACCTCGGGCAGCCGGAGGCCGAGCAGGGCCAGCCGGCGCCGCATGGTCGGCTGCTCGATCAGCGGCGCCGCCGGCGGCTTGGCCGCGGCCGGCCGGCGCTCCGGCTGGAAGCGCTTGCCGCCCCGCGCCCCCGCCCGGCTTGTCGTCGCGTGCCACGCTCCCGCCCCACTCAGTTCCGGCTGGTGTCGACCAGGCGCCTGGCGGTGATCCAGGGCATCATGCCGCGCAGCTGGCGGCCGACCGCCTCGCTGCCGTGCGCGGCGTGGCGGGCGCGCATCGCCTTGAAGCCGACCTGGCCCGCCTTGTTCTCGAGCACCCACTCGCGCGCGAAGGCGCCGCTTTGGATGTCGGCCAGGATGCGCTTCATCTCGGCGCGGGTCTCCTCGGTGATCACCCGCGGGCCCCGGGTGTAGTCGCCGAACTCGGCGGTGTTGGAGATCGAGTAGCGCATGTTGGCGAGCCCGCCCTCGTAGACCAGGTCGACGATCAGCTTGACCTCGTGCAGGCACTCGAAATAGGCCATCTCGGGCGCGTAGCCGGCCTCGACCAGCGTGTCGTAGCCGGCCTGGATCAGCGCGCACAGGCCCCCGCACAGCACCACCTGCTCGCCGAAGAGATCGGTCTCGCACTCCTCGCGGAAGCTGGTCTCGATGATCCCGGCGCGGCCGCCGCCGATCGCAGCGCCATAGGAGAGTGCCAGGTCGAGGGTGCCGCCCGAGGCGTCCTGCTGGATCGCGACCAGGCAGGGCACGCCGGCGCCGCGCTCGTACTCGGCGCGCACCAGATGGCCCGGGCCCTTGGGCGCGATCATGAAGACGTCGAGATCGGGGCGCGGCTCGACCAGCCGGAAGTGGATGTTGAAGCCGTGGGCGAAGGCGAGCGCAGCACCCTCCTTCAGGTTGGGCGCCAGCTGCTCCTTGTAGAGATCGGCCTGGAGCTCGTCCGGCACCAGCACCATCACCACGTCGGCCCAGGCCGCCGCCTCGTCGGCCGCCATGACCCCGAAGCCCGCGCCCTCCGCCTTGGCTGCCGTGGCCGAGCCCGGCCGCAGCGCGACCACGACGTCGCGCACGCCGCTGTCCTTCAGATTGTTGGAATGGCCGAAGCCCTGGCTGCCATAGCCGATCACGGCCACGCGCTTGCTCTTGATCAGGTTGAGATCGGCGTCGGTGTCGTAGTAGACGCGCATCGCGCGGGCCTCCGTTCCTCGGGTCTTGTTGGCGGCGCGCTGCGCGCGCCGCACGGGCATCCTCATGCGGGGCTGCCGTCTTGTAAGGAAGCCCCGCGCCGCGATCAAGCTGTCCGCGACGGTCGGCGGGTTGCGGCTCGCGACTTGCGCGACGGTGGCTGTGTGCTACCTATGGGAGCGAAACGTTAGCATTGGTAACATAGTGCGTCAGCTCCACGTCCGCAACGTGCCCGACGAGGTGGTCACCCGCCTCAAGCAGCAGGCCGTCCGACACGGCCGCTCGATGGAGGCGGAGCACCGCGTGATCCTCGAGCACGCGCTCTTCCCCGAGCGTCGCCGCGGCCGACCGTTGCTCGAGGTTCTCCAGGCCGGACCCTTCGCCGAGCCCGACTTCGCGCCCGAGCGAGCGCGCGACCACGGGCGCGACGTCGATCTTTGAGCGGCTTTCTCCTCGACACGTCGTTCCTGTCGGTGCTCGGCAATCCCGGCCGTCCGGGCTATGGGCCGGCCCTTCGCTGGTACGAGTCGAACGACGAGCGCGACCTTTTCACCTGCGCCGTCGTGATCGGCGAGATCGCCCGCGGCATCACGCGTCTGCGACCGGGCCGGCGGCGCGAGCACTATCGCCACTGGCTGCGCCACGAGGTGCTGCCGGCCTTCGGTGAGCGGGTCCTGCCCTTCGATGTCCAGGCCGCCCTGCAGTGGGGCGCCTTCATGGGCGATGGCGAGCGGGCCGGCGCGGTGCCTTCGAACGACGATGCCAAGATCGCCGCGGTCGCCTCGGTCCACGGCCTGACCGTGGTGACCGCCAACGAGCGCGATTTCGCCCCGCTCGGCGTGCCGACCGTCAACCCGCTGCGTTAGCCGGGCAGATCCTTGGTCCAACGACAGCGCGGGTAGCCGGTGCAGCCCACGAACCGCTCGCCGGTCGTTCTGTTCTCCCTGTACTTCAGTTGGCTTCCGACAATTGGGCCACGGGCAGCGCCGCAAATGCGGCGGGGGCTGAGGCCAAGGTTCTGGGCGGTGCGGCTGCTCGGCCTTCGTGGCGCAGGGCGCGCACAGTCGGGTTCTTGGCACAGCTTCCAGGCGAGCCAGCGGAATTTCTCTCCCACATACCGGGCCCAGCGCATCGCATACCTATCCCCCTGCAAGCGCATGACAAACTCAACCACAGGTTCATGGCCACTGTCAAGTCAAGCCGTTGGCGGGGACACGGCGCCTACACCAATCACGACTTTGAAGGTTGGTCATCTTTGGGCTGTGTGCGAGAGATAAGCTTGGCAATTTTCTACCTTAGGTTTGGTCTAGGGTTTGCCCGGAGGCTGATCCGTCGGGCGCCGCTCCGCAGCGCGCGTGTCGTGTCATCTTTTTGAGACGACGCGCACCGACCCGTGAGGTACGCCATGCGCGTGGGAATTTCGGTTGTCATACTCTGTCTTTCCACTGAGGGAGCGTTCGCGCAAGATTTCAGCCGCGAGAGAGTTGATCGCCTGTCGAAGCTGTCTGACTCTATCTACTCTCATCATGAAAGCCATCTTGTGCTTTACAGCCGCGGAGCCGACTTAACAACGTACTTCGGTGACTATACAGAGACTGTCATCGTTCGATACAAATTGCTTTCCTGCTGAAGTAGGCGAGTCTTTCCGTAGAATGTGCTCCGTGCAGTGCGAGAATGACGTTGAGAAAGCGATCTTGCGACACTTCAATTCCAAAGAAATTTTACGGGCACCGTGATGGTCTAATTGACTTTCTTCATATCCGCTACAGCGACGGTCCCGAATTCTTTTTGCCGGGATTCCCAAAGCATGATCGATTTCATCTTTGAGGTTGTTAGGGATAAGAGCAAAGGCACTTGTCGAAATTACCGGCGCACCGGACGAAAAGCGTTGAAGCTAAGCGCAGGAGTCAACGCCGCTCGTCGAGCGCGCGCTCGACCGCTTGGCGGATGTAGCGCTGGTAGGAGATCCCCTGCTCCCGCGCCCGCTCCCGGACCGCGTCGAGCAGGGCTTCGGAGAAGCGGAGGTTCACCTGCCGCGTCTTGGGCAGGAACTCGAACCGCGCCGGCTTGAAGTTCTCCGGCGTGATGTAGTCGCTCAGATCCTGCTCGAGGAAGGCCTCCAGCTCCTCGTCGGTCCTGAACTCAGGAATTCTTGCTGCTCATAGCGACGCGTCTCCCTCACATGCATATACCGGGCCGTGATCGGTCGGATGAGCGTGTGACCGCGGCGCTCTCGTAGCGTGAACCCCACGAACACGAGCCGACCCGCCTGCGTGCGCCCGATCGCGATGAGACGCTTCTCCTGCAACGAATGCTTGTCGTCGTCGGTGAGGCGCAGCAGCCCGTGGCGAAGCACCCATTCGATCTCCGCCAGCGAGAGGCCGTGCTTCTGGCATTTCGTGCGGTTGCCCTCGTCCCAGTCGAAACCGTGAGTCTCAATGCTCATTCTGACATGGTGTTAGCTCTTTGTATATACAAGTCAGCTCCAAGGCGCTCAGCGGCCGCTGTTCGTCGTAGATCGCCGTCCAGCGAGAGGCGGGCATCGAGCGCCCGCAAGTGCGACCGCGTCGTCCGGCGGCTCGACGACCGCGAGCTGCCCAGCCGGTCGCGGTGCGCGACTAGACCTCGATGCGCCGCTCCTTCTGCTCGATCAGGACGAAGTGCCGGAGCGAGGCGATCCTCTGGTACTCGCGCCACTTGTCGATCCGGTCATAACGTCTCGCTGGCCGGGCGAGAGCACCTCGACCACCGCCGTCGGGTCGGACAGGCGGTCGTCGTCGGGTGCCAGCGGCCGGCAGGTCACCAGCACATCCGGATACAGGACCGCGGTCGGGGTCAGACCTTCAGATCGGCGAGAAGGGCACGACACGGTCCGCGTCGAAGCGCCTCGTCGAGCGCGAGCGCGACGTTGCCCTTGATCGCGCTGTGGGCGGCGGTACCGCCGGTCGCCATGCGTACGACGCCACCCACGAACTCGTAGCGCTCCAGCTCCCCGGCCTCGAAGGCGAGGAACTCCTCCAGCGTCCAGGCCCGCGGTCGCGCTTCAGCCATCATCGCGCCTGCCCATCACAAGCCCTCGGCGCCGCGCGCGATCGCGACCACGCCGGCGCGGCTGACCTCGGCGAGGCCGAGCGGCTCCATCAGGTCGATGAAGGCGTCGAGCTCGTCGGACGCGCCGGTGATCTCGAACACGAAGCTGTCGGTCGTGCTGTCGACCAGGCGGGCGTGCATGAAATCGGCGATCCGGAGCGCCTGCACCCGACTGCTCGCGGTCGCCCGTGACCTTGACCAGCGCGAGCTCGCGCTCGATGTGCGGCCCCTCGACCGTGAGGTCGGCGACCTTGTGGACCGGCACGAGCTTGTCGAGCAGCGCCTTGATCTGCTCGATCACCTGCGCGGTGCCGGTGGTCACGATGTTGATGCGCGAGTAGCCCGCGCGCGCGGTCGACCTCCGCTACCGTCAGGCTCTCGATGTTGTAGCCGCGGCCCGAGAACAGGCCGATCACCCGGGCCAGCACGCCCGGCTCGTTGTCGACCAGGACGGCGATCGTGTGGCGCTGCTCCGGCTCGGTCGTCATGTCCGACCTCCGTCAGCCCGAACCGCCGGCGGACGCCGGCGCGCCCAGCGCCGGGGCGTCCGCGCGACGCGATCGGGCCGGCAGCCGGTCAGACCAGGACCATGCCCTCCTCGGAGCCTTGGACCGGCGCGTCGTCGTCGGGGCAGAGCTTGATCTCGTTGTGCGCCGCCCCGCCCGGGATCATCGGATAGACGTTCTCCGCGCGGTCGACCACGACGTCGCAGATCACCGGCCTCGGGCGTCTCGATCATCGCCTTGATCACGTCGTCGACCTCGTCCGGCCGTCGTCGGCGCGCAGGCCGACCGCGCCGAACGCCTCGGCCAGCTTCACGAAGTCCGGCAGGCTGTCCATGTAGCTCTCGCTGTAGCGGTTGCCGTGGAAGAATTCCTGCCACTGCCGGACCATGCCCATATAGCTGTTGTTGAGGATGAACGACTTCACCGGCAGGCGGTACTGCACGATGGTCGACATCTCCTGCATGTTCATGACCCACGAGGCCTCGCCGGCGATGTCGATCACGAGCGCGTCCGGATGCGCGACCTGAACCCCCATCGCGGCGGGCAAGCCGTAGCCCATGGTGCCGAGCCCGCCCGAGGTCAGCCAGTGACGCGGCTGCTCGAACCGGTAGTGCTGCGCCGCCCACATCTGATGCTGGCCGACCTCGGTCGTGATGAAGGTCTCGCGCTCCTTGGTCAGCTCGTAGAGGCGCTGGATCGCGTACTGCGGCTTGATGGTCTTGCCGTTCTGGCGGTAGCGCAGGCTGTCCTTCGCCTGCCAGGTCCTGATCTGCTGCCCACCAGGGCCTGATCCGCGTCGGGGTCGGCCGCGTTGCCCTTGGCGCGCCAGGCCTCGCCGAGCGCGCGCAGCGCGCATGGCCGGCATCGCCCACGATCGCGACGTCGACCGGCACGTTCTTGTTGATCGACGACGGGTCGATGTCGACCTGGATCTTCCTCGAACCCGGCGAGAACTTGTCGAGCCGCCCGGTCACCCGGTCGTCGAAGCGCGCGCCGATCGCGATCATCACGTCGCAGCCGTGCATCGCGAGGTTGGCCTCGTAGGTGCCGTGCATGCCGAGCATGCCGATGAACTGCGGGTCGGAGGCCGGGTAGGCGCCGAGCCCCATGAGCGTGAGGGTCACCGGGAAGCCGGTCGCGCGCACCAGCTCGGTGACCAGCGCCGAGGCCTCGCCGCCCGAGTTGATCACGCCGCCGCCGACGTAGAAGATCGGCCGCTCCGCCTTGAGCCATCAGCTCGACCGCCTGCGCGATCGGCTCGGGCAGCGGCTCGCACCGCGGGTTGTAGGTGCGGTGGCGCACCTGGTCGCGCGCGACGTAGGTCGCCGGCCCCATCAGGATGTCCTTGGGCAGGTCGACCACCACCGGGCCGGGACGCCCGCTGCGCGCGACGTGGAACGCCTCGTGGACCACCCGCGCCAGCGTCGTCGCCCGACTTGACCAGGTAGTTGTGCTTGGTGCAGGGCCGCGTGATGCCGACCGTGTCGGCCTCCTGGAAGGCGTCGTTGCCGATCATGTGGGTCGGCACCTGGCCGGTCAGGCAGACCACCGGCACGCTGTCCATCAGC
Source organism: uncultured Alphaproteobacteria bacterium (assembly GCA_963753275.1). Lineage (GTDB taxonomy): Bacteria > Pseudomonadota > Alphaproteobacteria > Geminicoccales > Geminicoccaceae > DATAOG01. Next base: position 37,354 of record CAVWCE010000010.1, on the reverse strand, counting down.
GCGTCGGTCAGCCCGGTCACGGTGTTGGTGGCGCCGGGTCCCGAGGTCACCAGCACCACGCCGACCCGGCCGGTGCTGCGCGCGTAGCCCTCGGCGGCGTGCACCGCGCCCTGCTCGTGGCGGACCAGGATGTGGCGGATGCGATCCTGCTTGAAGATCGCGTCGTAGATCGGCAGCACGGCACCGCCGGGATAGCCGAAGACCACCTCGACCCCCTGCTCGACCAGCGCCTGGAGCACGACCTCCGAGCCGCGTCATCGCCGGCGCTCTGGGCGCTGGACGTCATGGGCGGTCGCGGTCACGGACGGGGCGTCCGGCATGGCTAGGCTCCTCGATCGATGCCTCGGCGGCCGTTCAGGCGGGCTTGGCCCCCCCTTGGTCGGCCGGTCTTGGTCCCTTCTGCAGGGTGGGCTCGGAAACTATGCGTGCAAAGCGCGCATCGGTCAACCAGGGCGGCGCCGGCGGGCCACGCGCCGGGCAGCGCCTGAGCTCGTCGCCGAAGGCCGTGCAGCGGCTGCAGCTCGGGCAGCTGATGGCGCAGCCAGGTGATCTGGCGCTTGGCGTACTGCCGGGTCCGGGCGATCGCGCGCGCGAGGGCCTCGGCGAGCTCGAGGCGGCCGTCGAGATGGGCGAGCAGCTCCGGCACGGCGACCGCCTTGAGCAGCGGCAGATCCGGCGGTCCGGGCGCGCGGCGCGCAGCGCCGGCGAGCTCGGCGAGCGCGCCGGCATCGATCATCGCCTGCAGGCGGCGCTCGATCCGCCGATGGAGCTCCGGCGCGCGGCGGCAGCAGCGCGACGCCCCGGACCGGCTCGCGGCAGCGCGCACCCGCCAGCGCGGGCTCGGCCTGCCACGCGGCGAGCGAGCGGCCGGTCGCGCGCAGGACCTCGACCGCGCGCAGCAGGCGCTGGCGATCGTCGGGCCCGAGCCGCGCCGCCATCGCCGGGTCGCTGCCGCGCGAGCTCGGCATGCAGGCCCGGGCGCGCCGACGCGGGCCGAGCCGCTCGACGACGGCGCGGCGCGACCGCGGCCGGCACCTCGGGCACCGGTGCCAGGCCGTGCAGCAGCGCCTTGAGATAGAGGCCCGTGCCGCCGACCACGATCGGCACCCGGCCGGCGGCGAGGCTCGTCCTCGATCGCCCGGCCGGCGAGCTCGCAGCCAGCGCCCGACCGACGCCGGATCGGCGGCATCGAGGATGCCGTAGAGGCGGTGCGGCACCCGCGCCTCGTCGGCCGGCGTGGGGCGCGCGGTCAGGAGCGGCAGCTCGCGGTAGAGCTGCATGCTGTCGGCGTTGATGATCACGCCGCCGATCGCCTCGGCGAGGCGCAGCGCGAGCGCCGACTTGCCGCTCGCCGACGGGCCGCCGATCACGACCAGGCCGGTCATGGCGCGGCGGGCTCCGGCGCAGGCCGGCCGCGGCGGCGCGCGCTGCGATGACCTGGGTGGTCTGCCTGATCGCCGACCCGGCGCGCGCGCCGCTCGAGGGGGCGCTGGCGGGCGAGGTCGGACGCGCGCTCGGCGCGCCGCCGCGCTGGCTCGCCGAGGCCGAGGCCTGCGAGTTCGCGCTCGAGGACGACGCGCCGAGGGGCGCTCGCGCGGCGCGTGCGGGAGGCTGGTCGCGCGGCGCCGCCGCTCGACGTCGCCGTGGTGCCGGCGCGCGGCGCGGGTCAAGCGCGCTGCTGGTGAGCGACATGGATTCGACCGATGATCACGGTCGAGTGCATCGACGAGCTGGCCGACGCGCGTCGGCATCCGGAGCCGAGGTCGCGCGCGATCACGCGGCGCGCGATGAACGGCGAGATCGACTTCCGCGCCGCGCTCGAGGCCCGGGTCGCCCTGCTCGCCGGGCTGCCGGTCACGGTGCTCGACGAGATCTATCGCGAGCGGCGTGCGCTACATGCCGGGCGCCCGCACCCTGGTCCGGACGATGCGCGCGCGCGGCGCGATCACCGCGCTGGTGTCCGGCGGCTTCGTGCCGTTCACCGATCGGGTGCGCGCCGCGCTCGGCTTCGACCTCGCCCAGGCCAACCGCCTGGAGGTCGAAGGCCGGCCGCCTCACCGGCCGCTGCTCGAGCCGATGCGCGGCCCCTGGAGCAAGCGCGCGCTGCTCAAGCGGCTCGCCCGGGCGCGCGGCCTTGCGCGCCCGGCGCGACGCTCGCGGTCGGCGACGGCGCCAACGACCTGCCGATGCTGGCAGCCGCCGGCCTCGGCGTCGCCTTCCGCGCTCATCCGGTGGTCCGTGCCGCCACGCCGGTCGCGATCAGCGTCGGCGACCTGAGCGCGCTGCTCTTCCTGCAGGGCATCCCCCGGCGCGACTTCGTCGCCGGCTGAGCCGCCGCGGGAACCGGCCCCGCGCCCGCGCGCGAGCGCCCGAGGCGCGGCGCGGCCGGGCGCGCGGCCCCCTACTCGGCCGGCGCGCCGGGCAGGCGCAGCGCGACGAAGCGCAGATCGCCCTGGCGGTCGATCAGCAGGAGCACCGACTTCTTGTCGTCCTGGCGCGCCTGGTTGACCTTGGCGGCGACCTCCGGCGGGGAGTTGACCTCCTCCTGCCCGACCTCGACGATCACGTCGCCCGGCCGCAGGCTCTCCTCGCCGCCCGAGCTGCCCTCGGCCACCTCGACGATCACCACCCCCTTGATCTCGGCGCCGAGCTCGAAGCGCGTGCGCAGCTCCTCGGTGAGGCTCGCGACGGTCAGGCCGAGCGCCTCGATGTCGGCCGAGCTCGGGGTGTCGGCCTCGGTCTCGGTCAGCGCCGCGAGCTCCTCCTCCTCCGGCAGCTCGCCGAGCGTCACCTCGACGTGCCTCTTCTCGCCCTTGCGCCAGACCGTCGACGTCGACCGCCTTGCCGATCGGCGTCTCGGCGACGATCCGTGGCAGGCCGCGCATCCGGTCGATCGACTTGCCGTCGAACTCCAGGACCACGTCGCCCGGCTCGATCTTGGCGATCTCGGCCGGGCCGCCCGGCGTGATGCTGGCCACCAGCGCGCCGGCCGCGATCGTCGAGGCCGAGGCTCTCGGCGATCTCGTCGGTCACGGTCTGGATCCGGACCCCGAGCCAGCCGCGCTTGACCCGGCCGTCGGCCTTGAGCGACTCGATCACGGGCAGCGCGAGGTTGGAGGGGATCGCGAAGCCGATGCCGACGTTGCCGCCGCTGGGCGAGAAGATCGCGGTGTTGATGCCGATCACCTCGCCGTCGAGATTGAAGCTCGGACCGCCCGAGTTGCCGCGGTTGATCGGCGCGTCGACCTGCAGGAAGTCGTCGTAGGGGCCGGCCCGGATGTCGCGCGAGCGCGCCGAGACGATGCCGGCGGTGACCGTGCTGCCGAGCCCGAACGGATTGCCGATCGCGATGATCCAGTCGCCGACCCGCACGCCGTCGCTGTCGGCGAAGGTCACCGCCGGGAACGGCTTGTCGCCCTCGATCTTGAGCAGCGCGAGGTCGGTCTTCTGGTCGCGCCCGATCAGTTCGGCGTCGTAGGTCGTCTCGTCGCCGAACACCACCTGGATCTCGTCGGCCTCGGCGATCACGTGGTTGTTGGTGACCACGTAGCCGTCCGCGTCGACCACGAAGCCCGAGCCCAGCGACGACTGCCGCTGCGGCATCTGGTCGGGCGCCCGGTCGCGATCGAAGAACTCGCGGAAGAAGTCCTCGAACGGCGAGCCAGGGCGGCGGCTCCGGGAAGGGGAAGTCGGGGTCGGCCCCGGCCCCGGCCCCGGGCCCGGCCCCGGCCCGCTTCGCGCCGCCTTGGTGGTCGAGATGTTGACCACCGCCGGGGCCACTTGGTGACGATGTCGGCAAAGCTGATCGGCGGCGGGCCCGCGCTCGCCTGCGGCACCGCCACCGCGAGGCCGACCGCCGCCAGCAACAGCGTGCGCCAGCCCGAGCGCGCGTGGCGGCGCACGGCCGTTGGGGCGGCGGAAAGGGCGATCACCAGAGCTCATCGACGATTCTCCGCGCGATCGACCAGTGGCGATCCCCATGGCCGACTCCGCTCTACGGAAAGGTGTTTGGATCGCGCCGCGCCGACAGCGCGAGGATCCGCCTGACAGCTTGTCACGCCTAGGCCGGAAGTCAATCCTGCGGCGACGCCGGCGACCACCGAACGGATGGCCTGCCGCCCGGTCAGCCCCGCAGCAGCCAGACCAGGAAGACGCCGATCGCGACGGCCACCAGGCCGCCCATCCTCAACTGCTCGTTGGCGAGACCGAGCGCGGTCGCGGCGGCGCGCTTCATGCTGCTCGGCGACACCGCCCAGAGCAACCCCTCCAGCACCAGGACCAGGGCGAAAGCCGTCGCCAGATCGGTCATCGCGCTGCCGCCTCCGCACACGCCCCGGCCCGGAGCGATCGCGGGCGGAATCGGGGACCCCCGGCCCGCCCGCGGGCGACGGCCTGGGCTGGCTGACGATCCCGACCGCCCGGTCGCTGCGCAGCGTGGTTGCCGAGCGCGCGCCGCGCCGGCGGTTGGCCGAGATCGGGCGCGACCCGGCCGGAATCACCCCGCCCCCACCCCGGCCGCCCGCGCGCGTCTCATTCGACGGTGGTTGCCGGCGCCGCCTCGTCGCTCCCGACGGTCGTCCCCGACAGCGGCTCGGGTTGGGCGGCCAGATCGCGCGCCTCCGCATCGCTCCTCGCTCCTCGGGCACGCTCCGCCGTCTGCAGCGCCGCCTCGGGATTGTTGAAGAACCGGAAGAACTCGCTGTCCGGCGACAGGACGAAGCTCGTGCTGTCGTCGCCCAGCGCGTCCCGATAGGCCTGCATCGAGCGGTAGAAGCTGAAGAAATCGACGTCCTTGCCGAACGCGTCGGCGAAGATCCGGATCGCCAGCGCGTCGCCTTCGCCGCGGATGATCTGCCCTTCCTTCTCGGCCTCGGCGATGATCACCCGCCGCTCGCGATCGGCGCGCGAGCGGATCCGCTGCGCCAGCTCGGCGCCCTGGGCGCGCAGCTCCTTGGCCTCGCGCTCGCGCTCGGTCTGCATCCGGCGGTAGATCGCCTGGCTGTTCTCGGCCGGCAGATCCGCCCGCTTGATGCGCACGTCCACGATGTCGATGCCGAACTGCTTGGTCTCGGTGTTCGCCTGGTTGCGGATCTGGCTCATCAGCTCGGCGCGGTCGGCCGACAGCACGGTGAACAGCGGCACCTCGCCGAGCGTCTTGCGCAGCGAGGCGTCGAGGATGGTGTCGATGCGGCCGCGCAGCAGCTCCTCGGAGCCGACCGACTGATAGAAGCGCAGGGGATCGACGATCCGGTAGCGGGCGAAGGCGTCGACCACCAGCCGCTTCTGATCGCCGAGGATCACCTCGTTGGCCTCGGCGTCGAAGTCGAGCACCCGCCGGTCGATGTAGACGGCGTTCTGGATGAACGGCACCTTGACGTGCAGACCGGGCTCGGTGACCACCCGCTTCGGGTTGCCGAACTGCAGGACCAGGGCCTGCTGGGTCTGATGGACCGTGAACAGGGCGCTCATCGCCAGCACCAGGAGCGCCGCCGCGACGACCCCGGCGCCGATCAGGAGGTTGCGGTTCATCGCGATTCTCCGACGCTCTCGGTGTCCTCGACGGCGGTGCCGGTGGTACGCTCGCGCGCCCGGCGCTCGAGCTCGGGCAGGGGCAGATAGGGCACCACCCCGTTGCCGTTGGCCGCCTGATCGATCACCACCTTGTTCATGCCGCGGAGCACCTCCTCCATGGTCTCGAGGTAGATCCGCTTGGTGGTGACGTCGCGCGCCTTGTCGTACTCGTTGTACACGGCGACGAAGCGCTGCGCGTCGCCCTGGGCCCGGGCCTCAACCTCCTGGCGGTAGGCCTGAGCCTCCTGCGAGATCCGCTCGGCCTCGCCGCGCGCCCTCGGCAGGATGTCGTTGGCGAACGCCTCGGCCTCGTTCTGCAGCCGCTCGCGGTCGGCCTGGGCGCGCTGGACGTCGCGGAACGCGTCGATCACCTCGCGCGGGGGGATCGACCTTCTGCAGCTGGACCTGGGTGATCAGGATGCCGGCGCCGTAGTCGTCCAGGGTCTGCTGGATCTGCTCGCGCGCGCCGACCTCGATCGCGCCACGCGCCTCGGTGGTCGCCTCGGCGATCGGCGTCTTGCCGATGATCTCGCGCATCACGCTCTCGGCCACCGCCTTCACGGTCGACTCCGGATCGCGGATGTTGAACAGGAACTGCCCCGCGTCCTTGATCAGCCACAGCAGAACGAAGTTGATGTCGACGATGTTCTCGTCGCCGGTCAGCATCAGGCTCTCGTTGCCGACCTCGCGCGCCGAGGCGCTGCGGCTGAGCTCGGCGGCCGAGCGGAAGCCGATCTCGACCCGGTTGGAGCGCGTCACCTTGGGCGTGAACACGGTCTCGATCGGCGCGGGCAGGTGCCAGTTGAGGCCCGGCTGGGTGGTCTTGATCCATTCGCCGAAGCGCAGCACCACGCCCTGCTCGTCGGGCTGGACGCGGTAGAAGCCGCTCGCCAGCCACACCGCGACCAGGATCAGCGGCACCGCGACCAGGGCCCGGCGGTTGCCGCCGAGCCCGCCGCCGCCCCCCGGAAAGATCTTCTTGACCTTCTCCTGGCTGCGGCGCAGCAGCTCCTCCAGATCCGGCGGCTGCTGTCCGCCACCGGGTCGACCGCCCCAGGGTCCCTGGCCACCGCCGCCCTGCCAGCCGCCGCCTTGATTGTTCCACGGCATCAGTAGCTACCCTTCGATCTTGGCGCGCGCCTCCGGGAGGGCTTTGCCGGCTTCACGGCGTTCTCTATATCAGCAGGAGCCGGAAGCGCCAGGGCGAGAATCGCCCGTTCGCGCGTTGCTGCCGAGAATATCGTGCGGCGAGCCAGAGTGTTCAACCATGACGCAGGTCGACAGGCAGCAGGTCCTCGACGCCCTCGCCGGCGTGATCGATCCGGCGCGCGGGCAGAACGTGGTCGCGCTCGCGATGGTCTCGGGCGTCGTGGTCAAGGGCGGCAACGTCGGCTTCGCGCTCGAGGTCGAGCCGAGCGAGGCGGCGGGCAAGGAGCCGCTGCGTCAGGCCTGCGAGCAGGCGGTGCTGGCGCTGCCCGGCGTCACCTCGGTGACCGCCGTGCTGACCGCCGAGCGCGCGCCGGGCGCGGCGCGCGGCGGCCCGGCGGCCGGTCGCCCGGCGGCCTCGGGCAGCCCGATGGCCCGCGCCGGGCCCGCGCCGGCGGCGGCCAAGCCCGACCTGCCGGGCATCCGCTCGGTGGTCGCCGTCGCCTCGGGCAAGGGCGGCGTCGGCAAGTCGACCACCTCGGTCAACCTGGCGCTCGGGCTCGCCCGGCTCGGCCAGCGGGTCGGCCTGCTGGACGCCGACATCTACGGGCCCTCCCAGCCGCGCATGCTCGGCATCACCGGCAAGCCCTCGAGCCCCGACGGCAAGAAGCTGCGGCCGATGGAGAACTACGGCGTCCGGGTGATGTCGATGGGCTTCCTGGTCGACGAGGACGCGCCGATGATCTGGCGCGGGCCGATGGTGCAGAGCGCGATCCAGCAGATGCTGACCGACGTCGAATGGGGCGAGCTCGACGTGCTCGTGGTCGACCTGCCGCCCGGCACCGGCGACGCCCAGCTGACGATGGCGCAGCGCGTGCCGCTGGCGGGTGCTGTGATCGTCTCGACGCCGCAGGACATAGCGCTCCTGGACGCGCGCAAGGCGCTCAACATGTTCCGCAAGGTCGACGTGCCGGTCCTCGGCATCATCGAGAACATGAGCTATTTCCTCTGCCCGCACTGCGGCGGCCGGTCGGAGATCTTCAGCCACGGCGGCGCGCGCGCGACCGCGGCCAAGTTCGGCGTCGACTTCCTGGGCGAGATCCCGCTCGACCTCGCGATCCGCGAGCAGACCGACGCCGGGCGCCCGCCGGTGGTAGCACAACCCGACGGCCCCCAGGCGCGCGTCTACCTCGAGGTGGCGCGCCTGGTGCTGGCGAAGCTCGAGGGCCCCGCGGACACCGCGCGCAAGCCGTTCCCCAAGATCGTGTTCGAGAACTGAGCGCCGCGCGAGGCGAGCGCCGAACGCGGGCCGGGGCGAGCCGGAACGTTGCCCCGAGCCGGCCGTTGTTGATGCGGCAGGCTTTTGGGCCGTGAAGGATCGAGCGTGGCAATCGAAACCGCAAGACTGACCAGCCTCGGCCCGCAGGCTGCCGAGCCCGGGCGCGGCGCGAGCCCGTCCGCGGCGGAGGCGGAAACTCCCGCGCTGGCGGTCGAGGTGCCAGAAGTCCGGGCGCGCCTGCGCTCGGGCATGCTGGCCGGGCTGTTGACGCTGGCGATCTTCTACACCTTCTACTTCGCCAAGGCGGTGCTGATCCCGATCGCGCTCGCGATGCTGCTCAACCTCCTGCTGGCGCCGGTGGTGCGCGGCCTCAAGCGCTACCTCCGGCTGCCGCCAGGGTTCGGGGCGGCGCTGGTGCTGCTGCTGGGCGTCGCGGTCGTGGCCGGCAGCATCTACGGCCTCTCCGGTCCGACGACGCGCTGGATCAACGAGCTGCCGATCGCCATGATCAATCTCAGGCTCAAGGTCGAGGAGCTGAGGCAGCCGGTCGCCGAGGTCCAGGAGGCCGCGCAGAGGGTCGAGAACCTGGCCCAGGGCGCGCCGGATCCGAACGAGCAGCAGCCGGTCGAGGTCGCGGTCGCGGGCCCTGGCCTCACCCAGACGATCCTCGGCGGCGCGGTCAGCTTCGTCACCGGCGCGGTGGTGATGATCGCGCTCCTGTTCTTCCTGCTCGCCTCGGGCGACACCCTGCTGCGCCAGGCGGTGAGCATCGCGCCGCGCCTGAGCGACAAGCGGCGCGTGGTCGAGATCGCCCGCGACACCGAGGACGACATCTCCTACTACCTGCTGACGATCAGCCTGATCAACGCCGGCCTGGGGGTCGCCGTGGGCGTCGCGATGTACCTCCTCGGCATGCCCAACGCGCTGCTCTGGGGGGTGATGGCCGGGGTCTTCAACTTCGTGCCGTTCCTAGGTGCTGTGGTCGGGATCGGCATCGTCGGCCTGGTCGCGGTGCTTACCTTCGAGCAGCTGTGGTCGATCGTCCTGCCGCCGCTCACCTATCTGTTCCTCACCTCGTTCGAGGCTCAGTTCGTCACCCCGGCGCTGCTCGCCCGCCGCCTCACCCTCAACCCGGTCGCGGTGTTCCTGGCGCTGATCGTCTGGACCTGGCTGTGGGGTGTCGCCGGCGCGCTGCTCGCGGTGCCGCTGCTCGCCACGTTCAAGATCTGCTGCGATCACATCGAGCCGCTGCAGCCGATCGGCACCATGCTCGGCCGCTGAGCGGCGCCGCCAAAGCGTTACAATTGAAACCAAACCGGCCGGCGCCGGACATCGTCTCGAAACGCAGCCGTCCCAGGGTTGTCGCCTGAGCGCGCCGCCGGCTCCGAGAAGCAGACATCGCGGCGGCCGGCAGCAGGTGGAGGACCGGCCATGACCTTCTTCGGCATCAAGCTGTTCGACGACGTCGACCTGCCCGAGTTTCCCTTCCCCGACCTGGGGCGGCCCAAGCGCGGCGATGGCGCGCCGGAGCGGCCCACGGCATCGCCGCCGGCGACCGCGAGCGGGTCGTGGGCGCCGGCCTGGCAGCGCTCGCCGGCAGCGTTGGGCGAGACCGCCCTGGTGCTGTGATGCGCTCGCCTCGCGGCACGCGGTCCGCCGGCGGCCCTCAGCGCAAGAAACGGGTCGCCGCGGATCCGCCGCGGCGCGATGCTGGCTGACCGTATCAGCACGAGGAGCCGGTCATGACCACCGCTGCCGTCGAGCACCCCAGGACGCCGCTCGCCCTGCTTCACGCCGAGCCCGAGGCGGAGCGCCACCTGCCCTTCAACCGCGAGGTCGCGGCGGCGATCCGCTACGTGGTCGAGCGCTACCAGGACCAGCCCGCGCTCGAGGCGATGGCGGCCGCCGCCGGGATGTCGCCGTTCCACTTCCAGCGCGTCTTCAAGCGCTGGGCGGGGATCAGCCCCAAGCGCTTCCTCCAGTACGTCACGCTGGCCCACGCCAAGCAGGCGCTCGCCGACGACGCGAGCGTGCTCGACGCGGCGCTCGAGGCCGGGCTCTCCGGGCCCTCGCGCCTGCACGACCTGTTCGTCAGCTGCACAGCGCTCACGCCCGGCGAGTTCAAGGCGCTGGGCGAGCGCCTGGTGATCCGCTGGGGCGTGCACGACGTGCCGCTCGGCCGGGTGCTGATCGGGGCCACCGGGCGCGGCATCTGCTGGCTCGCCTTCATCGACGACGAGGATGCGCCGGTGATCGCCGCGTTCGAGCGCGAATGGCGGGGCGCGACTCTACTGCGCGACGACGGGGCGACCGCCGAAGCCGCCCGGCAGGCCTTCGATCTCGCTCGCCCGGCACCGCCCCGGCCGCGATCCGCTGCCGCTCCTGGTGCGCGGCACCAACTTCCAGGTCAAGGTCTGGGAGGCGCTGCTGCGGATTCCGTTCGGCCGCCTGGTGAGCTACCAGACGATCGCGCGCGCGATCGGCCAGCCCACGGCGGTGCGTGCGGTCGGCCGCGCGGTCGGCGCCAACAACATCGCCTGGCTGATCCCCTGCCACCGGGTGATCCTGGCGACCGGGATCCTCCACAACTACCGCTGGGGCGCGCGCCAGAAGCAGGTCCTGGTCGGCTTCGAGGCCGCGCTCGCCCGGGCCAGCGCGTGAGGTGCTCGCGAGCGAACGCCCGCGTTCCTCGCCCAGCGATTCGGTGATAGACTGACGCCGGAAGCGAGATGCGACGATGTCAGTCAAGCACCCCACCGCGAACGACCGGACCACATCGTTGATCGTTCGTGATCCGGACGTCCTGGGTGGTCGTCCGGTATTCCGCGGCACCCGCGTGCCGGTCGACGTGCTGTTTGAGAATCTTGCCGACGGCCTGACCCTCGACGAGATCCTCAGCACCTATCCCACGCTGGATCGCGATGACGTGGTGAGCGCGCTGGAGCTCGCCCGAAGGCGACTGCTCGACGACGCAGCCTGATGCGGCGTGTCCTCGTCGATGAGTGCCTGCCGGTGCAGCTGCATCGATGGCTCGAGGCCTGCGACGTCCGGACCGCCGCGTTCATGGGCTGGAAAGGCAGACGCAACAGCGAGCTGCTGGAAGCGGCCAGGGACCGGTTCGATGTATTGCTGACGAGCGACCGGCTTCTGCCGCGCGAGCACGATCTGGCAAGCTACGGCATCGGCATCGTCGTCGTGACCACCAATCGGCTTCGCGACGTTGAGCGGCTCGTGCCAAAGATCGCCGAAGCGGTGGCGCGGGTCTCGCCGGGCGAGCAGATCGTGCTCCTGGACGATTGAACCCGGACCGCACACCATCGGGCTCAAGCGCGAAACGTCAGCTCGACCCGGCCGAGGCTGCCGAAGTCGGCGACGCGCGCGTCTGGCCGGGCTCGAGGATCAGGAGGCCGGTCGTGGTGCCGGTGCTGACGATCTGGCCGGCGGGCAGCGTGCGCCCGCTCGCGGTGTAGCGGTTGACGAACCAGGTCAGCACGTTGAGGGGATGGCCGAGCACGAGCGCGCCGGTGCCTTCCGCCTTCCGCTCGCCGTCGATCTCGAGCCGGACCAAGTGGGTCGCGAGGTCGAGCGCCTGCCAGTCGAGGGCGGCGGCGCCGAGCACGAGCGCGCCGTTGACCCCGCAGTCGGCGATCGCGGAGGGCGCGCCGTAGCGGATCGGGTGGTCGAGGCGCGGGCTCACGATCTCGATCGCCGGGATCGGCGCGCTCACCCGCTCGGCCGCCTCCTCGAGCTCATAGGGCTCCTCGCGCGGCTCGAAGTCGGCGGCCAGCTGGAACGCGAACTCGCACTCGATGCCGCGCAGCGCGAAGCGCGCCGCCGGCAGCTCGGCCGGCGAGCGGAACACCACGTCGGCGAAGATCGGGCCGTAGAACGGCTCCTCGATGCCGAACAGCCGCTGGGTCTCGAGCGCGGTGCAGCCGACCTTCCAGCCGGCGACCGGCTGCCCCCAGGCGCCGACGAAGGCGTCCTGGATCGCGTAGCCGTCGGCCAGCGCTCTGCGGGCGGCAGGCTTCGGGCAGGCCGGCGAGCGGCGCCCCGCCCTCGCGCACCCGCCGGAACCGGTCGCAGGCCTCGTGGACCGCCTCTGGAACTCATCGCCACGACAATGACCTTCAGATTACCGCCGACCCCGACCCCTTGCCGATCTGCAAGCGTCGTGTACGCGGGGGCTCGGGGTCGCTAGAGCTTGCCGATCAGCACCCCGCACAGCCCCAGCACCGCCACCAGGAGCGCGGCGAGAAAGCCGTTCATCCAGAACGTCAGCCGGTTGATGGCCCGCATCAGCTCGGTCCTGGTATCGGCGATCTCGGTCCGGATGCTGCCGGCCTCTCGGGCCAGCTCCTGGCGCACCGCGCCGATCTGCTCCGCCAGCTCCTGGCGCACCGCGCCGATCTGCTCCGCCAGCTCGCGGCGTACCGCGCCGATCTGCTCAGCCAGCTCTTTCCTGACCAGCGCGATCTGCTCGCCGACATAGTCGCGGGTAGCGACCTTCTCGATGACCTCGCCCTGCACCACCTCGACCACACCGGTGGCCTGTTGATGGCTGAAGCCAGCCTCCTCGAGACGACGGATGGCGTGGGCGGCATTCATCCAAAGCGCCCCATCAGCATGCCCAGACCATCTCATAACACGATTGGCGCCCGATTGGCGACACGCGGGGCAGCCGGTGGCGGGACCCTGCCGATCTCCGCCGGCGGCGAGCCGGGCGACAGCAGCCTCAGCCGCCGGCGGCCTGGAGCTGGGCCTCGGCGATCGCGATCTCGCGCTCGAGCGGCGGCGCGGGCGGCGTCGTCCTTGGCCTCGGCCGAGATCGTCCTGGGCGTTCTTGAGGCGGCTGGCGCGCCGCCGCGGGGTCGATGTCCTCGACCGGCATGGCCTCCTCGGCGAGCACGATGCAGCCCTGCGGGTTGACCTCGGCGAAGCCGCCGCCGACGAAGATCCGCCGCGTCACCTGACTGCCCTGCCAGATCTCGATCACGCCCGGGCGCAGCAGCGCCATCAGCAGGCTGTGGTTCGGCAGGACGCCGAAGTCGCCGGCCGCGCCCGGCGCCACCACCATGTCGACCTGCCTCGCTCGCCAGCAGCCGCTCCGGCGCCACCAGCTCGAACGCGACCTTGCCGTCGTACGCGCGTCCCGGCCTCGGCCACGCGCCCTGCTCCTAGGCCCCTCGGCCGCCATGCGCTTGGCCTTCTCGACCACCTCCTCGATGCCGCCGACCATGTAGAACGCGGCCTCGGGGTAGTCGTCGTACTCGCCGGCGACGATCGCCTTGAAGCCGGCGATCGTGTCCTTGATCGCGACCAGCTTGCCGGGCGAGCCGGTGAACACCTCGGCGACGAAGAACGGCTGCGACAGGAAGCGCTGGATCTTGCGCGCGCGCGCCACCACCAGCTTGTCCTCCTCCGACAGCTCGTCCATGCCGAGGATCGCGATGATGTCCTGCAGCCCCTTGTAGCGCTGCAGCGTCGACTGGACCTGGCGCGCGACCGCGTAGTGCTCCTCGCCGACCACGCCGGGCTCGAGGATGCGCGAGGTCGAATCGAGCGGATCGACCGCCGGGTAGATGCCGAGCTCGGCGATCTGAGCGCGACAGCACGGTGGTCGCATCCAGATGCGAGAACGCGGTCGCCGGCGCCGGGTCGGTGAGATCGTCGGCCGGCACGTAGATCGCCTGGACCGAAGTGATCGAGCCCTTGGTGGTCGAGGTGATGCGCTCCTGCAGCGTGCCCATGTCGGTGCCGAGGGTCGGCTGGTAGCCGACCGCCGAGGGAATCCGGCCGAGCAGCGCCGAGACCTCGGAGCCGGCCTGGGTGAAGCGGAAGATGTTGTCGATGAACAGCAGCACGTCCTGGCCTTCGGTGTCGCGGAAATGCTCGGCCACGGTCAGGCCGGTCAGGCCGACCCGGGCGCGCGCGCCGGGCGGCTCGTTCATCTGGCCGTAGATCAGCGCGACCTTCGACTGGCTGAGATCCTCGAGGTTGATGACGCCGGATTCGATCATCTCGTGGTAGAGGTCGTTGCCCTCGCGGGTACGCTCGCCGACGCCGGCGAACACCGAGAAGCCGCCATGCGCCTTGGCGATGTTGTTGATCAGCTCCATGATGATCACGGTCTTGCCGACGCCTGCCCCGCCGAACAGGCCGATCTTGCCGCCCTTGGGATAGGGCGTGAGCAGATCGACCACCTTGATGCCGGTGGTCAGGATCTCGGTCTCGGTCGACTGGTCGACCAGCAGCGGCGCCGAGGCGTGGATCGGCGCCCGGATCTTGGCCTCGACCGGGCCGCGCTCGTCGACCGGCTCGCCGATCACGTTGAGGATCCGCCCGAGCGTCTCGCGCCCGACCGGGACCGCGATCGGCTCGCCGGTATCGAGCACCTCCTGACCACGGGTCAGGCCGTCGGTGCCGTCCATCGCGATCGTGCGCACGGTCGACTCGCCGAGGTGCTGGGCGACCTCGAGCACCAGCTTGCGGCCGTGGTTGTCGGTGTGGAGCGCGTTCAGGATCGCCGGCAGATGGCCGTCGAACTGGACGTCGACGACCGCGCCCATCACCTGGGTGACCCGGCCGGCCTGGACGTTCTCTCTGCTGCTGACATCGGTCATCTCGGTCCCTCGGCTCGCGTCGCCGGGCGCGACGCCCTCTAGAGCGCCTCGGCGCCGGAGACGATCTCGATCAGCTCCCGGGTGATCTGCGCCTGTCGGGTGCGGTTGTAGATCAGCGTCAGGCTCTCGATCATCTCGCCGGCGTTGCGGGTCGCGTTGTCCATCGCGGTCATCCTGGCGCCCTGCTCGCTGGCCGCGTTCTCGACCAGCGCGCCATAGATCTGCACGGCGAGGTTGCGCGGCAATAGCTCCTTGAGGATCGCTTCCTCGTCGGGCTCGAACTCGTACACCGCCCGGACCTCGCCCTGCGCCTCCTCGGCCGCGGCCGGCTGCACCGGGATCAGCTGCCTGAAGCGTCAGGATCTGGCTGATCGCCGACCGGAAGCGGTTGTACACGATCGTCGCGACGTCGAACTCGCCGGCCTCGAACATCGCGTTGACGCGCTCGGCGATCTGCACCGCCTCGGCATACTCAAGACGGCGCCGGCCGACGCCTTCGATCGTGCCGACGATGAGCTCGCCGAACTCGCGCCGCAGCATGTCGCGGCCCTTGCGGCCGACGCACAGCACCTTGACCTGCTTGCCCTGCTCGCGCAGCTCGCGGATCGCGCGCCCGCGCGCCGCGCACGATCGAGCTGTTGAAGCCGCCGCACAGGCCGCGGTCGGCGGTCGCCACCACCACCAGGTGGACGTCCTCCTTGCCGCTGCCGGCGAGCAGCGGCGGCGCGCCCTCGATCGTCGCGACGCTCGCGCGCGAGGTTGGCCAGCATCAGTCGCCATGCGCTCGGCGAACGGCCGCGCCGCCTCGGCCTGCTCCTGCGCGCGCTTGAGCTTCGAGGCGGCGACCAGCTTCATCGCGCTGGTGATCTTCTGCGTCTGCTTGACGCTGCCGATCCGGGTGCGCAGGGCCTTGAGGCTGGGCATGACGGGCGAGGCTCGGCGCGGCGGCTCAGGCCACGAACGCCTGGGAGTAGCGGTCGAGCAGCTCGCTTGAGCTGGCCCTCGGTCGCCTCGCTGAGCGCACCCTCCTTGCGGACCGCCTCGAGGATCGCCTGGCCCCTCGCCTCGAGCTCGCTGATCAGGCCGTCCTCGTAGCGGATCACGTTGGCGACGCTGATCCGGTCGAGGTAGCCGTGGACGCCGGCGTAGACGATGCAGACCTGCAGCTCGACCGGCATCGGCTGGTATTGGCCCTGCTTGAGCAGCTCGGTCAGCCGTGCGCCGCGGTTGAGCAGCCGCTGGGTGGCGGCGTCGAGGTCGGAGGCGAACTGCGAGAACGCCGCCATCTCGCGGTACTGCGCGAGCTCGAGCTTGATGCGGCCGGCGACCTGCTTCATCGCCTTGATCTGGGCCGCCGAGCCGACCCGCGAGACCGACAGGCCGACGTTCACCGCCGGGCGGATGCCCTGGTAGAACAGGTCGGTCTCGAGGAAGATCTGGCCGTCGGTGATCGAGATCACGTTGGTCGGGATGTAGGCCGAGACGTCGTTGGCCTGGGTCTCGACGATCGGCAGCGCGGTGAGCGAGCCGCTGCCGTGGTCGTCGTTCATCTTGGCGGCGCGCTCGAGCAGGCGCGAGTGGAGGTAGAAGACGTCGCCCGGGAACGCCTCGCGGCCGGGCGGGCGGCGCAGCAGCAGCGACATCTGGCGGTACGCGGTCGCCTGCTTGGACAGGTCGTCGTAGACGATCAGCGCGTGCATGCCGTTGTCGCGGAAGATACTCCCCCATGGTGCAGCCGGCGTAGGGCGCCAGGAACTGCAGCGGCGCCGGATCGGAGGCGGTCGCCGCGACCACGATGCAGTACTGCCATCGCCCCGTGGTCTTCCAGGAGCTTGACCACCTTGGCGACCGAGGAGCGCTTCTGGCCGATCGCGACGTAGACGCAGTAGAGCTTCTTGCTTCTCGTCGCCGCTCTCGTTGATGCCCTTCTGATTGATGAAGGTGTCGATCGACGATCGCGGTCTTGCCGGTCTGGCGGTCGCCGATGATCAGCTCGCGCTGGCCGCGGCCGATCGGGATCAGCGCGTCGATCGCCTTGAGGCCGGTCTGCACCGGCTCGTGCACCGAGCGGCGCGGGATGATCCCGGGCGCCTTGACCTCGACCAGCTTGCGCTCGACCGCCTCGATCGGGCCCTTGCCGTCGAGCGGGTTGCCGAGCGGGTCGACCACGCGGCCGAGCAGGCCCGGGCCGACCGGCACGTCGACGATCGACTGGGTGCGCTTGACCGTGCTGCCCTCGGAGATCCGGCGGTCGTCGCCGAAGATCACCACGCCGACGTTGTCGCTCTCGAGGTTGAGCGCCATGCCGCGGGTGCCGTCCTCGAACTCGACCATCTCGCCGGCCTGGACCTGGTCGAGGCCGTAGACCCGGGCGATGCCGTCGCCGACCGACAGCACGCGCCCGACCTCGGCGACCTCGGCCTCGGTGCCGAAATTGGCGATCTGCTCCTTCAGAAGAGCCGAGATCTCGGCTGGGCGGATATCCATCAGGCAGCCCCCTTCATGGCCAGTCTCGAGACGCTGGAGCTTGGTCCGCAAGGACGCATCGATCATACGCGAGCCGACGCGCACGACCAGCCCGCCGAGCAGGCCCGGATCGACCGCGGTCGCGAGCGTCACGGTCTGGCCCACGGCGGCGGTGAGCTGCTGCCTTGACCGCCGCGACCTGCTCCTCGGAGAGCGCCACCGCCGAGGTCAGCTCGGCGCTCACCTCGCCCTTGTGCTCGCCCAGCATGGCGAGGTAGGCGGCGATGATCTCCGGCAGCACGAACAGCCGCCGCTTGTGCGCCAGGACGCCCAGGAACTGCCGGGTCAGCGGGCCGAAGCCGGCGCGCTCGCCGAGCGCCGTGAGCGCCCTGCCCTGCTCCTCGCGCGAGAGCACCGGGCTGCGGATCAGCCGCCGCAGATCGGCGCTGTCCTCGAGCAGGGAGCGCAGGTTGCCGAGGTCCGCGGCGACCGCGTCGAGCGCATCGCGGTCCTCCGCCAGCTCGAACAAGGCCACGGCGTAGCGTCCCGCCAAGCCCGACGCGTTGGCTGAAGATGCAGGCAATCCGACGTTTCCCCGGCTTACGACGAGCCCGACACGTGCCGCGGAGACGGCCGAAACCAAGCCTTTCCAGCGAAGCGCGGCCCGAATAACACAGGCCCCAGGGGTCTCGCAAGCCACCAGCCGGATGGCGCGGGCGAGCGCCGGACTCCAGGCCCGGCCGCGCGCCGCTGCACAAGCGACGCGCGTAGGGGTCGATGTTCGACCTGCAGGCACAGGACAGCGGGGAAGCGCCGACCGGTCAGTCCCAGGAGATTGCGGAGGGCAGGCCAGTCGATCGGACAGGTCGACGGCTCGCGCCGAAGCTCGCGCTCGAAGTCGGTCCTCGCCGCCAGCGAGTTGCGGATCAAGCTCGTCGCCGGTTGCGCGGGTACGCGGCGAACCTGCTCGCGCGCAGTTCGGCGGCAGGAGCACTCCGTTCGGAGCAGCGTCCGCGCAGGCACCGACCTCGACGCTTGTGCCAAGAAGAGCTCGGCGCTCCCTGGAGCGCGCGCGGCCGTGCTGGTCAGATGTCGCCACGCTCCGGCTCGTGGCTCAACCGTGCTCGCGACAAGAGCAATTTACCCGACATCAAAGGAAGCTGTAGGGGTCGACGTCGATCTGCAGGCGCAGGTCGCCCGGCAGCCTGCGGGTTTTGAGCCAGGGCCGCAGCACGGCCGGCAGGTCGACCTCGGGGGTCGCGATCGCGAGCAGGCGCTGGCGGTAGCGGCCGCGCAGCAGCGCGAGCGGGGCGGGCGCCGGGCCGAGCACGCGCAGCCCCGGGTCGGCCGGCGCCTCGCGCGCCAGGAGCGCGGCGAAGCGGCGCACCGCCTTCAGGTCGCGCCCGCTCACGATCAGCGCGGCGAGCTGGCCGAAGGGCGGCATGCCGGCCTCGCGCCGCTCGGCCAGCTCCAGGGCGTAGAAGCGCTCCTTGTCGCCCGCGGCGAGCGCCTGCATCACCGGATGGTCCGGCAGATGGGTCTGGATCAGCACCCGGCCCGGGCGCTCGGCCCGGCCGGCGCGCCCGGCGACCTGGTAGAGCAGCTGGAACTGACGCTCGGCGGCGCGCAGGTCGCCGCCGGCCAGCCCGAGGTCGCCATCGACCACGCCGACCAGGGTGAGCGCAGGGAAGTGGTGGCCCTTGGCGATGATCTGGGTGCCGATCAGGAGGTCGAGCCGGTGCTCGCGCATCGCCTTGAGGAGCGCCGCGGCTGCGCTCGGCGAGGCCGGGCTGTCGCTGGTCAGGATGGCGAGGCGCGCCTCGGGCAGGAGCGCGCGCGCCTCCTCCGCCAGGCGCTCGACGCCCGGGCCCGCAGGCGACCAGCGCGTCGAGCGTGCCGCAGGCCGGGCAGTGGTCGAGCTCGGCGCGGCCATAGCCGCAGTGGTGGCAGAGCAGGCGCCGGCGCAGGCGATGGGTGACCAGCCAGGCGCTGCAGTTCGGGCAGCGCAGCCGGTGGCCGCAGGCGCGGCACAGGGTGAGTGGCGCGAAGCCGCGCCGATTGAGGAACAGGAGCGCCTGCTCGCCGGCGGCGAGCGTGTCGATCGAGCGCGCTGCGCAGGCTCGGCGCCAGCCAGGCGCCGCGCGGCGGGCGGTCGCGCCGCAGATCGATCAGCCGGACCTCGGGCATGGCGCTGCCGGCGTGGCGCGCGGGCAGCAGCAGCGCCGTTCCCGCTGGCTGGTCGGCTGCCGCGCCGCCCGACCCGGCCCATCCGCCAGGCGGTCTCGAGCGCGGGGGTCGCCGAGACCAGGATCGCCGGGCAGCCCTCGAGCCGGGCGCGGGCGAGCGCGACCTCGCGGCCGTGGTAGGCGACGCCCTCGTCCTGCTTGAAGCTCGCGTCGTGCTCCTCGTCGACCACGATCAGGCCGAGCGCCGGGAACGGCAGGAACAGCGCCGAGCGGGCGCCGATCACGACCGGCTCGCGGCCGTGCGCGATGCGCCGCCAGCTGCGCCGCCGCGCCGCCGCGCCGAGCTCGGAATGCCAGGCCGCCGGCGGCCGGCCGAAGCGCAGCGCGAAGCGCTCGAGCAGCTGCGAGGTGAGCGCGATCTCGGGCAAGAGGATCAGCGCCTGGCGGCCGGCGGCGAGCGTGCCCGCCACGGCCTCGAGGTAGACCTCGGTCTTGCCGGCGCCCGGCACGCCCTCGAGCAGGGTGACGCTGTGGCCCGCCGCCAGCCGCTCCCGCAGCGCCTGGGCCGCACGCGGCCTGCGCCGGCGACAGCTCCGCGGCAGCCTCCTCGGGCGCCGGCTGCGGCGCCGACAGGCTCGGGCAGCGCCATCGTGGTGAGCAGACCGGCCCGGGCCATCGCCTGGACGACCCCGGCGCCGACGCCGCCGAGGCGCGCGATCTCGGCGGCGCTGCGCGGCGCGCCGTCCGCCAGCGCCGCCAGCACGCGCCGCCGCGCCGCGCTGAGCTTGCCGGCGGCAGCCGCGCCCTCCGCCAGCGCCAGACCGAGCCGGGGCGCCGGCGCCTCGAGCGCGGCCGGCACGCTCAGGACGAGCTTCAAGGCGGCGCCGAGCGGCGCGAGCGTCACCGCGGCGACGTGCTCGACCAGCCGGCGCAGCGGCGGCGGCAGCGGCGGCGCGTCGAGGCGGCGCTGGATCGGCCTGAGCCGCGCCGCCGCGATCGCCGGGTCCGGCGCGGCGCCCGGCCGCGCGTCCCAGACCGCGCCGATCACCCGGCGCGGGCCGAACGGCACCTCGACCAGATCGCCCGGCGCGACCGGCAGATCGTCCGGCAGCCGCGTAGTCGAACGGCACCGTCCAGCGGCAGCGGGATCAGCACCGGGACCGAGCGCGCGAGCGCGGGAAGGTCCGGCGGCGGTTCCGGCTTGCGCGCGACCGGGTCCTCGCGGCACTGTCGCCAAGGTGAGGTCATCGGAGAATCGGGTGACGTTGCTCGTTCCGGGCGCCAGCGCTGAGGCCCTCGCGGTCGCCGCCGCGTGGTGCTCCTGGCTCGCCCATGAGAAGCGCCAGGCGGCGGCGAGCGTCAAGGCCTACCGGACCGATCTCGTCGGCTTTCTCGCGTTCTGCGCCGACCACCTGGGCGAGCCGCCGGGCCTCGACGAGTTGGTCGCGCTGTCGATCGCGCGACTTCCGCTCCTGGCTCGCCTGGCGCCACCGCCGCGGCCTTGCCCGGACCTCGACCGCCCGCGCCGTGGCCGCGCTGCGCAACTTCTATCGCTACCTCGACCGTCAGCACGGCCGTCACAACCCCGCCCTCAAGGCGCTGCGCACGCCGCGCCTCGCCAAGCGCCTGCCGCGGCCGCTCTCGAGCGCGCAGGCGCGCGCGCTGATCGCGACGGCGCCGGAGCTCGCGGATCCCGCCTGGATCGGCCAGCGCGACACGGCGCTGCTGCTGCTGCTCTATGGCGCCGGGCTCAGGATCGGGGAGGCGCTGGCGCTGCCGCGCGGCGCGCTCGGCCGCCGCCCGGCCGCGCAACGGACCCTGATGGTCATCGGCAAAGGCCAGAAGCAACGCCTGGTGCCGGTCCTCCCGGTGGTCGCCGAGGCGCTGGCCGCCTATCTGGATGCCTGCCCCTATCCCTTCGGCGCCGATGCGCCGCTGTTCGTCGGATTGCGCGGCAGGCGCCTGGACCCCGCCGTGGTCCGCCGCCGGGTGCAGCACCTGCGGCGCCTCCTGGGCCTGCCCGAGAGCGCCACGCCGCATGCGCTGCGCCACAGCTTCGCCACCCACCTGCTGGCCGGCGGCGCGGATCTGCGCTCGATCCAGGAGCTGCTCGGCCACGCCAGCCTGTCGACCACGCAGGGCTATACCGGGGTCGACGGCGAGCGGCTGATGCGGCTCTATCACCGGGCCCATCCGCGGGCGTGATGCGCCGCGCCGGGCCGCGGCGAGCTCCGCGGGCGGGCCGGCCGGTTGCCGCAGCCGGTCCCGCGGCCTATAGCTGACCATCGCGCCCTGGCGCCGCAAGCTTCTGGACTACGCCGGCCTTGCGCATCGTTGTTGCTCTTTCGGTCCTGCTGATCGTCGCCCTCGCTGGCGGTCTGCTGCTGCTGCCCCGGCTGGTGAGCTGGAACGACTACCGCGAGGAGGTGACCGAGCGGGCCGAGGCGATCACCGGACAGAGCGTGGCGATCGGGGGCCGGATCGACCTCGAGCTGCTGCCCCGACCGACGCTGAGCCTGGCGCAGGCGACGCTCTCGGGCGACGGCCCGGCGCCCGACGGCCACGTGCTCGAGGTCGACCGGCTCGATCTCCGCCTGAAGGCGCTGCCCCTGCTGGGTGGCCGGTTCGAGGTCGAGGAGGTCCGTCTGGTGCGCCCGGTGCTGGAGGTCGAGCGGGTCGCGCAGCCGGACGACCTCGGCGCGGCGCTGGCGCTCGCCGGCAGCGGCTTCGTCCTGCCGCTCGCCGCGGGCGGCCCGAGCCACCTCAGCGTGGTCGACGGACGGGCAGTCCTGAACGACGGCGCGGTCCGGCAGATCGACGCGATCAACCTCGACGTCGCGGCGGCGGGGCCGGATGGCCCCTATGCCCTCGAGGGCGACTTCGTCGTCGGCGAGCAGCCGTTCGCGTTCACCGCGCAGCTCGGGCAGCTCGCGGCCGAGTCCTGGAGCACGCTGCAGCTGGAGGTGAGCGCGCCGGTCGCGGCCGGCGAGCCCGACCCGCCTGAGCTTCCACGGGCTGACGTGGTCGGACCCGCGAGCATGGCAGCTGCGCGGCAACCTCGCGCTGAGGGGGAGCGATGCCCGCGCCGCGCTCGCTGCGCTGGGCGGCGCCCTGGGCGGCGGAGCTCCGGCCCTGCCGCCGTGGCTCGCCGCCCGCTTCCGCCTCGAGGGTCGCCTCGAGTTCAGCGACCACGAGGCCGATCTTGGCGACCTCAGGGTCGCGTTGGCCGATACCGAGGCGACCGGCAGCCTGCGCCTCGGCGTCGGACCCAAGCCGACGATCGATCTGCAGCTCGATATGCCACGCCTGGTCGCGCCCGAGGGCTGGCCGCAGGCCGGCGACGGCTCCGGCCTCGCCGCGCTCGCGGCTCTCGCCGACCGCGTCGCGGGGCGGATCGACCTCGCCGTGCAGACGCTCGCGTACCGCGGCGGCACGATCCGGCGGCTGCGCACCAGCCTCGCGCTCAGCGGCACCGGCCAGATCACCGTCGAGCAGGCGCGCGCGATCTTCCCCGGCCAGACCACGGTCGGGTTCACCGGCGCCCTCGCCGGGCCGGAGCACGACGCGGCGCTGGAAGGGGCGCTCACGGTCGTGACCGGCAACCTGCGTGAGCTGCTCGCGTGGCTTGGTCTCGAGGCGGGCGCGGTCGCCGAGGGCCGCCTGCGCAGCCTGAGCCTCGCGAGCCAGCTGGCGCTGCGCGAGGACACGCTGCGCTTCGCCGAGGCCGAGCTCCGGGTCGATGCCTCGCGCGTCGCGGGCTCGCTGGCGCTGAGCCTCGGGCCCCGGCTGCAGGTCGCGGGCGCGCTCGCGCTGGACCGGCTCGACCTCGACGCCTATTGGCCGGACGGCGAGCCGGGCGAGCTGGCGCAGAGCGCGCTGCAGGCCTTCGCCAGGGTCGACGCCGCGGTCGAGGCCCGCATCGAGCGCCTGACCTGGCAGGGGCTGCGCCTCGCGGAGGTCACGCTCGACGGGCGCTCGGTCGCGGGACGCCTCACGTTGAACGAGCTGTCCCTGCAGGAGGCGGCCGACAGCAAGGTGCGGCTCGCGGGCGAGGTCGACCTCGAGCGCGCGAGGTTCGACCTCAGGGCGGAGGCGGCGACCGCCCGGCCGGCCCAGCTGCTGCGCCGCCTTGGCCTCGCGCCCCCGCTGCTGCTCGGTCGCTTGAGCTCGGTCCGGATCGATGGCAGCGCCCGGGGCGATCTCGACGCCTTCGATCTCGCGCTCGAGCTGCGGAGCGAGGGCGCGCAGCTCGAGGCGGCCGGCACCGTCGACGGCGCGGACGAGGAGCCGCGCTACGACCTGGCGGTCAATGCCAGCCATCCGGACTACCCGGAGCTGCTCGACCTGCTGGGCGTGCCGCGCGCGCCCGGCGCGGGCGCGGCGCAACCGTTCAGCATGACCGGCAGGCTCAGCGGGGATCTGAGCGCGCAGGCGACGGTCGTCGGCAGCGCCCGGCTCGGCGCGATGAGCCTGACCGGCCGGGTCGGCTGGGACGGCACCGCGCCGCGGCCCCGGCTGTCGGCGCAGATCAGCGCCGGCGACCCCGATCTCGACGCGCTCGCCGGCCTTGCGGCGCTCGCCGGGCTGCGCTTCGACCCGAGCGTGCTCGAGGGACCGCGGGTGGGAGCCTGGTCGACCCAGCCGCTCGGGCTGCGCTGGCTCGGCGCGCTCGATGCCGAGCTCGAGCTGTCCGCCAAGGGTGGCATCGTCGGGTCCGGGTTCGAGGCCGCGCTGCGGCTCGAGCAGGGCCGCCTGCTGGTCGATCGCCTCGCCGCGGCGCTGTGGCAGGGTCGTCTGGAAGCCCAGGCCTCGCTCGACGTCGACCGCGCGCTGCCGTTCCTCGCGATTGCGCTCGACCTGCGCGCGATCGACCCGACAGCGCTCGCGGCCTGGCTCGACCTGCCGCCGGTGATCGTGGGTCCGGCCGACCTCTACGTCGAGGCCACCACCGCCGGCGACAGCCCCTACGACCTGGTCCGCGGCCTGATCGGCGAGATCGAGGTGGGCTTGAACGACGGCCGCCTGATCGGCGAGCCTCTGGCCGCCCTGCGCCTGCTCACCGTCCCCGCCGCGACAACTCCGCCGGGATCGACGGCAACGACGTCGACCGCGAGAACGGCCCTGCCCTGCCGCTGGCCGAGCTGAGCGGCAGCTTCGCGCTGCGCCGCGGCATCGCCCGCACCGACGTCCTGCCGTTCCAGCTCGACGGTCGCGAGGCGGAGCTCGAAGGCTCGATTGACCTTTTGCTCTGGGCGGCCGACCTGTTCCTGCGCCTCGACGCGGCCGGCGGCGGCGACGAGGCCCTCGGGCTGCGGCTGGTCGGGCCGCTCGGACGGCCGCAGATCCGCCTGCTCGAGCGGCCCGAGCCGGTCCCGGCGCAGGCGCCCTGAGCTCAGGCGGGACCCAGCATCTTCTCCGGCCGCACCAGCTGGTCGAACTCGTCGGCGGTCAGCAGACCGAGCGCGAGCGCGGCCTCCTTCAAGGACGTGCCCTCGGCGTAGGCCTTCTTGGCGACCTTGGCGGCGTTGTCGTAGCCGATCTTGGGGTTGAGCGCGGTGACCAGCATCAGCGAGCGCTGCAGCAGGTCCGCGATCCGCTCGCGATCGGCCTCGATCCCGACCACGCATTTGTCGTTGAAGCTGCGGGCGCCGTCCGCCAGCAGCCGGATCGACTGCAGGACGTTGTAGATGATCACCGGCTTGTAGACGTTGAGCTCGAAGTGGCCGTTGGCGCCGGCGATCGTGACCGTGACCTGGTTGCCCATCACCTGGGCGCAGACCATGGTCAGCGCCTCGCACTGGGTCGGGTTGACCTTGCCCGGCATGATCGACGAGCCGGGCTCGTTCTCGGGCAGCCGGAGCTCGCCGAAGCCGCAGCGCGGCCCGGAGCCGAGCAGCCGGACGTCGTTCGCGATCTTGGTCAGGCTGACCGCGACCACATTCAGCGCGCCCGACAGCTCGACCAGGGCATCGTGCGCGGCGAGCGCCTCGAACTTGTTCTCGGCGGTGACGAACGGCAGGCCGGTGATCGCGGCGACCTCCAGGGCGAACCTCTCGGCGAAGCCCGGCGGCGCGTTCAGGCCGGTGCCGACCGCGGTGCCGCCCTGGGCCAGCTGGTAGAGCCGCGGCAGGGTCTGCTTGATCCGGGCGATGCCGTAGGCGACCTGCTGGACGTAGCCCGAGAACTCCTGGCCGAGGGTCAAGGGCGTCGCGTCCTGCAGATGGGTGCGGCCGATCTTGATGATGTCCTGGAACGCGCCGGCCTTGGCCTGGAGCCCGGCGCAGAGATGCTCGAGCGCCGGCAGCAGCTGATGATGCACCTGCTCGACGGCGGCGATGTGCATCGCGGTCGGGAAGGTGTCGTTGGAGGACTGGCTGCGGTTGACGTGGTCGTTCGGGTGGACCGGCGCCTTGCTGCCGAGCGGCGCGCCCAGGATCTCGTTGGCCCGGTTCGCGATCACCTCGTTGGCGTTCATGTTGCTCTGGGTGCCCGAGCCGGTCTGCCAGACCACCAGCGGGAAGTGATCGGCGAGCTTGCCGTCGATCACCTCCTGCGCGGCGCGCACGATCGTATCCGCGAGGCGCGGCTCGAGCACGCCGAGATCGCGGTTGACCCGCGCGGCGGCGCGCTTGACGATGCCGAGCGCGCGCACCAGGGGGGCGGGCATGGTCTCGCTGCCGATGCGGAAGTTCTGCAGGCTGCGTTGGGTCTGCGCGCCCCAGTAGCGATCGACCGGGACCTCGATCGGGCCGAAGCTGTCGGTCTCGACGCGGGCTCGCCTCTCGCCGGACATGGTCCTACCCCCTGGCCGCGGCACGCGCCCCATCAAGGCCCGCGGCCCCAAGCCTGTCAATCGCGGCGGGCCCGCCGCGCAGGGCGGCGTGCCGCGGCTATTTCTTGCGGAAGCGATCGAGGGTGACGACCTCGGCGCCCTCCTCCTGCGGCGGCGCGGCGCCGGACGCGGCCGGCCTGGCGCCGCGCGCCCCGGCGGCCGAGGGCGGCAGCGCCGCGACGCTCGCGGGTGGTTCTTCGGGCTCGGGCGCCGCCGCCGCTCCCTCGGCGACGGTGAACTGGAGACCGAACTCGACGCTCGGATCGGCGAACACCCGGATCGCCTCGAACGGGATCTCCAGCCGCTGCGACTGACCGCCGAAGCTGAGCGTGACCGCGAAGCGCTCGTCGTCCACCTCGAGGCCCCAGAACTCGTGCTGGAGCACCACGGTCATCTCGCTCGGGTAGCGCGCGCGCAGCCCGTCGTCGAGCACCACGCCCGGATGGTCGGTGCGGAAGGTGATGTAGAGGTGATGGCGGCCGGGCAGGCCCTGCTCGGCGACCACCGCGAGCGCGTCCTGGACCACGCGCCGGAGCGCGCGCTCGACGAGCTGGCTATAGTCGAGCGGGCTGGGAGGCGTGCTGGCGCTGATGGTCGGAACCTCGAAGCGGCCGCGGGCGGGAGCCGGCCGGCGCCGCAGGGGAAGTTGGGGGGCTTCTGTTGCCCGGTGCCCCCCGGACCGCGCTTACCCAACCAGGTTAGGCAGCGAGAGCCATACGGTTATCGTTGGCATCTGTAGGCTTGGCCCGGTAACGGCGGTACCATGCCGGGCAAAAACCGTCCCTTTACCACGCGCGTCGAGCCTGTTTCGCCCCCCTAGGGTCCACTCCCGAGCGGGGAGTTTTGGTGGAGGCGCCGGGTACTGCCCCCGGGTCCGCTACGCTTATTCCGAACGGCGTTTATCGCCATAGCCGGCAAGGCCGGCACTCGGAATATAGGGAGCCTCGCTGCCCTTGCAAAGGGCCGGCCTCATCGCTCGGGCTCGGCGACCAGAGCCGGCTGCCGGCCCGGCTATCCGTCCTCCCCTCGACCTGCGCCGGTCGGCGGCGCGGGACCACGGCCGGCGCAAGCCGGGTCGCCGCGTCCCGCAACAGCGCGGCGGCCTGCCTGCGCTCCTCGAGCGACATCCGCTCAGGCTCGGCCTCGAGCTTGAGATGCGGCAGATCGGCGTGCAGCGGCCGGCGGCCCGGGGCCAGGTTCTCGTGCCGATCGACCACCCGGAACGTGGCGACCGGATGGCCGATCCCGCGCACCTGGATACGTCCCATCGGCTCGCAATGGACCTCGTCCCTCACCTGGGCGTAGGTCTCGTAGGAGATCAGGATGCCGCCCTCCGGCGCCTCGTTCTCGAGCCGGGAGGCGAGGTTCACCGCACCGCCGATGATCGTGTAGTCCATGCGGTCCTCGCTGCCGAAGTTGCCGACCGTGCAGTAGCCGGTGTGGATGCCGATCCGGCACCCGATCGGCCGCTCGATGCCGCCCTCGCGCCACAGCGCGCCGAGCTCCCGCATCCGCTTCTGCATCGCGATCGCCATCGTCGACGCAGGCGAGCGCGTCCGCCTTGACGCCGCGGGTCTCCGGATCGCCGAAGAAGATCATGATCGCATCGCCGACGTACTTGTCGATCGTGGCGCCGTGCTCGAGTGCCACCCGCGACATCTCGGTGAGGTACTGGTTGAGCAGCTGGGTGACGTCCTCCGACTCCATCTGGTCGGTGGTCTCGGTGAACCCGGCGATGTCGGAGAAGAACACGGTGAGCTTCTTGCGCTGGCTGGCGAGCTTGACCTCCTGCCGGCCGGCGAAGATCGAGGCGTAGACCTGGGGCGAGAGGTACTTCGCGAGCTTGCTCGACAGGACCTCCAGCTCCCGGTGCTTGCGGCCGATCTCCTCGGCCGCCTCCCGGGTGCGCCGGTTGGCCTCCTCGAGCTCCATCTCGCGCTGCTTGAGCTCGGTGATGTCGGAGTAGACCGCGACGGTGCCGCCGCCGGTGACCTTGCGCTCGGCGATCAGGATCCAACGGCCGTCGGCACGCCGCTGCAGGGTCGGCGGGCCGGGATCGCGGTGCTGCGCCAGGCGCTGCTGGACGTACCCCTCGGGCTCGCCGCCCGCCTCGTCGATCAGCCCGCCGCTCGACCGCGCGCCGGAGGATCGCCTCGAACGGCGTGCCGGGCTCGATCTCGATGTCGGTGCCGGCGTAGAGCAGCTCCCGGTAGCGGCGTGTTGCACAGCTGGAGCCGGTCGTCGGCGTCGTAGAAGGCGAACCCTTCGGAGATGCTCTCGATCGCATCGATCAGGCGCTGACGGGCGCGCTCGATCTCGCGCAGGCCCTTGTCCTCGATCTCGATCGCGGTGTCGCGAAAGACGGTGAGCGCCCGCGCCATCTCGCCGATCTCGTCGTCGCCATCCGGCGGCGGCAGCGGCACCCGCAGATTGCCGCCGGCGACCGCCAGCATGCTGCTGCTCAGCGCCGTCAGCCGCCGCAGCAGATCGCGCTGGACGTAGAGCCAGACGATCAGGCCGGAGCTCAAGAGGCTCGAGCAGCACCACCGCGATCAGGACCCGCGAGCTCGACCGCTGGACCGACGCGGCATCGGCCTTCGCCGCGGTCATCTCGCCCCTCGCCTCGGCGACCAGCCCGTCGACGGCCGCGGTCAGGCGCGCCGAGATCGCCGCGTTCTCATCGAGATCGCCCGCGCGCGCTCGAGGGCCGCGAGCTCCAGCCCGCGCACCGCGATCAGCCCGCGCGCGCCGAGCAGACCGTCCTCGAAGGTCGCGAACTGCTCCTGCGCCCGCGCCTGGAGCTTCGGCGGAAAGCCCGCGATGTGCTCCGCGAGCTGCTGCAACGAGCGTTTGACCGGCGTCGCCAGGACGGCAAGCTGCGCAGGGTCGTCGGCGGTCGCGATCCGAAGTGTCGCCTCGGCGAGGTTCGCGACCACCAGCTCCGCCCGTTGCTGCGGCAGCATCGAGCCGAGCGTCTCGGTCAGCTCGGCGGCCCCGATCGGCGCCGCTCGGCCGCCGGATCGGCGGCCGCCCGCCGCCACTCGGCGAGCTTCGATTCGATCAGCGCCTGGCCGGGCTCCGAGACGCGGCGCGCGGTCCGCGCGGTGTTGAGCACCCGGCGCATCGTCGCCTCGCGCTCCTCGGCAAGCACGAGGCGCTCGGCGATGGCGGCATCGAGCCCGGTCAGATTGGCCGCCATCTGGGCGATGTCGCCCTGCAGCGCCGCGAGGCTCGCCGGCTCGACCCGCCCCTCGAGGCCCTGATGGAGCAGGTGCAGACGCGCGACCTCGCCGGCGATCTCGTCCGAGACCTCCGCCTGCTCCTCCGGCGTTCGACACCGCGAGCAGCTTCGGCGCCGCCGCGACGATCCGCTCGGCCTGGCGCGACAGCTCCAAGGAATTGAGCGCGGCCGGCACCCGCTCCTCGGTGATCCGCCCGAGCACCCCGCCCACCTCGGAGAACGAGTACATCGCCGCGGCGGCGGCGATCAGGGCGAACGCGCTGATGCCCAAAAAGGCCAGCAGCAACCGCCCGCGTACGCCCATCCGCCGCCACATGGATCTTACCTGACCAGAGACCCCCGCCGCAGCCATCGATCCTCGACCGACGTCACGATACGCCTATTCGGCCCAGATGTCGTGCCTGATCACGTCGGCAGGCGTCAGCGCGACATCGAGCGCGCCGAGGCTCGACCAGACGTCGATGCCGTATTGCGCGGTCTGGTAGATCTGACCGGGGTCGTCCGGCGTGCCGAAGTACTCCCGGTTTCTCGCCGAATCGTAGAACCGGACGCCCTTCAGGGTCTCGGCGAACACCGCGGGGTCCTCGAGCCAGCCGCCGACGTTGCGCGCCATGATCTCGTTGGCCTCGTCGGGATGGGCCTCGACGTAGGCCAGCGCCGCATCCCAGGCGCGCGCCAGCGCCCGGAACTCCGCCAGGCGGTCGTCGAGGACATCGGCCGTGGTCGACCAGGCAATCGACGACCAGGCCCGGCTCGCTCGGAGGTGTCGGCGAGCAGATGCCCGTGCGCGGACTGCTTGCCCTGCGTGAGCCACGGCTCCCAGGTCACCGCGGCATCGACCTCCTGCATCAGAAAGGCGTTGCCGGCATCGTCGGCGCTCATCTCGACGTGCTCGATGTCCGCCTGGCTGAGACCGGCCTCCTTGAGCAGGACGTTCAGAAGAACTGCGACACGGTCCGCTCGGCGAACGCCACCGTCTTGCCCTTGAGATCGGCGATCGACTGGATGTCGTTGTTGGCGACGATGCCGTCGGCGCCGAGCGACTCGGTCAGGGTGAACACGCAGGCATAGGGCTGCTCCGGGTCGAAATTGGGCAGCATGTCGTCGACCGTGGCGTCGATCACGTCGATCTGCCCGGCGAACAGCCCGGCGTACATGGCTTCATGAATCGCCATGTTGATCAGCTCGACCTCGACCCCTTCCTTGGCGAACAGGCCCTTCTCCTTGGCGACGAACAGCGGCCCGAGCCCGACCCAGGTCAGATAGCCGATCCGCAGCGGCTCGGCCTGGGCCGCCTGGCTGGCGCCCGCGGTCACCAAGAGAGCGGTGACGATGCCGGCAAGTCGCATTCTCGCAGGTTCATGTCCTCGCCTCCGCCGCGCTACTCGTCCCAGATGCCGTGCCTGATCACGTCGGCGGGCGAAACCTCCATTTTCAGCATCCCGATGCTCGACCAGACGTCGATGGCCTGTTGCATGGTTTCGTAGATCGGCCCGGGTTGGTCGGGCGTGCCGAAGTATTCTCGATTTCTCTCGGCGTCGTAGAAGCCCACGCCTTTCAGGGTTTCCCCGAAGGCCGCCGGATCTTCGAGCCCGCCGCCCAGATGGCGGGCCATGATCTCGTTGGCCTCATCGGGATGAGCCTCGACATAGCGCACGGCCGCATCCCAGGCGCGGGCCAGCGCCCGGAAGTCGTCCTTGCGGTCGTTGAACACGTCCGCCCTGGTCATCAGGCAATCGACGAGCAAGCCGGTTGCTCCGTGGTGTCGGTCAGGACATGGCCATGCTCGGCATTCCTGGCCTGGCGTCAGGAAGGGATCGTTGGTCACCGCGGCGTCGACCTCCTGCAACGAGAAGGCTTCGCCGGCATCCTCGGCGGAAAGGTCCACGACCTCGATATCGGCTTCGCTGAGGCCGGCTTCCTTGAGCAGCACGATCAAGTAGAAGTGCGCCTATGCTGCCCGGGAGGACCGCGACCGACTTGCCCCTGAGATCGGCGACGGTCTGAATGTCCTTGGTCGCGAGGACGCCATCGCCGCCGCGGAACTCGTCAAGCGCGAGCACGCACACCAGCGGTTCTTCATCCGGTTGCGCGAACGTCGGCGCATCCGGCATGGCGCCTTGGACAGCATCGACCTGGCCGGCGAAAAGGCCCCCGAAGGCGGCGGCGTGATCCTCGATGTTGATCAGCTCGACCTCGACGCCCTCCTGGGCGAACAAGCCCTTCTCCTGCGCGACGAAGAACGGCCCGTTGCCGACCCAGATGAAGTAGAGAGATCCGCAGCGGCTCGGCCTGCGCCGCGCCGACGAGGCCGGCCGTGACGCAGACGGCCGCTACTATGCTGACGATGCGACGCTAATTCTCATTGCTCGACTCCTCTCAAATCCAGATCGGTCCGACGAGCTTCGGCCTGGCTACTCGTCGAAAATCCCATGCGCGATCACATCGGCCGGCGTCACCTTCACCTTCAGCACCCCGAGCTCCGACCAGACGTCGATCGCCTTCTGCATCGTCCGATAGAGCTGGCCGGGTTTCTCACGTGTGCCGAAATATTCCCGATTTCTCTCGGCGTCGTAGAAGCCGACACCTTTCAGGGTTTCCGCGAAGGCCGCCGGATCTTCGAGCCCGCCACCCAGATGTGCGGGCCATGATCTCGTTGGCTTCATCGGGATGGGCCTCGACGTAGCTCACGGCCGCATCCCAGGCGCGGGCGAGCGCCTGGAACTCGTTCTTGCGCTCTCGAAGACGCCGGCCGTGGCCATCAGGCAGTCGACGATCAGCCCCGGCTGCTCCGAGGTATCGGTCAGCAGGTGGCCGTGCGCGGCTTCCTTCCCCTGCGTCAGCCAGGGCTCATAGGTCACCGCGGCATCCACCTCCTGCAACAAGAAGGCCTGTCCAGCATCCTCGGGGGTGAGATCCACGACCTCGATGTCGGCCTCGCTGAGGCCGGCTTCCTTGAGCAGGACGTTCAGGTAAAACTGCTGCACGCCGCCGCGCAGGACCGCCACCGACCTGCCCTTCAGGTCGGCGATGGATTGAATGTCCTTGCTGGCTACGATCCCGTCGGCGCCTTGTGATTCATCATCGCCAGCGCGCACACCAAAGGTCTCGTCCGGCTCGGAGAACGCCGGAGCATCCAGCAAGGCGCCCGCCATCGCATCGACCTGGCCCGCGAACAGTCCGCCGAAGGCGGCGGCATGGACATCGATGTTGATCAACTCGACCTCGACGCCTTCCTTGGCGAAGAAGCCCTTCTCCTGAGCGAGGAACAGCGGCCCGTAGCCCACCCAGATGAAGTAGAAGATCCGCAGCGGCTCGGCGTGGGCCGCGCCGACGAGGCCCGCAGTCATCCAGAAGGCCGCTACTATGCCTACGAGTCAGACGCCTGATGTCCATCGCTTCAAATTCCTTCGATTCAGACCGGGCGATTAAGGAGCCGGGCCTCCTACTCGTCCCAGATCCGTGGGCGATGACGTCCGCCGGCGACAGCGTCATCTTCAGCATCCCGACGCTCGCCCAGACGTCGATCGCATATCGCGCCGTCTGGTAGATCTGGCCCGGCCGGTCGGGGGTGCCGAAGTATTCCCGGTTCTCTTCCGCGTCGTAGTAGCGCCACCGCCTGAGGATCTCGGCGACGACGGCCGGATCCTCGAGCCAGCCGCCGATGCTGCGCGCCATGATCCGGTTGGCCTCGTCAGGATGGCTCGTCGAAATAGCCCACCGCCGCATCCCAGGCGCGGGCGACGGCCCGGAACTCCTCCTTGCGGTCCGCGAAGATGCCGGCCCTGGTGACCAGCCCGTCGACGAGCAGCCCGGGGCGTTCCGAGGTGTCGGTCAGCAGATGGCCATGCTCGATGTTCCGCCCTTGACTGAGCCAGGGCTCCCACGTCACTGCGGCATCGACCTCCTGCATCAGGAAGGCTTCGGCCGCCTCTTCCGCGGACAGGTCCACGATTTCGAGGTCCGCCTCGCGTGAGGCCGGCTTCCTGGAGCAGGACGCTGAGGTAGAACTGCGAGACGCTCCCGTGCACGACGGCTACCGATCTGCCCTTGAGGTCCGCGATGGTCCGGATGTCCCTGGTTGCCAGGATTCCGTCGGCGCCGCGCGAGTTGTCCAGCATGAGCACGCACGACGAGAGCCTCCTCATCCGGCTCGTAGGATGCCGCCGTATCCTGGATCGCCGCCGCGACAGCGTCGATCTGGCCGCCGTACAGGCCGGCGAGGTGGCGGTATCCTCCTCGATCCGGATCAACTCGACCTCGACGCCTTCCCTGGCGAAGAAGCCTTTCTCCTGGGCAATGAACAGAGGGCCGAAACCGACCCAGACGGTATGGGCGATCCGCACCGGTTCGGCGTGACCTGTCTCGCAAGGCCCCCGGTGAACGAGACCGCCAGCGCGGCGTAGGCGAAATGAAACCAGCCTCGCACTTCCCGTCTCCCCGATCTGAAATCGGCAACATGCTCGGCCTTCCGGCGGCGACGCAAGCGGTTTCACAGCCGGGTCGGGTGATCCTATGGAGCGCGAGAGCAGGCCCGTGCCCTGGCGCAAGCACCACGTCGACCCTGAGCGCGCTAGGGTTTAAGATCTGGCGCGCAACCAGCGAGGTGGCCCATGAGCCTGAGTGCCGAGCAGGAGCAGGAGATCGACGCGCAGCGCGCGCGAGTCGACGCCGACGCGCCGCGCGACGGTGCCGGCGCTCGAGGAGATCCTGTACCGCCGCTCCCGGTGCTCGACCACGGCTTCGTGCGCGTGGTCGACTACATGGGCGACGACGACGCGATAGTGCAGGCCGCGCGCGTGTCCTACGGCGCGGTACCAAGCCGGTCGCGCGACGACGCGGGCTGATCAACTACCTGATGCGGCACGGCACACCTCGCCGTTCGAGATGTGCGAGATCAAGCTGCACGTGAAGCTGCCGATCTTCGTCGCGCGCCAGTGGATCCGCCATCGCACCGCGAACGTCAACGAGTACTCGGCGCGCTACTCGATCCTCGACCACGAGTTCTACATTCCCGCGCCGGAGCATCTCTCGGCGCAGTCGACCGCAACCGCCAAGGCCGCGGCGACGTGCTCGGCGGCGCGGAGGCGGCGGCGCGTATAGGAGCTGCTGCGCGCACGACGCGGAGCGCCGCCTACGCGCACTACGAAGAGCTGCTCAACGAGACGCGCCGGGGCAGCCGCTCGACCCGGAGCGCCCCGGGCCTCGCGCGCGAGCTCGCGCGCATGAACCTGACGCTGAACTTCTACACGCAGTGGTACTGGAAGACCGACCTGCACAACCTGATGCACTTCCTGCGCTGCGCGCCGACCCGCACGCGCAGTACGAGATCCGCGTCTACGCGGACGCGATGTTCGACGTCTTCCGGCGCTGGGTGCCGCTCACCTTCGAGGCCTTCACGACTACCGCTTCGGCGGCGCGCAGCTCTCGCGCGAGGCCCTGGATGTCGTGCGCCGGCATGATCGCCGGCGAGACGGTCGACGCAGGAGACAGCGGTCCGCGCGCGCGAATGGCGCGAGCTGCAGGCGCTGCTCAAGCCGGGCTCCGAGGTCCTCAGGGTCAAACCAGCGCGGGCGGGTGCTGATTGTTTGGTTTGCGCTCAACTGTTCGCAATTGCACAACGATCGCGACGTCTAGGATTTCAACAGGCCGGCGTCGGCGGCGAGGTCGAGGATCGTGAAGCGGTTGCGGATCTCGCGGGCGTGGCGGAGCGCGTCCGGTAGGTCCTGGCGCCAGGCCGAGGTCGGCGGCGGTGGTCGGCCCACCGGCGGCCATCAACGCCGCGTTAGCCGCGAGGTCGCCAGCATCGCCTGCCGGACCCGTCCGGTGACGTCCGCCCAATTGGCCGCGAAGTCCTTCGCGTTCAGGTGCTCGGCCGCGGCCCGATCGAGCGCCTTGGCTTTGATCTTGGCCAGGCACCGGCGGCCGAGGTCGGGGCCGAAGCGGCGCAGCAGCGCCGCCTCGTCGATCCGGGTCGGCCGCAGGAGCGGCGCCCGCTCGGCGCCGAGCAGCGCGAGCTGCAGGCGGCTGACCGAGAGGGTCGCCACGCCGACCTGCTCGCCGTGCAGGCTGCGCGGATGGGGTCGCCGGCCATCATGTCGAGGTAGTGGCTGATCAGGTGTTCGCCCTGGCTCGCCGGGTAGCTGCCACCGACGATCTCATGCCGAGCCCGGCCAGGACCAGCGTGCCGGGTCAGGCTTCGCATCACCTGGAGGTCGCCCGCGACGAGCGCCGGGGCTGCGAGATCAACGCCTCCTCGTCCCCGGTCTGAGGAGTGTGAGGGCGTCTCGCCGTAGGCGTTGCATCGAGCAGATGTGCCGAGCAGCCAGTCGGCCTGCGCGGTGGGCCGACAGATCGAGTCACCGAGGCCCGCACGGATCAGGCGGGTGGGCGCCGCCGCGAGGACACGCGAGATCGAAGAACGCGCCGACCGGTGGCCGCCCGGCATCGATGGCTTGAGCCGCCTCGGCGAGCGACGCGCTCACGGACGTGTAGCCGTTCATCGACGGGGCGGTGGCGAACACGGCCTGCGGCGGCCGCGCGGAAGCCGCCACTACTTGGCACAGGTCGTTGATCGTGCCGGAGCCGACCGCGATCAGGCCGTCCGCGACGCGCGCGCGCGCCGCCAGCTCCGAACCGTGGCGAGGTCGGCCTGCGGCGCCTCGACCACGACCGCATCTACCGTCGCGATCCCGCGAGCGCCCGCGCGACCCGGCGGCCGAGCGCATCGCAGGTGTTGGGGTCGCCCACGAGCGCGAGGCGCGGGCCGAGCCCGAGCGGCTTGATGAGGGCCGCCTCGCCGCCGTCCAACGAGGGCTCGATCGCGATCCGCCGGACCGGCGATGCGCAGGGCGTCGGGTCGCCGGATCGCGCGAGCGCCCGCCGACCAGTTCTCGATCGAGGTACCGGCGGCCATGCCCCGCACCTGCGCCGGCGCGGAGAGCCCGTCAAGACCCGGCCGACAAAGGGATCGACGGCAGAGCCGAATTGCGGCACATTCGCGCGGAACCCGACGGATGGAGCCCATGAGAGTTGTCCTGAATGGCGCGGTTGCGCGCCAGGGAGCCGACATCCGCGCCGGCACTTCGGCACCAAGGTCGACCTCCTCGATCTCGCGGACGGCGAAGGGCCGGCGGTCGCCTTCGCCGAGGCCGAGGTTCTGGTCACGATCGAGTTCGATCGCCGCCTGCCGCCCGCTCCCAGCTTCCACCTATTCCACCTTCCCGCCGCCGGGCTCAACGCGGTCGACCTCAGGGCCGTGCCGGACGGCTGCCGAGGTCTGCAACGCCTTCGAGCATGAGATCGGGATCAGCGAGTACGTGCTCGCGGCAATGCTCCACGTCACGTCGTGGATCTCGCCGGGCGGAGCGAGAGCGGTTCAAGGCGGGCAGCTGGGCGGAGAGCCCGCGGCTTGCGGCGCCGGTCCGGCCGGAGCTCGCCGGTAAGACGGTCGGAACGATCGGCTACGGCCACATCGGGCAAGCGATTGCGAAAGCGGGCGAAAGCGTGCGGCATGCGGGTCATGGCCATCGCCCGCCAGCCGCCGCGAGGGGTTCGAGCCGCCGCCGGACTGGCTGGGGGTGTCGGAGAGATCTGCGGACTCTTCCTCGAGAACGCCGATTTCGTGGTGGGTCGCCTGCCCGCTCAACGAGGCGACGCGCGGCATGATCGGCAAGTCCGCAGCTCGCGCGGATGAAGCCCGATGCCGTGCTGATCAACGTCGCGCGCGGGCCGATCGTCGACGAGGACGCGCTGTACGCGGCCCTATCCAAGCGGAGCGGATCGGCGGCGCCGTGCTCGACACCTGGTATCGTTATCCCGAGCCACGGCAATAGCGACCCTGCGACCAGTCGCGCCATCCCCTTCCACGCGCTCGACAACGTGGTCATGACGCCGCATTGCTCCGGCTGGACCGAAGGCCCTGATGGAGCGGCGCTTCGCGGTGATCGCCGACAACATCGGACGCCTGCGCGCCGGCTGCCCGCTGCTCAACCAAGTGCATCCGGCGCG